>NZ_JAMYTB010000028.1:0-53100 GCF_040322275.1 Mesorhizobium sp. M0174
GCTGATCCGCCTTGCCATCCATCCTCCGAATCGGGATGACAACACCTGACCATCCCATTCGGAACAGCGACACTATTGGTAACATTTTGCTTGAGGCAATGCGCCCTGACGAAATGAAGAACTGACCCCCTCGGTTATGAGAGGAGGCATGGATGACGATTGGGATTTCGGCGATTCCTGCATCGTCGAGAACGATGCAGGGAGAGGAGATGCTTCAGCCTGAGGAGGTGCCAGCGATGCTGCGGCTGCATGAGCTTGGCTGGGGAGTGAAGCGATTGGCGAAGGAATTCGGGTGCGCGCGCAACATTTCAACATTTCGATTCAGCCTCAATTCATCCCGCTCTAAGATCGAAAAGTCGGGCAACCGAAAGGCGCGGAACGTCAGTGGGCTCGACCGATGCGACCGCTGGATCGATCATCCATGCGGGTACCAGGAAGGATGGGTCCTCGCCTGAGCGCAGGTCAAATGACGACTGCCGTTGTGGAACTGATCGGCAATCACGATCGCGGGCCGCCGGAACAGCGGGTGAAACGGATAGGCGACCTCTACCTCATGCCCTAGAATCCAGGCATCATCAGGTCCCGTCGGATACGGCGCGGAGACCCTGGCACGTGCCATGACGACCATGGAGAAGGCCAAGATGAATAGCCTCGATCCGCAGGCATATCAAGCTGGGCGAGGACGTGACCGAGACGCTGGAGGAGATCCCGCGCCGCTTCAAGCTGATCGAAACGGTGCGCGAAAAGTTTACCTGCCGCGACTGCGAGAAGATCACCCAGCCGCCGGCGCCGTTCCATGCCACGCCGCGCGGCTTCATCGGTCCGCAGCTGCTGGCGACAATCCTCTTCGACAAGTTCGGCATGCATGCTCCACTCAACCGCCAGAGCGCGCGCTTCAAGGCCGAGGGGATCGAGCTGCCGCTGTCGACGCTGGCCGATCAGGTCGGCCACGGAACCTTCGCCGTCATGCCGCTCTTCCAGCTGATCGAGCGCCATGTGCTCGCGGCCGAGCGCCTTCATGGCGACGACACCACCATTCGCATCCTGGCGAAGGGCAAGTGCGCGACCGGGCGCATATGGACCTATACGCGCGACGACCGTCCCTTCGCCGGGCCTGCGCCGCCGGCGGCGATCTATTACGCCTCGAGCGACCGGCGCGGCCAGCGTCCTCAGAAGCATCTGGCCGGTTCGCCGGCATCCTTGAGTGCGACTGTTACAGTGGCTTCGAGCCGCTGTTCGACCCGCAGCGGAAGGAGCAGCCGATCACGCCGGCCTTTTGCTACGCCCATGCGCGGCGAGGATTCTTCGAATTGGCCGACATCGCGAAAAAGGCCCGGGATGGCAAGAAGGGCAAACCGATCTCCCCGATCGCGCTGGAGGCGGTCAGGCGCCTCGACGCACTGTTCGAGATCGAGCGCGCCATCAACGGCCGCAGCGCTGCCGAGCGGTATGCCGTGCGGCAGGAGAAGAGCAAACCACTTCTCGACGACATGCACGCCTGGTTGCTCCGCGAGCGCGATACCCTCTCGCGCTCTTCCGAGGTCCTGAAGCCAATCAATTACATGCTCAGGCGCTGGGCCGACTTCGCCCGCTTCATCGACGACGGCAGAATCTGCCTCAGCAACGTAAGCGCTATTTTCGCTGCACGTTGACGCGGGGGCTTTCGACGGATGGCCTTCGAATCGGGAACGGTATCTGGTCTGATCAGGCTGCTGTTACTTTGGCGAAGTTGAAGGGCAGCAGATCGTAGATATCAGCGTCCTCGTTGCGTTGAGGCAATTCAGTGAGGACGTGGCGCAGCCACGCTAACGTCTCGACGCCACAGGCGCGGCAGGTCAACATCAGGCTGTAGATGACGGCGCTGGCCCTGGCTCCGTCGACGGTATCGCTGAACAGCCAACTTTTCCGGCCAGTGGCAAAGATTCTGATGTCACGCTCGAGAAGATTGTTGTCGATCGGCATGCTGCCGTCCTCGGTGTAACGAGTCAGATATCCCCATTGGTTCAGGGTGTAGGAGACGGCGTCGCCGAGCTTGCTGTCCGGCAAGACTTTTGGGGCGATGTCGTCGAGCCATGCCTTGAGAGCCTGGAGGATCGGGACACTATGTTGCTGGCGGAAGCGGCGAATGCAGTGATCTCGCGTTTCGCCGTCATCGGGGATTTCGTTCCGCGCCTGCCTTTCAACCCGATAGAGCTGTTCAAAGAACCGGAGCGCCTGTTCCGGCGGGCCGCCGCCTTTCTTCCTCGCCTTTAGGGCATCGACGAAGCGCCGCCTGGAATGGGCCATGCAGCCAAGATGCGTTGCCCCTTCCAGCGTGCGCCAGGCGGAATAACCGTCACTCATCACGATGCCGCGGTAATCGCCCAAGAAGGTCTGCGGGTGTATCTGGCCGCGACCCGGCTGATAATCGAGCAGCACGATCGGCTCGTCACTGTCGTGGCCGCTCCGGTATGCCCACATGTACGAGGTGCTGGTGGCCTCTCTGTCCATTTCCTTCAGCACCTGGACCGTGGTCTCGTCGCCATGGATGAGGGGCTGCGATCTGAGCCGCAGCTTCAGCACGTCATAGATGCGGGCGAGATGCTTTTCGCTCGAGCCGATCATCCAGTGACCCAGAGCGCCACGGCTGACAGGAACGCCCGCGCGCTCGAAGGCCTGCGCCAGGCGGTAGAGCGGTGTGCCGTCGACGTATTTGTGAACGAGCGCGAAGGCCAGCGTCGAGGCCGTGGCGATGCTGCCCGGCAAGGGTTGCGCGGGCATCGGCGCGGTCACGACCGGCGTGTTGATGCCGGTACGGTCGCAATGACGGCAAGCATATTTGAACCGCACATTCTGCAGGACCTTCGCCTTCACCTCGATATGAAGTTGCTCGGTAACGGCCTCGCCCATGCGATGCATCTGGTGACGGCAGCAAGGACAAGCCTTCTGATCGTCGGGAAGGTCATACTCGACGCGCTCGCGCGGCAGGTTTTCCGGCAAGGCCTTGCGGCCGCGCTTCTTTCCCGTCGCCCCTTCGCTCGCCGGCAAGCCCGTGTCCGGCAGGACAACGACGCCGCCATCTTCGTTGTCGGCGGCGTCCTCATCCGCGGCCTGTTCGGCTTCATTGAAGAGGCGGTCAATGTGCTTTTCACTGCGCGGCGCAAAACGATGCAGTCGTGCAAGCGCCAGCTCTTCCTCGAGTTTGACGACGCGTTCGGTGAGTTGACGGTTCTGCGCCTGCAGCGCAGCAATACGCGCCATCAACGCTTCAACAGTCGGTTCGCCGGGTCGATTCATCAGATTCTTGAATCGAAAGCATGCCGCCGCGTCAACCGCTCAATTCGAGAGCCCTCAACCCGCAACCTGATATTGCCGCACCGGATGGCGGACCATCGCATCGATGTCGATGCCGTCGAGGATCCAGTGCAATTGGCTCGGTCGTAAGCGTGACCACCGCTGCCTCCCGGCGCGGCCACCGGAACTTGTCCTCGGTCAGCCGCTTCAGGACCAGCACAAAGCCCGACCGATCGAAGAACAGGAGCTTCATCCGGTCGCGACGGCGATTGCAGAACGCAAAAACCGCCGGAGCAAACGGATCGAGCGCCATCGTCTCTTGGACCAGAACCGCAAGGCTGTTGATGCCGGCCCGGAAGTCGATCGGCTCGCGGTGCAGGTAGACTTTCAGGTCAGCGCCCAGTCTGAACATGACCCAGTGCTCCGATGGTCGCCGTCAACGCATCCACATCACCGCATTCCAGCGTCAACGTCACGCCGTTCGGCAGCGACGCGCTCACCTTGGCTGGAGAGGAAAAAGGCGCTGTCCTTTTCGATGCCGACCTACGTGCCCCATCGCAAGTCCCCGGCAAATCCACCGCAGCCATGCTGCTCTGTCGCAGCAAGGCCCGATCGGAAGTGCTTTCAATCTGAACCGGGATGAACGCCGATGGTGGGGGCTGTGGGAGGGACTGGGTCTCCGCCCGCTTCTTTATCCACTTCCGAAGAAGGTTCGCATTGACCCCATGTTCGAGCGCAAGCCTCGATACCGACACGCCAGGCTCAAGACAGGCCGAGACAAGACGGTCCTTCGATGCCGGGTCGTATCGGCGTCGCCCGTCCCGACCGACAAGCCTCACCCGCAGTTTCTGCTCATCTTCTTCCATCACAAGGTGTCCACCTATTTTGGTGGACACCTCATGCATCAGAGCACTCAACAGCAAAAGGTGCGGGGAAATTCGCGCTTACTCAGCAACAACGCGGCCGAAAGAGCGCTGCGTGGCATTGCTCTGGGAAGGCGCAACTGGACCTTCGCCGGTTCCCAGCGCGGCGCCGACCGCGCCGCCGTTATGCTTACCCTCATCACCACGGCACGCCTCAACGACGTCGACCCAAAAGCCTGGCTCGCCGATGTCCTGGCCCGCATTGCTGATCTTCCCGCTTCGCGTCTGCACGAACTACTGCCTTGGGAATGGAAGCGCCTGCGCGAAGCCGACAAGGCCGCCGATCAGCAGGCCGCCTGACCTTCACGCATCGCCATCATAGAGCCCGCCGCGCGCACGCGCGTGTCCCAATCATGCGGCCTTCGTCGTATGCGTACGATCGGACGCCCACGCTCGTCGTTCGACCGACGAATGGAACAACTTCCTCGACAGCTTTGTCGACGGCCAAGAGCTCATCGAGCGCATCAAAGCAAAAGCTCCGCGGTAACAATCGGCCGGTTACGACCTATGTCAAAACCCAACTTGCTCCCGAACTGTCGCCGGGCGATGTCGTCATTCTCAACAACGTCGCCTTCCACAAAATCCCGCGAACCAGAGACCTCGTCAGGCGATGCGGCGCGCCTGGCTCCTCTTCCTGCCGCCATACTCGATCGATCTCAATCCGATCGATTCGTACTCAAAATTGAAGGTATTGTTGAGAAAACGGGCGGCGCGGTCCGTAGACGCCATCTGCGGCGCGCTCGGCGTAATCTGCCACCTGTTTGAACCCCAGCAGTGTCGAAACATCTTCAAGGCTGCAGGTTATGGGGCCGATTAAATGCGCCAGGCTTGGCCCTGCGGCCGCTGCTTTTCCCAATCCGGAGGAGTGACGGCCCAAACCGCTTTGGTAGTACCAACGCTACGATAGATGAGTTCGGTGCCAGCCGGAAGCCACATCATATCACCTGGCTCCAACTCATGCGCAATTCCGTCGACAACAAGCTCGAAGCTCTTCTCCAAAGATAGACATAGAAGCATTTCATCATACCACAGCTTCCAATGTATCTCAGCGTCCATAAACACAGTTATTCCGCTCGCCATGCTAGCGCCCTGTTCCGCACCAAAATATTGGTGAAGTGATGACCCGCGCGGTGAGAAACTGGGGGTGATATCCTTGAGCTTGAACACTTTCATTTCGGCCAATCCATCTGCTTTGACATATCTTCTCCGCATCTAATCCCGAATTACCATTTTCTGTCTCATTGAAGTAGCGCAGAAAGCTGCTTCCACCGCTGTCGTTTTCGATTGCTTTTTTTACGGGAATACCATCTTTCGCGCAGAATGCATTAAGCAACTATCGTGCTCGCCTCCTTCGGTTCAATCATGGGCAGCTTTCTGATAAAAAACCATACCTAATAGTCCCAATTGAAACCAAAATGACATCAATTTCTTCTACATAAATCCATACGGAACAATAGATATTCGCCAAAGTGAAATTCTCTATTAGAGATTCTCGTCGTTTTATGTATCTCAGGCGCCTTAAATTTCCAACAATTGCAGGTGACACCTTGAAGATATTTGGCTTTATCTGCCCCTAATCCTGCAGCAAGCGCCCTCTAGCGCAACTCTCATAAGTCTCAAGTGCCAATACCGCTCGCGGGTCATGTCGGCACTGCTACAAACCTCCCAGATCTGAGCTCGAGCGGTGCCGAGTTGCTGAGCAAAATTCTGCATAATATGTCGTTCGCCTAGTCGAAGATACCGTCCATCAAAGCTCTTCGCAAGCGATATAAGTCCTTATCGAACGGCTTCCTAGTTCCACCTGCTGAATTAGAATGCCGTCTCAAGCGAGAGATATTCAGTTCCGTATAATCTACTACAGAAAATCGAAACCACGCTAAGATTTCCTAACTAACCTCGAAGAAATTGCTCGGCAACGCTCCGGATGCCGGCTGCATCAAGCTTGTAGTGTGCGTAGAGATGAGTCGGCGGGGCGATGAGGCTGTACTCGTCATAAATGCCGTGGCGCTTCAGCTTCACGCCCATTCCTTCGTCCGTCAGCACCTCGGCGACCGCCGCGCCAAGACCACCCAGGACGTTGTGTTCCTCGACGGTCATCATCTTGCGGGTTCGCGACGCTGCTTCCAAGATAGCCTCGCGATCGATCGGCTTGATCGAGGCCATGTCGAGGACGCCGATGGACCGTCCGGCAGCGTTCATCGCGCTCGCCGCCTCAATCGCGCCGTGCACGGCCATGCCGCAGGCCAGGATCGTCAGTTCCTCGCCGCGCAGTTGTTCGTGCGCCTTGCCAAATACGAATGTCGGCCTGTCATGATAAACAACCGGGTCCCGGCCGCGGCCGATGCGGAAATAGATCGGCCGGTCGTAGTCGGCGGAGGCGCGGATCACCGCCTCCAGCTGCGGCCCATCCGCCGGGGACACGACCGCGAGGTCGGCGATCGACCGCATCGTGGCGATGTCTTCCGTGGCATGATGCGACGTGCCGTAGAACCCCAACGAAATGCCGGTGTGATGGCCGATGAGGCGGACGGGCTGGGCGCAATAGGCGACATCCATCCTGATCTGTTCGCAGGCGAGCAGCGCCAGGAACGAGGCGAATGTCGCGACGAAGGGCACCACGCCGCAGGTCGCAATGCCGGCGGCAGTGCTGACCATGTTCTGCTCGGATATGCCGAAGGAGATATAGCGGTCGGGATACACGGAAGCGAAGCGGTTAAGGCCGTTGGAATACTGGAGATCCGCCGATCCGGCGACCACGTTGTGGCCGCCCTTCACAAGGTTGATGAGGCCGTTCGATAGGTGGTCCAGCCCGGGGTTGACCGCGTTCAGGCCGCGATACTGCCAGGAATTGGGGGAGAGCGGTCCGTTCATCTCAGGCATCCAGCGCGTTGATTTCGGCGATCGCCTTTTCGGCGTCGGAAGGGTCGAGATAACCCAGGTGCCAGCCAGGCTCGGTCTCCATGTAGGAAACACCCCTGCCCTTGCTGGTCCTTGCAATGATCATGCACGGCCTGGTGCGCTCGTCGTCGGCCCGCACCCGGCGCAGGAGTTCGGTGACCCGCGCGACGTCGTGGCCGTCGACCGTATGCACCTCCCATCCGAAGGCCCGCCATTTCTCGTCCAGCGGCTCGATATTCATCAGGTCGTCCACGCGGCCATCGAGCTGGTAGCCGTTGCGGTCGACGATGGCGATCAGGTTGCGGGCCTTGTGCTGGGCGGCGTTGAGGGCCGCTTCCCAGACCTGGCCCTCCTGCATCTCGCCGTCGCCCATCATGCAGAAGACCCTGTAGTCCTCGCCGGTCCAGCGCTGCGCCAGCACCATGCCCAAGCCATTGGACAGCGCGTGGCCGATCGAGCCGGACGAGAAGTCGACGCCCGGCACCTTCCGCATGTCCGGGTGATCGCCAAGTGGGCTGCCGAGGCGGGTGTAGTTGTCGAGCCATTCCTTCGGGAAGAAACCGAGGTCCGCGTAGATGGGGAAAAGTCCCACGGCGGCATGGCCCTTTCCGATCGTGAAGCGGTCCCGCGACGCCCAGGACGGATCGCCTTTGCGCAGCCGCATGACGTCGTAGTAGAGGGCCGCGAATATCTCGGCGGCGGAGAAGACGGAGGTGTAGTGCCCCGTCTTGGCGATCTCGATCAGCCGAACCGTCTCCAGGCGGATGAAGCGCGCGCGCTCCTTCAGCATCGCCACTACGTCCGGGCCGGGATAAAAATCATTCCGGACATGCCTTGGAGCCGTGCTCACTCTTTCCACCAAAATTCTTCTCCCTCCATCGCCTAAGTTCGCTCTGCCTTCCCTAGAAAGCCGGCAAATTCAGTGCACCAACTCGACGCTAAACTCGCGCAACTTACTCGTATATTCATTCAGAATCCAACCATGCCGCAGTTCTTCTGAAGAAACCTCTTCCACCATCGTACCGTTATTAAGAATAGCAATATTCTCACACAAGTGAGCTACTACCGCGAGATTGTGGCCGACCAATATATATGTCAGTTCTCTTGAAACTCGCAAATCCTTTAGGAGATTAAGAATATCCGCCTGTATCGATACATCCAGAGCAGATGTAGGCTCATCAAGCAATAGTATATCCGGCTCACTTACCAATGCCCGAGCGATAGCAACTCTCTGTCTCTGGCCGCCTGAGAGCTGGTGTGGATATCTATATCGAATATTTTTGGGGAGCGATACCTCATCCATTATTTTCTCTACTCTTGCACTTATATTAGAAAAACCATGGACGAATAAAGGCTCCTTCAGTATTCTTTCTATTGTCTGTCTTGGATGAAGGGAGCCAAAAGGATCCTGAAATACCATTTGGACTTTCCGGAAATAGTCTTTTGTGGGCTGCCTGGCGAGACAGACTCCGTTGACGCTGACAGAGCCGTTCCAATCCGAGCGGATTCCGGCCAAGGTTCTGAGAATACTGGACTTACCGGATCCGCTTTCTCCAACTAGCCCATATGAACCGCCGGCTGCGACGTCAAAGCTAACCCCTCTTACGGCCTCAAAGCTGCCGAAACGGATGACAAGCCCATTAACAGCGATCATTGCATTGCCCAGGCTTCGTCGCGACGCAAGGTCTGGAGCCTACCAACGGGGCTGACTAGAGACGGGAGGCATTTCAAGAGCCCCTGCGTGTAAGGGTGCTCCGCCTTGTGTAGGTCTTTTGCGCGGCATTCCTCTACGATCCGACCAGCGTACATCACAAGCACCCTGTCACAGAAACGGGAAACCAGCGGGAGGTCGTGACTTATGAGCAATAGACCCATCGATCTTTGCTCCAGTAGCCCGTCAATTAATCGGAGAATTTCCGACTGCACCATCCCATCCAATGCGCTGGTAGGCTCGTCTGCGATCAATAACTCAGGGTCGGGAGCTAGCATCATAGCAATCATCACGCGCTGCCCCATTCCTCCAGACAACTCATGCGCGTAGGAGCCAGCTACGCGTTTCGGATCCCTGATATTCACCTGCTCCAGCAATCTAATGGCCTCGCTGAATGCCTCACGCTTGCCTCCACCTCGATGCTGGCGCCATGCCTCAGCGATTTGCTTACCGACGTTGATAACCGGGTTCAGGCTGTACTTCGGATCTTGCATGATCAACCCAGCCCTTCTCCCACGAATACTCCGCATAACGGCCTCATTGGCAGTTATGATGTCAATTCCATCAAAGCTGAGCTTGTTCGCTTCCATTATCGCGTTCTTGGGCAGAAGCTTCAGAATAGATCGGGCCGTGATTGACTTCCCCGATCCGCTCTCGCCCACGATTGCCACTTTCTCGGCTCCCAACTTGAAGGAGACGCCCTTGACTGCCCGCGTTACCCCACGTGGAGAAGGAAACGCCACCCGGAGGTTCTGAATTTCAACTTGCATACACTACTCCTGCCTCGGGTCTAGCACGTCACGCAAACCGTCGCCCAGCAGATTGAAAGCAAGCGAAGCGATCAAGATGGCCATGCCTGGAATGGTTGGCACCCACCATTGCTCCAGAATGAAGCCACGAGACATCGCAATCATGGTTCCCCATTCAGGCGAAGGCGGCTGAGCGCCCATACCGAGGAATCCAAGCCCCGCCGTTGTCAAAATAATGCCGCTCATGTCCAACGCGACCCGCACAATGAGAGAAGACACACAGAGAGGCACGATGTGTCTCAGGATAATACGGCCCGAGAACGCCCCGGTTAGGCGAACGGCCTCTATGTAATCTGCATGCCTTAGCGTCAGCGTTTCAGATCGGGCTAATCGTGCGTATGGCGGCCAAGCGGTGAGCGCGATCGCAAGAATGGCGCTCGCCATGCCTGGCTGCATCGCCGCCACAAAGGCCAAAGCCAAAACCAATCGGGGAAACGAAAGAAAGACGTCGGTGACACGCATCAGGATCGTGTCGAGAAGTCCGCCATAGTAACCCGCCACCGTTCCGACGGCCAATCCAACCGGGGCTACGAGCATTACGACAGCGAGCACGATACCCAGTGTCGCTCGGCTGCCGTAGATAACACGGCTATACAGATCTCGACCCAACTCATCGGTTCCAAGCCAGTGCGCAGCTGAAGGCGGCGCAAGTCTGTTGGCCAAATCCTGAGCCCCTGGCGGATAAGTTGCCAAAGCGGGTGCTGCAATCGCCACAAGAACTAGAACTACAACGATCGCAAGTCCCGCGGTAGCAAGATGGTTCTGGCGGAACTGCAGCCACCGGCGATAAAGCTGCCCAGCCGCTGCCTGACGAGTAGTCACCGGCATATCAGCTAGAAGCCAGTCGTAAAGCGTATCTCGACGAGAAACAGTCCACATTTCACCGACTCTTATCACTTTGCACGGCTAACGCGCGGATCGAACAAATACTGGCCGACATCCGAAAGAATATTCAGCAAGATGTAGATCACCCCGATCAGCGTCGTTGTGCCCAGCACCGCGTTCAAGTCCCCATTCAAAAGCGAGCGCGTGAGATACTGACCGAGGCCTGGCCAACTGAAGATTGTCTCGGTCAGAACCGCACCTTCCAACAGCCCGCCATAAGTCAAGGCGATTGTTGAAAGCAGCCTGCCGACTACGGTGGGGAAGGCATGCCCCCAAAGAATACTGGACCTCGTAAGGCCTTTGGCGCGAGCCGTTACGATGAATTCTCCAGACAGCGCCTCGATCATGAAGGCGCGGGTCATGCGCGATATCACCGACATGCTAGCGTAGGCTAACAGCAGCGCTGGCAAAGCCAGGTGCCTTAGCGCATCGAAGAAGGCATCCGCTTGGCCGTCCAAAAGAGTGTCGACCAGCAGCAAACCGGTTCTGCTCGTTGTAAACCCCTGAAAATCAAGGCCTTGCCTGCCTATTCCAGGTACCAGATCAAGCTTAACGTAGAATATCAGCAGCCCCACAAGCGCCATCACGAATATCGGCGTCGACTGACCAGCGAGCGTGATGACTCTCACCACGTTGTCGAACCTCGAGCCCTGCCGGTAAGCCGCAAACACACCTAACGGAACGCCGACAACAAGAGCAATAATCATTGCTGTGGTGGCTAATTCCAACGTGGCGGGCAAGTACTTCAGCATGTCGGCAAGGACTGGCTGCCCAGTCATCGTCGATACACCTAGATCGCCTTTCAGGAGCCTTTCCAGGTAAAAACCGAACTGGCTTAGCAGAGGTTGATCCAACCCGAGTTCCAGACGAACTTTGGCAACAACGCTAGCAGGCGCCTTGTCCCCGACAATTGCCAGCACCGGGTCAACCGGCATCACCCTCCCAATTAGAAAGGTCACCAGAACAAGACCGAGAAGCGTCGCCAACACGGCGGCGCTCTCGGCTGCGATCTTGCGAAGGTTCTGTACAATCATACGGAAAAGTTCCGCCCCCTTCTACCCTCGCAGGCAATCAGGTTCATGACTTTGTGATGCCAGCGTATCTGTTTACGTTGACAAGAGGCCCGATGTCGTACCCGCTCACTCCCTTCGCCATTGCGGCGACGTCTCTCTGTTGCAACAGGAATGCGAACGGGGCCGTTTCAAAGAAACGTGTCTGGATCGCCCGATAGATTCCTAGGCGTTTTTCGAGATCAAGTTCGCGAACCGCGGCACTTACCGATTTGTTCATTTCCTCGTCGCTGTAGTGGCATCGCCAAGCCGGATACTTGGTAGCACTGCCGTCTGAATCGTCCACGTTGAGGCAGAAAGCTTGGGAGTTCATGTTGGGATCAACATAGTCGGCGCCCCAATACGCCAGGGCCAGCTGGTGCTGACGACTGCGCATTTTGGTGGAAACCTGACCGAGTTCGCCAGCGAGCAGTCTCACTGTAATGCCAATTTCAGCCAAATTCGCTTGCAGAACCTGCGCGATGTTTGGAGCGGGCCAGGTTGCATAGTGATCCAGTGTCACCTCGAACCCACCTTCTAGTCCAGCCTCCTTCATAAGGGCTTTGGCACGGTCCAGATCGCGGCGGAACGGGTTATCCGTCACAGCTCCGGCAGACCCTTTCGGCAAGAAGGATTGCCAGTTGTCCCACAGACCAGGTGTGATGTTGTTGGCGATGGATTCATAATCGATCGCCCATTTGATCGCCTGGGTGATTTTCTGACTCTTCAGCTGATCCGTGCTGCCGTTCATTGCAATATAAAACTGGGTAAAGACGCTTGCCGTCGCCTTGCTGATATCAGCGTCGGAGTTGATGGACCTCAGTTCGTCGGCGCCCAGGTTTCGCGCCACATCGACGTCTCTCTTTTTCACCAATAGCAACTGCGTGGGTGACTCTGCCACGTGCCTGACGATGAAGCGCGAAACGCTAGGATGAACCCGCGCATTTGGATTTGCGGTCAAGATAACCCGGTCGGCGGCCTCCCACTCCTTCAGCTGATACGGACCAGATCCAGCTGAGTTGGTTCGCAGCCACTTGTTTCCGAAGTCTGATCCTGCCGTATTGGCTTCGACAGCCGCCTTTTCCACCACGCCGCCAGCATTGGTGGAGAGGCAAGCCAAGACGAGCGTAGATGACCACAGCTGTGCCAGTGTGAGCACAACCCGGTCTGGTCCATCGGTACGAATTCTTTGGTCAACATTGTCTGCAGTGAATCCAAATTGTGCGATATATTGGCTCTGCCCCAGACCCATTTTGACGGCGCGACGCAAGCTGTAAGCGACGTCTTCTGCCACAACTGGGTTGCCACTCGGAAATTTGGCATCTTTTTGCAAGTAAAATGTATACTCCGTGCCATCAGCTGACACTTCCCACCGTTCCGCGAGGTCGCCAATAATCTTGGTCGAATCGGCCGGATCAACAGTACACAGAGACTGATATATATTTCCACATACTTCATTGTTGCTGAAATCGAACACTTCCGCCGGATCAAATCCGGTTGTGATGTCATCAATGGCCTTCGCCATGACGACAACACCGTCTGGCGTCTTTGCGGACGCCAACACATTCACGAATGGCAGTACAGCGACTGCCGCTCCAAGCCTCATTACGTCTCTACGTGTGATCATTTGTTTCTCCCATTTTTGATCTTACGCAACGGATTGAATTTGCTGTTGTGCTTGCCTAAGAACCCTCATCGATCGACAAAGCTAGTCGGATCAAGCCTCGCAATTCTGCCAATGAGCCCCCCCCCAATTCCAATGTCCTCTTACGCAACCCGCGAGCTAGAAGTGCCGGTTGGACTGTGCAGATACTTGAATCGAACACCCCAGAAGCGAAGGCCCTCTGAGCCTATTAACTCGGCGATCTCACCTCTTCCCATGCGCTGGAAGGGATGCATGCCGGCGGAAGCGATAGACGACAGGGTTAAACCCCACGCACCGGCCTGGGCTGAGTTACCAGCAACCCAAAGCCAGCCGCCGTTTCGAATATCGGCGTCGATGTTATTTGACTGGCAGAAATCGGTTATCGAACCCACGGCCGAAGCGGAAAGCTTGCATATGCCAAGGGCAGCCTTCGGGAGGAACTGCTTCATAAGCGAATAGTACTTCGACCACCAATTCATTATGAATCCGCCGTTACGCCCACCGGCCCCGGATCCGCGGATGTGTTTTTCCAGCAAAAACTACATCGGTAGATGGACTGCGTTGCTTAAGGTGAATCACCGTCCATAAGCCGGTAAATCCACCAGCCGCGACCGCGGTGTCGGCATCCACAAGCCCTTTTAGGGCCGGCAATGGGGTCGGGTTACCTTCGCGCGCAAGGGCCTTGCGCAACCAGTGCGATCTGAACTTTGTCATGGACGGTCAGGCCTTCCTGGTTCGATCAGTCAATGTCGCGACATCCGCGCCTTCGAGCACACTAATCCCCGCCGTCTCACCACCGTCGACCACGACGACTGCCCCATTGACGAAGCTCGCCCTTGGCGACCCAAGAAATGCTACGACTTCGGCAATCTCGCTCGGATCACCGATCCGGCCTACCGGCACTCGCGCCTTAGATCGCTTCACCAGATCGGCACTGTCGGTGACCCGCCGCATCATTCGGGTTGCAACCTGTCCAGGGCACACGCAGTTGAATCTGATATGACCTCCCAGTTCTATGGCCCAAGACTGCGTCAGAGCTATGAGCGCGGCTTTTGATGCGCTGTATGCCGAGAGCTCTTCCTCTCCCACAAACCCCGCGATCGAAGCTATGGTGACGACTGAACCTTGGGCCTTTTTCAAAGACCCAAGCGCCTGCCGGGTGACCGCGAAAACCGCGCGGCCATTGACGTTCATCATCTGATCCCAGATTTCCAGTGAGCATTGTTCGAACGGAAGGCGCTTTGCTTGGCCTGCGTTATTGACCAGCAAGGCGATGCTGCCTCCGCCCAAATCCTCCGCGGCAGAGATCACTTCCTTCTCGAAACCTAGCTTGGTTACATCATTAAGCAGAAAGACACTGCCGGCAACATCGTCCTGAAGCTTCGTCCCGGCATCTTTGTCGGTTCCGGTAAAGAGCACCTGAAAACCATCTCGAGATAACACACGTACGCATGCCGCACCAATACCCTTGGTGCCTCCCGTGACTACAGAAACAGGTTGGGTGGACATCGGACCCTGCCACGACTCGTGTGAAGATCAATGGTGTCGCGACTTTCGTCGCATATTTTTCTCGCAGCACGCTGCATCTAACAAAATCGCATAATTTATAACTTATGACAAGAGACTTATGAATGCCGGCCGATTTTTATACCACTTCCGAGTCTCGGAGTTTTAGGCGGCAATCGCTGCACCGCGCAGACGCGCGGGCTTACGGATCACAATGGGGCCAAAAGACCCAGAGCTGTTTGAAGGCTACGATTGCCGCCCACCTGAAGCGGACTGCATCACTCCGAGCGCTGCAGCCTCGCCAGCCACAAGCGCGCCTTCCATATACCCTGGGAATTGTCTCGCGGCTTGCGTCCCGGCCCAATATATCGGGCCTGTTGGAGCGAAAACCCTATAGCCAATCGCGGTAATTGCACCCGGCGTGGTAAATGAACAGCTAGCACCGGCAGCCCACGCGTCTTCTGCCCAGATTTGTTCTTGATAATCGATCGGCTTCGCCGCGTCATTACCTAGCGCTTGAGAAATTATGTTTAACACGCGAGATTTGCGTTCGTCATTCGATAGTTGAGATATGCCTTTTCCTGCCACTCCGCCAAATAACGCCGCCAATACGGGATAATCTGAGGACTCACTCCCCAAATCGTAAACCGATCCTATCGACCCGTCCATGCAAATTACGTTTCCGCTCAACTGGCGGTCTCGCCAGAACTGTTTCGGGTAGGTTAAAGCGACCTTAGTATATTGCCCAATTGGAAATCTCTGATGGAACTGCCTACGTATCGCTGGCAGCACTGGATAAAATTGAACCTGCGATATCATGGTCGGTGACATAGCGCAGACGAGAAATCGTGCCCCCCATTCACCTTTGGAAGTTCGCACTTCCACGCGCTTGTCAGACCATTTTATTTCGCGAACGTCAGCGGACAGAACGACATTTCCGATCTCTTCCGCCATCCGTTCGGATATATATGCGGCCCCAACTAGATGCTCCTCCTGGGCACCCTCTCCCACGCCCGCCTGGAACGTTGGACCACCACAAGCCTTGAACTTGTTCAATGCGTCGAGCGCGGAGATTTCGTTCGCGGCCGCACCGTAATAAGAACTCGTCATCCGCTTGAGGAGGCCCCGCACTGACTGCGTATGAAATTTGCTGTCCACCCAAGAGGAGAACGTCTGCGAGTCGAAATTGTATGCGATATCACCTTGCCAGTAATCCGTGGGAATGCTTTCCAGAGCCCTCTCCAGAGTGACAAGACCGCTTTTCTGCTCCTCTACTTCAGTAGCGTTCAACCCTGGAACTGTGCCCATCGGTCCGGTGAAGGTCTGTTTGCCGTGAATCCGCACTCGCGCTCCGCCCGTAAACTGCTTTACGATCGGGGCTTTATACCGATGGATAAGGCCGTACATGCGCTTATGAAGATCTCCGACCCATTGCCCGCCAAGGTCGATCCTCTGTCGAAGCACTTCACTGTATGGCGAGTATGTCATGCCTCCAACCCGATCCCGGGCTTCGAGAACGACCGTTTTCACACCGCTCTCTTGAAGCTTTATCGCCGAATAGAGGCCTGAAAGACCACCACCTACTACTATCACGTCAACGTTATTCATCGGAATTACCTCACAGGTCACCGCGGACCATGCGGAGCACCAGCCAGCGATCGTTCATAAATGATGAATGATGACTTATAATTTATTTTTCCGCAACGCAAGGAGAAGCTCGTTGCTAGTTTCTCCGGAAGTCAATTTTTAAAACCATTTGTTTGTGGCGACGGCCAGCCGCCTCGGTGCGCTCGCAAACGCCCAAGGCCGGCCTCCTTTTCGCCCGGCAGCGCGGCGAGATTGTCTCCATCCGGGCGCAGCGCGCTCCTAAATGCAGGCCATTGATATTTTTAGCCGATGAGATCAATCTCATGGCTGGCACGTCCGGTGCCGACGCTGCGGTGGGCAGCGTTTCGGACCAGCCGAGGCCGTGGGCGCGTCAGGTCACCTTGCGCCGCGCCCAGGGAGGTTGAACCCTGCCGGCCACTGGTTCCTCAGTTCCTCTGTAATGGGCCGCGGATCGGTCTGCGAAGCGCCGGACGGAAGCGGGATCACGGGATCGAGCGAGTAGCGTGCGAAATCGCCCTCCTGGAGCGAGTTCACCAATGGCGTCGCGATCACTTGCGCCGCCACGATTTGCAGCCGCACACCTCCATGGCGGAGCGCGTCGGGTAACACACCATTATTCGGACCCGGCTCGGCTCACAAGATCGATCTCGCGGTAAATCCTGATTCCCCTCTGCCGAGACGACAGCCGTCACTGGATGACGGAAGAAGTAAAACCATAGCCGAAGACCTCCGCCCTGTGCGCCTCATTCGGCGAAGTATCGGTTGACCTTATCCGCAATAATGACGCCGCCGATGGGCAAATAGCCGGATGACAGCCTCTTCGCGATCGAAAGGAAGTCCGGGTACATGTCGAGTGTCTGGCTGCTGAAGCAGTTTTCGGTGCCTCCAAATCCACAGACCACTTCGCAGGACAGCATGAGGATATCCTGCTTGCGCAGGACTGCCTGGATGACAATCTTGCAGGGGCACGAGCACGCCGCCTGCGCCCATGGCGGGGTCGGCGATTATCGAAGCAATGGTGTCAGGACCTTCCGTAAAGATTGGCAACTCAAGCTCCCGTGCCAAGCGGGTGGCCTAGAGTCCGTTTCCGTTTCATTTTCATTCGAAAGCTTTCAAAATAGTGGACCGGCCGCGCTGCGGAGATGACGGAGAGCGGCGGGAGATTGCACGACTTGTGGGTCTGTGGCAGGCTGCTCAACCCGGCGCCCATGACTGCACTGCCGTGGAGAGCGCCGAACCTGCTGATGACGCCCGCGAGCCGGTGGTAATTCCAGGCGAGCTTAAGCGTCGTGCCATTGAGTTCCGAGCCGAAAGATCGCGCATTCTCGAACGGCGCCAGCGCTGCGATCTGTCGACGAGTTCGATGGTGGGCTTACCATGTTGAAGGGTGTGATAGACAGCCAGCTGGCGCATCTGGCGGTCGGCCGCGTGGGCCAGCTGGTTGTCGCTGAACTCAAGCGAGACACACCACAGTCCGCCCATTCCCTCGATGTAACAAGACCTCGTGCACGATGTCTCGCCCTGGCTGGCGACTATCGTCAACGGCCCTGATCCTCATGCCGGCGTGGATCCTTCTGGGAAGGGAAGTGCCTGGCTATGTCCAGCATGCGCGCTTCGTTCTTCATCAATTCTCCCCTCGGCGATTGCGTAAGGAATGAATATCTTATAACTTACAAGCTCAGCGAGTGGGATGATCTTGACAGCTACGCTCAATGCCCAAACCACACGCCTCAGACATCGCCTTACGACCCGACGCGGAGCGGATCGCCGTATTGCGGGACAAGGCTGGTTACCAGGGCGGTTCCGATTTCATCCGCGCTGCAATCTGGAGCGCGATGTGTGTCGACAGGCCGTGCCGCCGTTGCGGCAGGTCGAAGATGGTGCGGGCCTTGTCGCCTGTCGCTTCGCCCCGAGAGACCGGCGGCGTCGGGGCACGGATCGGCTTGGTACTCCTTCAAAAAAACACGATGCGTGCTTGAACCGAGAAGGGGATTTCGATGCGATGGAAGGCTGAAATTCATGTGACCGGCCTGGGCTTTCCGGAAGGTCCGGTGGCCCTGCCCGACGGCTCCATCGCCTTCGTCGACCTCTTGGACGCAAAGATACGCGCTTGGCGCGATGGCGAGTTGCGCGAACTCGCCATTGTCTCCGGCGCGCCTAACGGCATGCGGCTTGGCCCGGATGGCATGCTCTACATCGCCAACAATGGTGGCATCGCGCCACTTACCCTGGAGCAATTGAACTTTTGTGACCCACAGATTACCGGGCGCATCCAGCGGCTCGGGCCGAATGGCGTCTTGGCCGATTTCGCCACGGACCTGCCAGGCGCGAAGCCGTCTCGACCCAACGATCTGATCTTTTCACCTCAGGGCGAACTTGTCTTCACCGACCCTCAGAACTGGGATGTTCTGGGTATCGATGCCGCCGTCTATCATGGCGGTCAGCTCCTCGTTGCCGCAGTGGACGGCACCGTCCGCCATCTCGCGGCCCTGACCGGCCTTCCCAATGGCTTGGTCTTCCATCCCGACGGCTCGCTGCTCGTCGGCATCACCATGGAGCATCGCGTGCTGCGTCTTCCTTGGCTCGGCGACCGCGTCGGACCGATGGAGGAATGGTGCCGCCTCGATGATCGCTTCAACCCCGATGGCATGGTCTTCCATGAGGACAGGCTCTACCTCACCGGTAGCGACGGCGACCGTATCGCCATCCTCGATGCCGCCGGAGGATTGGTCCAGATGATCGACACCGGTCTAGGCAGCGATCCGACCAATTGCTGTGTTCATGCCGGCCGCCTGTGGGTCACGCTGGGCTTTCCCGGACAGCTGATTTCCTATCTACTGTAAGACCGACAGGATGTATTGCGACTTTTTGGTTACCTACGTCGACTTTTTCGAAAGGGTTGCGATGTTCAAGGGACGCCAGCTGGATCAATCTGTGATCCTTGCGTGCGCTGGTATCTGACCTATAATCTGAGCCTACACGAACTTGAGGAGCATGATAGCCGAGCGCGATATTGCTCTCCTGCCATTTGCGGGTCACAGCAGCTCCAGCAGCAAGGGCAAGAAACTTGTTGCAACCGCTGAATTGGGACACAGGGAGGATTGTTTGCGCTTCTGGTCAGGTGGCGAGGATGGCGAACTGTTCCGCTAGGGATGGATTCGGATTGAAGGCGTAGTTCGCCTGTCGCTTACGCAATGTAAACCATTTCAATGCCGGACAGGTAATGCCGACGGTTGCTAGGGATTTGAAGCCGAGCGTTCGGACACGGCGCTTAATGCGCCGATCGTCCTGCTCGATCCGATTGTTCAATATTGCTCTCGGCCCGGGATGCAGAGAGTACACGCGTCTCTGGACGCAAGCTATGCTATGCGATCGTATTTAAATCGCATGCGGATATCACTCGCTGCCGACGGGCACCCAAGTCGAGAACGTCAACCAATCTGGCGATCACTGCCTTGACCTACTTGACATATGATATAAGTTATGAGACATGCCAGAAGGGCGGCTTATGACCGTTAGCGAAAAAAATCCGCCGCTTCGCCGAAGGGGCGACAGATCCAGGGGCGACAGATTGTAATTAGGAACAACCAGCGAGCACAACAGTCGCCGGAGGCAAGAATATACCCTTTTTACTGTGGTGGAGACTATTCCGGCTGCGCAACAGTTTATCCCTTGAGAACCAATACTTCATATGTTGTGAGCCGTCCACACGACAATGTCTTGTTTGACACCGGGCCCAATATCACCGACCCTGGCACACGCTTAAGACCTGTGTCAGAGGCTTTCGACATGCGTATCTCTGCAACGGATTGGCTGGTTTCACGCCTTGCTACCATCGGTAAGAATCGCGACCAAATTTCGCATGTGGTCCAGTCACATTTTCATTTCGATCATGCCGCGGGTTGATGCAACGTGGCGAACTGGCTTTCGCACGCTGGCCACCCTACCAACGAGACATTTATGTGCGCAAGGACTTCGACCATCCGATTAACAGGATCGAATTGGATGGCGAGCGACGGCAAGTTGCTGATCGTCCCGACACCTGATCGTACAAGAGGTCACCAATCCCTTCTCGTGCGTCTTCCCAGCCGACCTGTCTTTCTTTTGGGACGCCACCTACCTATTGGCCAAAATCCGAAGCCGTGCTCTACCCGCTGTCGCCTGGAGTCCGGATGCGTTCACGACGACGTGGGACGATATCCGAGGTTACGGTTCCGCAACCGCTCATGGGCTATTACTCCCAATATACACGACGAGTTTTGTCTACTGAAGAACGACAATGAGAAGATTTTGAGGTGGCGAGTGGCATATGCAGCTGGTTGAACTTGGCAGTCTTTCGTCCAGAACATATCTCGCGCTAAGAGAGGCGCTAATTGCGGGCAATTTTCGACCAGGCCAAAGATTGCTCATGCAAGACCTTGCTCAACAGTTTGGAACGAGCATAACTCCTGTGCGCGAAGCGTGCCTCAGACTGGTTAGTGAGCAGGCGTTTGAGGTACGCTCTGGCCGTTTTGTGGCCGTTCCTGAATTGACGCGGTCGCGTTACTGGCAAGTTCGACTAATGCGAATTGCGCTGGAGGGTTTGGCTGCCGAATTGGCGGCCGAGCACGTCACTGACGCTGACATCGCAGGCCTGGAAAAAGTACATCGCAAGTTCGTGCTAAGTGAGACGTCGGGAGACGTGGAACAAACACGCGTCATCAATCGAGAGTTTCACTTTGGTGTTTATAGATTGTGTCAACTGGATATGATTATCGCTCAGATCGAGAGCCTTTGGGTATCCATGGGCCCGATGTTGAATGTTTACTATGAGCAATCCCATGACGAGTATGTTGGGGGAGAGGAGCACGATTGTCTCTTGGATGCGTTTCGTTCTAGAAATAAAAGGGCAGCCCGCAAAGCAATTGAACGCGACATTGTTCGCGGAGGGGCTACCTTCTTGCGATACTTCAATGAACGGGACCACGCAATTGCCGCAGACGGCTGATTTCATCAGACTATTCTTGGACACTTGATCCCAATGCGGATCGGCGAAATACGCGAATTTCGCAAAACGGGACAGTCGTTCCGCTAAATCGCGGACGGCATTGGAGTGCACCCCAAGACTGAGACACAGAAAATCGCGGACAGTTTCCCGTGTTAAGGCTATGCGGCCTTTTCCATCTCTCGTCTGCGTGAATGCTTCTGTTCGTATTCTTCCGGGTGAGATAGTCGAGCGCCGAATGCCGGCGCTGCGTGTTGTAAAGGGTGTCGATGAAAGCGCCGATGCGCTTGCGGGCATCATCTGCATCCTTATAGGCGAGACCTTGCACCTCTTCCTGCTTCAGGGTTTTCATGAAGCTCTCCGCCTTCGCGTTATCGTAAGGATTGCCAACACAGCTCATGCTCGCCTGGAAACCGTGAAGATGCAGAAGTTCGGAGTAGACCCCGCAGGCATGTTAAGCTCCGCGGTCGGAGAGATGCGCAAGGCTCCCGGGTTCGGGCTGGCGATCAGTGATGGCCATCTCGAGAGCCTCGATGACAAGCGTTGCTCTGAGATGCGTATCCAACGCCCATCCGACCACCTTGCGGCTAAACGTCAAGCACAACGGCAAGGAAAGCAAACTCCTCAGCCAGATGCAGGAACGTGATGTCGGCAATCCATAGCTGATTGACGCCATTGAGGATCATTCCCCTGGCAAGGTTCGGCACGACTTGCCAACTATGCCTGGAGTTCGTCGTCACAGGAACAAAGGGCCTTGCGCACAGGCACAGCAGATTGTCTTCACGCATGACCCGTAGAATGCATGTATGGTTGACTTGCCATCCTCCCGCCGCAACATCGCTGCGATCCGGCGATAGCCGTAGTGCGCGTGCCCGAGAGCCATCCTTTGAATAAGATCGCGCAAACCTGTTTCGGCCCGACGAGGGGCCGAATCTAGCCAGTGACGGTAATAAGTCGAAGGTGAACTATCCGCAAACCATTGATCTGGCATGCTGATTAGGGCGGAGGTCGGCTTTTGAGTTGCAGGATTTGCGGGCACTGTTTCTTGCAATTCGATTTTCCCTTTGTGCTGCGGAGCGTGATTCACTCGGTCGGCGGGCGAATTCGAGGGGAACGGCAGTGTCCAGGCCACGCGAGAAGCGCGAGACCAGGCTCGATCAGATCATCAACATGAAGCACGAGCTGGTGCGCCTGGCGCAGGCGATCGACTGGCCGGTGCTGGAGGCGCGTTTCGGTGGGGTCTATTCGGACGGTCCCGGCATGCCGCCGCTGCCGACCCGGCTGATGGCGGGGCTCGCCATCCTCAAGCACACCTTCAACCTGTCAGACGAGGTGCTGTGCGAGCGCTGGGTGGAAAATCCTACTTCCAGTATCTGTGGGGCGAGGAGTTCTTCCGCCACGCACTGCCCTTCGACCGCTCGTCCATGACGCACTGGCGCAGCCGCATGGGCGAGGAGGATCGTCGCGCTTTTGCAGGAAAACCTCAGCATTTCGGTCAAGACGGGGGCGATGAAGCCGACCGACACGCGCCAAGTGATCGTGGACACGACCGTGCAGCCGAAGAACGTGCTGTTCCCGACCGACGCCAAGCTCATCCACCGGGCCCGCGAACGGCTGGTGCGGCTGGCGAAGAAGACGCGGCTCGACCTGCGCCAGACCTATGTGCGGGTCGGCAAGCTGGCGCTGATCAAGCACCAGCGCTATGCGCACGCCAAGCAGTTCAAGCGGGCCAACAAGGCGCTGCGCAGGCTCAAGACCTATCTCGGCCGGACCGTCCGCGACATCTCCCGCCAGATCGCCGGCGATGCGGAACTGGACGCGCTCTTCAAAGGGTCGCTCTACCAGTCCTCCACCGTTCTCGAGCAGCGTCAGCGCCAGCGCGGCCGCAAAATCTACAGCCTGCATGCGCACGAGGTGGAATGCATCGGCAAGGGCAAGGCGCATGTGCCGTACGAATTCGGGGTGAAGGTGTCGGTGGCCACCACGCTGAAGCGCTCAAACGGTGGCAGTTTGCCCTGCATGCAAAAGCGCTGCCGGCAACCCCTATGACGGCCACACGCTCGCAGCGATGATCCCTGACGGAAAAGACCATTGGCAACGAGATCAGCCGCGCGCCGACGCCGGCTATCGGGGCCACAACGCACCGGAGTGCCACAGTTCAGGGTGGCTGCAATTACCTTGCTCACACCCAAGCCGATGCGATCAACGCCATCCTGGCCGCAGCCGGCTATAACTTCTCCCTCCTGCTCAGGTGGCTGAAGGCTCTTTTGTGGCTTCTCCTCGCCGCCTCTCAAAATCAGCCGAAAGAACTCAAAACCTGATCCCTCCCATTGTTCACGGCCGACTAATAACTCGCGCGGCTAACACCAGCGAGCCAGCACATTCTGTCGATGTTGATTTCGCTTTGCGACAAGGTCGGTCGTCATCTCGATGACTTTGAAGATCCCGTTTTGCCAGGAGCGCTGCTCCGACGATGATCTTCCTCGAAGTGCAGCAGGGCTTCTCGAAAAAATCGAGATTGAGCTGCTGTTGGCCGACTTTCTGCTCCAATTCCCTGATCCGGCGCCTGGCCTTGGTCAGTGCCTTTTCCTGAGATGCCGGCACGTCGACTGCGATCTGCGGCGGCCGGGTCAACTCCTAGGGTCGATCTGGCCGGCCGGCCACGCCGACGTGACTTCAGATTACCGTGAGGCCTGAGATATGGCGCGATAATTTGAGTGGGAAGCGCGATGATCAGGATGAAGAGTCAGGTGGTCGCGATTTGGTAAAGATGGACTGTGGATGAGTGAGTTGCAACGGGAGGGTATTTACGGCCATGCGATGACGAAGATCATGCAGCCGTGACCCCCGGCGGTCGCCGGCGCCGCGCAAACCGATCTGGTGAGACAGTTTGACGAAGGTCCATCGGACGCTCCATGGGTCAGGCGGGCGCCGGTCTCGGAAACAAAAGAGCTTGAACTGTCGGGGTTGCAGCACAAATCATCTCGGCGTGTTGCGTAATCTTGCAGAGCACATCCAGCGGAGGCGTGCAGCGGCACGTAGCGCGACTTGCCGAACTTCGTGCCGCGGACGGTCAGCACGCCTTCGCCAAGTCCACGTCATCGCGATCGAGCTTCAGCGGTTCGCTGCACGACATGCCGGTAACCGGCATATAAGCCGAAAAGCGTGGAATAGGTGTGAGGCCGTAACCCGGTTACAGAGGGCAGTCGCCGCGCCGCCTCGAGTAAGCTAGCGATCTTCTCGTCGCGACAAATGTAAGGCGGCGACGTTGATACCGATCGGGAAGCAGCCCCCGAGACGGCACGGTGTTGCGTGGGTCCAGCGCGGCGCAGTACTCTGCAAAACGACGCGCGATCCCCAAGCGGCGCGCCCACTCGGCGGGCTGCGCGCTGCTGCAACAGGTGTCCGGCCAGACGGAGCTCGTGCCCGAGGGCGCTACGCATGGCCAGATACTCGTCGAGCGCAGCCTGCAACGGGCTCATGACGCATCTCCCGGCCAAGCCGCCTCGCTGCGAACCACTTTTCAACAGCCGGATAGCTATGCCTGTTCAATAAGTATTTATGCGCAAAAGATGCTAGCTATATGAAAGTAGTATCACAAAACATTCTCGGTGTGATTGTTGACCTAGCATTTTTATTCCATCAGACTGCCCTAAGGAAAGCATGGCATGACGGATGTTTCTTCGACGCCGACTCACGTCGTCGTCAACCGCTCGCAAAATTTATGACGTCTATTGTCAGGGAGCAGAGATATGACGGAAATTGACCAGATCAAGACGAGACTAAAACACAGTCAACAGCGCTCTTTTCCGGCGTATATCCGAGAGTTTGGACTGGAGTTGACTGTAAACCGAGGGGTCTTTTCACCACAAGAATTCCAGGCTTGGCGTTGGCTTACTGAGAATTTTCCTCCTGTCGTCGGGAAAAGCATCCTGGAGATCGGCTGCGGCTTCGGCCTCCCAGGACTGTACCTCGCGAAAATCGGTGCGCTATCCTTGCTTGCTTGTGATATCGATCCGAAGGCGGTGACGAATACGCTAGAGAATGCTGCAAGAAACGGCATCCAGAATATCGAGGTCATCGAAAGCGACATTTTTAGCGATATTCCCCCCGATCGAGAATTCGATTATATTTTTTGGAATTATCCGTCGACTTTTGCGCCGGACAATTACGAGTACAAGGACAATCTCGAACGAGGCGCCATCGATCCGGGTTATAGATTACTCAGCCGATTCCTATCGGAAGGCCCTGAATTCCTCACAGCGTCGGGCTGCATCCTCCTAGGCTTCGCCGGCGGTGCGCGGGACGATCTTCTCGAAGAAATTATCGACGCAAACGATCTCGTATGCGTGCTTCTCGCGTCCGGCACCTACCCTCAAGTGAGCCGAACCTACAGAATGTTCTCCATACGCAAATCTTGTTGTCAGGGTCGGTCTGAAGACGTGGATGGACAAGTAGCTCCATCCCGTTGAATAGCCGCGTCTATCGACGCGACCGCCGCGCTCACCGCTCGATCCCGTGTGTCGTCGTGTGCAAGCTCGCTTTCCGGGGTCGAGCAATGGCGCCTCTCGCCGGCCAACCAGCTTAGGTTTCGATGCCGCCCGCGTCAGCCGTCGCGCTAGCCAGAACCAGTCTCGACCGGCCTCGTAGGCGAATCAGCCGCACTGATCGCGTGCCCCCCGCCAGCCGTCTGTTCTAGTCGCCAGCGCTTGATGCTGCTGCAACGATCTCATCGGGGTCGGTTTTCCAGACGAATGGCCGCGGATCGTGATTGTGCTCACTCATGACCGCCTGCAGGTCGACGACGGAATGGAAGACGCAGTGTTTCAGTTTCGCTGCATTGGCTCAGATCACCAGCGGCCGTAGTTCGGTGATTTACAGGCGCACCACCCGGCACAGCGGCTATGCTGTCAGTCAGCGTATTTGCAAACGCATTGAAGAGGCGTTCGCCTCTTCGACGAGATCGAGGAAATCGTTGTCCCAGACATCCATTTCGACGATACGCACCTTACGTTCAAAGGCGCGGCGACGGCGCGATCGGCTTCGGCGCCCTCAAAGGGCTTCCTTAATGTCCGCTACGGCGCGTGAGACGGCTCGGCTACGCCGAATTCTCGTGGGACGGATGATAGCGCGCCGGGGTCAGACCAGACGTGCGCCAACATCCCTCGAGCGCCGAAACCGGTCCGGCTGATCGATCGTGGCAAGGAACGCTGGCGCAGTAATAGGTCCGGTCACAATGGAAGCGTCCCGCTTGCCGTCGCGGGCAAGCTGTTTGCCAAGGACGGTTTGCTCGACGATCTGAAGAAGGCGCTGTCGGAGCGCGTACTGAACGCCGAGTTGGACGATCATCTTGACGAGGAGCAAGCCACAGGACTGGCGAACCGGCGCAACGGGCATTCGAAGAAGACGGTTCTGACGGGGACATCGAAGCTCGAACTTTCGATCCCGCGTGACCGGCCAGCTCCTTCGACTCGAAGTTGGTCGCAAAGTATCAGCGCCGCTTTCCCGATTTCGACGCCAAGATCGTATCCATGTATGCGCGCGGCATGAGCGTGCGCGAGATCCGCGCCCACCTGCAGGAACTCTACGGCATCGACGTTTCGCCGGACCTGATCTCGGCCGTCACCGACGCCGTGCTCGAGGAGGTCGCCGAATGGCAGAACAGGCCGTTGGACGCCTGCTTTCCCTTGGTCTTCTTCGACGCCATCCGGGTCAAAATTCGCGACGAGGGCTTCGTGCGCAACAATGCGATCTATCTCGCTCGGCATCCTCCCCGACGGGATCTGGATCGAGCAGACCGAAGGCGCCAAATTCTGGCTGCGCGTGATGAATGAGCTGAAGAACCGAGGTGTCGCCGACATCCTGATCGCCGTTGTCGACAGCCTGAAGGGCTTTCCAGAAGCGATCAACGCCGTATTCCCGCAAACGGTCGTGCAGACCTGCATTGTGCACCTGATCCGCCTTCATTGGAGTTCGTGTCTTGGAAGGACCGCAAGCCTGTCGTGCCGGCGCGGCGGGCGGGACGCCGAAGCCGCCCTGGCCGCGCTCGATACCTTCGACGCTGGCTACTGGGGCCAACGTTATCCAGCGATCGCTCAGAGCTGGTGGCGCAGGGCTCCGCGCGCCGTCAGCCAGCGGCAGTGCAACTTTCCCGATGTGCTACGGCATCCAATTCACCACGCAGGCGCTGGCGGCTCGGCCGTTCCGCTGATCCATGAAGCGATCGCAAATGGCGACGTTCGAATCTTGACCGTTGCGTCCTTGACCGTGCGGTTCATGCACTCGACCTGTTGGTCGAAGGATGCTTTGGCTTCGTAGTTCGATATCGTTCCTGGCGCAGGCGTATAGCATCTCCACTACGAAGATAACGACCAACTGCGTCAAAGTGTGCTCAACCACCTGGGTCTGCCCAGCTGGCACAATCAGGTTGAGGCTGCGCCCCCCTATTTATCCCCTGCATCATGCCTCAGGCAACCTTGCCAAGATTGTCCGTCAGCAGAACCTGCGTGAGCGCATCGACGAACTTATGGATATCTTTCGTGCTATGGTCGGGCGTAACCGTCACCCTGAACCGCTCGGATCCCGCTAGAACACTCGGCGCCAGAATTGGTTGAACGTATATCCCATGCTGATCCAAAAGCTGACGGGACGCTTCCTTGCAACGGGATGAATCACCGATCAGCACAGGAATGATGTGGCTTTCAGTCGGCATGACCGGAATGCCCGCCTCATTCAGCAGTCCGATTAAAAGCTTCGTTTTCCGGCGCAGAGCATTTCGTTCTGAATCTGAACCGCGCAGATGGCGGAGCGCAGCCAGCGCACCCGCCGCCACCGCCGGCGCAAGCGCCGTGGTGAAAATAAAACCGGTCGAGAAGCTTCGTATGGTGTCAACAATGGAAGCCGGTCCGGTCACATAACCGCCCATCGAGCCGAACGCTTTACCCAGAGTCCCTTCGATGATGGTTGGGCGATTCATGATGCCATGTTCCGCAGCAATGCCGGCGCCTTTCGGACCGTACATTCCCGATGCATGAACTTCATCCAGAAACGTCATTGCGCCAAATTCGTCCGCCACGTCACAGATATCTTTGATCGGCGAAATGTCCCCGTCCATTGAATATACTGATTCGAAAACAACAATCTTAGGTCTTGCAGGATCTACACTGCCAAAAATTTCCCGCAAATGCGCAACATCGTTATGTCGGAAAACGCGCTTTTCCGCCCGGCTGTTGCGGCATCCACTGATAATCGAAGCATGGTTGTGCGCGTCGGAAAATATAACTGTGTTCGGCATCAATGATGCTAATGTACTCAATGATGACTCGTTCGAGCTGAAGCCGGAAACAAAAATTAATCCTGCTTCCTTCTTGTGAAGATCAGCAAGCTCCCGCTCCAGCAAGACATGATAATGGTTGGTGCCACTAATGTTGCGGGATCCACCCGATCCTGCGCCATTGGCATCGATGGCGCTCTTCATTGCCGACAGCACTTTGGGGTGCTGGCCCATGCCGAGATAATCGTTAGTGCACCAAATGGTTATCTCTTTTCGTCCGTCAGGCCCATTGAGCCAGGCCTTAGGGAAGTTGCCAGACTGACGCTCCAGATCGGCAAATTCACGATAGTCGCCGCAGGCTTTGAGTTGCTCGATTCGGTTGGCGAAGTATTGCACATAGTCCATTTCAATCTCCTGTTGGGAAACCGTTCTTCGGCGCGCTGAGAGCTGCCTCATAGCGCGCATGCATGCCGCCAACGCCCGTCGCATCCCGCTCGATCCTGCCCGGAGTTCGGCTGCCGTAATCAGTTGAATAACACGCGCTGCAATTCAAGTGAAAAAGCTGTTAAATTTGTTAATTACTCGTCAATAAAATTCAAGTTCTTAGAGTTGCAGAATTCCGTAACATATTGGTTTTAAACATATTATGGATTCTACTTAATCCGCAGACTCATAAGCACGGAGCCTCAGAGGCTCCGTTTTGAAATGCACGGATGAGCGCTTCGACGGACGAGATACCGCGCATGGCACAAGGATCATGGCTTGCGAGACATCGATGCGCTGCTCGTAGTCTCGCATAGGCGGCGCCATCTTGTCAGCCAGCCGAAGGTCCGCTCGAGACCCGGCGGCGGGGCAAGATCTAGAAGCCCTTCTGGTCGTCGGATCGACGGTTGATCTCGACCACGAAGTCAAGATGGGCCGTTTTGTCCATGAGCTTCAGCCTGTCATAGACGCGTCGGCGAATAGATGCGTCGCCCAGGGCCAACACTTGCGGATACGTCTAGAATCACCTGAGCACCGCTCTGCCTGCCGCGGTCCTCCCGTCACACTTGCGTTCGGGATGGGCCTTGGTGCGCTGATACACGCATCGTTCATACTGCTCTTCAATCGCGCTGACCGCGATGTTGGAGAGCAGCGGTGAGAGTATCCCGCTCTGAGGGTGCCCACGTCTGTGCGAAGGAACTGCTCTACAGACTTGAAACCAACGGCTACCGCTCTGAACAAGGCGACACAAGACTAAGGGCTTTTACCGATTATCTGGCGGCGGTCGTTCGTATAGCTTCTGAGACCGGCGATGCGGCACGCTGAATTGATTTAGCCCGCGGGTTCAGCGCTCTTTGGGTCCCGATGAGATTGCCCACTAGGACCTGCCACGGCCAGGTTGACGCCGGTGATGGTGAGCAGACGCCTGATCGCTGGATCGTCCAGCGTGGTCTCGGCAATCCCCGTCGAGGGTCGCCAGGTCCTCGGCAAGCCAATCGAGTTCGCGCACATGCCGCTCGATCGCGAACCGCTCATCGTCGGGCACTGGCGGGCGCGCCAGCCAGGCGCGCCCGCGGACGTTGAACAGATCGGCGTGCGGACACTTCGGGATCAGGTGCGCATGCAGGATCGCATGCACCTCATCTTGATCCGGGTCCCATGTCGCACGACCTGATAGCGCCGCGCGACCAGCCTGCGCATTCGCTCGGTGGCGGCATCTGGCGTCCAGATCCGGCAGATAGCCCGCCGCTTGCAAGCTTGCCAGCGTGCCCGTCTTCACACGGCATCGGCGATCGCCTTCACCTGAAGTGGGTTGGCAATGACCACCCGCTTCACGAAGGGCGACAGCACCCGTGACACCGCCATGCAGTTGCCGGTCGCCTTGATTACCACCTCGTCGGTCGCCAGAAGGCTCTTACAAAAGCCCTCCAGCGCCGTTTGGGTCATGTCGACCGCCCTCCATGTCGAAGCCTGCTTCCCAGAAAACCACCTCCCCGAAGGTTCGGTGGATGTCCATTCCAATCACGCGTCGCATATGCGCTCCTGTCAGAGCGAAACGACGGGAGCGGCGGCGACACGACAACTAAGGATTCGCGCTCACGGTGCAACCGGGCGAGTCGCAGAGGCGGCCAGCTACTAACACGAGCTCTCGGCTCATCGTGTGGATCGGCCTGCCCGCACCTTCGTGCTCCCGGTGCCTCCGTCCCGGGTCCCACCATACGCCGCGATCCTGGAAACCGCAGCCGGATATCGGCACCGAGAACCTTCATACCGGTTACGGATGAGATCGAGCGCCTCAACGGCGAGATTAAGCGGAGCACCGGGGGTGACGATGCGACCGTACGCCTCGTCGGGCAATCCTGCACGAACAGAACGATGAATGGGCAGTGCAGCGGGCCGATATATGACGCTTGTGTGGATGCCAGCCGTTTTGCAAGAAGCGAGCGTGAGGCTCGGTGCGTCACGCGGTCTTATCGATCATTTGCCCATGCGGTTCAGGCCTTCCTAAGATTCCCGACGGACCGGCTTCAGGTCAGCTGCTGAATGCTCATGCAGGCACCGTTGCCGGATTCCGGTAATCCTCTTCGTCAGCATGGCAAGATGCCACGCGCCATCTTGTACGCCAACGCAATGGCCACAAGCATGCGCGGCTTCTTCGCCATCATGCGGGCGAGCCAGGAGCCCCCGGGCGCGCCGTTCCGGGATGCCCATCGGACCACTGCCATCGCGCCGACGATGAGCAGCCGTCGAATATCGCGTTAGCCGATGTTCGAGGCTTTCCTCGTCGTTGCTTGCCACCGGTCGACTTCTGCAACGGGACGAGCCGAAGCCAAGCGGCGAAGTCACGGCCGCATTTGAACGTCTCTATCGGCGCGAAAGTTTCGATGCACCAGTGCTGCGATGGGGCCAACGCCGGGCATGGTTTGCAAGCGCCGAGATGCCTCAGCTATCCCTCGATAGGGCATCGATCTTCTTCAGTGCGTCGATCCGGCCAGTCAGCTGATAGATCAGGTCCAGCAGATCGCGGCAGATCTCGCGGACCAGATCAGGCAATTGGCGTTCTCGTCCTCAACCAAACGTTCAGATCGCCTCAGACAACGAATTCCCCTGCGGCGCGATGTGGCCGAATTCATAGAGGTGCGCACCGTAATGCGTTGACCAACTCAGTGCGGTGATTGCCCAGCTCTTCTCGCGTGCGAAACATTAGCTGCTCCTCGGTCTTCATTTCGACGAAGCGCATCGTTGGCCTTTGCGCTGCCTCGACGATCGCCTTCGCATCCGCTGCGTCGTTTTTCTGCCGCTTGATTAATCGTCAGGTTTCCATGATGCGAAGGAACGTTCGCAGATCGGCTGGGGTAGCTAGACCGCCAGATCATAAAGAGCACGCTTGCGAAATAAGCTACCTGGAGGAGCAGCGAACAAGCCTGCGTTGTGACGACGACCGTGCGGATGGAATGCGAAGCGAAGTAGACAATCAGAGCGTTGCTGCACAGGACCAGCCACAGGACGCGATAAAACATTCTCAGGGGCAACGCCGTTCTCCTGGTTTGTGTGCCACATTATGCAGCGACCTTGTCGGCCGCGACATGGGTCTGGCAGTTCTTCGGGCAGACGCGGGCGCAGGCTCCGCAGCCAATGCAGCGGCCGGCAAGATCGACGACCATAATCATGCGATTGAGCTCGCCATCGAAATCGTCGTCTTCGCCGTCGCAGACGCCCAGAATTTCACCCGCGTCATCGACGCCGTAAAGATGCATGACCTCGCGCGAGCAGACTTTGAAACAGCGGCCGCAGCCGATGCAGGTCGTGCCGTCTATAGCGGTGAGATATTCCGGCACCCATCCGGAGCCGTCGCGGGTGGTGAATGTGCTCGTCATCGTAACTTCTTCATTGCAGCGAGCTCTCTCTTGGCACCATCCAACTCGGCAAAAACGGCCGACGTTTCCTCGGCAACTTCCTCTATCTCCGTCCATTTTCCCGGGAGATTCTCTGCAAGGTCGCGCAATTTCATCTTGGCAACTGCCGCGCGCAGCTGAAGCTTTCGGAATTTCTTCCCCATCTCATCTAGCTTTGACATAAATCCTTCCTCGAAATCGGTTTCTTCACGCCCGTGCCACGTCGGGATAGGCTTCGATGGCTGCAGTCGCATCGTCGACCAGTTTCGTACCGGCCTCCGCGAGCTTCCTGAACGTCTCGAAGCCGAACCGGTGGATGTCACGACAGAGCGACCAACCGCTCGCCGTGAAACAATCGTCCGAAGCGCCCCTGGGTTTCATCTCCTCATTGGCGATGTCATCAGGCCGGAGCGCTCCTCGATCCTAAGCCCGACGGCCGTGTAGAACATATCGAGCCTCCACAGCACGTCCGGATCGGATCGCCAATGATGGGGATGCACGGCGCTGTTTTCTGGTGATGAAGTCGCCCAGCAGTTCGGCGTCCGATTTGCCTTCCCGTGACCCAGAGGCATCCTGAGCACGGATCAGCCGCACGAGGCATCTGACAAAAGGCATGGCAAGGGCCGCCTCGTCCTCGTTGACAGCCGGGCTGACCGCGGCATCAGACATTTCGCCTTCTCCTCATTTCAGTCCTCTTCGTCGAAGCACGATGTCTGTTTTCTGGGATGCCTACTTCGGGCACGCAATTGATATCCCTCTGGCCGACCCTTGAACACGTCCTCGACTGCGAAGTCTTCCACGCGAATTCGCGTCTAACATCACTTCCGCCGCAATGCGGCCGGAGGCCATGAAGATTCGAGCCTCGATCCTGCTGCAAACGATCGACCAAGTGCTGCATGGACCCTCCTGCTGCGGTCACGCCAGGGAAATGGACGAATTGGCCAGTAAGCCATTTCGACCAATTACCCTTTTTTATCTTTCCTCCTCGGCCGACCGCGCTTTGGCACCTTCGGGAAATTGTTTTGCGCAGCCGCAAAGAGAGCGCCGCAACAAGCCTTCGCACCCCTGTACTTGGCGAGGGCCTGCAGCAAATCCGGCAGATGCTGCTCTTTCAATTCGGCTGGGATAGGCTCCGGACCGTCCAGCGACGTCAGTGCCAGTTCGACCAACTCGATCGCGCGATCATTGTTTCCGTTCTCGTGATAGTACCGGGCGACTGCGGGATAGGATCGGTACTTAGGGCTGTCGCCTCGCGGGGGATTCAGCGCCAGGATGTATTCGGACAGCTCCTTGCCCATTGCGAAGCGCTCAGCAGGGGGAAGGCGCGAATGGTCATTGGCCGGATGGAAAAGTTGGTCTAGCGCCGACACCATCCAGTCCTCGGAGTTTTTGTCAATCGCATCGCGAACCAATTGGCGCATCGCGGGCAAGCCGGTCCACATGTCTTGAATTTTGTGAAGCAACAGATGCGCATGAGCCAGGCGGAAATGGATGTCGTCGGGCATCAAGGCGATGCCCTCTTCGATCGCCCAGAGCGCCGTCTTCCAATCTTCTAACTTCACCGCAGCCCAGAATCTGTCATGGATCGGCTGCTTCAACGCTTGTTCGCGCGCCATGGGCTCGCTTGTGGCGATCCGCTCCGTATCGGCGGCTTTAGCTTTATCGCTGATGCGCCAGCTGTCGTTGAGCATTTTCGGCAAAACCTCATCGAGTTGGCTGGGATGACCGATAAAGGCGATGTTGCCGTCTCGGTTGACCACGAACGAGGTCGGAATCCCAACAGAAAAGCTGGGTTTCATCCAAAGCTTGTTCATTTCGCCTGTGTAGTCGAACGCGATCCGATAGTTCAGATTCGAGCACTTTTCGGTCAACCAAGCTTTTAACTTAGTGCGAGCCTCAACGGCCGTTGGAGCGTCTTCATTAGCCGCGACTGCGACGACCTCAAGTCCGCTGTCCCTGTATTTCTCCTGTAGCCGCATCAGATCGAGCATCTCCGCCGCACACAGTTCGCACCAAGTTGCCCAAAATTCGACGATATAGACTTTGCCGGGTTGGAAGTTCGTCAGGGGCTCGCCACGCAGCCAGGTGTCCACTTTGATTGAAGGAGCCGGTGACTTCATCTGCAATACCATGCTGCTCTCCAAAGCTGTTGCCACAGGTTGCGCCGCTTAGAGAGGGGCACAAGAGTTTCAAGGAAAGGAGAGCGGCTCTCGTCTCTCGCATCTGCATGGAGTCATGCCTTCACTTAAGTGTTGCCACATCACAATCAGCAAAGGTCAATTAGCAAAGGCCGTGCCAGCGCGCTCGGTGCGCACTAAGCGCGTGATTTGGCTTTGAAAAACCTCCATGTGCCAAGATGGCCGGTGTATTGAAGCCGACATGTTTTCTACCGCTGTCAGGTTTTGGACAAGGATCACGCGCTTCGCGTCGCCTGAAAAGCCTAGCCACGGACGACTCCAACAATTCGGGCCGAGGGACGAGGCCGATGGACATCATGACTGCGTTGGCTATCGTCAGGCCCGTCACCATCGTCCGCTTCACGCCACCGGCTTGAGCGTCTTGCCGTTCCAGCCCTTCAGGCGGTAGCGGATTTCGCCATTTACGATTGCAGGGAGGCGCTCCATCCCGACCGAGCGCCGCCTGCGCCCTGCCCTCTTGCGCGTTGCGATTGAATTCCTGGCTGGCGACATGGGAGTTGTTCACGACGAAGCCGGTCCAGCTGCGGCTCGCCAATACCGCCATCGTCCGATCGACGATAATGATCATGGCGGAAAAGGCCAGGATGAGTGCCGGCCTGTGCCGGCCGGTGAACTCTGCGGGATCCCTGCTTTGTGTTTATCTTCTGTGTTCCCGGTGCTCAGGTGCAACGGGACCTCGCGGTGCGACGTGAGCGTTGGCGGAATTGCAAACCCAAAGACCGCTCGGTCGCCACGCAGGTTGGGCCGGACCAACGGGAAACGCTGGAGATGCGGCTGTCCGCCACTAACCCGGGCTACCATCCCAGAGATGACAAGGTGATTGATGCCATCGTTCGCGCCGACGCCGGCAAGAGCCCGACCGTCCCGACTCGAAGGTCGGTGCCTTGGCCACTGCACGGTCGTTGCGGTGGTCAGCTCCCGGCCAGTGGTGAGGGAAATCGTGATAACGCCAATACGATGCGGCTACGGTCCGAACGCGGCCTGCCGCGCTGAAACGACTCTCTTTCTCGACCTGACGCCGACCTGAAGCGGTGGTTTTGAGTGGATTGAGGAGCGCCTGTACCTCTGCGCGGCCTTTGGGCTCCGCGTTACGGATCATCTCGGGCGAGGAGAACCCCCGAGCGCGCGTTAGAGACGTCCGGGATGTCTCGGCGACGGCGCTGCAGATTCGAGCTTCGCGAAGCTTGCACGTTTGCCACGATCTTTCTCCGACTTGGCCACAGGATAGTGACCCAGTGAGTAGAGCTTCGAACAGCGTGGGTGCTGCTTCGGAACCCGTCAGCGAGCCAAAAACAGCGGCAATGGCGGCTTCCCAACTATCCATCTCGTCACGCCACCGAAGAGCCGCTCGCGCAGCCGGCGGCTGCCGTAAGCGCCCATGACTATCATGTCGGCAGACGTGTCGATTGCGTGCTGCGCGAGCACCGTGGCCACCGGTTTGCCGGCGCTCGGCAGCCGGTCAACCGACACTCGAGCACCGTGCCGAGTGAGATAGGCAGCGATGTCGGCTCCCGGCTCGGCGCCGTTTCCGGTGCAGGTCGCCTCCGGATCGACTAGTGCGACACGAACTTCCTCAGCACCGGCTAACAGATCCAGCGCTTCCCGAACCGAACGGGACGCCTCGACTCGCGAATCCCAGCCGACCAGCACGCGCCGTGGCGACAGAGTCGCCTCAGCGCCCTCCGGCACGACAAGCACCGGCTTTCCGGAATCGAACAGGCTGCCGTTGATAACAAGGGGTCCGAGATTGATGTCGTTGAGAAGTGCGGGGCCGACGATTGTCAGGTCGTTGCAGAGCGCCCGCTGTCGCACCGCGTCACCGACGCTGGCCTGATCGCGGTAGTCGGTATCGACGTCATAGCAAAGCCACATGGCCCTCAACAGCTTCTGAATTTCCCTGGATGTTGTTTCCAGTCTGACCATGTCCTGTGAAAATCTCTCGATTTGCCTATACCGTTTTTCCAGTCTGGCAATGGCCTGTGCGCGTTGCGTAGGCCACGCGGGGATGCCATCGCCTATCAGCGGAGGCGACATAACGAGCGGCGGAGGCGACATAATCAGTACGGAAAGGTACGCGCCGACCTCGGCACACAAGCCGGCAGCTGTTCTGACGTCCTGATCGGAGTGGTGGGCTCCCGTCACACTGAGTACGCTTTTGAAGGCCATCTGACTGCTTCTTTTTAGAGTATGTCGTACCTGTAGGCGCGTTTCGAAGCCGCAAGATTTGCCCTCAGCACGACGGAGATGGGGGGTGGCACTACATCCGTTCGCTATTCACCCGTCCGGCCACTCGAGCGAGTAGCCGGCAGACCTGACGGTACGAATGACGCTGGAGGGGGAGGCCGCCTTCAGCGCCCTTCTGAGCCGGCTGATATGGACATCCACGGTGCGTACACCGACATGAATATTGGCCGGCCAGGCCGCGCTGATCAGCTCGTCTCTGGTGAAGACCTTGCCGGGAGTCTCAAGCAAAAGCCGCAGCAGGTTGAACTCGATCGGCCCAAGGTGGACTTCGTGGCCATTGCCCCGAACCCGGTGGGCATCGAGCCTTATCTCAAGGTCGCCACAGGAGATCCAGCCGCCGTTTTCAAACCCGTTCGAACCCGGCTTTGGCAGCGCCAGCTTCATCCGTAGACAGTCAAGCAGCTTGGCCGGCGCGAAGGGCCGCACAAAGCTCTCGTCAATACCAGCCTTCAAGAGATCGAGGTGCTGGTTCTCGGCGCCGGGCGCGATCAGCGCAATTACGGGCAGGCCGCCGGTCCGGGGCTCCCCCTTGAACCGGGCGCAGATTGTGGAGCCTGTCGCGCTTGCCGGCCCGCAGTCCAGCACTACCGCCTGGAGCTCCCGTTCATCGGCCAATGCAAGTGCTTCCTTCACGCCGCCTGCCGGCTCACTCGTGAAGCCGTCCACTCCCAGAATGTGGCTGAGGAACAGATACAACTCAGCATCTTGCGAACAGATCAGGACCAGTGGCTTCATCAGCGCTACCCCAAGAACCACATCGGCCTCGACCGCCTCGATTGAGAGGGCTGGCCATCGCATGTCCTCAAGGCCTGACATGATCCCCTTGATCGAAAATCCGTTTCATCACGCCCGCGCCACGTCGGGATAGGTTTCGATGGCTGCGATGCCATCGCCGACCAGTTTCGTGCCGGCCGCCGCGAGCTTCCAAAACGTCTCGAAGCCGAACCGGTGGACGTCGCGCAGGGTCTTGGACAGAACGACCAGTCGCCCGGCCGTGAAGAGCACGCGCCCGAAGCCCTCGTGGCTCATCTCCATCATCGGCGATGCCATCAGGCCGGAGCGTTCCTCAATCGCAAGCCCGACGGCGGTGTAGAACTTATCGAGCCTCCACAGCACGTCCGGATCGGGATCGCCGATGATCGGAATTGCACGGCGCTGTTCCCTGGTGATGATGAAGTCTCCCAGTAGCTCGGCAACCGGTTTGCCTTCCCATGACCCGTGGGAATCATTAGCACGGATCAGCCGCACGAGGCATTTGACGAACGGGGTGGCAAGGGCCGCCTCGTCCTCGGTGACGGCAGGGCTAACAGCGGCTTCAAACATTTCGCCTACTCCTCATTTCAGTCCTCGTCCTCGAAGGACGGTTTCTGTTCGGCGACACCTGCCTGCGCCAGCACCTTGCGCAGCCAAGGGGGAGGACACGTCCTGAGCATCATCTGCGTGCGCAACAGCACCTCTTGGATGGTTTGGGGCTGCGGCACTTTGATCGGATGAATTTTTGCCGAAACAATCTTGGCTGCCGAAGGTCCGCCGATCGCCAAACAAAACAGGAGGTGACAGCCCTTCAGCGCCTCCACCTTCGGGGTGATGCGGTCATCGCCCTCAGTTGGGTGCTTCCCGCTCTCGTCCGAAACGTCATCGAAGGCCACGGCCTCGACGAGCTTCCACTCCTCGCGCGTCACGTCGTAGACAGCAAAGCGCCTGGCTGAACCGAAATGGGCGTTGAGGTTCTTCATGTCCTGCGTGGCGATCGCCACGCGCAATGCGCCGGCTTGGCGTTCCGGCCTCGGTGCGTGAACCTCGTCAGTGACGAGCGAGAGGCGACGAACGGAGCTCATCTGGCATTTCTCGCTTACGGAGTGGATCAAGCGGCTCGGGCGTCGGCGCGTGCCGGTTAGCTTCAAAAATGTTGGCGACCTCGAAGATCAGGTCGCGGGTCCCCTGGTAGAGGATTGTGAGCTTGTGCTGGCTGCCGAGCCGGTCGAAGATCGGGAAGCCGACCCGCATGAGCGGAATGCCGAGGCGCTGCGCCGCCTGGCGGCCATGGGAATGGGTGACGAGAAGATCAGCGCCGGCGCCAAGAGCTTCCAAATCGCCGAGATCGCCGATCTGAACCGACTGCGCCGGTACTTCCTCCAAAATTTTCGACATGTCGGTCGTGGTGACCGCCGCTGCGATTTCGGAGCCCATGCCGATGAAGAAGCTCGCGAGTTGGTAGAGTTGGTCTGGTTCAGCAGCGATCGCAATTTTCTTGCCTCCAAAGTGGAAATGTCCGTCGAGCAACGCGTCCTGCAACTGCGCCCGGCGACGGCGCACCCCAGCCGGCGCCGCCGCGCCCGAAACTGCGGACAGCAGCGAGACGAACCGGTCGGCGTCCTTCAATCCAGTCAGCGACCGGAACAGCACGTAAGGCACGCCGGTCAACCTCTGCAGCAGCTCGGCCGGGCGGCGCATATGCTCACCGATGACGATGCATTGCTCGGCCGTGCCAAGCTCACGGATATCCTCGACACTGGTGCCGCCATAGGTGGTCGTGACCCAGCGGTCGGGCACCGTACCGTCGAGCGAGCCGGAGATGTCCGGCAGAATCACCGGCTTGACTCCAAAGCTTTCAACCATCTCACGCAAATGCTCGATATCAGCCACAGTGAGGTTCCAGCCAGGCAGGATGGCGATCTTCTTCGACTGCCGCGCCTGCTCGCCGGGACGCGTAATCCTTTCGATCATGGCGGTGACAGCCTTGGCCCAGCCCTCTTCGATCGCGCCGTCGAAATCCGGTGTGTTGGCTAGCACCACCTCCGTACTCGCGAGTTCTTCCGTGCGCTTCAGCCTGATATTGGCGATATCTCCTGCGCAGTCTTCGCCCCGGGTTTCCACCAGCGCCGTCGTGCAGACCCCGATCAGCGTTGGCTTTGCGCGGGCCTTGAGGTTGAGGACCGCCTCTTCCAGATGGTCTGCCCCGCCGAGGATCGTCGCCACCTCGTCCATCGCGGTTGTCTGCAAGGGGATGGCTTCCTTGAAATGCCGCACGAAGAGCACGAGCGCGAAGCTGGTGCAGCCTTGACTGCCGTGGAACAACGGTATCGCGCCGTCGACCCCAAGGAAGGCGAGGGCGGCACCCAAGGGCTGCGATGACTTGAGCGGATTGACCGCCGCCGCTTTGGTCTGGGGAAGGATGCGGACCATCGCTTCCTCAACACTCGCCGAGATCGTCGGCCGTCGTGCCGGCGAATTCCTGGACAGCATGCAAGGTCGCTGTCTCGCTTTTCGTGCGCGGCAATTGCTCCCTCACCTCAGGCTGGCAATCCCATGGTGCCGGCTCCCGCACCTGGCGCCAAATCGGGTTATGAATGGCGAGGTCGATCTGGCGTACGAGTTCCACCATGCCGTCATAGCCGGCGTAAGGATGTTGGCGCTCCTGGTTGATATCGAGCCAGGGTGTCTTGGCCTTCAGCGCGATGAACTGCGTGCGCCCGCCCGACAGCATGATATCGGCCTTGTGTTCTGAGAGCATGGCGTAAAGCTCGCGCGGCGCCATCTGCTGGAACATGTGGTTGTCGTCCTTGAGGATCTGCTTGATGCGCTCCTTGTCTTCGAAGGTCGACTTCTTGACAGAGGTGCCGACGATCTCGATGCCGATCTCCATCAGCGCATGGACGACCGACCAGGACTTCACACCGCCGGTGTTGAGCAGCACGCGTTTGCCTTCGAGCCTCGGCCGGTAGGCCGCGAGCTTCTTCCACGCAATCGCCTCCTCCTCTTCAATCAATGCCTCGGTGCGGCCGAGGATCTCCGGATCGGCACCCTTCTTCACGAGCAGCTGAGAAATCTGTCGGAGCGCTTCCGAGGTGTCGGTGATGCCGTAAAAGGAGCCCTCGAAAAACGGGATATCCCAGCGCTGCTCCATCTTGCGGGCCAGATTGATGAGCGCGGTCGAGCACACCATCATAGCCGCCCGGGCGCGGTGCGCGCAGGCAATGTCGAAGTAACGCGCGTCACCCGGAATGCAGGCGCGCACCCGGATCCCGAGCCGATCAAGGAGCGGTTTCACGAGCCAGAACTCGCCGGAGAGGTTGAATTCGCCAAGAATGTTGATGTCGTAAGGGCCGGCATCATCGGGCTCCACCGTGCCGATGACATGCTCGAGCAACGCCTCGCCGGCAAGCTTGTTGCCGAGATTCTTGGAGCCGACGAAGCCCGGCGCATTGACCGGCACCACCGGTAGGCCGAACTTTTCCGCCGCGCGCTTGCAGACGGCGTTGATGTCGTCGCCGATCAGCGCCGTAACACAGGTCGGATAGACGAAGATCGCCGGCGGCCCATACGCTTCCTTGATCTCGCGGATCGCTTTGAAAAGCTTCCGCTCGCCCTGCCCCATCACCACGTCGAGTTCAGTGAGGTCGGTCGTGAAGCTCGTGCGCCACAATGTTGGCCCGGACGAAGCCGCACCGCGGTTGTCCCAGGAATTGCCTTCGCAGGCGAGCGGCGCATGGATCAAATGCGCGACGTCGGTGATCGGCTGCAGCACGATCTTGGCGCCGTCGAAGGCGCAGCCGCCGGCAGCCGCCCCGGGGGTCAGTGGCTTCGAACAGCCCTTTTTGCGCGCCTTGGCATCCTTGCCGCGGTTCTGCTCGCAGGCGGGCTCGTTGAAGACATCCTGGATTTTGGCTCTGAGCGAGGACATTGCGTCGGTCTCCAAAGTCCCTCGGGAAGACGACCGGCCTCACGATGAGCCGGCCGGCACCCTTAGCGGGTGAGGTCATACGAATAGTCCGTCACGCCCGTCTCGCTTGTCTCGCGATCGAGCTTGTCGAAGATCTTGTCGAGGATCGTCGTCAGTACACGCAACCCGCCTTGGTAGCCCATGAGCGCAAAGCGATGGTGATGGTGGCGGTCGAAGATCGGAAACGCCAGCCGGATCAGCGGCGTGCCGGTGTCGCGCTCCAGATACTTGCCATAGGAGCTGCCGATCAGCAGGTCCACCGGCTCGGTGAAAAGCAGCGAGCGCATCGCCCAGAGGTCCTTGCCCGCCCAGACTTGAGCATCCTTGCCGAACGGCGATGATGCAAGCAGCTCCTTCAACTCCGCTTCCCATGCCGAGGTGCCGTTGGTGGCGAGGCAATGGGTCGGCTCGCCGCCCGTCTCCATGATGAAGCGGGCCATGGCGTAGACAAAGTCCGGATCGCCATAGATGGCGTATGTCTTACCGTGCAGCCAGGATTGGCTGTCCGCCATGGCGTCAACAAGTCGGCCGCGCTCCAGGCGGATTGACTCGGGGATTTGCTTGCCGGAAATCGCGGAGACCTCCACCAGGAAGTCGTCGGTCGCCTGGACGCCGAGCGGGTAATGGAACGAGGCCGTCGCCTGCCCGACCTGTTCGCAATACTCCAGTGTTTTTCGGGTGTTGTAATGTTGTAGCGAAAGTGTCGCCTCGGCGTTGAGTGCCTTCCTCACGTCTTCGATCTTCGTGCCGCCGTCGTACATGCGGTATTCGCCGTCCGACGGCGTGTCGAACTGGTCAGAGGCGTCTTGGATGAAGGTATAGGACACGCCTATCAGATCGAGCAGGCGCTTGAGTTCCCGGTTGTTGCCGACACAGAAGCCGTCGAAGCCCGGAATGATGTTGATGCTTCCATCGGCTTCCGTTCGCTCCTCGCCTTTCCAGAAATGCTCCAAAATGCCCTTGACCGTAACGTCATAGCCGTCGACATGGCTACCGACGAAGGCCGGCGTGTGGGCGAAGGGCACGTCGAAGTCGCGCGGAACCGAGCCTTGGTCCTTGGCGTTCTCGATGAAGCTGTGCAGGTCGTCGCCAATGACCTCGGCCATACAAGTGGTCGAGACGGCGATCATCTTCGGGTCGTAGAGTTGGTACGTGTTGGCGAGCCCGTCGACCATGTTCTTCAGACCACCGAACACTGCCGCGTCCTCAGTCATCGAGGAGGAAACTGCCGAAGCAGGCTCCTTGAAATGGCGCGACAGGTGCGAGCGGTAATAGGCCACGCAGCCCTGGCTACCGTGGACGAAGGACATGGTTCGCTCGAACCCTGCGGCCGCGAACACCGCGCCAAGCGGCTGGCAGGCCTTGGCGGGGTTCACGACAAGCGCTTCGCGAGCGAGGTTCTTTTCGCGGTATTCCCACGTCTTGGTGAATTCGCGTTGGTCGGTAACGACCTGGTCCGGGTGCGGACATTCGAAATTCAGCCTCTTCTCGGCGAGCATCTGCCTGTATTCCGGCTCGCGGAACAGGGGAGCGTGGTCGAGAACTTTTTCAGCCGACTGCGGCATGGGTGGTTACCTCTTTCCATCTGGCCCGCCATACGGGGCACAGGGACGTCGAAACGTTTCAGGTCTCCCGCGGATAAAGGACCGCAGGCGTTCAACGGCCTCCCGGCTTCCGGGAGGCCAGGGTTTCATTCGGCTGCGATCGCCGCCGACGGCTCGGCTTTTTTCTTCCAGGGGGCGTCGTAGAGGTTCCAGACCGGGTTGTTGATGGCCAGATCCATGTCGCGGGCGAAGATGGCGAAGCCATCGTAGCCGTGATACGGGCCGGAATAATCCCAGGAATGCATTTGACGGAACGGTATGCCCATCTTCTGGACCGGGTACTTTTCTTTGATGCCGGAACCAACGAGATCAGGACGGATCCCCTCGATGAACTTCTCCAGCTCGTAACCAGTCACGTCGTCATAGATCAGCGTGCCCTTCTTCACGTAATGGCCGGTGCGCTGATAGTCGTCGTTATGGCCAAATTCATAGCCAGTGCCGACGATCACCATGCCCAGATCCTCATATGCCGTGACGACGTGACGTGGGCGCAGCCCGCCGACATAGAGCATCACCGTCCTGCCTTCGAGGCGCGGCCGGTACTTGGCAATGACGGCATCGACCAACGGCCGGTATTTGGCGATGACCGCCTCGGCCTTGGCCTCGATTTCCGGCCCGAAATGCTTGGCTATCTTGCGGAGAGAGGCTTCGGTTTGGGAGGGGCCGAAGAAATTATACTCCATCCAGTCGATGCCATACTTTTCCTCCATGTGCCGGCAGATGTAGTTCATCGACCTGTAGCAATGGATGAGATTGAGCTTGGCCTTCGGCGCGCGCTCTATTTCGGCCAGCGTAGCGTCGCCCGACCAGTTGCCGACCACGCGCAGGCCCATCTCCTCGAGCAGGATGCGCGAAGCCCAGGCGTCGCCGCCGATATTATAGTCGCCGATCACATTGACATCGTACGGGCCGGTCTCGAACTCGACCTCCTTCTTCTCGAAAACCCAGTCGCGGATCGCATCGTTGGCGATGTGGTGGCCGAGTGATTGCGAGACGCCGCGAAAGCCCTCGCAGCGCACCGGCACGATCGTCTTTTCGTGCTCCTTGGCCTTGTTGCGGGACACCGCTTCGGTGTCGTCGCCAATCAGGCCGATCGGACATTCGGATTGCACGCTCATGCCCTTGTTCAGCGGAAACAGTTCCTCGATCTCGTCGATGATCCGTTCCAGCTTCTTGTCGCCGCCGAAAACAATGTCCTTCTCCTGGAAATCGGAGGTGAACTGCATCGTCACGAACGTGTCGATGCCGGTCGTGCCGACGTAGTAGTTGCGGCGTTGCGACCAGGAATATTGCCCGCAGCCGACCGGGCCGTGCGAGATATGGACCATATCCTTGACCGGACCCCACACCACGCCTTTCGAGCCGGCATAGGCGCAGCCGCGAATCGTCATCACCCCGGGGATGGACTTGATGTTCGATTTGACCTCGCATTCGGAAAGGACTTCGTTTTCCTCGCCAGCCTCGTCGCCGCTCTTTGCGACGCTGAGGTGCTTCTTGCGGCGCTTCGCCGCCTTGTCAGGATATTGCGACAGCACCTCCTCGATAAGCTTCGCATGGAGGGCGCCGTCATTCTCGTATTCCAGGCTCATGGGACCCCTTTCAAGGTTCAGGGTGACGCCTCACCGACGAGGCGCCGTTCTTCGAAAGGCGCGCCAGGTCAGGCCGCGCCCCCAGTCAGTAGCGGTCGTTACTGTACGGCCGCCTTGGCCGCTTCCTTGACCTGAAGCTCGGCAAGCATCTGCTCGTCGGTCTTCATGATGCCGAAGTCGAGCAGCATGTCCTCGAGCTCCTCCATGGTGATAGGGGTGGGGATGGTGCCCTGGCCCGAATTGGCATGGATCTTCTCGGCCAGCGCCCTGTATTCCCCGGCCTGCTTGGAGTCCGGCGCATACTGGATCACAGACATCTTCCTGAGCTCGGCGTGCTGGACGATGTTGTCGCGCGGCACGAAGTGGATGAGCTTGGAATTGAGCCTGGAAGCCAGCGCTTCGGCGAGGTCGAGCTCGCGATCAGTTTGGCGCTCGTTGCAGATCAGGCCGCCGAGCCGCACGCCGCCCGAATGGGCGTATTTCAGGATGCCCTTGGCGATGTTGTTGGCGGCATAGAGCGCCATCATCTCGCCGGACATGACGATATAGATTTCCTGGGCCTTGTTCTCGCGGATCGGCATCGCGAAACCGCCGCACACCACATCCCCGAGCACGTCGTAGGAGACATAGTCGACATCGTCGTAGGCACCGTTCTCCTCGAGGAAGTTGATCGAGGTGATCACGCCGCGGCCGGCGCAGCCGACACCCGGCTCAGGGCCGCCCGACTCCACGCATTTGATGCCTTTGTAGCCGACCTTGAGCACGTCCGCGAGTTCCAGGTCTTCCACCGAACCTTCCTCTGCCGCGAGGTGCAGGACCGTATCCTGCGCCTTCGCGTTCAGGATCAGGCGGGTGGAGTCGGCTTTGGGGTCGCAGCCGACGATGAGGATTCTCTGCCCGAGGTCGACAAGGGCGGCGAGCGTATTTTGGGAGGTGGTGGACTTGCCGATGCCGCCCTTGCCGTAAAAGGCGATCTGACGCAAACCTGACATGTAGCTTTCCTTCCTTCGTTCCATTCATCGCGGCTGCCGCGACATGAATGCCGGTCGGGCAGCTGTCGCCGCCTCGCACCCAAGGATCTCAAGACTCGTGCCAATTTGGCTGATCGAATCGAAGAATAATTTCATGTTTGCTTTTCAGGGATTTAGCTTGAGGCCAAAGAAAGGATCGTCGGAACAAGCCGTGTAGCGGACCCGACATTGGCGACAAAAACGTCGGATAGCGATCCTCAGTCACCGCATTCGTTCGAACCGCATCGTTGTGTTGAGGTGGCGAACAGCATCTCGACCCTCTTGTAATTGCGGGATGCTGCGAACTCTTCTGTCGGCGAGCTGACGTGCTTGCTCACGCGTGTCCTCGTGGACACTGCGCCGAATCTTGCGCCACGCTGGCATACCTTCGATCCACGGCCATCCATACGGGCCGCGGGCGATAATTCCGCCATATCACCAACCCAAGGGGACTCGGCTCACTTATCGGCGCAGGAGTTCAGTATCGGCGTCATCGCCTTCACATGTTCGTCGATCCGCTCGAGCACTTTCGCTGCGACAACCTCGCGCTCAGGCAGATGCCACCAGTGCTCGTTGACGAGTTCGACGGTCTCGACCACTGCCTTCAGGACTGCCGGCTCCGGAAGCCTTGCACGGTTCGCAAATGCTTTCCATTGCGGTGCTGCTAGCGCCTTGAATGAGCGCTCCCCTCCAAGCGACAGCGCCATGGCGTCGGCGGGAATATATGGCACGGTCGACAGGACGTCGTAGATTGGTGCAAGCACCGGCTTGTCGCCGTTGCCGGGATAAATCAAAGACCAGTTCTTCAGGTGCATGTCGCCATTGCCAGTGATGACCGTCAGCGCCAGGCGGCGGACGAATTCGAGAGCCGCCGTAAGTGAGACGGCCACGCCAAGGGCCCAGGCTATGTCGTGATAAGCGGCGCCCGCATATTTGCGCGAGGGATAGACACCGAAGACCTGAGCGAAATCCTCGATGTGAATCCTCTCGCCATCGGCGCCGCGATCGAAGCGTTTGACGAGAAGGCCCTTGCCCTCTGCCAGCGTGTTGAATTCCTCGGGAATATCCTCGAAATCGGACTTCTCGATAAGTTCGCGTTCAGGCACCTCCATGCCGATCGCTGCGGCCAGCGCGAGGTTGGCGAATTCATTTTCGGAAACGCCTGGAAACGCCGTCGAAGGGAACTTGGCGATGTATCGGCCTGGCTCGTCGTCCATCGGCAAGGTCAGGCCGCCGCCTTTTCCAGTGTTCTTCATGACCGACAGCTTCATCTGCACGCCAGCAAGTGAGAACCGCGCCTTGGGCTTATCCTTTGAAGCATCCTGCGAAACTGCTATCGCGCTGTCACTGGGCAACGCCCGTACGGCTCCCGGCAGATCGGCGCCCAGCGCAGCTAAAAGATCGAAATCATTGCCTGGCCGCACATTGCCTTCGTGGTGCTTTTCCATCGCCTCGCGCAATTTCTCCTCCGGCAGGAGGTTCGCGAAGAAAGCGGGCAAGACGCCCGCCAGAGGCTTCGGATCTTTCCGCAATCCTCCCGTCGCTGCCCGGAACGACAGGCTGAAAACCGGAAAGCCGCTGGTCGCGCGGTAGGCCTCATCGAAGTTGAATGCATGGAAATCACCCGGCGTCCTAACGATTGTGCCGATCTTCAGTGCGTTCAAGAGCACGTCCAGCGACGGGATCGTCTTAGGTGCGCGAAAGACTGGAGCCATGATCGTCATCGTCAGGTTGAGAAACAAAGGCGGGTCGATCGTCATCATGATGCGGACGCAATAGAGCCTGGACAGCCGGCACCATGACTTGCGGAACCAGCATCATTTCCAGACCGAGCGCGCGAGCGATATTCATGAGCGTCGTCGCACGCGCCGCTGCGGCTCCCTTTTCGATGTCGCGATAGCGGGGACGGGATATACCCGCCAAATCAGCGACCTGCTCCTGCGTCATGGCAGCGGCCACCCTCGCCTGCCTGAAAAGCCCACCGATTTCGCGCAGAATCTCCGATTCAGAGTCCATCATGTACCTATACGATCTGTTCCGATGCGCGATGATACGCAAAGGTATCTCATCCAGCGAGCGAGTCAAAACTTTTATGATCTGTTCGCGTATCATATATGAAGATAATGATATGCAAAGAGATCAATCCTTCATTCGAGGATCTCCCTGCCTTTAGCGCCGCGCCGAACGGCGTTCCTCCGAGAACAGCTGCTATGGACACCGCCCACCGGAGTTTCTACCGAATGGGCCAGATGCGTACGCGAAAACGGCCAACTGAAAGAACATTCAGCGAACGGCTATTTTGACCTCGGCGCCGATGCGCCCGACGGTGGCCCTATGAACGCGAAAGAGACGAGCGATTTCAGCTGCCGGACGGCCTTCATTTAACATGCCGATGATTTCGGAGCGCTGATCGGGCGTTAGTTTCGGACGGCGTCCACCCTTCGCCCGCGTTCGCGGGCTGCCTGTAACCGGGGCTCCGTGGGTATTTCTACAATAATACCCGCTAAGGGAATTCGAAATTGTTTGGATTGAAGCGGTTAGCGCGGATCGGCGTGAAGCGTTCGAGGGGTCGGTCAATTTCCTTCCAGAGATAGTCTCCGGTGAGTGCGATATGAGCCAAAAGTAGCGGTGCGACCTCGGAGAGCAACTCGGCGGGAATATCGATGCCCTGGCCGCGGACATAATCGACAGCGCGGCTGAGATAGACGGTAAGCGCGTAGGCTATTAGAGGCCCGTTCAGTTCTGGCTGTCGGAAAGCCGCCCGCAGCCGGTTGCGAAGTTCGCCATTGATCTCCGCCGCCCGGACCTGCACGAGCATATGCGCACCGTGAAGCGACCACCGCATCTGCTGCTTCTTGACCATACGTTTCCGGAGGACTGAGTTCACCGCCGACTCGGCCAGAGTGGTGGCGACGCGAAGCCCAGCCCGGCAGCGCTTTCCATAGTAGACGATCGCGCCGCGGTTCGATCGGACATAGGTCAGGAGCTGCGCTCCGAGGCTGTGAAGCCGTGCGATCGAGAACTCGCCTTCCTTCAGTCTTACTAGAAGTTGCTCCAGGTCGCGCATCGCACGATCGGCCCGCCCATGCCACAGACGCCACTTCACGGCTCTGATGTCCTGTCGGCGGTTGGAAGCGCTTAAAAGGGGCCGGATCGGGATCGCACTATGTGATCGGCGATCTGCTGCATGGGCTGGATCTTCATGGCAATATGAAACCAGTCGATGATGTGGGTCGTCGTTTTGGGCACGGCGCGGGCAGCCGCTTTAGGATTTGGCGCCGTCCGAGATCACCGTCACATCCCCAAAGCCGCTATATCCTTCCTGGAGAGAGTGAAGAGCACGATCGCGGATTGCCTGCTGGTCGGTGCTGCCGGTAACGAAATAGCGACCGCCCCTTTCGCCCCGTCCCCGCGGCCGCATCTGGCCACGACGAGCTCGAAATTTCGCGCCGAATGTTGATCCGCGCTACGAATGTGCACCGTATCAATGCTGATGACGAACTCTTTGCGATGATCTCCGGGAAGCTGCATCTCAAGCTGGCATCGGTCATCCGTTTGGGACCTCGCGCGCCAAGTTTCCTGCATGACCTGATCGTCGAGCCGCTTGCCGATCCTGATGGTACGCTTCCGCACGGTCGCATGCGTCTCAGTCGGTTCAGTGGGCAGGAAATCGGCCAGCACCTTCTCCGCCTGCCGGTAGGCAGCATGCTTCCTAGTCGCGCCGTCAGTTCCATTAGCTCCGGTGTCGCTCGATCGGGACAAATTTCCTTCAGCGGCGCGAAGGCACCGACCATCCCTGGATGTCATTCCCGGCACAGCATCCATCGGGGATTGCCAAGGGGCGGTAGCGGCACGCGAGGTATCGCGTTTTGCCCGCAACAGCCGCGATTGGCAGCAGCTCATCGAGATGTGCCGCGTCGTTGATACGTTCTGATCGACCAGGAAGCGGTCTACGCACCACGCCAGGGCAATGACCGGCTGCTCTTGGGTTTGAAGGGCAGCCTCAACCAGTATGAGCTCGATCTCTTACGTCAGCGTTCCCTTTCCGCCCGCTACGAGAAGGCACGCCGCGGAGAGCTTGTCGTCACGGTCCCGGTCGGCTTTTTGAAGGTCGGTGACAGGATCGAGAAAGATCCCGACCGGCGCATCCTGGACGCCATTGTGTTGGCCTTCAACAAAGTCGCCGAACTTGGCAGTGCACGGCAGGCGCTCCTATGGTTCCTCGAACACGGGTTGGATTTGCCGGTCAGGCGCGCGGACGGTGATGTCATCTGGCGCAGACCCAACTATGCAACCATACACCGGATGATTGCGAACCCGATCTACGGCGGCGCTTATGCTTATGGTAAGAGTCGCTCCGTACCGGGATACGGTGGCCGATCTGGAATTCGCCGCAAGGCGCGTGATGAATGGTTGGCGCTGATCCCGGATGCACACGAAGGTTACGTCAGTTGGGAACGGGCGGAGGAGATCCGCAAGATGGTCAGCGACAATGTACCGGCCAGTCGCCATCATGGAGCGCCGAAGCATGGCGACGCTCTGCTTGCCGGCCTTTTCCGCTGCAAAAGGTGCGGCCGGAAGCTGACGGTTCGTTACACAGGAGCCAACCATAACATCCCGCGCTATCCACCTTGTGATCCTTCGATCAGGGGAGGGTGGCGTTCGAGGTGAACTCGGTGCCTAGACGGAGACGATCATGCCAGGCTTGCCGCGGCGGGCGACCAGTTTCGTCAGTTCGCGCGCGACACCCCGGCCCGAGATCGAGGTGTCTGCGATCGCCGCCAGGCATTCGCGTGTCATGTGGTCGACGATGTTGAGCACGCGGAAGCGCCTGCCGCGGGGAACTGGCCGTGGAAAATCCAGCGACCAGCGGGCGTTCGGCCTTGCCTCGGCCAGAACCGGGGCGCGGGTGCCAACCGCGCGTCGTCGTGACCGTCGCTTGCGAACCGTCAGCCCTTCCTCGCGATAGAGCCGCTCATGCGGTTGATCCACGACGGCTCGCCCTCGCGTCTGAGCAGGATGAACAGCCGCCGATAGCCGAAGCGCCGGTGCTCAGTGGCAAGGTCTCGCAAGCGGCCGCGCAGTTCCGTCTCAGGCGGCTGGCAGGACCGGTAACGGATCATCTTGCGGTCGGCAGCAACGATCGAGCAGGCCCGCCGCTCCGACAGGCCCATGGCGGCCCTCAGATGCGCGACGGCTTCGCGCTTGGCGACGGGCCCTATTTTTGAAAGAAGCTCGCGCAGCGCCGAGGCTTCCAGCATCTGGTCGGCAAGCAGCTTCTTCAGCTTCGCGTTCTCCTCCTCCAGCGCCTTCAGCCGCTTGGCGTGCGACACCTCCATCGCGCCATATTTGGCCTTCCAATTATAAAGCGTCGCCTCCGAGATCCCGTGCTTGCGCCAGATCGCCCGCCTTCGCCCCCGCCTCGTGTTCGCGCAAAACCGCGATGATCTGCTTCTGTATTCGGTGTCCTCCAGTCAAGGCGTGACGTTCGATGCAGGTTCTTTGCTTCTGTTCGCGGTCGGCATGCAGCCGCCGGCATGATGGTGTCCGTGGGTCCGATCGGTTCAAAGCTCTTCGGCGTGCTCGGGAAGCGGCAACGACAGATCATGCGAACTCGTCCGGACCGCGCCCTGCATCGAGCGCTCCCTATCCGTGGACAGCTCAGCCTAAGCTGCCGACCAACGGAAATCCTGTTCGTCAAACCACATGCGGTGAAGGGTGACTGCCATTCGTCTGGCCAGGGCGACCTTCGCACGTCGGGCACCCTGTCGATTGGCAATCTTCATTGCCCAACCCTTCATGCTCGACCATCGGGTCGTCGGGCGCAGGATGACGCTCGAACAAGGCCGTTCGCGTCTCACTGTCACCCACTTTGGTGATGCGACCGACCCTGTCGACTTCTCCAGACTGGTATCTTCGCGGTGTGAGGCCGAGATACGCACCGACCGATCTGGATCGGCGGAAGCGCTTGGGATCATCGATCGTTGCCCTGTAGGTGAGCGCGGTGACGGTCCTATGCCAGGCATGGTCATGAGGCGACGGCAGATGGGATCCACTCGAACCGCTCTCAGGACGAGCCGGTGCAGATCCGCCCGGTTTTCGCGCAGACACCTGTGCATCCGCAAGAGCGGTTCAAAGATAGCCAGCAACAGCCGATCCGCTCCGACCAACTGTCGAACCCTTGCCTCGAAACGAACGCGCGTGACGGCGCCAATCTTTAGCCCCAGGGGACGCAACAAGCCTCGGATGACCTGCTCGTTGGCAGTGACCGCCCTGACGGCAGCCTTGCGCGCGGCGGTGAGCGTGCGCAGCCTCTGGCCGGCAGCGGACTTCAGATGAACTGCCTTGAACCAACCTGTGCGCACAATCTGTGCAATCCCCTGCGCGTCATTCCGGTCCGTCTTCACCGTCATCGCGCCCAGAGCCGCTTTGACATGTCGACTCTCGAGACACACGACAGGGAAGCCCTCGTCGACCAGGTGTCCGCCGATCCACTCCGATGTCGCACCGGCTTCCAAGCCAACGCGAACTAGATCGTCCCGCCATCGCTGAAGTGCAGCAGTCACAGCATCCGGGTCACCGAGCACCTTTCCCTGCCACAGCATCTCGCCGGTCTCGGCGATAACGCAAATAGCTACAGCGTCGAGTGAAGTATCCAGTCCTGCATAAACGCTCATGCCGATCTCCTCTTGCCAGGTCGGCTCTGAGCATCAGACAAACGTCATGATCCGAAAAGGGGCCAAGCGTTCAGCGAGCTGAACCGAATACCCCATCTCTTCCGTAAATCGCTTTCTCTTCATGAGTCCGTCCTTCAATCGAGGCCGGACTCTAATCTCAGATGGAGGAAATTACCCGTGGCAGGTCAGTTCGGGCGGACCTTCGTGGCAGATCCGAACGTGGCTCCCAACCACGGCTGGCGACATCGATTCAAAACCATGGGCATGGAAGCTGGTATCCCTTGACCTTGCCCCCAGTTTCTATCCAGTTTTGAGTTCGTTTCCGGCGTGGGTTGTGCCCTGCTGGGCGGGTGAAGCGGCGGGCGCTGGCGCGGAGCCTTTGGCATAGCGCAGCGCGAGCGACCGTCGCAGATTGAAGGTGGTGGCGAACTCGGCCGGTGTCTGCCAGGCGATTTGGGAATGCGGCCGCGCGGTGTTGTACAACACGACGAGAGAACGCCCACGGGACCGGGAACGCAAGTTTCTTTATCCATGGCATCCCTGGGCCGGGCGTTGTGTTCACGTTCATGAGGTGATCGAGAAGGCTGACCGGGAGGTTTTCCGCTGCAGTCTC
>NZ_JAMYTB010000029.1:0-46275 GCF_040322275.1 Mesorhizobium sp. M0174
CCGAAAAATGGCCGGCTTCAAATCGGAACACCGGCCGGATTGAAATCGGAATGACCGGCCGGCTTCAAATCGGAATCGATGGCCGGCTTCGTCGGAATACGCAAACAAGCGTCCTATCGAAGCTCGAGCGGGTCATTCCACGGATTGTCATCCGTTTTGCAGGCGACCAGCAGAGTGTTGTCGGCAGCGCAAGCGATGAGTCGTATGGCGAAGTCGAGTACAGCTATGGCGGCCGGTCGGCCGTCAGTCGATCGACCGGCACCGAGGAGTACTGCCGCTCCTTTATGGGCTCGCAAATGTACCTCTGCCCGTGCCGGCGACCGGGGCCGGCGATTATCCCGGCTATCCGCTCGTCGCGGCTCCGTGGATCGCGCTTCCCTGGTTCCTCGGCGGCCTGCCGCTGCTCGTCTGGTTGCTTGGTGGCGGAGCCGCCGCGCACCGGCCATCAAATACACTTCAAGCCAGAAGGAGATCAGCCGTGAACATCTTACATAGCCTCAAGACAATTGCCGCGGCAGGTGTCGGCTTGGTGGCCTTGCTGCTGCCCGCTTCGGCGGGCTCGCCGGACATCGTCAATTTTTCGGACGAGGAAATTGGCACAGATTCGAAGGCGATGCCCGGCGTGGTAGGCATTTGGCGGATCGAAATGGAAGGCGACAACAAGGTGTTGGCCGTCGATGGGCGCCAATGGAAGGAGGGACAGACTTCCGCTGGTCTCGCAGACAAGGCGCGGGCGCTCTATGGGGAGCGGTACGCCGAGTTTCTCGACCGCCTCCAGGCTTATGCATACTTCCCCTACGCAGTCTTTGAACGCACGCCAGATTTCCGCGATGGAGAGATCGCCGTCCGTTTCGAGGGCATCAGCGGCCGCATCGACCAGGGTGCTGGGATATTGTTCAACCTTAAGCCCAATGGCGACTATCTCACGATTCGCGCCAACCCTCTGGAGAACAACCTTGTGTTGTGGAAGTTCGAGAAAGGCAAACGCTCGTCGGTGACCTGGGTCAAGAACACCCCGACCCCAACCCATGAATGGCACGACCTGAAGGTGCGCATCGCCGGCACCAAGGTCGAAGGCTATGTCGACGGCAAGCTCTACCTCCAGGACAGCTGCCTGAGCCGGTGAGCGGGCGTGTTGGCTTGTGGTCGAAGGCCGACAGTCACGTGTATTTTGATGACTTCACCGTAACTCCGGCTGGTTAAGCGGTCCGCTTTCAACCAGTTTTCAAAGCTATCGGCGGTACGGTGCGCCGGAGTCCGGTCTTCCGGGCGCCCGCGTTTGGCCCGGTAATGGGTGATTATTTCCATCGCACACGAGACTCAAGAGGCGAGCCTGGCTTTTGCGAATCGATGCGTTCGGAACGATCAAAGGCCCGCTTCGTTCTGATCGGATGGACTGGATTAGACTAGGCCTCCTGGCATTGGCGGGGTTCCTCACCTGGACACTGAACACCCTATCGGCCGGAGGCGGAGGTCTATTGCTGATCCCGGCCGTGACTTTCATCACAGGCAGCGCCGCGGTTGCGCCGGTCATCACCTTGACCGAACTCATCGGCAATCCCATCCGCGCCCTGGCCTTTTGGCACGACATAGATTGGAGCTTGGTCCGTTGGTACCTGCCGGGCGCCATCGCCGGTGCCGCTGCGGGCTCCTGGCTCTTCGCCAACAGTCGGGCGGAATGGCTCCAGATACTCATAGGAATCTATCTGATCGGTGCAGTCTGGGAATTTCGCGGCGGGGCGCGCGAGCGGAGCTACCGAGCCCGGCGCTGGTGGTTCCTCCCGGCCGGCCTGATCGTCGCGCTGTTGTCGGCGCTGATGGGCACGGTGGGACCCGTCCTGAATTCGCTCTATCTGAACTACGGTTCGGAGAAGGAGACGTTGGTCGCCACGAAATCGGTGAACTCGTTTGTGACCGATGTCGTCAAGATCGCGGTATTCACTGGACTTGGCGCGCTCGGTGGTCAGGCGGCCGTATACGGCGTAGCCGCGGGTTTGGGCGCCGCGCTTGCCAATCTGCTGGCCAAGCGCTGGCTCGAACGCCTGAGTGGACGACAATTCCGCGGCCTTGTGGTCGCGCTCATGGCTGTCAGTGGAGCGCTGATGATATGGAACCAGCACAGCTTCGTTGTGCAGGCCTGGCGCGCGGCCACAAGAATGTCTTGACAATGTCGATGTTGGCTAGAGCGCCGCGGCGTAGCTTGGTTGACCGGTCGCGCGATACGCAGAAGCTGGCGAAAGGCCTGCGCGCGGCCCTCAACAAGGTCGCTGTCAAAAAGAGCTGGGCTTCCCGTCCGCCTAAATTAAATCAGACGGGGCTCTTCGGCTGGTTCCTTTGAACCCGTCGACCTAACCAGCTCAGCTTGGAGATTCGCGACGTCAGATGACGCTCAGTGTCACGGCCGCAAGAACAAGATAACGGCCGGCCTTGGCGGCAGTGACCAACAAAAGGAAAACCCGAAAAGGCTCGCGCAGGACGCCCGCGACGACGGTTAGCGGATCACCGACAACCGGCAGCCAACTCAGCAGGAGCGACCACTTTCCGTAGCGGCGATACCACACTTGCGCGCGCTCCAGTTGCGCTTGGTTCATCGGAAACCACCGTTGGCCCCGAAAGCGCTCGATGCCTCGCCCGAGCAGCCAGTTGATTACCGATCCAAGCACGTTGCCGACGCTCGCGACGGCGATGAGCAGCCAGGGCGAGTGATCCGCAAGCAGCAGCCCGGCCAGCACTGCTTCCGATTGCATCGGCAGGATCGTAGCGGCGAGCAAGGCCGCCAGGAACAGACCAGCATAGGCCGCGAGATCGGTCATTGAACCGGATATCCGCCAGTCGATCTAATGATGGTGACCTTCGGGTTCGACCATCTTGAACGGCAGCACCTGTTCGCGATCTTTCGCGGTCAGCACCAGACTTGCCTGGAACTCATGCGGTTCGGCAGGGGCGACGGTGCTCTCAAGCCGATGATGGTTGTCGGCGACGGGTTCGAGGCGAAGCGTCTCCGGCCCGTTGGGTCGGTCGATGATCACCGTGGCTGTCAAATCATCGGTGTGCCGTTCTATGGTCAGCCGCATCCGCTCGCCGGCCGCCGTGTCGACGATTTCCAACGTCCCCGCAGCCAGATCGCAGGCGACTTTGAAGGGCTCCGGCGCATGATGGTGAGCATGAGAGGCTTCCGCGCCAGTGACGGCCAGCCCGGCTGGGCTCACCAGGCGGACATTGGCTTCCGCCAACGCCGGCAAGTGGGCGAACAGCTCCTCCTTGAGGGCTTCGGTTACGCCCAGCACGTCCTTGGCCGTCGCCATCTCCGGAACACTGATGGCCACGTCGGCATGCAGACGATGTCCGATCCAGCGTGCCTGCACGCTTTCAACGCGCCCGATGCCCGACACGTGTTCGGCGGCATGATGGATTTCATCGACGATGGCGGGCTCGACTCCGTCGAGCATGCGGGTCAACACGGCTTTCGACGACTGCCAGACGATGGCGAAGATCGCCACGGTGATCAGCAGCCCGACGATCGGATCGGCAAGCGGAAAGCCCAGCCAGACGCCGATAGCGCCCAGGACAACCGCCAGGCTGGTAAAGCCGTCGGTGCGGGCATGGTAGCCGTCCGCGATCAGCGCAGCGCTGTTGATCTCTCGCCCGACGCGGATACGAAATACGGCGACCGCTTCATTGCCGATGAAGCCTATGAGGCCGGCGATGGCGACCCAGCCAAGAAACGTGATGGGACGCGGATTGATCAGCCGGTCGATCGCCTCGTAGCCGGCGACGATGGCACTGAAGAGGATGATGAGAACGATGACGATCCCGGCCAGATCCTCGACCCGGCCCAGGCCGTAGGTGAACGTCTTGCTCGGTTTGCGGCGGGCCAGTACGAACGCGATCCACAGCGGAATGGCAGTGGCCGCGTCGCCGACATTGTGGATCGTGTCGGCCAGCAGCGCCACGCTGCCGGAGAGGAACACGACCACGAGCTGAAGCGCTGCCGTGATGGCCAGAACGACGAATGACCATTTGATCGCCCAGATGCCGCGCGTCGTAGTGGCGATCGTCGGATCTATGACGCCATGGGTGTGGCCATGGCCACCATCACCGTGATCATGTCCGTGCCCCCCCATGCCATGCGTCATCGGGCCAAACCCAAACCAATCGCGAACTTTGTCCATCATGGCGCTTCTCACAGGTACTTGGTGATGTCCTTGAACTCGTCGATCGAGCGGCGCTGCTCGCGCGCCAACGGCCCGACAACGTCTTCAAGGCAATGGTTGAGATGATCCTGGATCAGGGTCTTCTTGGCCTGCGAGATGGCCTTCTCGACAGCGTGAAGCTGCTGGGCGAGGTCGAGGCAGGGCCGGCCCGCTTCGATCATTTCGATGACGCCCTTGAGATGTCCATCGGCCCTTTTCAGGCGCTTGACGATATCGGGGTGGGTTTCGTGGGTGTGGGGTTGGTGCCTCATATCCTGATACTATCCCCCTGGAAAGGATATGCAAGTCTCAAAGAGGCCTCGATTCTGATGTAGCAAAAACCATTCGTTAGGATTTTAGAGAATAATCACCGTTCATGCCGAATCGGATCCACAGCACGGTTTTTTGTCTGGTCATCGCTTTAGCGATGATGTTCGGCGTGCTGCGTCCTTTCGGCTATTCGACCTCACACGATCCGATCGCGATTGCCACCGCGGTTGAACGTCACGGCGGAGCCGCCGCATAGATCGAAGATCATGGCCACGCACACGATGATGGCCTTTCGGACGAGCAGAGCTTTGGACATTTTCACGGGCACAATGCGGCAGACCACTCGCACGAGACGGCGAGTACGCCCTCCGACTTCGCACCGACCGTTCCGCAGCTCGAACGGGGCTGGCTGAATTATCCGCTGACTTTCGTCGATCCGGACACGACATTCCGGCTCGAGCGACCGCCGAGACCATTCCTCGCCGCATGATCGCGGCCGCTCGCGCGGCCACCCTCAACGACGAAGATTGGAAATTCTATGCAAGGACCCTTCGACCGGGGCCGGCCACGCGCGCGCCACGCGCGTCGGCGACCCGCCCTGCCCCTGCTTATCGCTCTCCTAACGCTGCCGCTCCTGGGCGGGGCTGCCTTCGCCCACGCCGTGGCCGAGGGCGACAAGGGCTATATCCAGGAAATCTCGGGCATTAACGTGCTGCCCTTCATCTATCTCGGTGCCAAGCACATGGTGACCGGATACGACCACATCCTGTTCCTGTTCGGGGTAATCTTTTTCCTCTACCGGATGAAGCATATCGGCATCTATGTCAGCCTGTTCGCGCTCGGCCACTCCACGACCATGCTGCTTGGCGTCTATTTCAACGTCGGCATCAACAGCTACATAATCGACGCCATCATCGGGCTGTCCGTGGTCTACAAGTCGCTCGACAATATGGGCGCTTTCCAGAGATGGCTCGGCTTCCAGCCGAACACCAAGATCACGACGCTGGTCTTCGGCTTCTTCCATGGTTTCGGCCTGTCGACGAAGATCATCGAATACAACATCTCGCCGGACGGCCTGGTGGCCAACCTTTTGGCCTTCAATGTCGGCGTCGAGATCGGGCAGCTCTTGGCTTGGCGCCATCCTGATCGTGATGGGCTACTGGCGCCGGACACGAAGTTTCTGGCGCCACGCCTATACCGCAAACGTCATCATGATGACGGCTGGTTTCCTGCTGATCGGATATCAGCTCACCGGCCTGTTCGTCGCCGCATAAGGAACCGAATCATGTACAACACCGACCTTCCCAGCCGCGCCGATTTGCCGACGTCAGCGCAGCTGAAGCGCTCCACCTTCATTGCCGCGCTGACGGCTTTCGCATTGGTCATCACGGTCGTCATGCCGTCCGAGTATGCGATCGACCCGACCGGAGCAGGCAGATTGCTCGGCCTCACCAGAATGGGCGAAATCAAGACACAGCTGGCAGCCGAGGCGGCAGCCGACGAAATGGCCAGCGCGAAGGCACCAACCGAGCGGATGACGCAAATGGTCCCTCCGGCCGAGTTGATGGCGCGCATGGACCGAATCGAAAACCTCCTCGTCGCCCTGACCGCCGAACGGCCTGCTTTGCAGCCGTCGCCAACTGGGGAGGCCGTATCCCAAGACAATGTGACAGTTGGAGAGATCGCTCCTGCCGAGGCTCCGGCCATTGCTATAACGCCTGCCGCCGAAGCAACCTCGGAAGCCCCGATCCAGCCAGATGGAAGGCAAGACGAGCTATCCTTCACGTTGGCGCCAGGCCAGGGTGCCGAAGTCAAGCTCGTGATGCGGCAGGGCGCCAAGGCAAACTTTTCCTGGACAGCTGACGGCGGCGTGGTGAACTTCGAGACGCACGGCGATGGCGGCGGTCAGTCCGTCAGCTATGAAAAGGGTCGCAGCGTTCCAGCTGACGAAGGTGCCATTGAACCCGCCTTCGATGGAAATCATGGTTGGTTCTGGCGCAACCGCGGTGGCAGCGACGTGACCCTGACGATCCAGACTGAAGGCGACTACATCGACATCAAGCGTATGATCTAGCGCATACAGGGTCGCCCGGCGCCACTTCGAGCGTCGGGCGTCACCTATCCGTCTGTTCCACCGACGAGCGCAGATGCGCGTCGAAGCTTTGCGCCGCGACGAAGACACGGCTGACCTTCAGGTAAACGGGTCTTGATCCATCGCTCGATCTGGTTCACGGCATTTCAGCCCGACGAGATTTGCCAAACGGCTACGCCGGCAAGCGCCAAGCCGGCAGCGCCCTCAATGGCTCGGGAAATGGCATCGAACAGGCGTGGCCGGCTATCGAAAAAATGCACCAGACGTTCACGAAACAGGATCGACAGCACCGCAACGCAAGACAGCGTCAGCGCCACGCCGGCCATCATTGTGATTGCGAAAAGAATGCCGGCGACCGGAACGCCTCTGGATATCGCAAAGGTCATCACGAAAAGCGTCAGCGGGCATGGGATCAGGCCGGCCATGACGCCGACGGCCTCGCCCTCATGCTTGTGGTGATGGCCGTGGCTCAATGCGCGCCAGAGCATCCAAATGCCGATCAGGCCAAGCAGGCCCCGACTGACGTCTTCCAGCAGTGGGGCGCGGCCAACACTGCCCAGGGCAATCGATACCAACGGCAACGAGAGCGCCGCGATCAGCACGGCAATCGTTACATGCGTGAAGGAGAGTGTCAGCGACACCAGAAGCCCACGCCGGACGCTGGCGTCCGATCCTGCCAGATAGGTGGCCAGGACAGCCTTGCTATGGCCCGGCGTCAGCGCATGCGCCGCACCGAACAGAATGCCCATGGGCAGAAAGGCCGTGAACGCCAGCCAACCGCCGCCAGCCGCAAGCAGTTTGATCTGCTCGGCCAACGCCAGGTAGATCGTGCGTTGGAACTCGACCAGCGTCTGGAACATGGCCATCGAACCGGCTCCGGGTCAGCCGCACGTCAATTCGAGGCGCGTCGCGAAAATCTTGCCGAGATCGGTCCCCGTCGGGTCACTGAAGAACGCGTCTGTCAGGCTCTTCTGGTTCTGCGCGATGGCCGTGTCCGGATCTGGACGGACGACGGAACGTGAGCAGCCTTGCGGCAGACCGGCCACCGCAAGCTTTTCGTCGTCGGTAAAATCGATTGCCGTGTAGAAGGTCGGATCGTAGACACCGATACTGACTTTTCCAGCAAGGGCCAACGGGTCCTTCGGCTGCGTTTCGAACTGGACGACGAGTTGATGGTTTTCATAGCTGACGCTGAACTTCGGCGGTGGCGCCATCGTCACGTCCTTGCCGTTCAAGGTCACCATCTGAAAGTAGTTGTACTCGGCCAACGACGCATGGACGGTGAGAGCGACTTCATCGAGTTCCTTCGCATCAAGGACAAGGTCGGAATTCTTGTCGAATTCCATCAGCACAGTGCTGGAAAAGAGGTCGTCGAAACGCCAGAGATGCCGAAGCGACTTGACCGTCTTGTCTGGATCGACGGTCAGGTCCAGCTTCGCTTCGGCAAAGACATGCGGATGGGCGTTCGCTGCCGCGGTGGAAGCGAGCAACAGCGCCGCGCCGGATACCATGCCTGTCAGTTGCATTCTTCGCTCACATTTCGCTCGTCGATTCCGCATCAGGCAGGACACCTGCCATTGCAAGCAGGCCGAAATGGGACGGGCCAAAGCCCATACCAACCTTGATCGATCAGGGCTGTGTTGCTTCATCTAAGGAGGCAGCTACCCAAGGTCGCCCTTCAGCCAATGTTTGAGCATGATCACCGCGATACCAGCAAGGATTGCCAGCACTATCATCCAGATGATCTTTTGCCGATCGCTCAATTTCCTGCTCCTGATCGATTCAGAGCATTCCTATCGCGAGTTCCTTGCAAACGCAAAAAGCCCCGCGTCCCGTGCTGATAACACCAGCTGATCCGCCCTAGTCGTCGGCGATCGAGCTTGCAATGACCGTGTTCGATGTGATCCGGACCTCGGGAACGTCAAATGGACAAGTGCTTGCGATTGCAGACTGTCAATATGTAGAGTTTGGAAGCTTGCATTCCGTTTCTGTCCTCGCCGATTGTTTCGGCATCCGTCCGGGCGAAGAAACGCTCCTTGAATGCCGCGCGGTCGACATCGAATTAGCTTTATGGAGCAAGTTTGCACGGACTTGCCATTCAAGTGGCTTTTGTCACCGCGATCATGGTTTTGGCCGGGAGGTCGTCACCGGTCGCCTCCCAGCCCTGGAAGGCGCCTACGTCACCGACGGGGGCAAGTGCTGCGTCGCCGGACAACGGAGTCCATCCGCGTCTCCTGGCCGCAGGACGGTTCGTTCGAAGTCAGGTCCATGGGCAAGACAAATACCGTGAAAAGCTTCCAACGCCAGATCGACATTATCGGCACGCACCAGCGGCGATCTCAGGCATATAGCAGCGAGCGCCGGGATAAAGAGGGGCTTCGACATCAGCACACCGCAGGGTCAAAAAATGGACCCTCTGGCACGTTAGTCAAGAGTGCCATTTAGCGGGCCCAGCGGCTGCGACGAGATCGACCTCCATCCGACTGTCGGCGGCTGCGCCGTCGTCCCGTAGTATCATTCGCCAGTTATTCTCCGACGCGGTCCGCATTGAAGACCCGCGGTAGCCGTCGAACTTGTGTGTCCATCCCTCGGCCCTCGGGAGGCTTCTCCACCAGGGTGGGGATCAAAGGAGCGATGAACGCTGGCCGGCTGGTGCTGGCCACCTTGCTTGCGTCGTCAAATCGCCACCTGCCCAACCCTAGATTAGCCCGCGCATCGTCAGTTCAGCCTTCAGATAGGCATAATAGATCGGCGCGGCGACAAGACCTGGCATACCAAACCAGGCTTCCATAAAAAGCATCGCCAGAAGTAGCTCCCAGGCACGCGCATTGATCCGCGAACCGATGATCTTGGCGTTTACAAAGTATTCGAGCTTGTGAATGACGATGAGAAAGGCAAGCGAGCCGAGTGCTGCAAGGAAGGAGATGCTAAGGCTGACAACCACGATCACCGTGTTGGAGATCAGATTGCCGATGACCGGCAGAAGGCCGGCGACGAAAGTCAGCGCTATCATTGTCCTGATGAATGGCAGATCGATGCCGAAGGACGGCAGAACAGCGACGAGATAGACCGCCGTCAGAAACGTATTCAACGCCGAAATCCGGATTTGCGAGAACACGATGTTGCGAAAGGCCTTGCTCAGAATGTTGACACGATCTGCCAGCGCGACCGCCAGTGGGCCGGGCTCGCGCGATGGCGCCGCCGAGCTCACCGCGATCAAGCCGCCGATCACCATGCCGACGATAATGTGGACCACAAGGACGCCGACATCCCGCCCGACGAGTTGAAGCTGGCCGGCATGTTCGCGGAGCCACCGGGCCGCGAAGACTTCCAGTTCCTCGATGTTTGATGGAAAATAGGCCATCGCCCAGGTCGGGAGATGGACGCGCGCGGTATCGATGATCTCGGCCATCTTCTTGAGGAGCGTCACGACGTTCTCCGAACCGCCAGTCAATTGCGACATGCCGCTAAAGATAGCGGCGGCTATCAGGAGCGTGAAAATCAATGCCACCAAGGTCAGCGCAAGGCTTTTCGTCACGCTGCTGGAAACGCCGATTCGATGGAGCATCGGTGCGGCGAAATGAACGAGATTGAACACGAGAAGGCCCGAAAGCAGTGCCGGAAGCAGCCCGAGTTCGAGAACGGCGACGAGCGCAATGAGCGCGAGCAGACACGACGCGAGATAGAACCCTGAGAAAGTCAGCACTTTTCACCTGCAGAAGCAGCCAAGTCCTCTCCGGGTATATTTGCTTTGATACCCGGTGATGCGCAAGCGAACACGCGTTCAACACGTGTGTAAGGCTAACCGCCTCGGAGGTCCGATGCTTGCGCGCCAGGTCGCCCGCTTTTGCCCCGCCTCATGCTCACGCAGGACCGCGATGATCAGCTCTTCCGTAAACCGCTTTCTTTTCATCAGTCCGCCCTTCAATCGAGCCGGACTCTAATCTCAGGTGGAGGAAATTGCCCGTGGCAGGTCAGCCGCTCGAGAATGTTCATGCCGGTTGGCAAGAATGATCCTCTTGGTGGTGAACGCCGAAGTTCATTCCGCCGCGAAGACCATCAGATCCTCGAACCGGAACTCGACATGGTATTGGCCGGACGGAAGGGCGTCCCGGGAATAGCTCCGGATGGTCAGGTCATTGTTTCGAAAATGACTTCATGCCGATCGCCAAGGAAAAGGCTCTCGACGCAGGTCGTGGCGATACGTCCAGGGCCGTCCTCCCCGGACCACGTCACCCGCTCAAGCCGGACGAGTGCGGTGACTTTGGGGCCGACGGTCAGCTCCTGCTGGGCGCTGCCCACAAGATGGATGCCGTTGGCGACAATTTCCGCACGGTTGCCGTTGATGGCGGTACCACGCCGTCAAGGCGATTGCTGGCACCGATGAACTCTGCTGCAAACAGGCTCTTCGGCTTGTTGTAGATTTGCTTGGGTGTTCCGTCCTGTTCGATCTGGCCGCCGTTGAGCAGCAGGATGCGGTCGGCGAGCGCCATCGCTTCCACCTGATCATGGGTGACGCACAGCGCCGATAGCCCGAGATTGGTGATGAGGCGGCGCAGCCAGATCCGCGCTTCTTCGCGTAACTTGGCGTCCAGATTTGACAGCGGCTCATCGAGCAGAATCACGTTCGGCTCATAGACCAGCGCGCGGGCCAGCGCCACGCGCTGCTGCTGTCCGCCGGAGAGCTGCGGATAGCGTTCGCCCAGGCTTCAGCCCTGTTACCGTCAGCAGTTCAAGCCCAATCATTTGAGCTTTATCGACGGGCTGCGTGATGGCGTCTGCCTTCATGTGATCTGCGCATCCACGCCAAGAATGGGGCGCGTCGGTACATGACCCGCGCTGCAAGCTCACTTTGCCGCATTCAACGTATTCGACCGCACCGTGATCAGTCGCTAGTAGTAGATGCACTACCATCGCCATCAGGGGATTATGCTTCTGGCGATCGTGATGCTGATAGTGATTGCGCAATGCCATCATTTGCGTTTCAGAGAAGTATCCAATTGCGTCATTAAGAGGATATCATGCCGACAGGCGATGGCAGTTTGAGCGACATTCTTGGAATCTTGTTGGTTCTCCTACTCGTGGCCGCAAACGGCTTCTTTGTCGCCGCCGAGTTTTCCCTGGTCGCCGTGCGCCGAAGCCGAGTTGCCGAACTCGCTGCGGCTGGGCGGCTGAACGCGGCAGCGCTCCAGCGGGCCGTCGACAATCTCGATGCCAATCTGGCGGCGACCCAGCTCGGCATCACCATTTCATCGCTAGCACTCGGCTGGATCGGCGAACCTGCTCTCGCGCATCTCGTCGAGCCTCTCTTGATCGGGCTGCTCGGGTCGTTGGCGAGTGCGGGCTCACACACTGTCGCCGTCGCGATCGCTTTCATCATGATCACCGCGCTTCACATCGTGCTTGGCGAGCTCGCACCAAAGAGTCTGGCGCTCCAGCGCAGCGAAGACACTGCGCTCTGGGTCGTGCGTCCGCTCGGTCTGTTCCTCTTTCTGCTCAGGCCGGCGATTCTAATGCTGAATGGTCTCGGCAACCTCGTTCTGCGACTCTGCGGCCTGCGCCCGGGAACCGGTGAGGATTCATTGCACTCGCCAGACGAGCTGAAGCTTCTGATCTCGGCCAGTCAGGAAGGCGGGCTGTTGCAGCAGGCGCAGCGGGAGATGGTCGAGCGGGTCTTCAATATCGGCGAGCGCCGCATCAGTGACATCATGACGCCTCGGCCGGATATCGACTGGATCGACGTGAATGATAACCGAACCGAGATTCTTCGTACGGTCCGCGATTGCCGCCATGAGCAGCTCCTTGTTGGCAAGGGCGGTATCGATGAACTGCTCGGCATGGTTCTGAAGAAGGACATGCTCGACCAGGTTCTTGACGGGCAGGTTCTCGATCCGATGGCGATCATCCGTGAGCCGCTCGTCGTTCATGAGTCAACGCCGATTTTCAAAGTGCTGGAGCAGTTCAGGAAGGCGCCCGTCCGCATAGCAATGGTCCTCGACGAGTACGGAAGTCTGGAAGGAATTGTTACCCAGACCGATTTGCTCGAAGCCATCGCCGGCGACCTGCCCAACATCGAAGGCGAAGAGCCGGATGTCGTCGAGCGTGAAGACGGCTCCCTTCTCGTGGATGGTATGATGTCGGCCCAGGACGCGTTCGATCGCCTTGGTTTTCGAGCACGGCCAACTGAAGGCGATTTCCATACGATCGCAGGATTTGCCCTGTTTCGACTAGGGCATCTGCCTGAGGTTGGGGAACATTTTGAGTATGGCGGCTGGCACTTCAAGATCGTGGACATGGATGGCCGGCGGATCGACAAACTGCTCGCACGAAGGAACTCTCCCACGGGACGGCAAGAAACATCGGAGGTAGATGGGCTCAGAACATAGGCCAATGAATAGGCCACCATGGCTCGTCGAGGTCGCCAGTGCCCGCGAACCAACTGTATCCAACGTGACTGACAGTGATGCACAATCATCCGGTCGACAAAAGGCGAAAGCACCCGCACCACCGCCATGGCGTTGCCGGTCGTCTCGACAACGACCTCGTCCGTCCTGTTCAAGCTGCGGCCAAATCCCTCCAGTCCGGAGCGGGTCATGTCGACCCGTCCGTGATGGCGCAGCCGGCCATCTTCCCAGAAAACCACTCCGCAAAGGTGCGGTGGGATGTCCATTCCAATTACACGTCTCATTGGCCCCCTCTCTCCTTGAACAATCGGGAGCCGGCGGGCGACGCGACACCTACGGATCCGCGCTCTTCGCAACCGGGCAGGTCGCAGGGGCAGCCAGCTACTAACGCGAGCTTGCAGCTCATCGAATACATCGGCCTGTCCGCATTTGGCGTGCTCCCGGTGCCCCTGTCCCGGATGGTCACACCATACGCTGAAAATCTCGCATCTCCAGCGGGGGATCAGATGGCACCCTCATGATCATACCGGTTACCAACCCGATCGAGCGCCTCAGCGTTGAGATCAAGCGGCGCACCGAGGTCATCGGCATCTTCCCAAACGATGACGCCATCGTCCGTCTGGTTGGCGCGATCCTGCTCGAGCAGAACGATGAATGAGCCGTGCAGCGGGCGAGATCCATTACGCTGGAAACCATCAGCCAAATGAGCGATGATCCGCTCATCAGCCTGCTGTGGCGCGCTGATCATTCCCGGCCCATGCCGGAAGCTGCGGCGACCAAGCCGTCAACTACACCACTCGCTGGGACACGATCCTGATGCGCTCACGCTTCAAGCCAAGACCGCAATCCAGATAGCGAGCCAATCATGAAATCCGAGACAGCAGCCACCGAAAGCGTTGAGCCGGCGCCTAAGGCTGTTCCATCGGGTTGGCGAGTGTTGATGACACGCGAACGTTGGACCGAAGTCGCTCGCATTATATTTACCGGCCTGATGGCCTTTCTGTACTGGCAACAGCTGATCCCCATTCAAGCTTTGTGGGGGGCGGTTGCCATCGGCTTGTATCCGCTCGTCAGAACCGGCGCCTTTGACGTCGTAAAAGAGCGCAAGATCGGTACCGAGATATTCGTCACCATCGCTACGGTGGTAGCGCTGATCGGAGGCGAGACCGTCGCCGGCGCGGTCCTCATGGTGATCATTCTGATCGCGGAGTTCATCGCCGATCTGAATATGGATCGTGCGCGAGCCTCAATCAAAGACCTGATCGGCTCGGTGCCCCAAGTCGCGCTTGTGCGGGACGCAGGTGGCGAACGCATCGTCCCGATCGAGAATTTGCGCGCGGGCGACGTTGTCTTGGTGCGGGCCGGCGAGAAGATCCCGGTCGATGGCACCGTCGTCGGTGGAGCGGCTTCGGTCAACGAAGCATCGATCACTGGAGAGAGCATTCCCAAGGACAAGAGGGATGGCGCCGATGTCTTTGCCGGAACCATCGTCGAATCCGGCGCCCTCGACATCGAGACCGAGAAGGTTGGTGCCGACACCACCTTTGCCCGCATCATCAGTCTGGTCGAGAATGCCGAAGCGGAACAGGCACCCGTCCAGAAACTGGCGGATAAGGTCGCGTCATGGCTGATCCCGGTCGTGCTGATCTTCCTCGTTGCGGTTTATCTTTATACCCACGACGTTCGGATGATCGTCACTCTGCTGATTTTCACATCGCCTGCCGAACTCGGATTGGCGACTCCTCTGGTGATTATCGCAGCCATTGCGCGAGCCGCACGCAGTGGAATTCTGGTCAAGGGGGGCGTCTATCTGGAGTCTTTGGCCAAGGTCGATGTCCTGGTGTTCGACAAGACAGGCACCCTGACGGCGAACAAGCCCGAGGTTGTCGGCGTGGAGATGCAGGACGGCACGCTTTCGGAAGCTGATCTGCTCAGCCTTGCCGCCGCCGCCGATCGGCGTTCGGCTCACCCCTTGGCGAAAGCGGTCGTCAACTATGCCGCCCGGATGAAAATCGATGTCCCGGAACCGGACCAATACGAGCAGTTGCAGGCGCGCGGTGTGAAGGCGACGGTCTCCGGACGCATCGTGCTGGTCGGGAATGCATCGTTGCTGCGCGAGGCCGGCGTGCCGCTTTCCGATGCGATCGAAAAGGGCGGACAGACGCCGTTCACGTCGCGGTCGATGGGAAATTCGCGGGCGTGATTTTTATTGCCGACACATTGCGACCAGGTGCGCGCGAAGCGCTGGCAAAGCTCCGTGCAACCGGGGTCAAGCGCATGGTGATGGTGACGGGTGACAATGAGGCCACAGCGCCGACCATCGCCAACGAGCTCGGCGTGGATGAAGTGCGTGCCAATCTGATGCCGCAGGACAAGGTCACCGCCATCGCCGAACTGCAAAAGCAGGGCCATCGCGCATGGTCGGCGACGGGATCAACGACGCGCCGGCGTTGGCACGCGCCGATGTCGGCATTGCGATGGGCGGCGGCGGCACGCAGGCAGCGCTGGAAGCGGCCGACATTGCATTGATGAAGGATGATCTGGCAAGAATTGTCAGCGCCCGCGCGATTGCGCGACGCGCTTACCGGACAATTCAGGAAAATATCTTCGTCGGTGTCGGTGTTGTGCACGTCTTGGGCATTACCGCAGCGCTGATGGGCTGGATCGGTCCTATCCAGGCAGCGATTTTGCACTTGGGCCAGACGTCCTGGTGTTCCTGAATTCGGCAAAACTGCTGCGCGTTCGAATCCAAGATGTTTAGCGCATCTCTTTGGAGCCTAAGGCGCTTGCAGTTCTTTGGACGACAAACGCGTTCATTTCGCATTGTCCACGAAACCGGGGCAACCGCAACCAGAGTACGCTTACTACTGTGGCGCTGGTGGCGCTGTGCCGCCAAACCACCCAGCCGCATACCCGATCACAAACAACACCACGATCACGGCTGCCACACCGTACCAGAGGCGCCTGTCCGTGAAATTCATCGTTAGCCTCCAAATGTCGCGCTGCGCCTGGCGACCCAGCGATTTCTTCGATCAGCGTAAGGCCTGTCTGCGGTGCCAAAGCCGCCGGCTGCAAGCGGTTCGCGGAGCAGCGAGCACAGTCGAGCCCGGCGCCACTCCATCTTGCAAAACGCAAGGGCAACGCGAAGTTGCCGACTATCTCATGTCGCACGGCGTCGTCTTGCCAACGCCGGCCCCGATCTCAGCGAAGTTTGGCTTCTGCCGACGTCGAGAAAGGCCGGACCTACTTCACCCGTGCGTGTGACCGTTGTCAAAATGCCGAGCCACTGGGACACTGGGAGGGAACAAAACGGGACCGAACTTGTGGAGCGTCGTCGGCCGCGATAAGGCATCCATGGCAAAATGCGTTACTCCGACGCTTTGCTCGGCTGGGAAGGCGTGTGGACGTACGAGGACCTGAACAGATTTCTCTTCGGGCCCATGCTCACCACGCCGGGCGTTAAGATGGAGATACCTGGTGTCTCGGACGAGACCGAACGGGTCAACCTGATCGCGTACTTGCGCACACTCAGTGACAAGCCGATGCCGCTACCCTGAATCGATGATCTCTTGCACAAGTACTGCTACGGACCTGCGTCGGCGGTGATGTCACAAAAACAGAGATGGGCTGTGGTTGTGACTTTTGGGAATGATTTCAGGCGATCACGCCGGCAGCAGCTTTCCATTGCGCCATGGCATTCAGGCGGTGAAGATGGATCTGAAAGGCGGAGCGTTTTGAATGGGCGGGACGAAGAGATTGCGGACTGCAGAAAAGGTCGAGAGGAAACGCTGGAAGCTCCCCGGCGATCGAAAGCCTTGCATCATACGCTCTCGTTTTCGCAGTGACACATGCGAATTCTCCGCTCTGTTGTTCAAGCCCTTGTGCGACCGGTGCTCGACGTCCGGCATGACCTGACGCCGCGCTGCTCCCTAGGAGCCGAGCTTGTCGGTGATCATGCGCTTCGGCACCTGGCCCTGCTTCTTCAACAGCCGTGTCAGCAAGCGCTTGGCGGCCTTGTATTGCGCCGGGTCCGGACGATCTCGTCGAGCACATAGCCGTCCTGGTTGACGGCCCGCCATAACCAATGCTTCTTGCCGGCGATCGTGATGCCGACTTCGTCGAGGGGCCAGATATCATTCGACTGGGCTGCTTGCGGCGCAGGCGCCGAGCGTAGTCCAGCCCGAACTTCTTTCCCCACCGACGGATCGTCTCATAGGAAACGATAATGCCGCGCTCCAGCAGCATTTCTTCGACATGACGCAGGCTCAGCGGAAATCGATAATACAGCCATACCGCGTGGGCGATGATCTCGGGTGGGAACCGATGCCGTTTCTAGCTGATCTGCGAAGTGTTCATCCCCAGCATCTATCGCAGCGATCCCTGACACGCGGTTGCCGTGACAACGCCCCTATGCCTCGCTCGATAGCATATTGCGAGCGGCATAGAGTTCGCCAATGAAGTCGGTGATCAAAGTCGAATTGATGCCGTCCGGCGGGCGCAGGAGTAGCGCGCGGAAATTGACGGCTGGCTCGAATGGCCTGGCCAAAATACTGCCGATCATGCCGTCCGCAATGACGGAGGGATTGACCAAGCCGATCCCCATGCCCTTCGCTGCGAGGATGGCGATTGTCAGGCCGTAGGGCGTTTCGATCAGGATGCGCGGTCGCACCCCATGCGCGGCCAGGATCTTGTCCATCGCGAGCCGCGCCGTATCTTCCGGCGACAATGCCAGGAAGGCCTCGTCGGCGAGATCGGCCGGTGTGATTATCTCCTTCCGTGCCAGCCGGTGGTTCTTCGGCATCACGCAGACGGCGCGCGGTGTGGTGAAGACGCTGTGCAGCACGCCGCTGGTGTCGACCTCGTCGGCCGCGAGCCCGATATCGAAACTGCCAGAGGCGACCAGGTCGCGCACGATATTGGAGGTGCGGACCTGATAGCTGATTCGCACCTGCGGATGCCGGTGCGAGAACGCTACGATGGCGCGCGGCACCAGCCCATGCCCGAGTGCCGACAGGGAGGCGACGCGGATGGTACCGGTGCCGACCTCCTTGATCTGGGCCGCCCGCAGCTTCAGCCGGTCGAGCCCGACCAGGTTGGCTTTCACCTCGGCATGGAACAACTCCCCTTCGCGTGTCGGCACCAGCCTGCCACGAATGCGGTCGAAAAGCCTGAAGCCGAGTTCAGCCTCTAGCTTGGCTAGCGAACGGCTGATGGCCGGCTGCGAGGTGTCGAGCAGCGCGGCCGCCGCGCCGGCGCCGCGCGTGATCATGATCGCGTTGAAGACATCGATGTCGCGCAGGTTCATAGTGCAGCCCATATCAAAAGCGAATTAACTTTATCGCTGCGGTCATAGATAGCAATGGATGAGCCCGCTAACTTTCGCGCATGAACCGACGCGACGACACTTCACATGTCCATCCTCCCAAGCGCTCCGAGGAACCGTTCCAGGCGGTGGCGATGCCGGTCGAGCGAGCCTCGACCGTTGTCTTTGACGATCTGGAGTCGTTCGAGCGTCGCGTCGAGCGCCTGTACGACGGGTTCAGCTACGGACTTTACGGCACACCGACCAGCCGGCAGCTCGAAGATCACATCGCCGTGCTGGAAGGCGGATTGCGGGCTCTCGTCGTCCCGTCGGGCATGGCTGCCATGACGCTGGCGACCATGGCTGTCTGCCGTGGCGGCGAAAGGGTTCTGATCCCGGAGACGCTCTATGGCCCGGCGCGCGACATGGCCGAGCGTTTTCTTGGCCCCCTCGGGATCGAGGCGGTTTCCTACAATGCAAGGCTGGACGCAAGCATCGCGGCGATGATCGACGGCAGAACGCGGCTGGTTTGGGTAGAATCGCCTGGCTCGGCCACCTTCGAAGTCCAGGATGTGCCCGCCATCACAGCCGCGGCCCACAAGGCCGGCGCGCTCGTCGCGGCCGACAACACCTGGGCATCGCATCTGCTGTTCAAGCCGCTCGCCCATGGCGTCGACATCTCCATGCAGGCGCTTTCCAAGCACGCCGGCGGCCATGGCGATCTCCTGATGGGTTCAGTCTCAGTGCGCGACGAGGCGCTGTTCCGACGCCTGAAGGACACGGCGCGCTTCCTCGGCTACGGGGTCTCGCCGGAGGATTGCGCGCTGTGCGAGCGTGGCCTGATGACCATGCCGGTGCGCATGCGTCATGCCGACGCCACCGCGCGGAAGATCCTCGCCTGGCTATCGGAACGCCAGGAAATCGCGCAGATCTTGCATCCCGCGGAGCCGGGCCATCCCGGCCACGCGGTCTGGAAGCGTGACTTCGCCGGATCGGCGGGCGTGTTCTCCTTCGTGCTGCGGCCGGAACTGACGCCACTGCAATCCGATGTTCTGCGCAGCCTGCGGCTGTTCAGGCTCGGCGCAAGCTGGGGCGGCGTGCATTCGCTGATTGCCGTCAGCGATCCGCGCAAAGGGCGCGCCAGCCTCGATTGGCTGAAGCCCGGCCCGGTCTGGCGCCTGTCGATCGGCCTTGAGGCGCTCGAAGATCTTCTGGCCGACCTTTCCCAGGCCTTCGAACTCTTTGCTGAAGTCCGGCGCAACGGAACCGCAGCAGCCGACGCCAAGGCCGCTGAATGATTAGAACCTCAACGAGAAGGGGAATGACTATGAAACATCAAGGTCTGAAATGGCTCACGGGTCTGGCGATCGGGCTGGCCAGCCTGTCTTCGGGCGGCAGCAACGCCAACGCGCAGGCGGTCATCAACAAAATCAAGGAGCGCGGCTACGTCAGCTGTGGCGCCAGCCAGGGCGTGCCTGGTCTCTCCCGGCCCGACGAGAAGGGGTATTATCGCGGCTTCGATTCCGATATCTGCCGCACTTTCGCGGTCGCCATCCTCGGCGACAAGGAGAAGATCCGTTACGTGCCGCTTAACGCAGGCCAGCGTTTTCCTGCGCTGCAGACCGGAGAGATCGACGTTCTGTCGCGCACATCCACCATCACCTACAGTCGCGATACGGTTGTCCGCTTCGTCTGGATCAATCTCTACGACACGGACGGCATGCTCGTGCGCAAGGCCGACAATATTACCCAGCCCAAACTGCTCGACGGAAAGACCGTCTGCCTGCAAGGCGGTGGCAGCCTGACCGAGAAAGCGATCGAGGAAACCGAGGAAGAGTTCGGGATCGCGATGGAGAAAGTCTATTACGACTCGACCATTCAGGCGCGCGACGCCTTCTTTGGCGGCCGCTGCGATTCATACGTCACCGACGGCACTGCGGCAGCCGGACAGCGTGCTTCGGTGGCCAAGAACCCCGACGACTACGACATCATCAAGGTCGGCAAAGCCGCCGAACCCAATGGCGTCGCGGTCGCCCGCGGCGACGATCAACTCTTCGACGTCGTGCGCTGGACATTGAATGCCCTGTTCTGGGCCGAGGCCAACGGCATCACCTCGCAGAACATCGATGAAAAGCTTGCCTCGGGCAGTCCGGAAGTCAAACGGGTGCTCGGCGAGGAACCCGGTTTCGGCAAGCCGCTCGGATTGGACGATAAGTGGGCCTACAACGTCATCAAGCAAATGGGCAACTACGCCGAGATCTGGGACCGCAATCTCGGCAAGGACAGCCCGCTAAAGGTCGAACGCGGTCTGAACGCGTTGTGGAAGGACGGGGGCCTCAACTATCCTTTCCCCTGGGATTGAGCCGCATGATGGAGGGGAACGGGCCCGGCGCTCCCCTTCCCTGCCAACGCCGCGAACCCTCGAGGTCGACATGCTGAGCGATGCCAAGACCAGATCGATCATCATCCAGTGTGCCCTGGTGGCCGTGGCTGCCGCTTTCGCTGCCCTGCTCATCAGCACGACTTTCGCCAATCTCAGGGCACGCGGCATCCCGATCGGCTTCGATTTCCTGACGATGCCGTCAAGGATCGTCATCTCGGAAGCCATCCTCACTTACAAGTCGCGGGACCCCTATTACTGGGCGATCGCGACCGGGCTCGCCAATACGGTCTTCGTCTCCGCGGTCGTCATCGTCTTTTCATCCGCGCTCGGCCTCGTCGTCGGCATCACCCGGTTGAGCAGCAATCCCCTGGCGGCGGGCACCTGCCGCGTATGGGTGGAGGTTGCACGCAATTCACCGCCGATCGTGCTTCTGATCTTTCTCTATTCGCTGTGGTGGAAGGTGCTGCCGCCGGTCGGCGAAGCGCTCAATCCGCTGCCAGGCGTTTACGCCTCGATGCGCGGCTTTGTGGTGCCGGCCGTCAGCATGGACGTCGCCACCGCGGGATTGCTCGTCATTGCTCTCGCCCTGGCACTGGCGGCCGCTGGCTGGGCGGCGGCGAGAAGAGGATGGCTGCCACCGCTGACCGCGCCGGCGATCCTCGCGGTTGGCATTGCCGGGCTCTGGCTTGCCGATGCGAAGTTCTCCGTCGACTGGCCGACCTTCACTGGGTCGAACTTCAAAGGCGGCAAGGACCTGACGCCCGAACTCAGCACCATCCTCATCGGGCTGACCATCTACACCACCGGCTTCGTCGCCGAGATCGTGCGTGGCGGCGTGCTTTCGGTCGGCCGCGGTCAGTGGGATGCAGGTCATTCGCTCGGCCTGCCACGCGGCAAAATATTGCGTCTGATCATCATCCCGCAGATGCTGCGGGTGATCGTCCCGCCGCTCAACAGCCAATACATCAACGTCGTCAAGAATTCGACGCTGGCGATCGCGGTCGGCTATCCGGACTTCCTTGCGGTCATGAACACCATCATCAGCAAGTCCAGCCATTCGATCGAGGGCGTATTCATCATCCTCGGCGTCTATCTCGCCCTCAACCTGAGCCTCTCGAGCGCGGCCAATTGGTACAACCGTCGCATCGCCATCGTGGAGCGCTGAACCATGAAGGCCCTGTCTCTTCCCCTTCCGGCCGAGCCAATGCCAGGACAGATCCGCTTCGGCGCTTTGCGGCGGTCAGCCATGCTCCTGTTCGGCACGCCACTCAATGCCGTCCTGACGCTGTTGTTCGGCGTTCTGCTCGTCGCCACGGTACCGCCGATGCTGCGCTGGCTGGTAATCGACGCCGTGCTGTTCGACCCCAGTCCACGCGCGTGCCGGGTGGCCGCCGGAGCGTGCTGGAGCTTCATCTACGCCAAGTCCGGGCAGTTGCTGTTCGGCATCTATCCGCTCGACGAACGCTGGCGCCCCGCCATCGTCTGCGTGCTTATCCTGGCGCTGCTTGCCTGGTCGGTGCGGCCCGCCAGCTGGGCCCCGCAGCTGCTGGCGCTCTGGGTCGCAGCGCTGGTGCTGATCTTCTGGCTGATGGGCGGCGGCATCGGCCTGACCGAGGTTCCAACCTCATCCTGGGGCGGCCTGCCGGTGACGCTCATCCTCACCGTCGTTGCCATCGGCGTCGCCTTCCCGGTCGGCATTCTCTTGGCACTGGCAAGGCGCTCGACCATGCCAGCGATACGCATCGGCGCCGTGGTCCTTATAGAATCGGTGCGCGGACTACCGCTGCTGTCCATCCTGTTCGTGGCATCGATCATGATGCCGCTGTTCCTGCCCGAAGCCTTGTTGCCCGACAAATTCGTGCGTGCGCTGGTCGCGCTCACCATCTTCGCCGCGGCCTATCTCGCCGAGGTGATCCGCGGCGGCCTGCAGGCCATCCCGAATGGCCAATACGAGGCTGCGGCGGCGCTCGGCCTGCCCTTCTGGCGCACGCAATATCTCGTCATCCTGCCGCAGGCGATCCGGATGGCGATCCCGGCGCTGGCCAACACCATCATCGTCATGATCAAGAACACCAGCCTGGTCCTGGTGGTCGGTCTCTTCGACCTGATCAGCTCCGGAAAAGCGGCGCTGGCTGACCCGGACTGGCCGTCGCCGGCGGCCGAGACATTCCTGTTCATCGGCGCGATCTTCTTCGCGCTCTCCTTCTCGTTCGCCCGCTTCGCCGATTTCCTGGAGCGGCGCGGCCCGATCGCCCACTAGGAAATGCCTTGATGTTATTGTCCGCCCCAACGCGCGTTCCGTCCATGCCCGATCCCAGCCCTCCGCCCGCTATCCAAATGACCGGCATGAATAAGTGGTACGGAAACTTCCATGTGCTGAAGAACATCAACCTGACCGTCCATCGCGGCGAGAAGCTGGTGATCTGCGGTCCGTCCGGCTCGGGCAAGTCGACGATGATCCGCTGCATTAACCGGCTGGAGGAGCATCAGCAGGGGCAGATCGTCGTCGAAGGCGTCGAACTCAGCAACGATTTGAAGAAGATCGACGTAATCCGCAGCGACATCGGCATGGTGTTCCAGCACTTCAACCTGTTCCCGCATTTGACGATTCTGGAGAACCTGACGCTGGCGCCGATCTGGGTGCGCAGGATGCGGCGCGGGCAAGCCGAGCAGACCGCCATGCATTATCTGGAACGAGTGAAGATTCCGGACCAGGCGCACACATATCCCGGCCAATTGTCAGGCGGCCAGCAGCAGCGGGTTGCGATCGCGCGCGCGCTTTGCATGAGCCCGAAAATCATCCTCTTCGACGAGCCGACGTCGGCACTCGTTCCGGAAATGGTCAAGGAAGTGCTCGACACCATGGTCGCACTGGCCGAGGATGGCATGACCATGCTGTGTGTCACGCACGAGATGGGATTTGCCCGCCAGGTTGCCGACCGTGTCGTCTTCATGGACCAGGGCGAGATCGTTGAGATGAACACGCCCTCCGAATTCTTCTCGCATCCGCGTCACCAGCGGAGCAAACTGTTCCTTGCCCAGATCCTGAACTAGCGAATCTCTTCCGCCAGCCCATGCGTCGGCCGGATGAGCAGACGCAAGTCAGAAATCTGTCCGAGTCCTGGATCAGCGCGCCGCGACCTGCCAGACCGCGACGCCGGCGCAGATGAGGCCGGCGACACCTTCTTTGCCGCGCGAGGTGAGGTCGAACGAGCAGGGCCGACTCTCGGAGAAATGCACCAGCCGCTCGCGAAGAAGGATCGACAGCGCCGCGACTGACGAGAGTGTCAGCGCGACGCCAAGCATCATGCTGATCGCGAAAAGGATGCCGGCGCCACGAACGCCTCGCGACATGGCGAAGCTCATCACGAACAGCGTCAGCGGGCACGGGATCAGGCCGGCCATGACACCGACGACCTCCCCTTCATGTTTGTGCCTTGGCCGGTGGTTCAGCGCGCGCCAGACCATCCACAGACCGATGAGCACGAGGTCGTGTGCCGCGAGGGGGGCCGAATGCGCGCTCGGATAACAGCTCCGTTGAGTTGCCACAGCGCCTTCAAGGGGCTCCCGAGGACGTCGGAACCGCCGCCGCTGGCACGCGCTCTCCGTTTTGAAACAGGTCCAGTCGAAATGACTCTAGCGACGCCGCCCAGTCGTTGAAGGCCTTTGTGGGGATCCTCTCACCTACGCGAAGCAAATTGGACGCCGTAAGCAGGGCAGCGAGCATCAGGGCCGATGGCCATGGCAATCGCTCCTCTTGCCCAGCTTCGCCGATCTGCAAGCGAGATTTCCATCCCCAGAAATGAGTATTGACTTCGGTCTCCGATATCAGCGCCGGCAACTGACCAAGGCATAGCGGGCTCGTAACGATAAGGACGGTTCTCGCTATTTGAGGACCGCAACCGGTTGGCGAGTCTAGTCTGAGCGATCAAGCCCGCGCTCTGGACGAGGTCCCATCCTCACAGAATGTTCGCCCACCGGGACAAACGTGACGCAACGGAACGGATGGTTCACCCGTAAGGTCTTGGGGAGATTGCGAAAGGAGACCAGCATATGACCTGCGAACGAGACGTCGGCACGTTCGAAGAGCCCGTGACCGTTTTGCTGTCCTCGGGCAAAGTCAGTGTTTCGAGCACCCGCGAAGCCGCCGAAATGCTGCTTTACCGCTGGCCCATTGGAGAAACCGGGCGCCGCATCCAGGCTCGCATGGCGTGCATGAAGGTGCTCGGCGGCGGCAGCGCACCGGAGGTAGCGCGCGTGGCATTTCTCAACGCCGCCAAGGAAGCGAAAATCCTGAACGCTTGACATCTCGTCAACGCGTGCCCCACCACTGTCCATCGTGCATCACTCTTGCAGCGACCGTTACATTTGTGCAAACATCGTGCGTCGATTGTGACCCGCTCAGAACCGTGTGGAATGCTCAAGGCTCGCACGCTCTGCACGAGCCGCTCGGCCATAGCGCCCGACTGCGCCTGCAAAATATCGACCACCACCACGACGAACTCTTCGCCGCCGTAGCGCGCCGCGAGATCGGTCGAGCGGTTGCAACTGCTTTGGATTACACTGGCGACCTGCTTCAGCACCTCGTCGCCTGCCATGTGGCCATAGCTGTCGTTGTAGCGCTTGAAGTGATCGGCATCGATCATAAACAACGACAGCGGGCCCGCCGCCGGTTGAAGATAGGGCCAGCGACCAGCAGCGTGGTCGCCGAGTGCGGCCGCGGGAGCTTGTGCCGGCCGCGCCAAGGAGCGGATATATCAAATGGAGCGAAATTCTTAGCCATTCCTTCATCCATCTTTTCGTTAAATACCCCATGGAAATGGGGCGCATTATATCGAGGCGGTTGGTTCGGTGTTTGCGACGAGGCGTCGGGACGAGCGGCAACGTTGCTACTATTTTTGCCCTATCTTTGCCGATTGTCGTCGGCGCAGCGGGTCTCGGTATCGAGACCTCCTACTGGTATTTTAGCAGCCTGAAATTACAAGCGGTGGCGGATGCGGCAGCCTATGCTGGCGCTTTGGAAAAGGTTTCGGGATCTGACAAGCCAACGATAGTCGCCGCCGCGACACTGTCAGCGATGACGAATGGTTGGGACCCGTCGACAGGCACAATCGAAATCTTCACGCCCCCGTCCTCCGGCCCGAATGTGGCCCAAAAGGCTGTCGAGGTCATCATTCATCAGACCCTCGATCGGTTTTTTACATCGATATTCACGCAAAACGCCGTCGGCGCACAGGCAAAAGCGGTGGCGCTTATCACTGACGCCTCAAAAGCCTGCGCTCTAGCCCTCAATCCTTCCGTTCCGAGAGCGGCGCTGTTTTCGGGCAGTTCGACCATAAAAATGACAGGCTGCTCCGTGATGTCGAATTCGATAGCCGCGGACGCCATCAAACTTCAGGGATCGGCAAAGCTTCAGGCCGACTGCCTGATATCGGCCGGCGGTGTTTCGTTGAGCAACCCGGTGACGACCGTTTGCGCCAGCCCGATAACCCAGGCCTTACCCGCCGGTGATCCCTTTATCGACCTGCCGACGCCGCCAGCCACAACTCCCTGTCAAAACTCGAAATTGTCGACCCTGAGCCCCGGGACATACTGCAGTGGGCTGAGCCTGAGCGGCAATGTTGCCCTCTCGCCCGGCGTGTACGTCATCCAAGGCGGTGATTTCAAAGCGAACTCGAACGCAAATATCTCCGGCGACGGGGTCATCATTTATCTGGCCGGCAGCTCCGGCGTCAGCATGAACGGCAACGCCACAATCAAGCTTAGCGCACCGACGTCGGGCACGTATTCCGGGGTTCTGTTTTATGGCAACAAAGGTAACCTGACGGGGTCGAACACGTTCAATGGCACGGCGGATTCGCTTTTGACCGGCGCTCTGTATTTTCCAACCCAGGACGTCAATTATCTCGGCAACTTCTCTGGCAAGGGTGGTTGCACGCAGGTCGTCGCCGGAACGTTGCAGTGGTCCGGCAACACGAGCATCAGCCAGGATTGCACCAGCCTCGGAATGCGAGACATTCCGGCGACGCAATCCGTTCGGCTTGTCGAGTAATCTTCGTGGAGCGGCAGTACGTCCGGATTTTCCGGTGCGATTCAGGTGTTGCTGCGGTGGAGTTTGCGCTGATCGTGCCGATCCTTTGTCTGGTACTTCTTGGCGTCATTAACGGCTGGTCTTTCGTATCAAGCGCGTTGTCGATGCGTGCAGGCGCCAAAACGGCGGCGAACCTCGTGATGCAAGGAGCAGTCGAGGATGCGACTATCCAAGCTGTCGCTCTTTCAAGCTGGGAAAACCTCCCCGCTGGCGCGCAGGTGACGCTGAGCCGAAAATATATGTGCGGGATCACCGTGGTCGATCCATCTGTCCTGTGCGACAGTTTGAAAGCTCCCGCGGTTTTCGTTGTAATACAGGCGACAACCACCTGGTTCCCGCCTTTCAGTTTCGGCGCGTTTTCGCTCTCGCGCGAGCTCAGCCACCAACAGGTGATCCGTGTTCGCTAAAGCGAGGGCCTTCATACGGGGAGCATCAGGCGGAGCTGCGTTGGAGTTCGCGCTGATCGCCCCTGTTCTGATAATGGTCTTGATCGGCGTCTTCGCATTCGGCTGGGCCTTGAATGCCATGTCCAGTGTTCGGTATACGCTGGAAACGTCCTCACGTGCGCTGCAAATGAAGAACTCGCTGACCGAAGCCGAGATAAAAGCGATAGCCACGGCAAAATTGCTGAGTTGGGATTAAGCGATGCCGATATAACAATAGCAATCGACGCCCCCAGCGGCGGCTTTCGAATGGCCCATCTGACCGCCAAATATGCATTCGTGATCGAATTCCCGTATTTCGACCGGTATCCGATTAATTATGCGACAACCGTCACGGTTCCTTTGATTGGAACATAAGGCTCATTCTAGTCGGACGCCGCAGCTAGTTCTCCGTCAAAAAACCTCCAGCGAAGCTCTTCCTTGCCGCAAGGTGCTTCACGCGGGCTTTGATCCCCGGCTTGACCCATTGGGGTCGCCGACGGCTTTGGCAAGCCCTTTGGTAGGAGGCCGGCATGCTCCTGAAACGTACTTCCACAACCGATCCCGCATGTCACGGCGCCTCTGACGATAACGCTATGTTCATCAGCCAAGCTCAATTATCTGGCAGACCAAAAGCTACACGAAGCGACAGACGCCGGGAATTAGGCGAAATGGCTGAAGACGAACAGAGGCGCCAACGCAGGCAGCGCGTCTTCAAGGGCGCAACAATCCTGACCGGCATGACCCATTCCGAGGTCACGTGCACGGTGCGCAACATGCATGCCGGCGGCGCCGAACTGAAGGCCTCGATCGACGCTCGCGTCCCCGACGAATTCCTGCTCTATGTGCCGACCGACGGCATCGCCTACAAGGCGGTGGTTCGTTGGCGTCGCGAAGACCGCATCGGCGTCATGTTCACCGGCACCGAGCGAAGCCGCACTGGCACTACGGCTAAATCCCCTGAACCACACCTCGTAGCCGTATGCTGGGCGGTGATTGACCCCGTTCTTTGGACGCCTTGTTCCTCCTCCAGAATTTCTTCGACTTAGGTGGCCGACAACCATTCTGGCGCCGACTGACTGCTCGCTTCCATTATCGGTTTGCCGACCATCGTTGGAGATTTCAGAATAGCTACTGCTCTCGCCCTCTCCACCGTCCTGATGGTTTAAACAGTGCTCGTGCATTTCGAGACGGCCCGAGTCGTCGCGAGGATGCGGCGCTGGTGGGGTCGCTCTGCTCGTGTGGAACTGCTCGCATTCATCACGCCTGCGTTTGTCGCGCACCTGCTCGGTATTGGGCAGGGGAATAAAGGGCGCTGTTCCCCCACAAGCAGAAAACCGGCCTTCCTTTTGCTTCGGCCTGGGGCCTGCAGCACCGACACGGCACCCGGTAGCGGGTGCCGCCTTCTTTTCATGCCGTCGCGAATCGTCACGTGATCGGTCCGAAAGGTGATGGTTTTGGTCCGTCGAGACGACAGCGACATTCGCCTGACTGGGAATGACAGGGTCAGAGTGCCTGTCATCTCAGGGAACCTCGTGCAATTTGTCGACCAGCCCACAAAATTCCAAAAAAACGGACCGTTCGCTTTGAGGTTGAGTTGCGCCTTAGTGCTTCCCTTGTGATCTTCCTCAGCGTCCGCTGTTTTGACAGGGCGCGCATTGGTCATTCGGCCCATCGCGCTTTTCTGCGGCACCCCGTTCGCCCGATATCAGGAACGATCTCGCCCCCCATGTATTAGAAATCTATGGACACTATGAACCCCACGGCCACGGGTGCCGCCGATCTTTTGACATCGGAAGTTGCCAATGCCAGGCAGCGCATCCACCGGACTGAGCTCGCGCTTCAACGCACTGAAGAAATGCTGGCCGAAAATCTCGCGCTGTGCAGCAGGATACGAGCTGCGGTCGAGGCCGCAGACCGCTTGGTGAAGATCGATCCCCCCAGCTTTGAAGGACGTCGCGCCGGTTGAACTGGGCCGGCGTTTCATTCGTCGCGACCTTCAGGCCACCGGCGCCACCACGCGCTCAAGCACGGCGGCAACCAGGTCGACAGACGGCGACCGCGGCTCATCTTGCGCGGCTTGGTGCTCGGCCGAATCTATCATCGGGCATGCTGCCTCGGCCACATGCGCGAGCGACTGGTCGATCCAAGCGACGGCGGAACGAAATGCCATCGCGCGCGGCGTTAGCGCCAACAGAAGGAAGACGCGGGCCTGGGGCCCCACACCCCCCACTCCGTTCCGCTTCGCGGACGGATATGCTCGCTCCCTCGCTCATGCGGCACTATCCGGTGTTAAGCCATATTGCTTTTGAGAGTGAAGGATGCGGCTGATCGCCGTCGCATAGCGGCTGATCTCGGCGTCGATCTGGCTTGGGGTAAAGCCTCGGCGTTCGAGCTTCTTCCGCTCCGGTGCAACATGCAGCGACCAGTAGCGCTGTCCGGCTTGGTAGGTGCGAGCGTTCAGCGCGGTTGGTATGCTGCGAAGACGTAACCTTGCACCTCGACTAAGGCGATCGGTCCCTTGGGAACAGTGCCGTCGGTATGGAAAGATCGCATCGGCACTGTCCTTCCAGCCCTGATTGAAGAGGCCCGTATCCGCTGCCCTGCTGTAGGTAACGAACCCCTCCCCGTTGCGGGCTCCGACTTCTTCCATCCAAGCCGTGGCAGCACCCAGTGATTCCCAAATGCGATCGACAAAGTCCTCATCTCCGGTCCTGTCGGCCGAACGGCAACTCGCGAAGCACAGCCATCCCGCCCTTGCGCGTTTCGTGCATGATCTTGCCTGGGTCCGCGTCTCCGAAGACGGAAGTCTCGGTCGATTGGTAGCGGGCGAGAAACGCCAGCACGCCACGGGCAAGCTCGGGATTGAGCCAGAGCATCTGCAAGGCGGAAATGACTCCGTCGCGCCCAAAGGCGGTTGAGAACCATGGAATGCCGGCATACGGGTATGGTCCCGTCTCGAGGTCGGTTGTCAGGAGCGCGATGTCGGCACGTGTGCGGGCCAGCCAGTCATTGAACACGCGTCCGGAACTGAAAACGGTGGCGCCTTGCCGGCGCTTTGAGCGAATCGCACATCGCGCTCGCGCAGCGGCGGCACGAAACCGGTCACTGGACGGAATCTCTTCGCCGTGACCGACCTCCAGATGGAGAATCCTGCGGTCACGGCTCGGCACGACAATGCGGAACTCGGCGTAACTGGAATGCACCTGATCCGGCTCCGCAATGACCGACTGGCGCGCCACATTATCAAGCCCTTCGTACCGAAATGTGACGCTTGCCTCACCAATCAGCGCGTCATGGGCACGACCGCAATGGCTACGCGTGGTGCCGCGCACCGCGAACATGTCTCGGAAATCGGCATCGAAGTCGACACGGACCGGCAACGCAATCTCGCGCGCGAAGTAGTTGGTGAAGGTAATGCGCTCGAGCGACGGGGGTCTTCGCGCGAGCCAGTTATCCGATCTCCCGCTCAGAAATTTCTACCAAATATTCCGACCTCCTGATGGAACCCATTCGTTGCGGGCGAGTTGCGGCTCATTGGGACGGACTTCCCGAACATGACAACCAGCAACAAAGCAGACCATCAGTCTGTCTCCGAAGCGTTTCGGAAACTGATCCGTTCCGAAGGCTATCGACAAACGTTCTTAAATCTGGGGGTCGAACCAGAACTGCCGCCAACCCTACAGTCATTACTTGCGGCTATTGATCGGGCCAAACAGGCCCCGACGGAAGAAGGTCCCTAGCCGGCTGGGTGAGCGTCAAAGCGGAAGAGTACAGAGGCTCGCTGCGTGCTTGTTCTCTAATCCCCTCTTGGAAATTTCCTACAAACATTCCCTTGATTTTTCCCGACAGAGGGTCATGAATGTTCCGCGTGGGTTCTCGCTGAGGTGGGAGGCCTGGTATGAACGTTTGGACGAACTGCCGACGCATCAAAGTGACTGCCAATGAGCTTGTTGAAGAGCTGATTTTACGAGCCCGGCGCGGCCAAATCATCATCTCCGTCAAAGAGACTATCGCAGCGGTGCGCCGAGACGGCCCGCATCTGGCGGAAAGTGACTGCGAGCTGGTGGAGCTTATTGTCGATCTTGCCCCAACGTTTGGCATGTTCGTCGCGTTCGACCTTCGCGAATAGCCTGATGGCAGGTTCTTCCCTCCGGTATACCTCGGGACGATTCGACCCAAGGTTGTGGACGAAAGGCGGATCGAAGCGCGCTCTATGGTCGGAGGGGGTCTGCGCGCGAGCCAATTATCCGATCACCGATCAGAAACTCGAGCTAAAAATTGCTGACTGTTGCGGCCTAGCACCGTGCCAATTCGTACGATTCGTACATGGCGTTGATGTCGGTCAGGAAGTGAGTAGATTCCCCTTCGGCGTGTCCCTGGGGAGGGCCGGATGAGCGTCGCGCAAAGGGTCGGTCCGCTTCTAGACCAAGCAATCACTGTACTCCTCAACAGGGCGGACCGTCGCGACACGGTCTCGATCAAAGCGGCACTACGCGAAGCTCGGGAGGCTGCGCCTTATTTCGTGGCCTCCGACGAAGAACTAACCGAGGCGATCCTCGAGGCAGCAACTGCCATGGGCCTCTGCGTGCCTTTCGACGGTCGCGAATAGCTGTCAGCCAGCTTCGCTTGTCGTGACCTGGCAATGGCGACCGTGTGCTGCCATTCATTCTCGACATTCCCGCCTTGGCGTGACAGCCCTCACATTAACGCTCTCGCCGAGGACGAATAAGCATCGGATGCCGCAGATTTCCGAATGGTCCTTTGAGGCGATCGCCGCAACGAGTAGACCGACAACAAGCGAAATGACTAGGGCGACACCCACCGGAAGATGATGCATACCGGCTTCGTACCGACCGCTCGGATAAACGTCGATGAACGTTTGGAAACACCCGTCACGGACTCAGACCATCCCTAACAAATGGTTAGCCGTCCTCATCGCTGAGCCGGTTTATAGAGAGGAAACCCGCTAGCCGCCCTAAGGCCCCTTCATGGCTCGCCACTGGTTCAACCCCCGGTCCCCGTCAAGACCGAGCGTCCCGGGTTCATTCGCAACGTCAACAACGCCGAGACAGCCGGCGAGGACCTGATGAAGTGGACCAAGCGTGGCCCTTGCTGGGATCTCGCGGTGCGCGTTTCCATGGCCGTGATTTTCGATGAGATGGAACCCGAGGAGGCCCGCAAGGCATTCCTGGCTGCTGCAAAAGAGGAGGGGACATTACTCCCCCAATGAGAACTAGCTAAATTGGATGCGGTATAAGCTTCTAGGTGTCTATTACCAACACCGCCTTCGCGAAAGGAGCCCGCCGCCGGTGAGGGAGAGGCGACGGACCCCCCCTACAGCGGCTGCACATCCACGAAGAATCCCGCTGCCACCTCTAAACCCGCGAGGGCCTACATCGTTCCCTTAGCTGCGGCTAAAGCGGGGTTGGTCAGCGGGCTCTTGCCGCTCTAAGTTCCCCCTTATGGGTCCTCTCTGGTTCTCTCCCCCGGTCTACGTGAAGACGAAACGTCCGCAGAGGCGCTGCTGTTGGCGCGACAAGCTCGACCGCAGGTGCGGACGGCATAAGAATTTTGGACAGGCCCGTGGTGACTGGGGATTGCGCCGGTATTGGCGACGCGCGAAGACTGGGTCGATATCTGGGCGAGCCCCTGCGACGCAACTTCATACCGGAGAATGGAGGCCGCGCTGGGAGGTTGTTGCTTCGGCTACCAACTCAAAGTGATTGTCCGGGAGAGTTCGGCGATGTCGCCATAGATCATCGAACCTGTGACGAGAAAACATTTATCACCGAGGACTTCGAAGAGTGAGCTTGCCGCGGTACAAACCGGCAGGTTCTTCGAATTGGCGTGCGTGCCGAGGGTCGCGGTTTCGACCTTACGGTGGGTCGCGGTTTCGACCTTACGGTCCTTGGCTTCGGCACAGCCGACACTGATCGCGAGGATTGCGATAGCAATGAGAGTCGTCTTGCTCATATTTTGCCCCTGGAGCCAGCTCTTGTCGGGTAAGTCGCGCGATGCATCAAAGTAGCACCGGCCCACGATCGGCTTCATCCATCGATTGGAGGAAGCCGGCTCGTCCATAATTAGCAATATCTTGAGTAAGGCGCCGAGCGCACCAGACTCATGGAACGGCGCGCGGAATTTCCATTCGTGACGAGGTGGCGATCCCGGCCGCCTTCGCAAACGGGTCACTCAGCACTGCGTAAACGTCTCGATTCCGAGCTATAGCTTTCCGCATTCGATCATCGATCATACCAAGGTGAAGAAGGGGCAGCAGATCGAGCTTACCGGAGAGATCGCGCGCGTAGACGAGGAAGGCGGCAGGGTGACCGTCGATCTGGGACCGCTGGTGACGATCGACATCGACAAGGTCAGGCTGGTCGAGAAGTACAGGACGCCAAAGCGCAAGAAGCCGCTGCGCGACATGGTGGATTAGCTCGCGGACCGCGCTTATCCACGCGACATCGGTACCACTCAAACGAATGGCAATTTTCTGTCTGAATGCGTTTAGGGTCCATGCTCGGAGACCCCGCATGGGTATCGCGCGGGAGACAGTGACTCCCCGTTTCAAGGCGTCGAGATGCTACGAGCACCGAAAAATCAGTTCCTTAGACCTAAAGATCGGGCGATCTGCCAGCGGGTTGTCGACCAGGTCACCGCCGACGCCAAATGGTACAGCACCCCGATAGACGGTCAGATTCTGGCCTCGACCACGCTGAATCTCTTTCTATCAGGGGTCGTAAACGAAACGAATTTGCTGGCACATGTTCGCGCGCGGCGCCACGACTTCACTAAACTGACAGGCTAGTTCTTCACCCTCGCGACATAGGCGCGAAATGTGGTTCTTCGTAGTCCGCCGGCCTATTGTTAAGCAGATTGAGCGCCCGCTTTATGTCCCGATGCAGATGGTCGATCGCTTCCCAATGCTCGCCAAATGGCTTGAGCGACAACTGCGCGTCGCGGAGTTCTACCGTCAGAAGCCACGCCTGTCGTTCAATTTTGGCGAGGTGATATTCGGAAACGGCTTCGTGTCGGCGAGGGTGCGGCATCCCGCAAAATAGGAATATATTCCGCATCCGTCAAGGCAAATAGACTTCGTCCTGCCCTCAGCGCATGCTCGCCGCGGGCATTTGGGGGAAGCAAGAAAAACAAGTTGTGTCCGTTAGTAGCCATCAGCGTTTTGTCGGGCTGCGCTACTCGCCCAGCCGACATCGAGCCCGTGCTGGTTTCGTCCAGCGTATACGCGGGCAGGTCCTGCAGCCAGTTGGAAGCCGAACGTTTCCGACCTGGCGCCGACACTGGCCGTACAACAAAGGACGGCCTGCCATGACGTGGATGGCGTGTTTTGGCTTGGCTTGCCGGTTGGCAGCATGATGGACAACACAGACATCAAGGCAGGTGAAGCCAAGCTCGGCGAGCTGAAGGGCAACATGGACGCGATCAACGCAGCCCGACGAAAGGGCGGCTGTGTTGCCGGCACTCTGTAAGCCGCTCCAACGTTAAGATTGTCGGCTTGCTTCCCGCCCTCGCGACTGAGGAGTGGTCGTTTCATCGATTGACTCGCGTAATGCACCGGCAGTTAATCTCCCCGCAAGGGCAAAAGAGGGGCTATGAAACTGGGAGAAAACGATGACTGTCCAAAAAGAAGACTATCGAACCAACAGAGCCGACTACGCCATAGCTGCCATGCATAGCCGAGCGACCGCTGAGGGCGATCGTGATGATTTGGTGGCGAGGAAAAAGTCCCTGTGGGTAACAGATCGGCGATCTGCAAAATTGGCTGCAAACCCCTCCGAAAGCTCGCCAGAACCCAAGGCAAAACCGCGCGGTAAGTGAATCGGACGCCAGCCACTTTCTTACCGCCGCGTACTTCGTTCGCATGGTTCGATTATATTAGATTTATCTAAAATATTAACCAGCCAGTCGAGCATTCCCGAACGCTCGCTGGTCAGGCCCAGCGGCCCCCCTAACCCAAGCTGCTGGGCCGCCACTCAGAGCAAAGCGTAGCATAACGGTGATCGTCTCCACCTTGCCGGCCTTGCTTAGCATCACCTGAAAATCAGCTTCGAATCCCCGAATGTGCGGGGTCCCAGTGGCCATCACTAGACATTTCGAGATTTGCGGTTCGAGCCGGCTCCCTTCATCGGCATGAGCGGTGACGGAGTACATCATCTTGGCAAATCAACACAGCCGGCATCCTCGTCCCCTCATTCGGTCGAAAGCTAGGTGGAACAATCAGGGTGCGCAACTTGTCATCACTGATATTGCCGCTTCACCCCAGCTTTGAGCGTGCGCCCTTCCGCCTGTGCGTGGTTCACCGTTTTTTACGTTATTAGCGCACGTTTATAAGCGGACATGTTGGTGTAGCTTGTACGTGCCCAAAGCCTCGGCGCAACGACCCAGCGCCGGGGCTTTTTTGCGGTATCCTTGCTCAGCATGTGCCAGATGACCATTGCAAGCTTGCGCGCAGTGGCGACGGCCGCGATGTGCTTCCCGCGGCGCGAGGCGATCCGCTTGTGGGAGGCGCGAAGAGGTCCTGGCGATCGCACAGCCGCCCATGCCGCCTCGACCAGCATCCCCCGCGCATGGCCGCGGCCCTGCTTCGTGATGCGCCCGTGATAGGCTGGCCCCTCACCGGACTGCCGCACGCTCGGATTGAGGCCAAGATAGGCAACGAGCTTCTGATTGCCGCGGCAACGCTCGCAGCCACGGTGACGTCGAGGCCGGGCAACGTCATCAGGCGGCGGATTGTCGGATCCTGGAGGGCATGTACGGCGATATCCGCCTCGACCACCGTCAACGCCTCGTTGATCTGGTTAATCAAGCCGAGGTGGCGCTCGATGGCGGCGCGCTCATCCGCAGGCAATATTTGCCTCGTCAGCCATTTGCGCCCGCTGATCCCGACGAGGTTCCCATGCGGACACGGCGGGATCAGGTGGGCGTGGAGGATTGACTGGATCAGGTTCTTCAGCCGCGAACGCTGGCGAACCAGCTGTGTCCGCCTGGTGACCTGTCTTCGGAGGGCAAGGGTCCCCGGATCCGGAACCCAGACCTCCGGCAGAAAGCCCGAGGCGTAGAGCTTCGCAAGGACAGTGGCGTCGATCGTGTCAGTCTTCACCTTCGCGTGCGCGATCATGTGCACCTGCTTGGGATTGGCGATCACGATCCGATCGACGTAGGGCGACAGCACTTCAGCGACGGCAGCAGCATTGCCCGTGGCCTCGATCACCACATGATCATCGTGGGTGAGTTCCTTCCTGGCGAACTCCTCGAGCTTATTGCGCAGCATTTGAACGCGGCCGAGCTTGACGATCTCGCCATCAAGCAACGACACGACCTCGGCGGCTACGCGGTGTATGTCCATGCCGATAATACGCACGGTTCCCTCCATCGTTGGTCACGAACAGGGAGCGAGCGGGCAACACGACAAATACGGATCCGCGCTCGCAGCGCATCCGGGCGAGTCGTAGGGGCGGCCAGATAATGTGCTCGAACTCGCAGTTCATCTGCATACGACGGCCTGCCCGCACTTGCGTGCTCCCGGTGCCCCGTGGCCCGGATGCGCCAAGCTTAACGAACCTGACGTACCGAACAACCGATGGCACCAAGAACATCATGCCGGATAAGGCTTCATCGAGAGCTTCAACGGCAAGGAAAGGCGCGTCAACACTCTACCCTACGATTGCTGGCCGCCCGTCGTCACGGCGCATATGCGACGTTCCGTTAGCCGCCGATCGCGTTCCTATCCACGACAATCGCGTGGTGGTACATTCGGTTGATTTGGCGAATGTTTTTTGTCGTCAACTCACCGGGAAACCGGGGAGGTGGTCATGAGAATTATTACCGCTCTAGCATGCGTCGCCCTCCTTGCAGGTTGCACAACGGCAGGCCCCCCAGGGCCCCAAGGGCCTGTCGGTCCACAAGGTCTTCCCGGCAAGCAGGGACCTAGAGGTGCAATGGGGGCTGAGGGTCCGGCGGGGAAGGACGGCGTCGGCGGTTGGGAAATCACCCAGTATGCAAGCGCGAGTGATACAAGCCCAGACAAATCCGCACAGGCTTGGTGTCCCAAGCCAAAAGTCGTCATAGGTGGCGGTGCCAGCGCGTCAAATTCAAATGCTCTAATTTCTAGGAGCTTGCCGGTTATTTCCCCAGCTCCAGGGTGGGTAGCACAAGCGCATGTAGCCGCTACGTCCCCAACAGCTTGGACGCTGACAGCATACGCCATTTGCGCGCTTGTCAAATAGTCGGCGCTTGGCCGGGCCGGTCAACTTTGCGTTGTCGCGTCTTGGAGACACAAACTGCGTTCTAGTCTTCATCCCAAAAATCCTGCAGCGATGCATGACGCAGGTCTTCCTCGCCCCGGAGGTGCTTCACGCGGACCTTGATGCCCGCTTGCGAAGGCCATAGTTGAGACGGTTGAAAGGCTGAGCCGTTGCCCCCCGCGTTGACCAGTTGCCGACCGGCTAGTGCAGCTTCTGGACTCTCGCCCGGAATGGCGGCATTCTCTCTTCCGGGAGAGCGGGCGTGGGCAAAGGCCACCGTTATCAAGGCGCCAATCAGGCTGACCGCTGGCGAAGGCGCGCCGGCAGAAGAATGCCGTCACGGCGGCTGCCGCGACCCCTCTTGGGGCTGATCTTCCTCGGCGCCGGCACGCTTGCCGCCGCAGTCACCCAGTTCGCGATCCAGAGCACCGCCGGCCAACAGAGCACGATAACAAACTGGACAGAACCATTGCCTGGCCACATGGAAGGCCGCGCCTCGGTGATCGATGGCGACACAGTAGAGATTGCAGGCCAAAGGATTCGTTTCAATGGCATCGACGCGCCCGAGAGCCGTCAGCACTGCGACGACGCCAAGGGCTTTGACTATCCATGCGGGCGCCGCGCTGCCCAAGCCTTGGACAAGTTCCTGGCAGCTTCGCAACCGCTGCATTGCAGTTTTGTCGATCGTGATTGGTACGGGCGTCTTGTCGGGAACTGCGATCGGGCGGACGGTCGTAGCGTTCAGCGCTGGCTTGTCGAGCAGGGCTTGGCACTGGACTGGCCCCTCTACAGCCACGGCGCCTATGCGGGGCAGCAGGCGAAGGCAGAGGCGGCAAAGCTCGGTCTGTGGGCCGGAACTTTTCAGGCGCCTTGGGTGTGGCGTCTAGCGCATGCCGACAACCGGCCGCTTTTTAACCAGCCGCTTGGCTTAATCAACCGCCATCAGGTCGCACAAAGCGGCTATTCATGCGAGCCGCGGCGCACCTGTTCCCAAATCAGCTCGTGCGATGAAGCAAGTTGGTACCTAGCCAACTGCTCTTGGGGCCGCAAGCTAGACCGCGACAAAGACGGCATCGCCTGCGAAAGCCAGTGTTGAACCTGCAAGTGCTGCCGCTTCACGGTCGCACGCACGTCGGTGTTGGCGCCGCGGCGCGTTGGGGTGGGTTTGGTCATGTGGAGGGGTTCCTAATGAAAGGCCGCCTCGACGGGGGGCTTTTGAACGGTGACGGACTGCCGTTCCAAGCGGACCAGCTATTGTCGACTAAATGAAAGCGGGAAGATCCAACGATGCCTCCAAAATACGTGCCGCCCTCCGTTCATGAGACAGCTTTCAGCGGCATTCCAAATCGGCAGGGAGTTCGGCAGAGCCGAGGCCGAAGTTATGTTGTCACCGCCCGTCGATTATGATCGCCACCCATCGACAACGAGCGATGCAGAACACGGCGAGCCGACCTGACGTTATCATTCGCTGGCCTCAAGTCCGGCCTGATTTTCCAGAACTCGTTGCAACTGATGCGGCGAACTTTGACGCTGCCGTCTCAACAATGACCGTGCGAGATGTGGTCATATGGCGTCTTCGGGAAGGGCGCTCGCTGCGCGGTTCCGGCAAGGCCGGTCTTCATCATCGCCAACGCGGCGAAGGTCTTCTGTCACGCTATGTAGGAACGGAGTGCGTCAAAATTGACACGGACTCGGCACGAGCTGCTCAAGTGCGGACGATGATGGGAGCCACGGCCGGCTGGCTGCTTTTTGCCGCGCGCGAGATGGGAGGAGGCGGCTGAAGTGATGTTTGGGCTCCGGCGACCTGATTCCGTTCTTTCGGATACGGAACGGAAACTTTGTCACATTTTTGGTTTCGACGCACGCTACGTCAGGAAGCAGCTAGGGCAATGAAGAGGGATTGTCCTTGCCTGTTTATGCTCAACAGAATGGGCTTGTGCTGCTGCCGGGATCTTGCCCACTCCTCCTGGATATCTGACGGCTGTGCCACATCCCGGTTGTTGGCCGAGACGATGACGTCGCCGGGCCGAAGGCCGTTCTCGGCGGCGGGGCTATTCGGCGCCACCTCCTGGATAAACACGCCGGTGGTACCCGGCTGGAGACCGAGTTGTTGGCGCGCTTCATCCGGAATGGGGCTGAGCGACAGTCCGAGCCGTTGGCCCGCCGCTTCCGGACTCGGAACGGCACCGGTCTGCACCTCCTCGTCCTTGCGTTGACCGACGATCAGCTCCACCTCCTGCTCGGAGCCGCCGCGGTTCCTTGTCAACGTCGCTTTCGACCCTGGCTTTTCGTTCGCTGCCGCCAGCGTCAAGTCATGGACGCCCTGGATGTCTTTGCCGTTGAACCGGGTGATCACATCTCCCGATTGTAAGCCCGCCTTCTCCGCCGGACTGCCGGGCTCGACCGAGGCGACCAGCGCCCCCTTGGTGCTCGATATGCCAAGTGCCTGGGCAATCGACGGCGTCACCTCCTGGAGACGCACTCCGATGAACCCGCGCTCGATCCGGCCGGTGCGGATCAGCTGATCGGCAACGCTTCGTGCGGTTCGGGACGGCACGGCGAAACCGATGCCTATGCTGCCGCCAGACGGAGAGACGATGGCTGTATTGACCCCGATCACTTCGCCGCGCGCGTTAAACAGGGGGCCGCCGGAATTGCCTCTATTGATCGAGGCGTCTGTCTGGAGGAAATCGTCGTAAGGGCCGGCTTGGATGTCGCGCGAGCGGGCGGAAAGAACGCCGACGGTCACGGTTCCCCCGAGGCCGAAGGGACTGCCAATCGCGATCGTCCAGGCCCCCGGCTGCATTGCGTCAGAGTCACCCCAGGCGGTGGTCGTCATGTTGGGGCGTGGATCGACCTTCAGCACCGCGATGTCGGTTGCTGGATCGCGGCCCACAAGTCGAGCGGGCGAAGTCTCCTTATCGGAGAATACGACGCGGATTTCGGTGGAGTCGGCCACGACATGATTGTTGGTGACGATGTAGCCCTCGGGACTGACCACGAAGCCGGAGCCAAGGGCTTCTCGCACCTGCGGCTGGGCAGGCCCGCGGCTGTCGAAGGGGTTGAGAAAATCGTCGAGCATCGTTTGGTCCTGGATGATCTGCCTTGTCGTGATCGCGACCACGGCCGGCAGCTTCTGACGCACGATTGCGCTGAAGTCGTTCGGGATGTCCTGTGCTGAAACCGGAGCAAAGCCACCAGCCGAGAGCATCGAAATTCCTGCGACGAAGCCAATGCACAGTCGCTTCCTGGAAATGTAAGACATGATTGGTTCTCCTGCCCGACCGCCCTGGCGCTGCTGCGCGACTTGTCCCAGACGCAAGAACTGACATTCACGGCGATTGTTTCACCGGTTCGAAAAAATGTTGATGGTGGGCTGAACTGCGAAAATGTGGCCTTGCGGGGCCATTGAAATTTGCTCGAAACTCTCCGAAATTTTGGCTGGTGGAAATCGCGAGAGCCACCAAACATGACGTCAACAGAGGAGACTATTCAAAGCGGAGGACCCTCGATGGAAGGAGCCATTTCGACGAGTTTTCCCTCAATCGCGCCCGTGGGCACCGATGTTTTTCTTGACCGGCTGCTCCATCCGGCACGGCATTTCGAGCGACCTCAGGACGTGCTGACCGACGTGACGCTGGACGTCCAGGAGAAGCGTGCAATCCTTTCGTCATGGGCATCGGATGCCTGTGCAGTGGAATCAGTGCCGGCGCTGCGCATGCCGCCGGGAGCAACCGAACCGGTCAGCTTCGATGCCATCATGGACGCGTTGCGCCAACTGGATCAATTGGAGAAGCTTCCCGGCGCCGGTCGGGGTCGTGAGATTGACAGCATCGCGGTCACCGGTTTTACAGCATCCGTCGATCGACCTTGAGCGGAGCGCGGCCACGCTCTTCATCCGAGGCATCCGCCCACCGGCGAGGTCCTGCCGGCGGGCGGGATAGACGTGTTCTTCTGCGACGATTCGTCTGGCTGAAAATTTTCCTATAACGCCCTTGAATCCGTAAAGCACTGTTAATAAATACCTAATCGCCGGTCGCCAGATGGGGCCGGCGCAAGTCCAGGAGGCGTCAAGGCTCTCTTGGCGTCTCATTGTGTCCATGTTGCTCAAAGGAGGATGTGGCTATGAGGACAAACCTCGACTTTACCCCTCTGTTCCGGTCCAGCATCGGCTTCGACCGCATTTTCAACATGTTGGAAAATGCGAGCCGTGTCACTGCGATAGACAATTGGCCGCCCTATGACATCGCCAAGACTGGTGAGGACGCCTATCGCATCACCATGGCGGTCGCCGGCTTCTCACAGGATCAGCTGACCATCACTCATCAACCTAACCTGCTGGTTGTGAGCGGGTCGCAATCTGGCGACGATGACGGCCAGTATCTCTATCGCGGCATTGCCGGGCGCGACTTCGAGCGTCGGTTCGAACTGGCCGACCATGTGAAAGTCGTCGGCGCCAGCCTGGACAATGGGCTGCTGAACATCGATCTCAAGCGCGAGCTTCCCGAAGAGATGAAGCCGCGCCGCATCGCCATCGCCGGCAGTACGGCAAAGGCGGCGCCTCGGCAGATCGACGCCGAAAAGAACGCAGCCTGAAGTCAGAGTGAATCAGAAGCGACCGGCACCGGCAATCGCCCGGTGCCGCGCGGTTGAACGTGGAGGTGAATGACAATGAACATGCGTGACCTTATCCCGTGGGGCCGCAACAACAACCAGGCCCCGAGCATCTATAGCGGTGGCGACCCGTTCCTTTCGCTTCACCGCGAGGTAAACCGGCTCTTTGACGATATGTTGAGGAGCTTCGAGACGCGCTTGCCTGCTGCGGGGCAGCTTTCGCCTTTCGATAGCGGCTGGCCGAAGGTGGAGATCTCGGAGTCGGATAATGAGCTTCGCGTCACCGCCGAGGTCCCCGGCATGGAAGAGAAGGACATCGAAGTTCTGCTCGACGAAGACGTGCTGACCCTGCGTGGCGAAAAGCAGTCGGAGACCGACGAGAAGGACTACTCCGAGCGCTTCTATGGTCGCTTCGAGCGGCGCATACCCCTTGGCTACGAGGTCGAGGACGACAAGGTCAAGGCGTCCTTTGCCAATGGCGTCCTGACCCTGACGCTGCCGAAGAACCCGAACGCGCAGTCGAAGGTGAAGCGCATCCCGATCACCCACTGACGCATGGAGCAAGTCGGAGGCGGCAGGCCGCTGCCTCCGGCGCATCCTTCGCCAAAATGGGAGGGATGAGTGATGCAGAAGCAAGAAAGAGAAGTCACACCAGTCGTAGAAAATCTCGAACTGGCAAACGACAAACGCGGGCGAGCGCCGTCGTTCGGCAGATCCGAGTTCCCGAGTGATGCGGTCGCACGGATCTACAAGCCTTGCCGCTCAGTCATGACCTCCGGCCGTGCGCGGCCGAAGGTCTGGCGGCTGGTGTTCGAGCGGCGTACTGCGCCGGTCATTGAACCGCTGATGGGCTACACCGGAAGTGGTGACACGCTGACCCAGGTGGAGCTCGATTTTCCGACGGCTCAGGCGGCCATCGACTATGCCGAACGGCAGGGGCTTGCCTACGAGGTTCAAGGAAGCCCGGCGGCCGAAAAGTCCGTCGAATCTTCTGATGCGGACAAGCGGCTGCAGGCCGGCGCAGACGTTGTCTTGAACCGCCTCCAGTTGACTTTGCTGCAGACCAGCTATGGCGCTGTTTCGAAGGCGTCGCATTATCGACCGGCGCTGGCGGACCAGGAGGCACTTTTTGCATCGCCGATGGATGTGGTCGTCGACCCTCTTCTGACCGCCGACGAGAAACGCGCCATCCTGCGCAACTGGGCATGGAACGAGTATCTGGCCGATCTCGCAACCGCCGAGGGGATACCGTAGAACGCGCGTCCGACGCGGCTCGACGAAGTGGAATTGGCCCTGCTCGCGCTGGTGCAGCAGCGCGGCATCCGCCCCTAAGCTCACAAGACCTCGCGCCCGCCGGTCCAATCCTGCTGTCTAAAAAGATCAGGACGTCCCGACGAGGGCGATGGTCAGCAGAGACACAAAAAGAGCCGGCGCGGGTGCTGATGACCGTCTCTCCGCCCGGACACGAGCACTATTTTGAAGAGCTTGCCAGGCTCGCTGCGCACGGCTCTCCGGATCCGAAAGCGCTTGCAGACTTGCGGAACCGTTACGACACTGACCAGCTCTCTACCCTGACGACAAGGGCCTAAGCTCGATTCTGCAATATCGGGTCATGGCGCAGCACCGCTCATGGCGTCGGCACCAGCGATGTCCGCTTTCAGGGGCGTGCAGGGCCGCAATAAACGACCGAGGTTGGGCGCATGCCGCCGCTAGCCAACAAACGCTACGGGATGAAGAAGGGCAAGTAGTCTGGTGGAAGGAGTAGGCCTCCGTCCACTTGCTATGCATCGGAATGTGCATATATTGTGCATATGAGAGGTCGGAGATTGTCATGGCCCACGCACAGCTCGCACATTCCACGGTGATTTCAGGCTTTGTCGATAGCCTGCAGGAGCCGCGCACGCCTTATATCTCGCCGAAGCGGCTGTCGCAGGCGCTGGGCGTGAAGGTGGCCAACTTGGCCCAGCTGACCGGTGTCCACCGCAACACGCTCCGCAACCCCTCATCGGAGCGCCTGCAGAGCCGGATGCGCGAGATGGTGAAAGTGATCTCGGCGGCGACGGAACTCACCGGCGAGGTCAACAAGGCGATCTTTTGGTACCGCAATGAACCGATCGCCGACTATGGCCATCGTACCGCAGCCGAGCTCGTCGCGGGCGGCCAGGTCGAGGCGGTTCTGGCCTTTATCCGGGATCTCGAGAATGGTGCGCGCGGGTGAGGATCACCCGCATCGGTCCAGACGAAATCTTCCATCGCTATCTGACTCCCAAATGGGCTTTCCTGCCCACCAGCGGTGCAGGCGCAGCGATGGACGGCGGTCGTTTCAACCGGCCAGGCATCGAGCACTTTATCTGTCGCGTGCGACCCAGACGGCGCTTGATGAATACAAGCAGGGAGCCAGCATCACCCCGCCCGCCACCCTTGCCGCTTACAAGATCACGCTCGCCGAGGTAGCCGACCTTTCGCAGGGTTTCGACCCGGACATCTGGGACGGCGCTTGGAAGGACTGGGATTGTGCCTGGCGCCAGATCGCCCGCATCGACAAGAAGGCTCCCCCATCGTGGAAGCTTGCGGATTTGGTTATCACCGCCGGCCTTCGGGGCATCTTGTTTCCGTCGCTGCGTCACGCCGGCGGCACCAATCTGGTGATCTTTCCGGCCAATCTTGTCGATAGCGACCATGTCGCGGTTCACGATCCCGATCAATGGTTGCCGCACGACCAGTCGTCCTGGTCCTGAGCTATCGACTGTCTCTGGGATCGCAACGCGACCACGCCCCCCGTCACGGCGCTTGCTCCCCAATGACATCGTCCTCGCCGTCGCCCTCCCCGCTCGCCAGCCCGGCTGGAATATCGCCGGCCAGCAGCTTCTCCTTCGACAGCAGCCCTGCGTCCTCAAGCGCCTCGGAATCCGGCAGCTGGCGCAGCGTGTCGAGCCCGAACTGCGACAGAAAAGTTTTCGTCGTCACATAAATATCGGGCGCGCCAGGTTGCGGCGAGCGCGGACCCGAAACGATAAGATCCTGCGCGCGCAGCATGCCGATCAGGTCGCGCGACACCTCCTTGCCGAAAAAGCTGGAGAGCTCGCCACGGGTGATCGGATGGAAGTAGGCAATGCACATCAAGACAAGCGCCTCCGCCTGCGGCAGTTCTTTTGCCCCTCGCCCGCTGACGTGCCGAAGGCTGCGTGAATGGCATCGCCAAAAACCTTTCTGGTCCGGTGCTGCCAGCCGCCGGCGACCGAGACCAGCTCATAGGGGCGGCCGGCGAGCTCGGCGCGGATGTCGTCGATGATCAGTTCAAGATTGCAGTTCTTGCCGACGACCCGCGCCAGCACCGCTCGCGGCACTGGTTCGCTTGCCGCAAAGACCACTGCTTCCACGCGGCCCATCCACTCGCGCCAGCGCAGTTCTGGCGGCAGGTGCTCGAGCTCAGTGTCGACCAGCATTCGCTGGACATCACCCTTGTCTCGCGGGCGTTCGGCTCTCGCGGTTTCAGCCATCGCTACAGCCCAAAAAGCCGGAAGCTGGGGCGGCCCGACAGCTCGCGCACGGCCTCGAGTTGCTGCAGCCGTTCGAACAGGCGCCGCGCCGCAAACCGCGACAGGTTTTTGGTCGTCAGCGATCCGGAGAGGGCGTCGTCATCGAGCAGTCTTTGGATCACATCGCCCGCCCCCTTTGCCCTGAGCTTCGGTGCGACGGCGATGAGCCGCTCCGCGCGCCGCGACAGCTCGGCGGCCAACCGGCAGGCGTCCGCCGCCGCCTGCGCCAGCGCCAGGCACACTGCCCGCTCGAACCCTTTTTCGCCTGGCCGGATCCGCTTGCCGCCGCCAGGCTTGGACCGAAACGCCGGGCCAAAAGCGTGTGCCATCAGCAGCGGCAGCGGGCGCGGCCAGCGCAGGTTTTGCGCCAGCACCAGGTCGGCGAGCCACCACACCAAAAGCTCGGCATCGGGCCGGAGGGCGACGACGCGGGCGGCGATCGCCGCGGCAGCGAACGGACAACGGGGGCGAAGATATCAATGTCCTCTTTGAGCTTCATAGCAGCATTGTGTAGTGATCTATATCTACTCATCACATACACCCCACCCATCCGTACATACAACCATGGCGGGATATTTTCGTTCCATCATTGTAGACGCTTCCGCGCCCCTGACTTCGCCCACGATGATGCGGTCGGGTCTGAGCCGCAGGGTCGAGCGCACGAGATCGGCGAGCGTGACCGACCCCCGCCTCGTCCTCA
>NZ_JAMYTB010000030.1:0-43896 GCF_040322275.1 Mesorhizobium sp. M0174
AAGTGGCCGCCACGCTCGGCGCCAATCGCTTCCAGATCATCAGCCGCGTTCTGCTTCCCGGACTGGCGCCGGCCATCGTCACCGGTTTCGCGCTGGCCTTCGCGCGCGGCGTCGGCGAGTACGGTTCCGTCATCTTCATCGCCGGCAATCTGCCCTATAAATCCGAAATCGCACCGCTTCTGATCGTCATCCGGCTGGAGGAATATAATTATGCGGCGGCGACCGCGATCGCGGCGATCATGCTGGCGCTGTCCTTCGTCATGCTGCTGGTCATCAACCTGGTGCAGACCTGGAGCCGCAAGCGCTATGGCTGACCCGGAGATCAAATCCTACGCGCCGCACCATGAAAGCCAGTCGCCGGCGGTGACCGAAAGCCGCACGGCGAGAACCGTGCTGATGGCCGTAACGTTTGCGTTCCTTGCCATCTTCCTGCTTTTGCCGCTGATCATCGTCTTCAAGGAAGCTTTCGCCAAGGGCATCGAGGCCTACACACAGGCGCTAGGCGAACCGGATACGCGCTCGGCGATCCGCCTGACGCTTTTGGTGGCGGCGATCTCGGTGCCGCTCAACATTGTCTTCGGCATTTCCGCCGCCTGGGCCATCGCCAAGTTCGAGTTCAAGGGCAAGGCGTTCCTGACCACGCTGATCGACCTGCCCTTTTCCGTCTCGCCGGTCATTTCGGGGCTTGTCTACGTGCTCTTGTTCGGCGCGCAAGGCCTGCTCGGCGCCTGGCTCAAGGCGCATGGCATCGTCATCCTGTTTGCGGTGCCGGGCATCGTGCTGGCCACGATCTTCGTCACCTTCCCCTTCGTCGCCCGAGAATTGATCCCGCTGATGCAGGAACAGGGCAATGGCGACGAGGAGGCTGCCCTGTCGCTCGGGGCCAATGGCTGGCAGGCGTTCTGGTACGTGACGTTGCCCAACGTCAAATGGGGATTGCTCTACGGCGTGCTGCTGTGCAATGCCCGCGCCATGGGCGAGTTCGGCGCGGTCTCGGTGGTGTCCGGCCACATACGCGGATTGACCAACACCATGCCGCTGCATGTCGAAATCCTTTATAACGAGTACAATGCCGCCGCCGCCTTTGCCGTCGCTTCGCTGCTTGCCGGCCTGGCGCTCGTCACGCTGGTCTTGAAAACACTTCTCGAGTTGCGCTACGGCGCCGAGATCGCCGCGACGCGCGGACACTGACAAAATGCATGTCGCCCAAAAGTGGGAACCGGTTTTGGATAACGACATGCATCAACTACAAAAGGGATTTGCATGGAAGTTCGCGTTGCCAACGTGCGCAAGGAGTTTGAGCGGTTTCCGGCCCTCCGCGACGTTTCGCTCGACATCAAGTCGGGAGAACTGATCGCTCTGCTGGGACCGTCCGGTTCCGGCAAGACGACGCTGCTCAGGCTGATTGCCGGATTGGAGCGGCCGACCCGCGGAAAGATCTTCTTCGGCGAAGAGGATGCCTCGCAAAAGTCGATCCAGGAGCGCAATGTCGGCTTCGTCTTCCAGCACTACGCGCTGTTTCGCCATATGACGGTCGCCGACAATATCGGCTTCGGACTCAAGGTCCGGCACGGGCCGACGCGCCCGTCGGCAAAGGAAATCCGCCGCCGCGCCTCGGAACTCCTCAACCTCGTTCAGCTCTCCGGTCTGGAAAAACGCTATCCGGCGCAGCTTTCGGGCGGCCAGCGCCAGCGCGTGGCGTTGGCCCGCGCCATGGCGATCGAACCGGCGGTGCTTTTGCTCGATGAGCCGTTCGGCGCGCTCGATGCCCAGGTGCGCCGCGAACTGCGCCGCTGGCTGCGCGACATCCACGACGCCACCGGCCACACGACGGTCTTCGTCACCCATGACCAGGAAGAGGCGCTGGAGCTTGCCGACCGCGTCGTGGTGATGAGCCAGGGCCGCATCGAGCAGGTCGGCACCGCCGACGAGATCTACGACACGCCGAACTCGCCCTTCGTCTACGGCTTCATCGGCGAATCGAGCTCGATTCCCGTCAAGGTCGAGGACGGCCAGGTCTGGATCGCCGACCGGCCGATCGGGCTTTCCGCGCCGCACGCACCGCAAGGCGAAGCGACGCTGTTCTTCCGCCCACACGACGTCGATCTGGTGGAAGAATGCAACGGCTGCATCGCCGGCACGGTCGCCGCCAGCCGCCGCGTCGCCGGCACCCGAAGGGTCGAGCTCGAAATTGGCGGCGAACGTCAGCGGGTCGAGATCGAATTGCCCGTCGACCATCCTGCGGCGCAGAAAAGTCGCGTGGCTTTTAGGCCGCGGCGCTGGAAGCTTTTTCCGGCTGCTTGATCCTCTATCAGGCGCTACACCAGCCAGTTCTCGACCTTCAGGCCTTTGATCCGGTTGAACTCCCCGATGTTGGCCGTCACCAGGGTAGTTCCCAGCGCACGGGCGTGAGCAGCAATAAAAAGGTCGTTTTGGCCGATGGTCTGGCCCCCGCCTTCCAGTTCTGCGCGAATCGCGCCGTACTCGGCATCCACTGGCACATCGAGCGGCAAGACGGGAATCTCAGCCAGCAATTCCTCGACCTTCTTGTGCAATTTGGCCGATCTGTTCTTGATGCAGCCACATCGCAGTTCCGACACGACCACGATGCTGGTACACACGGCGGCGTCTCCCACGCGCAGGACAGCGCTTGCGGCTTTCCCGGCCGGATTTCGGATCATGTCGCTGACAATGTTCGTGTCCAGCATGAACCGCATCAAAAAAATTCCTCGGATTTGACAGGCATATCCTCGATATCGGGAAAGTCTTCCTCGACACCGGGCGGTGGCTCTTTCGCCCATTGCGCGAGCAGTGCGGTGAGGCCAGGCCTGCGGACCGGCTCGATGATCAGGCGGTCGCCGTCACGGCTGATCAAGACCTTTTCGCCGGGAAGTTCGAACTCGACAGGAATGCGCACCGCCTGGCTGCGATTGTTACGAAACAGCTTTGCCTCTTTCGGCGGGGTTGTTGAATGGCGGTGTTGAGGCATGACAACAGCTCCTTGTATATACTATTTGTATATGCCAGACAACGCGGCGATGCAATCGCATTGCACAGCGTTGGCCGGCCGGGAACCATCGTACACGCCGACGACATCGGCACCGCTGCCAAGCTGTCCTGAGACTCTGCTTGAAAGAAAAAACTAGAAATCGCCCACAGCGGGACTACTTTTTCTCGCGATAACGTCGAGGGGCCGCTCTGCGTGCCTCGTCGCGCACGAGGCCTTGCCGCTATGGTCCGGCAATAAGCGTACCGCATTGGAGCCCTATTTTCATGAAGCGATTTTTGCTTGGCGTCGCCACATTGGCCGGCCTGGTCCTCGCATCCTCCCAAGCCTGGTCGGCCGACAGATTGCTGAACGCCTCTTACGATGTCGGTCGCGAACTGTTTGCGCAGGTCAACAAGGCGTTCGTCGCCGGCCACCCCGGCGTCACCATCGATCAGTCGCATGCCGGAACCTCGGCACAGGCGCGCGCCATCGCCGAAGGCCTCGGCGCCGACGTGGTCACGTTCAACCAGGTCATCGACATCGATTTCCTGGTCAAGAAGGGCCTCATCTCCGCCGACTGGCAGAAGGACTTTCCCGACAACGCCTCGCCTTTCTATTCGCTGCCCTCCTTCCTGGTGCGCGCCGGCAATCCGAAGCACATCAAGGATTGGAACGACCTCGTGCGTGACGACGTCCAGGTGATTTTCCCCAATCCGAAAACATCGGGCAATGCGCGCTACACCTATCTCGCGGCCACCGCCTACGCCAAGGAAGCCTTCAAGGGCGACGATGCCAAGGTGAAGGAGTTTGTGACGAAGCTGTTTGACAACGTGCCGATCTTCGACACCGGCGGACGCGCCGCGACCACCACTTTCGTGCAGCGCGAAATCGGCGATGTGCTGATCACCTTCGAGTCTGAAACGCGCGGCGTCCGCAAGGAGTATGGCGAGGACAAATTCGAGCAGGTGACGCCTTCGGTCAGCCTGTTGGCGGAATTTCCGGTGGCGATCGTCGATACGGTCGCAGACGAGCATGGCACGCGCGATCTTGCCAAGACTTATCTCGACTTCCTCTATACGCCGGAGGGCCAGGACATCGCCGCCCGCAACGGCCTGCGGGCCCGCGACCCGGCGGTCGCCGCCAAATACAAGGCTGAGTTTCCCGACGTCCGGCTGCTGACGGTGGAGGAGGTCTTCGGCGGCTGGGCCAAGGTCCAGGCCGAGCATTTTGCAGCGGGCGGCCTGCTCGACCAGACCTACGGCAGCCGCTGAGGTCGCCAACTCGTTGAAAGCTGGCCCTTGCCGGCTTTTCCTCCATTTTGCCCGCCGAAATTGCAGCTTCCGCACCTTCGGGACCGCCCGCCCGCCAAAACGTTACGAAGAATCAACGCGTTTGCGCGCAATATGTCGTCGGGCGGCCTGTCTGCGCGAACGGCATCGCACGGCCAAACCGTCATTATTTGCACACAAACAGCCGCCAGATGCGGGTGGTTGGGGCTTTATGGGTTGGTTCGGGCATGCTTACCAAAAAAGGCAAATACGGCCTCAAGGCCCTCGTGCATCTGTCGGGCCTGCCGGTCGGCCAGCTCGCATTCGTCAATGACATCGCGGTCGCCAACAATATCCCGAAGAAATTCCTCGATGCCATCCTGGGCGAGTTGCGCAACGCCGGCTTCGTCCAGAGCCGCAAGGGCAAGGAAGGCGGTTACCGTCTCGCCCGGCCGGCTTCCGAGATCAAGATCGGCCATGTCGTGCGCGTCCTCGACGGGCCGCTGGCGCCGATCCCCTGCGCCAGCCGCACGCAATACCAGCGTTGCGAGGATTGCGACGAGGCGACCTGCCAGGTCCGGCATATGATGCTGGAGGTGCGTCAGGCGATCGCCGAGGTGCTCGACAACCGCAGCCTCGCCGCCATGCGCGACGCCGACAATGACGATTTCCCGGTCGAGCTGACGTCGCAGATCTAGCGCGCGAGCAGGCTCAAGGCGGTCGCGACGGTGTCGGCGACCGAACGCGTGCCATCCAAGGTCATTGCCGCCTCGTCCGCCGCTGGCGGCTCGAGCGTGGCGAACTGGCTGTCGACCAGGCTTGCCGGCATGAAATGACCCTTGCGACTGCCTACGCGCTGTTTCGCCGTTGCCGGGTCGATCTCAAGGTAAACGAAAATGATATCCGCGCAAAAGCCGCGCAGGCGATCACGATAACTGCGCTTCAGCGCCGAGCAGGCGGCGACCACACCTCGCCCGCTTGCGACCGACGCTGCCATACGCTGGCCGATCGCGTCGAGCCAGCCCTCGCGCAGCGCGTCGGTAAGCGGCTGCCCGCTCGCCATGCGCGCGACGTTTTCGGGCGGATGCAGCCTGTCGCCTTCGATAAAGAGCGCGCCCAATGCCGCTGCAAGCGCTTCGCCGATGACCGACTTGCCGCAGCCAGCGACGCCCATCACCACGATGGCAGGCAACGTTCGAACAGTGCTCGCCGGTCTATATGCCACGTCTTTCCCGCTCATGCAGGTCAGCGGCTTGCCGGCGCGCGGCCATAGAGCAGCAGCATGGCGACGATGACGACGCCGTAGATGATCTGCCGTCCCGCCTCCGGCATCTGCATGACGGAAAGAATGGATTGCAAAAGCGTGATCAGGATCACGCCGGCGACGGTGCCGAGATAGGAACCGCGCCCACCGAGGATCGAGGTGCCGCCGAGCACCACCGCTGCTATCGACGGCAGAAGATAGGCGTCGCCCATCGACTGTGCCGCCTTGGAGGCATAGCCGGCCAAAAGCACGCCGCCGAAGGCGGAGAGCCCGCCCGAAACCGCAAAGGCGATCATCACCACGCGCCTTGTGTCGATGCCGGAAAGATAGGCGGCACGCTCGCGGTTGCCGATGCCGTAGACGGTGCGGCCGAAGCCGGTGCGGGTCAGCACGAACACCATTGCGGCGCCGATCAGTGCCCAGATGAGAACGGCGTTAGGCACGCCAGGAACGGCAAAGCCGGTCGCCAGATAGCGCATCGCACCGGTCGCCGAATCCTGCGGCGAGAAACCGCCCGTGTAGACCACCATCAGCCCCTGCGCGACGGCGTTGGTGGCAAGCGTGATGATCATCGAGGGAATGCGCAGATAGGCGACGCCGATGCCGTTGACGACGCCGATCAGAACACCGCAGAAGATGCCGAACGGAATGGCAAGCGCCACACCGACCGGCCCATAAGCGGCCGCGGCGCAGGCCATCATCGCGCCGGCCGCCACCGACCAGGGTACCGACAGGTCGATCTGGCCGAGCAGGATGACCAGCATCATGCCGGTGGCGATGACGCCGAGAAACGACGCCACTTTGAGCTGCTGCAAAAGGTATTCAGGCGACAGGAAGCTGCGCGAATAGAGGCTGCCGAGGAACAGCAGCAGCACGATACAGGCGAACGCCGTCAGCACCGCAGGGTCGGCGCGGCGGAGGAATTTCGGCATGCGGCCGGCGAGACCGCTCACAGTCGTTTCGCTCACAGGAACCACTCCAGCCGGTTGCGGACCCGAAACAGGGCGAAGGCGCCGAGGCTGACCGCGATCAGCAGGATGACGCCCTGGAACAGGGGCTGCCAGAGCGGATCGAAATCGAAGACGAACAGCAGGTCGCCGATGGTGCGGAAGGCAAGAGCGCCGAAGATCGCGCCGATGGCGCTGCCCTTGCCGCCGAACAGCGACACGCCGCCAAGCACGACCGCAGCGATCGAAAACAGCGTATAGGCATTGCCGCTGGCATAGGCCGCATCGCCGGTATAGGTGAAGAACGTCAGGAACAGCCCGCCGATCGCGGCCAGCAGCCCGGCAAGCGTATAGGCGGCGAACTTTCCACGCCGGATCGGCACGCCGGACATGTAGGCCGCCATCTCCGAGGAGCCGGCCGCATAAGCGGCGCGGCCGAGCACCGACCGGCTGAACGGCACCCAGACAACGAGCACGACCGCCAGCAGCGTCACCAGGCTCGCCGGCACAATACCAAACAGGCGCCCGGTCAGCGCATCGGCGAGCCCTTCATTGACCGAGCCGCCCGGAAACGGCCGAAGCAGCAGGGCGATGCCGAAATAGACCGCACCGGTGGCAATGGTGGCGACGATCGGCTGCAGGCGTCCATAGATGACAATGGCGCCGTTGATTGCCCCGCACAGCAGCCCGGTGCCGAGCACGGCGATGACGCCGAAGGCGGTCTCGAGGCCGGTGCCGACGACTAGCCACGAGGCCAGGCAATTGGTCAGGGTGAAGATCATGCCGACGGAGAGGTCGATGCCGGCGGTGATCACCACCAGCGTCTGCGCCATCGCAACGAAGGCGAGCAGCACGCCCTTGTTCGACGCCGTCTGCACAACATTGGCGGTGAAGCCCGCCGGATGGTTCGAGGTGTAAATGATGAACATGACAACGAAGATGCCGAACGCCAGCAGCGTTCCGCGCTGTTCGGCGAGCCAATAGCGCCAATCCTTCACGCGTCCGCTCCTTGCCTTGGCATCTCTTCGTGAATGTTGAGCGCGCTGGCAATCAGCGCCCTCTCGGTGATTTCGGCGCCGACCAGTTCGCGCTTGACCGCGCCGTCATAGAGCACCAGCACTCGGTCGCAGCAGCCGATCAGCTCGTCATAGTCGGTCGAATAGAACAGGATCGCCGCACCCTGGTCGGCAAGCTTGCGCATCAACTGGTACAGCTCCTGCTTGGTGCCGACATCGATGCCGCGCGTCGGGTCGTTGAGCAGGATGATGCGCGGCTGCCGCATCAGCCATTTGGCGATGACGACCTTCTGCTGGTTGCCGCCGGATAGCGCGCCGACCGGAATATCGAGGCCGGCCGTCTTGATCGCCAGGAGACCGACCATGTCGTCGATCAGCCGCTGCTCGGCGGCGCGATCGATGATGCCGGCCCTGGACAGCCGGTCGAGGGCGGCGAAGGAGAGGTTTTCGCGCACCGTCATCGGCAGCATCAACCCTTCCGTCTTGCGATCCTCCGGGATCAGCGCCATGCCGATCCGGTCGTCACGCGCCGCGGCCGGACTGGCGATCGCCACCGGCCTGCCGTCGATCAGGATCTGGCCCGACAGGCCACGCAGCACACCGAAGAAGGCGAGCAGCAATTCGCGCTGGCCCTGGCCGTCGAGGCCGCCGAGCCCGACCACCTCGCCCGCCCCGACCGATAGCGAGACATCGTGCAGCCGATCCGTCCAGGACAGGTTGCGCGCCTCTAGAACCGGCGTGGCTGCGGCAGCCGCCCGCGCGGGTTTGGGCGGAAAGATGTGGCTGTATTCGCGCCCGATCATCAGTTCGACGACCTCGTTGTCGCTCTTGGTGCCGGCCGCGTAGCTGGCGACATTGCGGCCATTGCGGAACACCGTGCACTGGTCGGCCAGCTCGGCGATCTCGTTCATGCGGTGCGAGATGTAGAGCAGCGCCAGCCCTTCCGAACGCAGCCGCTTCAACACGGCGAAAACCCTGGCGACGTCGGCCGCGGTCAGCGCCGAGGTCGCCTCGTCGAGGATCAGGATGCGTGGCTTGCGCGCCAGTGCCTTGGCGATCTCGACCATCTGCCTTCGTGAAAGAGGAAGATCCTTGACCAGCGCCAGCGGATGGATATCGGAAGCGCCGGCGCGAGCCAGGGCTTCTTCGGCGATGCGGCGCTGCGCCTTGCGGTCGATCATGCCGAAACGCTTCGGCGGATCGGAAATGACGATGTTGTCGGCAACGCTGAGTTCGGGGACGAGCGACAGTTCCTGGAAGATGCAGACGATGCCGGCCTGGTTGGCAGCGGCCGGCGAAGCGAAGCTCACTTCGTTCCCGTCCAGCATCATGCGGCCCTCGTCGGGCGCGACGACCCCCGCCATGACCTTGATCAGCGTCGATTTGCCGGCGCCGTTCTCGCCGAGGATGGCGTGGATGCTGCCTGGAGTGACCGACAGTTCGGCCTTCTCCAGCGCGCGCACGCCGCCATAGCGCTTGGATATGCCTTCCATGCGGAAGAGCGGAACCGCACCGTCCATCGGCCCTCCCCAGGCGCTTGGCAATCAGGATGTCGAGTGCCGGGGCCGGGGGAGCCCCGGCGGCGCCGGGCTCTCGGAGTTTACTGGTTTTCCTTGCTCTGGCCCATGATTTCCTGCGCCGTGAAATTGATGCCGCAGGTCGGGAAGGAATTGCCGACGAAGAAATTGTCGGACTGGTCGGGGAAGTAGTCCTGGCCTTCCTTGAAGTTCGGATCCTCGACGATCGCCAGCGGCAGCTTGATCGCTTGCGGCACGACCTGCCCTTCAAGTGCTGCAATCGCCGTCTTGATGGCAACCGCCACCTGAGCCGGGCCGGTGCCGGCCGACGAGCATTTCAGGCCATCAGCGGCGAACTTGGCGCAGAATTTGCGGAAGCCGTTCTCCGTCTCGCCGCCGAACGGCACGAACGGATGCTTGGCATCGATCATCGCCTGCACGATGCCGGTATCGCCGCCCTGTCCGGTAATGCCGTCGAAGGGGCCGTTGGTGGCAATGGCATCGGCCGTAGCCTTTTGCGCAACGCCGTCATCCCACTTGCCGACGACCTCGGTGACATCCCATTTCTTGCCGGAGGCGTCGAGAACCTCGTGGATGCCGTTATGGCGGTCGGTATCGACGGATGTGCCGGCTACGCCACGCACTTCCAGCACCTTGCCGCCGTTCGGCACGTGCTTGACCAGCCAATTGCCCCACAATTCGCCAAGGCCCTTCTGGTCCACATTGACGTTGATGGCATCCTTGGTGTCGAGGATGTTGTCGAAAGCGACCAGCACCACGCCGGCTTCCTTGGCCCGCTTGATGACAGGGCCGAATGCGGTCGGGTTCTGGGCGTTGACGACGATCGCATCATAGCCGGAATCGATGAAATTATTGATTGCCGAAATCTGGGCCGGCACGTCTTCGCCGGTCGAGACCACCTTGAATTCCTTGAGCTTGGCCGCGACCTCCGGCTGCGCTGCATAGGCTTTTGCCGTCTGCACCATCTGGATGCGCCACGTGTTGGCGATATAGCCGTTGGCCAGAGCGATGCGGTACGGGCCGTCTTTCTTGGGGAACTTGAAGAACTGCGTATCGGCCGACCAGGGCGCGAAGCAGTCAGGCTCGGCCGATGGCCCCTTGACGATTTCAGGCTCGGCGATCGCCGACGAGCTCAGCATGACAAAAGCAGTGGCGGCAACGATACCGCCAACGAGTGACTTGATCATCGATATTCCTCCCATTTGCAGTTTTGTTTGTTCTTACGTCGATGAAATTGCGCTTTTCCGGTCCGGCACCTCCCGCCGTATCCGCTGTGCGTTCAGGTGGCCGAATGCCGACCCGATCCCCTCCTTTGTTGCCCGGCTAGTCCCGCAAAAACTATCATATTATACATAATAAACAAGCATGAGCTGTCGCTTATGTATAATAAACAGCCTCCCATCTTCTGAGCGATGTACCAACCGGCGGTAACTGGTAGCGCTACCATGACGTAGTGTAAAGCGCCATTGCGTTGAAGCTCGGTTCAGCGCGCCGTGCTCTCACGTCGCTTGAGTTCGAAGCCGAGATCGACAACGCGCGACTCCGGCCTGTTGCCCTCGATCGCCGCAAGCGCCATGGCGACAGCCCGCCGGCCGATCTCGTAACGATAGGTCCGAACGCTGGTGACCGACGGAAACGCCACTTCCATCATGTCGAGATCGTTGAAGCCGACGATGCCGATCGTCTTCGGCACGGCGATCGAAGCGCGATGGCATTCGAACAGCACCCCAAGGGCTATGTCGTCATTGTTGCAGAATACGCCGTCGAGGCTCGGCACCTTGGCCAGCGCGTCGCGGAACAATTCGCGGCCGAGGGTGACGCTGGAGGGCACCGGCGTGGTGGTGGTTAGCCGCGCATCGAACAGGCCGGCCGCCTCCATCGCCGCGCGATAGCCGGCCAAGCGCCGCTGCGAACGCGGATCCATGCGCGCACCGATGAAGCCGATCCGGCGATAGCCTGCCTCGATCAGATGTTCCGCAGCCGCCTTGCCGCCCTCGAAATGTGAGAAACCGACCATCATGTCGACCGGATCGGGCCCGGTCTCCATCACCTGCACCACCGGACAGCCTGCCGTTTCCAGCAGTTTTCGCGAGGCCGGCGTCTGGTCGATGCCGGCCACGATCAGCGCCGCCGGGCGTTGCGGGCCAAACACCTGCAGCAGCCGCTCTTCCTCGAGGCCGGAATAGTGGGTGTTGCCGAGCTGAATCCGGAAAGGGCCGTCCGACAGGCTGTCGTAGATGCCGCGCACCACTTCGGCAAAGACGTTGTTGGTAAGCGACGGCACCAGAACGCCAAAGACCTCGGCGCGCGCCGAAGCCAGCGCCCGCGCATTCGGGTCGGGCACATAGCCGAGCTCGTTCACGGCCGACTCGATCTGGCGGCGCAGATCTTCCGAGACACGCCCCGGCTCACGCAGGGCGCGCGATACGGTAATGGCGCCGACGCCGGCCTTGCGGGCGACGTCGGCGATGGTCGGGCGGCCGCCGCCGCGGCGTGAGCGCGGCTTGATCACCGTACTGGTCCCGAAGCCGGGCAACCGCCCAGACGCGATCGTGAGACGATGTTCAGGGTCTTTGCCACTGCTGCCTTGCGAACCTGGCCCGTTGCCACACCTTGTCTGGCGTCGCGCAGCCTTCGGCTGTTGTCAAGCGACGGCCGGAGAGACTGTATCCGTACCGCTGTGCTTCAGGCCGCCACAGCAGCGCTGCGCCGGGCCTTCCACAGCAGCAGCACCATGGCCAAAATATTCAGAAGGTTCCAGGCAATGCCGTTGAGGAACGCGGCGGCATAGGAGCCGGTCAGATCGTAAATCCAGCCCGACATCCAGCCGCCGATCGCCATGCCGAAGATGGTCGCCATCATGACGATGCCGACGCGCTGGCCAGCCTCCTTGGCTGGCATATATTCGCGCACGATGATCGCATAACAGGGCACGATGCCGCCCTGCGACAGGCCGAAGACCAGCGAGACGACATAGAGCGAGGCAAGCCCGTCGAACGGGATATAGAACAACAGCGACAGGCATTGCAGCACCGAGCCGATCAGCAGGGTTTTCACGCCGCCGATGCGATCGGCAAGGAAGCCCGAGCCTAGCCGGCTGACGACGCCCGCCGCCAGCATGATCGACAGCATATCGGCGCCATGCGCCACGCCGTAGCCGAGATCCATGCAATAGGCGACGATATGGACTTGCGGCATCGACATCGCCACGCAGCAGCCGAGCCCGGCCACGATGAGCAGCGCCTGCAAGGCCGCCGGCGACAGGGAGATCGGCTGCACCACGCGGCTGCCCGGCGATCCCGGAGCCGCCTGGGGCGGTGCGCCGCGCCGGAGCAGCAGGATCAGCGGCACCATGGTGACTAGGCAGACGGCGCCGATCGCGGCATAGGTGAAGCGCCAGCCTTGCGCCTGCATGACATAGGGCATCGCCGTCGGCCAGATCGCTCCGGCGAGATAGTTGCCTGATGCGGCAGCAGTCACCGCGACGCCGCGGCGCCGGTTGAACCAGTGCGAGATGTCGGCGATCAGCGGCCCGAAGATCGCCGACGAGCCAACGCCGATCAACAGGCCCTGGACGAGGGTGAACTGCAGGATCGAACTGGTCAGCGACGCCAGCAGGAAGCCGGCGCCAAGTGTAATCGCGGCAATCAGCGCCGGGATCCAATACCCCATGCGGTCGATGGCGCGGCCGAACAGCACATTACCGGCGGCAAAGCCGACCATGGTCGCGGTGTAGGGCATCGAGGCAGCGGCGCGGTCGACGCCGAATTCTGCCTGCACGGCAGGCAGCACCACGACCACCGCCCACATGCCGACCCCGCCGATCGTTGCCAGCAGCATCGAGATGCCCAGCCGTATCCAGGCATAGGCACTGTCGATGCCGGAACTTCCTGCCTGGCTTGAGACGATTGGGGTCAAGAGCGTTTCCTGTCCGCAGTTCTTGAATCGGCGGTTCTGACCACTATCGGCGCATTCGCATCGCCGAGCAGCGCCACGACAGGCAAATCCGTGGCTCCAGGGATTCGGGCCGAAGTGGAACAGGGGTGCGCCATAAGGCGTTTTCCGGCAACGACCTAGTGGAAGGAGTTTGCCATGACCGCGCAACGGAAATGGTCCGCCGACGTCACCGAGCACAGCGACGCGCTGGACCTCGAGGAACACATCTTCGAATCCCACGATCCCAAGAAGATCGCCGCCTCTTTGAAGCGATCGGCCGAGCACAGCGACCGACGCAAGGCAGGGCCGTTTCAATCCGCCATGTCGATGCTGAATTTCTACATCAACCGCGCCGGCAAGAACCTGCCGGCGGCGCAGAAGAAAGTGCTGGAGGACGCCAAAGACGACCTGCGCGCCCTTTTTGGCCGCCCAAAGGAAGATTAGGGTCGGTCTCCATTAATTGGTTCTGCCAAATTCGGCTGAACTGGACCTAGTGACAGGGCCTCTTTGTCGCCAGTCTGCAGGCTCGGCTTGTATTCCCAAGCCCGCAAAAGCCTGGCGTCATGACGGTCAAGATCGGCATCAATCCCATCACCTGGAGCAATGACGACGTTCCGGCGCTTGGCGGGGATACGTCCTTGGAGACCTGCCTGTCGGAAACGGCGCTGGCCGGCTACCGCGGCACCGAACTCGGCGGCAAATTTCCGCGCCAGGCTGAAGTGCTTGGGCCGCTCCTGTCTTCCTATGGCCTGGAACTCGTCTCCGGCTGGTATCATGGCCGCATTCTCGACCGCACGGTCGACGAGGAATTCGCGGCGATCACCCCACATCTTCAGCTGTTGCGCGACCTTGGCGCCAGGATCGTCGTCTACGCCGACACCTCGCGCGGTCGCCATGACGGCATTTTCGCACCGATCTCCGAGCGTCCGCGCCTCGCCGACAGGGACTGGCCGTCCTATGGCGAGAAACTGACCGCCCTCGCCGACCGCATGGCCGCATTCGGGGTCGGCATGGCCTTCCACCACCACATGGGCACCATCGTCGAGACGGACGATGAAGTCGACAGGCTGATGGCGGCGACGGGCCGAAGCGTCGGCCTTTTGTTCGATACCGGCCACTGCCTGTTTTCGGGCGGCGACCCGCAATCGCTGCTGCAACGGCATCTCGACCGTATCGTGCATTTCCATTGCAAGGATGTTCGCAGGGCGATGCTGAAACGGGCACGCCGCGAGGACATGAGCTTCATGGCGGCGGTAATGGACGGCATTTTTACCGTGCCCGGCGACGGCTCGGTCGATTTCCTGTCATTGCTGAAGCCCCTCGCCGCGCGCGGCTATGAAGGTTGGCTCGTTGTCGAGGCCGAGCAGGATCCGGCCAAGGCGCATCCGCTGACCTATGCCAGCAAGGGCTATTTCTCGCTGCTCGCCACCGCCCGCGAGGCCGGCTTCGAAGTGGCGACGCGGCAGGCAAACTGACCGGCCCGCATTTGCGAGCCGGGGGACACGATGAGCGCGCGCCGCGATGGGGTTAGCGACGCGAAAGCGCCCGGCGATCCGCGCCGCCTTGCTCCCTGCGCGGCGCGGATCGCAGAATCCCGGCTCTGGATTGCAAACCCCGACTTTCAAGCTTGAGGCCGGCCGGAAGCCGTGCCTTGATGCAACCGAGGAGGAGCGATATGGCTTTCGAAGCTGCGCTTGGCATGGAACGGCTTTGCACCATCCGCGAGATTGCCGAGAAGGCGGAACTTGGCGCCGCCACCGTGCATCGCGCGCTGAAGAACAGCCGCGAGATCCGTCCCGAAACCAGGCGGCTGGTGCTCGACACCGTCTGCCGGCTCAACGAGGAAAAGATCGCCCGCGCCGCCCGGTTCGTCGGGGGATAGTGCCTTGCCCGACCACATGCGCCTTTCCCTCGACATCATGTCGGTCGACCGCGCTTCGGAAGAACCGATGCATCGTCAGATCTACGGCGCCTTGCGACGCTTCATTCTTGACGGCCAGATCCCGCAGAACACGCTGCTGCCGTCGACGCGCTCGCTGGCCGAAGATCTGAAGGTCGGGCGCAACACGGTCATCGCCGCCTATGACCAGCTCCTTGCCGAAGGTTTTATCGAGGCGCGTGCCGGATCGGGCACCTGGGTGGCGCCGATCCAGCAGAACCGCCCCTTGGCATCGCTGCGCGCCGGACTGGCAGCGCCGCAAAAGCTGTCGCGGCGCGGTCAGACCATCGTCAACGGCCCGCAACCGCCGCGCAATGCCGGCGTCATCAATTTCCATCCCGGCGTGCCTGAAACGGCATCGTTTCCGTTCACCATCTGGTCAAGCCTTCTGGTGCGCAATGCACGCAGCCGCGACGATAGTCTGCTTGGTTATCTCTCCTTTGCCGGTCACCCCGGCCTGCGCCAGGCCATTGCCTCGACCATCGGCCTGTCGCGCGGCATCAGTTGCACCGCCGACCAGGTGATCATCGTCACCGGTGCGCAGGCAGCGCTCGATCTGGTCTCGCGCGTGCTGATGGACGAAGGCGACCATGTCTGGATGGAAGAGCCCGGCTATCTCGGCGCCAAAAGCGCCTTTCTCGCCAGCGGCGCCAAGCTGGCACCGTTGAAGGTCGACCGGCGCGGCTGGCATCTTGCCGATCCGGAGCTGCCGCCGCCGCGGCTAATCTATGTGACGCCATCCTGCCAATGGCCGTTCGGCACCATCATGCGCATCGAGGAGCGGCTGCAACTGCTCGACATCGCCGAACGCAACGGCGCCTGGATCGTCGAGGATGACTATGACGGCGAATACCGGTTCCGCGGCCGGCCGGTGCCGGCGCTGCGCGGGCTCGACCATGCCGACCGCGTCGTCTATATCGGCAGCTTCGGCAAGACGCTGATTCCGGCGCTGCGCATCGGTTATCTGATCGTGCCGCGCGAATTGTCGGTTCCGTTCGACCGGGCGGTGAGCATCACCGGCCAGTTCGCGCCGCTGATCCTGCAGGCAACGGTCAACGACTTCATCATGCAGGGCTATTTCGCCACGCACCTCAAGCGCATGCGCCGGCTCTACGCGCGCCGGCAGGCGAACTTCGTCAAGCTGTGCCAGGAGCATCTGGCCGAATGGCTGATCGTCACGGAAAACGATTCCGGCATGCAGCTGCTGGCGAGCTTCGTCAGGCCCTATAAGGACAGCGACGTGGTCGCCGCCGCCCTCAAGGAGGGGCTCGACGTTCAGGGCATCTCCATCAACTATCATTCCACTGAGCCCGAGCACGGCCTGCTGCTCGGCTATGCGGCGATGGACGAACGTCAGATCCTGCGCGCCGTTCTGGCGTTGCGCGCCGCGTTCCTAAGATTGGATAGAAGCTAGAGCCAGGCTCTCCATCTCGTTCACCGCGGGGTTGAGTCGGTCGCCCGCAGTGATTAGGAATATGGGGCGTCGGTCCTTGTTTTCGGCGTTCGCGCAAAGCGCGCTTCCCAAGGCCGAACCTCCCCGAAAACCAGAAGCATGCCCACCGCCGGTATTGGCGGGCAACGCATTCATCTGAACCATGAGGATTGCCATGAGAACCGCATCCTGTGCCTGCGGGCAACTGAGGATCTCCTGTAACGGAGAGCCACAGCTGGTCGCACAGTGCCACTGCCTCGACTGCCAGAAACGGACCGGCAGCACCTACGGCGTCGCCGCCTTCTTTGCGCGCGACAAGGTAGAAGCCGGAGGCGACGCCAGGACCTACAGGCGGTCAGCTGGGAGCGGCCACCACGTCACTTTCCATTTCTGCCCGGGCTGCGGCTCGAGCGTCTTCTGGGAGCCCGAGCGAAAGCCTGAATGGATCGCCGTCGCGGTCGGCTGCTTCGCCGATCCCGCCTTTCCGGCCCCGGCGCATGTTGGGTGGGAAGACCGGCGTCATCCCTGGGTTTCCGGTTAGCGACGCCAACCCGCCAGCGCAGCGCTTTACCTTACTGGTTGATCTCGGGTTCAACGAGCTTCGCCAGATTTCGCAGCGACTCCTGCCAGCCGAGATAGCAGGCCTCAACCGGGATGGCGTCTGGGATACCTGCCTGCGTGATATTCACTTCGGTGCCGACCGACACTTTCTTCAATGTCACGGTCACCTCGATCTCGCCGGCCAGGTTGGGGTCGTCGAACCGGTCGGTGTAACGCAGTCGCTCATTGGGCACGAGCTCGACATATTCGCCGCCGAACGAGTGGCTGTCGCCGGTGGTGAAGTTGCGGAAGGACATTTTGAACGCACCGCCGACTTTCGCCTCGAAGTGATGAACCGTGCAGGTGAAGCCGTTCGGCGGAAGCCATTTCGCAAGTGCATCCGCTTCAAGGAACGCGCGGTAGACTTTCTCCGAGCTGGTTGTCAGAATGCGGTGCAGCCGTACGGTGCCGGGCATATCGTTAATCCTCCGTGTTGGTGATCGATGCCCCCTAGGACGAGCGGAGCCCGGCCTATCCGACACGGGCCCGCGGATTTTTTGGCGGCCGGTTATGCCGGCCGGAATCCTCGGCCGGCCACCGGACAAGGAACTCGACCGCAGGGTAGCAAACCGCGCCGGATCTGGTCTAGTTCACACTGTCGAACTTCTGCAGATCAACCGGTGCCGCCTTGCGCAATTCGATATCATCGAGCGAAGCATTCTCCAGCGCCACCCGCGCCGCCGCGTCGATGTTGTGGATCATGTCCTGAATGTCGGTATCGCTGTGCGCCGGGTTCATGGCGACCATCACGGTGCGGTTGAGGATGTCGAGCGAGCGCTTGCCGAGGTCGTCGGGATAATCCAGCCGCAGGCCCTGGTTCTCGGGCAGTGCGTAAGGATTGAGCGCCGGGTGATGCGCCCCTTCATGCATCAGCACCTGGTCCCACTGGGTGAAATTGTGACGGCCGGTCTTGCCGGCAACGACGCTCGGAATGGTCTTCGAAAAAGTCTGCGCCGCCTGCTCGCTCGGCAGCAGGTACATAACCTGTGCGGCGCAATCGTCGTCTGCGCTGTTCATCGGCGACGGCGTCAGCCCAAGATTGCTAAGGTGGCGGGTACCGGCCAGCACCGTCTTCTTCTCGGCTCGCATCGCCTCGATGATGCCGTCCAGCCGGTCGAGTTGGACGTTGAGCATCGCCCCCATCAGTTCGGAAGCACGCGCGCCGATGCCGGCGAAGGGTTTGATGCTGTCGCTTCTGCCCTGCCAGTAGAAATGGCAAGGGTCGATGGCGCAGCGCGCCCGTTCCGCCACTTTCGGGTCGCTGGTGGCGATACCGCCGCCCTCGCCCGAGGTCATATTCTTGAAATAGTTGAAGGAATAGGCGCCGGCATGGCCGATCGAGCCGAGCTTGCGGCCGTCATAGCCGCCGCCGATGCCTTGGCAGACATCCTCCAGCACCAGCAGACCGCGCTTGGCAGCAATGTCCATGATCGCATTCATGTTGCAGGCCGCGCCCCACATATGCACCGGGATGACCGCCCTGGTGCGCGGCCCGATGGCGTCCCGCAAGGCGATGGGATCGATGGTCAGGCTCTCGTCGATGTCGACGATGACGGGAATGGCCCCGACCGAAAGCACCGCCGTCGCGGTCGCCATATAGGTGTGCGCCGGCACCAGCACTTCGTCCCCCGGGCCGATGCCGAGGCCGATCAGGCCGGCGGCGAGCCCATAGGTGCCGCTGGCGGCCAGCGCGAAATGCTCGACGCCAAGATGCTGCGCATAGCGGGCCTCGAAGCGGTCGCATTCGCTGTCCTTGCCGTAACGAAACAGCGCGCCAGAGCGGATCACCCTGGCAATGGCTTCGATTTCCTCTTCGCCGGCGGTGTACATGACAGGCCTCCAAGTCATTTGGTAATGTGGGTCGCTCGATGGTGTGGACAGCTGTAGGCTTGTCGGCACAGTTTGAAAGAACCACTCCGCCGCTATTCGACCAAGCCATCTGCGCCCGGAAGACGGTTCCTATGAGTGGTTTTGAACCCTGATTGGGGAAATCGGTAGCTAAGTGTCTCAGCCGGCAGGCAAATCGTATCCATCCGAATTCGCCAAAGTGGCCCTGTCGGAAAGCCGGGTTTCGGCGTTCCATTCCGGCCAGTTGGGCAAACAGTTGGTTCCATGAAATACGGGACACACTTTGGAAGACCCTCGAAACCGGTATGCCGGCGGGAAGGCGGCCATTCGTGAACGCCGCCGGCTCCAGCAAACGGATCGTGCTCCACGAGGACGATGTCGGCATGTGCCACGGCGCCAACAGCGCCTTTCTCGAATTGAGCGGGCTGGGTGTCTGCAGTTCCGGCGCGGTGATGGTGCCGTGCCCCTGGTTCCTCGAAATGGCCGAAGGCGCCGCCGCCAACCCCAGCCTTGACCTTGGCGTCCACCTGACGCTGAACAGCGAGAAGCAGCATTACAAATGGCGGCCCTTGACCGCGCCGTCGCGGGCGGCCGGCCTGACCGACGAGTTCGGCTTCTTCTGGCCCGATGTGGCGACCACGCGCCGCAAGGCGGTGCCGCAGGCGGTCGAGGCCGAGCTTCGCGCCCAGATCGACACCGCCTATCGCGCCGGCATCGACGTTACCCATCTCGACGCGCATATGGGCGCGGCATTGTCGCCGGAATTTTGCGACATCTACATCAAGCTCGGGCTGGAATATCAACTGCCCGTGCTGCTGACCAAGACGCTGTCCGCCTATTCCCCCAACGACAATCTGGTCGGCGTCACCGAGGAGGCGTTCCAGCGCGGCGTGGCGCTGGCCCGCGCCGGCGGCTTTGCCATTTTCGACGCCGCGATCCAGACAACCTGGGGCCGGCCGCGTTCCAGGTCGATCGAGCCCGCTTACAAAGCGCTCATCGAGGGTGTGCGCGAGGGCCTGACCTTCTTTTGCCTGCATTGCAACGCGCCCGGTGAACTCGAGCTGATCGAGCCGCGCTCAGCCTATATCCGCACCGAAGAGTACGAGCTGTTCCGCGACCAGGGCTTTCGCGACTGGCTCGCCGCCCAGCCGATCGACATCATCGGCATGAAGCCGCTGCGCGAGGAGCTTCGCGCCACGCTCTCGGCCGGGCGATCATCGACAACGACCCGCGGCAGCAACGCGGGCGAACAGCGATCGGCGTCGGCAAAGGCCCGCAAAGCGGCCACCCGATCCGCAACGTGAGCCGATCGTGGGGGCCGGAAAACGGAGCCAGAGGGATTGGAACTGCAACGACAAATGGGAGAATAAGATGAAAACGCTTCTGAAAGCGGCATTGGGCGCCTTCGTTTCGGCGGGCCTGATGACGGGTATCGCGCATGCCGCGGGCCTCAAGGATCCGAAGGACGTCCGCATCACCTTCGTAGTGCATGGGTCGGCATCCGATCCCTATTGGTCGGTGGTCAAGCGCGGCGTCGATGACGCGGCCGCCCTTACCGGTGCCAAGGTCGAATATTACGCGCCGCAGGTCTTCGACGTGGTCGAGCAGGCCCGGCTTCTCGACGCCGCTATCGCCACCAAGCCGGACGGTATCGCCGTCTCCATCGCCGACGCCAATGCGCTCGGCAAATCGGTCAAATCCGGGCTTGCCGCTGATATTCCCATGGTGGTTCTGGATTCCGGCGAAAAGGAAGGCGCCGAGCTCGGCACGACGCTCTATGTCGGCACCGTTTCCGAATATGATTCCGGCAAGAAGGCCGGCGAGCGGCTGGCCAAGGAAGGCACGCTCAAGGTCGTCTGTATCAACCACGAGGTCGGCAATGTCAGCCTCGACCAGCGCTGCCAGGGCCTCAATGACGGGCTGAAGCCCTCCGGCGGCGGCACCGAGGTTCTGGCCGTGGCGCCCGATCCCGCAGACATCCAGCGCCGCACGGAAGCCTATCTGTCCGCGCATCCCGACACGCAGGCCGTCTTTGCGCTCGGCGCCACCGCCGCCAACCCGCTGATCCCGATGTTTCGCGACAAGGAACTGTTCGGCAAGCTCAAGCTCTACACATTCGACATCAGCCCGGAGGTCCTCGATTCGGTCGTGGCCGGCGAAATGGGCTTCGGCATGGACGCCCAGCAATATCTGATGGGCTATCTGCCGGTGATCTATCTGGTCGAGCAAGCGACGCACGGCTTTTGGCCGCAGAACAACGCCTATACCGGACCGCTGTTCATAGACTCGCCGGAAAAAGCCAAGGCGATCCTGGCGCTCGCCAAAGAAGGCATCCGCTAATGCATGTCGCGCAAAAGTGTGCAGCGGTTTTGCGGTAACGACATGCATCAAAATTTAGGCCAGCGCTCCGACGGAACGGGAGAATGCGCCAAGCGCTCTCCCGTTCCTTCGAAGATTGCGATTTGAGCGATTGGAGAGCCTAATGGCGGTCGTGGAAGACAAGGCTATATCTCCGGGCGAACTGAAGGCGACCGACCGCTTCGGCATGACGTCGAAGCGGGCCGCCGGCGCCGACGAACGGTTGGCCAGCACCGGCAAGCTGACCCAGTGGCTGCGCCGGCCGGAAGCCGGTGCCGCCGGTGGGCTGCTTGCGACGATCATCATCTTTGCGCTGCTGCCGGGCGCGGCGAACCTCTATTCGCTGCAGGGGTCAATGACCTTCCTGACGCTGTCGGCGGAGCTCGGCATCGTCGCCACCGCGGCAGCACTCCTCATCATCGCCGGCGAGTTCGATCTTTCGGTCGGCTCCATGGTCGGCTTCGCCGGTGTTGTCATCGGGCTGACGGTGAAGTACTGGGGACTGCCGCTATGGGGCGGCATCGCCTGCGCCTTCGCCGTTGCCATCCTCACCGGCTATCTCAATGGCCTGATCGTGGTGAAGACGCGGTTGCCCTCCTTCATCGTCACGCTCGCCACGCTCTATATCCTGCGCGGACTGTCGATCGGCATCACCCGCGCCGTCACGGGCCGCACCCAGATCCCTTACATACTCGAAGGCGCACCGGATCCGGCGACGGCCGGCATTTTCAACGGCCATCTGCTCACCGGCCTGTTCCACTGGATGGGCGCGCAAGGCTGGATCGCCACCCGCAGCGACGGCATCCCGTTCGTCGCCGGCATTCCGATGTCGATCGTCTGGTGGCTTGGCCTGACGGCGCTGGCCGGCTACGTGCTGACCCAGACGAAATACGGCAACTGGATCTTCGCCACTGGCGGCGACCTGATCGCAGCCCGCAACGTTGGCGTGCCGGTCGATCGCGTCAAGATCAGCCTGTTCATCTACACCGCCTGCGCGGCGACGCTGCTTGCCACCATCCAGGTGATGGAGGCGGGCTCCGCCGACACCACGCGCGGCCTGCTCAAGGAATTCGAGGCGATCATCGCCGCCGTCATCGGCGGCGTGCTGCTCACCGGCGGCTACGGCACCGTCTATGGCGTGCTGTTCGGCGCGCTGATCTTCGGGCTGGTGCAGATGGGCATCTTCTACACCGGCATCGACACTGACTGGTTCAAGGTCTTCCTCGGCATCGTCATCCTGATGGCCGTGCTGGTCAACAACTACATCAGGCTGAAGGCGCTCGGCCGCGGAGGTGGCAAATGACCGAGCCGGCCCAAATGACCGCGCCAGCAATGGAACTGCGCGGCGTCAGCGTCAATTTCGGTTCGGTGCGCGCCCTCCAGGACATCGACATCAAGGTCTATCCGGGCGAGGTCCACTGCCTGCTTGGCGATAACGGCGCCGGCAAGTCGACACTGATCAAGGTTCTGTCCGGCGTCTACCGGCCGACCAAGGGCGAAATCCTGGTCGACGGCAAGCCGGTCACCTTCCGCAGCCCGCGCGACGCGCAGGAGCTCGGCGTGGCAACGGTGTTCCAGGATCTCGGCATGATCTCGCTGATGTCGATCACCCGTAACTTCTTCCTCGGCCGCGAGCCGACCAAAAGCAGCCTGCCCTTCTCGCGCATCGACAAGGAGCGCGCCAACACCATCGCCAGGCAGGCGATGGCCGATATCGGCATCGACGTGCGCGATCCGACGCAAGCCGTCGGCACGCTGTCGGGCGGCGAGCGCCAGTCAGTGGCGATCGCCCGCGCCGTGCATTTTGGTGCGCGCGTGCTGATCCTCGACGAGCCGACCTCCGCACTCGGCGTCCACCAGGCGGCGATGGTGCTGAAATTCATCATCGAAGCGCGCATGCGGGGCCTGGCCGTCATTTTCATCAGCCACAACATCCACCATGCCTATCCGGTCGGCGACACCTTCACCCTGCTCAACCGCGGCCGCAATCGCGGTACCTACGCCAAGTCGGAGATCTCGCGCGACGAGGTCATCTCGATCATGTCGGGCGGCGAGGATCTGAAGGCGGTCGAGGCGGAGATTGCCGGCCTGCTCGCCCAGATCGGCAACCGGCCGCCTGCGGCGCCTTGAGCTGACATCAGGACATTGCGGGGAATGATCCAATGAGCAGGATACGCGTCGGGGTCGTCGGCGCCGGCATGATCTCGCAGCTCGAGCATATTCCCAATCTGCTGCGCCTCAGTGAATTGTTCGAGCTGGTCGGGGTCGCCGATCCCTCCAGGATCTCGCGGCAGTTCGTCACCGACACGCATGGCATTGCCAATTTCGAAACGATCGACCAGCTCTTCGACCAAAGCCTCGACGCGGTGGTGATCGGCTCGCCGGACCCGCTACATCACGAACAGGTGCTGGCGGCGCTGGCGGTTGGCCTGCATGTCTTTTGCGAAAAGCCGCTTTGCTATTCGCTGGCGGAAATCGCCGAGATCATCGCCGCGCGCGACGCCGCCAGGAAAATCGTTCAGGTCGGCTATATGAAGCGCTTCGATCCGAGCTACCGGCTGGCGCTCGCTTCGCTGCCTGGAACATCAAGCACGCTGCGCGCGGTCTCGGTGGAAGTGAACGATCCCGACGCCTGGCCGTTCATCACCCACCAGCCCTACAGGCGCGGCACCGATATCCCCAACGACCTGATCGCTGCTGTCGCCGCCAAGCAGAAGCGCCAGGTCGAATACGCCATCGGTGTCCCTGTGACGAAGCTCGCTTTCCGTGGATTTATCGGCGCTTACAGCTCGGCCTTGATTCACGACGTCAACGCCGTCCACGGCCTGCTCGACGCGCTCGGCGTGCCGGACGGCGAGGTCGTCGGCGCGCAGATCTTTGCCAATGGCGACGGCGGCCAGGGCGCCGTCAAGTTGCTGGACGGGCAGGCGCTGTGGACCATGACCCATCTCACCGTGCCCAAGCTTGCCGACTACAAGGAGCGGATCACGCTGTTCTTCGACGATGCCAGCCTCGAGCTCGAATTCCCCTCGCCCTGGCTCAACCATCATCCGACCCGGCTGACGGTGACGACCTCGGACGGTCACATACTGTCGAAGCGTGATTTGCGCGCCGGCTACGCAGAAGCCTTCGTCGAGGAGATGCGTGGCTTCCGGGCGGCCATCGTCAATGGCGACCCCGTCGTCAACCCGCCCGAACACGCCGCCCGCGACCAGGAGCTGCTGCTCGGCCTGACATGGCAGCATCTGGCGACCGCACCCTTCGACTGAGCGCTCAACCTGTAGCCGAACGGCCGCTACCTGGACTTGATGACGCTGTCGGTATTGGCAAGCAGCTTGCGCACCGCATTGCGCGCCGCGTCTGGCCGCTGCAGGCGGATGCTCTTCTCGATTGCCTCGTGCAGCCTCTGCGCATGCTGCAAATCGTCGAGTTCCCGCGTCGTAAAAGCGAACAGATGATCGAAGGCCGATTCGATCAGCACGCCGAGCGGCACCAGCAGATCGTTGCCCGAGGCGCGCAGGATGGCGAGGTGGAACCGCGTGTCGGCGCGCGTTCGCTCCTGCAGATTGGTCGCCTCGCCCATCTCGCGGCAGGCCTGGCTGATCTCGGCCATCTGCTCGTCGGTGCGCCGCATCGCGGCAAAGGCGCTGGCCTCCGGCTCGATGATGTGGCGGAATTCCTGCACGGTCCTGAGGAACACCTCACGATCCGGCGAGGTCGCGTACCAGGCCAGCACATCGCGATCGAGCAGGTTCCAACGCTCTTTCGGCTCGACCCAGCTGCCGATTTTGGGACGTGACGACAGCAGGCTCTTGGCCATCAGCATTTTGATGGCTTCGCGCACCGCCGAGCGGCTGACGTCGAAGGTCTCGGACCATTTGGCTTCGTTGGGCAGGATGGTTCCCGGCGGATAGTCGCCGCGCACGATCCTCAGCCCGATTTCGTTGGCCAGCGACGCGTGAACGCTCGACCCGGGTATGCGCGCCGCATCGGCCCGGCGAATACCGCTCGTGCGTTCGGCGAACGCCTCGGCCGCTGTCTTTCCCTTGTTCGGCTTCGCGTCCTGCATGGCTCCACAAAGTCCGGATTTGGAGGCGTGTCAAGGAGATGAAATCGACGGCAATATCTCAGTTTGGTTTTCCGCCTCAGTCCCCTCCCCGACACCGCGCTTTGCCGAGCGCTCCCGCCGGAGCGGCACAAACGGCTTCTCTTTGTTCCGATTGAATTCCTCGATCAGGAAATCAAGGAAGACGCGGATTTTCGGGGCAAGATGCTGCCGTGCCGGATAGACCGCGTAGAGCGTGGTTTCGACCTTTTCCCAGTCGTCCAGAGCCGATTGCAGCCGGCCTGCTTTCAGGTCGCTCTCGACATAGGGATAAGGGATCAGGCTGACGCCGAAGCCGGCGCGCAGCGCATCGCGCACGGCAAGGCTTGACGAGACCGTATATCGTCTGTCGATGGCGACCCGCTCGACGCGGCCGTCCTTGCGGAATTCCCATATGTCCGCATGCCCCGAGAGGCTGAACCGGATGCAATTGGCCGCCTTCAAATCGGCAGGCGTCTTGGGCCGGCCATGCTCCTCGAAATAGGACGGAGCTGCGCAAAGCACGTGCGGCATGACCGCAAGCTTTCTCGCGACCAGGCTGGAATCCTCGAGATTGTCGCTGCCGCGAATGGCCAGGTCAAATCCCTCCCGCACGATATCGACGCGCCTGTCGTCAAGATGCAGATCGAGTTTCAAATCGGGATAGCGCGATAGAAACGCGGGGATGGCAGCCGAAAGCCGCGTCAACGTGACAGTCATCGGCGCGCTGACCCGCAACGTGCCGCTCGGCGCCGTCTTGATCGGGCCGAGGACCTGGTCGGCCCTGGCCAGCGCATCGAGCCCATGCGTGACATGCTCCAGATAGATGCTGCCTTCTTCGGTCAGGGCCATGCGCCGCGTCGTCCGGTTGATGAGCCGCACCCCCAGATACGCCTCCAATTCGGCGATGTTCTTGCTGACCGCGGGAGGAGAGAGACCGAGCCGCCGTCCGGCTTCGGCAAAGCTGTTCAGTTCCGCCACATGGCGGAAAACCTGCAACGCCCTCAGGCGATCCATCTCATCATTCTCTTCTAGTAAACAATGTCTTTCAATTATCGCGTATTATCGCTCATTGGTAAATTCTCTATCTGCTATCCGAACGGCTTGCTCAATTTCGGAATGACATGATGACCAACCCCACAATCTCCCTGATCGAGCGGCGCATGTCTGCCAATCGGTTCGATGCCTCGCATGCATTGACGGATGCCGAGGTCGAGGAACTGGCACGCCTCGCAACGCGCGCGCCAACCGCCTACAACCTTCAGAATTGGCGGTTCATCGCCGTGCGGACGCCGGAAGCAAAGGCGCGGTTGCGTAGCGTGGCCCATGGCCAGGCCAAGGTGCAGGAAGCAGCGGTCACCTTCGTCATCTGCGGCGTACTGCCCGACCACGCTGCCCTCAATGCAAGGCTGCTTCCTTTCGTGGAAGCCGGTTTCATGCCGGCGGATATGGCTTCGGGCTGGCGGGAGGGCGCCCGCGCCCAATATGCCGATCCTCTAGCGGCTCGCGACGAGGCGGTGCGCTCGGCAACGCTCGGCGCCGCAACGCTGATTTTCGCGGCCGAAGCGCTGGGGCTCGTCTCCGGTCCGATGGCCGGCTTCGATGCCGAAGGCGTGGCGCGCGAGTTTGGCCTTGGGCGCAACGAAGTGCCGGTGATGCTCATCGCGGTCGGCCGCGCCGCGCCCGGAAACTGGCCGCAAAAGCCCCGCCGCCCTCTTGCCGAAGTACTGGAAATCTTATGAAAACGCGCCGTTCCGATCTGCTGCTTACAGCCATTGCACCCGCAATATGGGGCAGCACCTACATCGTCACCACGCAGTTCCTGCCGAACTTTTCGCCGATGACGGTTGCGATGCTGCGGGCCTTGCCCGCCGGATTGCTGCTGCTCGCGATCGTTCGGCAACTGCCGACGGGCATCTGGTGGCTACGCAGTTTCCTGCTCGGAGCCCTCAACATCTCGATCTTCCTGAGCCTGTTGTTTGTCGCCGCCTACCGGCTTCCGGGCGGGGTCGCCGCGACCGTGCTGTCGGTCCAGCCGTTGATCGTGATTTTCCTTGCTGCTGCCCTGCTTGACAGCCCTGTCCGCCGGTTGGCGATCGTCGCCGCCCTTGTTGGGATCGCAGGTGTTGCATTGCTGGTGCTGACCCCGAATGCGGCGCTCGATGCGGTCGGCGTTGCCGCCGGCCTCGCCGGGGCGGCCTCTATGGCCTTCGGAAGCGTATTGGCCCGTAAATGGCAACCGCCAGTATCGCTGCTTACCTTCACGGCATGGCAACTGACCGCCGGCGGTCTGCTGCTCGTTCCGGTGGCTCTGCTTTTCGAGCCTTCCATCCCGCTGCCGACCGGCGCCAACCTGCTTGGACTGGCGTGGCTTGGGCTGATCGGTGCGGCGCTGACCTATGTCCTCTGGTTCCGGGGCATTGCGCGACTGGAATCCGCAGTGGTGTCATCGCTGCTTTTCCTCAGCCCGGTGACCGCCGTGCTGCTTGGATGGGTATTCCTGGATCAGACGCTGACCTTGCCTCAGATCGCCGGCGTCGTTTTCGTCATCGGCAGTATCTGGCTGGCTCAACGCCCCAACGGCAATTCAGGCTGAACGCTCCGGGTTGCCGGAGACTTCAACTTCCAGATCGGTCGCGACGCCGCGGCCGCCAATCTCGGGCAGCACTTCAGCGGTCCTATCTGGAGGCGATAGGGACGGCGGCGGTTTCCATCGCTCGTTAGGCATGAGTTCTTTGTCCAGATGGGAGTATCGGTCCTGAAGCTCCGCCACGCGTTGCTGATAGTCTTCTGAGTGCTTGAGGTCTTCGGTCAGAACGGCAACCATGGCCATTGCGGCGGCCCTCATATTGGCCATATCGAAGATAATCCGATCCACGACTTCAAGCTTTTGCGGCTCTGGAATCTTGTCGCCCGCTTCCGCAAAAAACTTTGAGCCATCAACGGTCCACCGAAGGCCGGAACAGAAGTTCCTCCAATATTGCTTGAAGTGATCGTCGGAAAAAAACAACACGGCGGTTTCTGTTACCGGTTTCAATTCGACATCGGGATTGATCGTGGCTATCTGGACGATTGGGAGGTCGAGCGCCGCGAATTTGCCCATCGCCTTGGCCAGTTTCGCCCGTTCCGCCAGAAATGATTCCTCAAAGAACTGCCGTCTCTTCAGGGACGTGTCAGCAAGGATTCCACGCAGCTCTGCTAAGTCCCTTTGATCGTCTTTCCAAATGAAATATGGCGCAGTGAGAAGCCGAAGGCCGACGCCACCACCAACGACAATAATTATCGTCCAGGCCACATACGCTTGTACCGCCGCGTTCACGGCCTCACCCGAGACCGAAAATACGGCCGGCACCAATACACCGCCGACGATTGAAAGTTTGTCCGTGAATAGCACGGAACCCGCGAACGCGCGCCGGAAGCACTTCCCCAAATAGCCCATCAGCCAACAATGACCGGATTCTGGTCTCTTGTGGAGTCACCGCCTTTGAGATCTTGGTCCGGTTGCTCTATAATACCGCTTTGACCAACGAGTCCCGAGCCCTAGGCTGTTGACTTGAGTCGACGGATTGTTCGGCACTATGATCAAGCGCCGGAGGATCTGCCGATGCCACAACGCCCCTATGATGAGCGTCTGCTCCGTCAGGCGTTCGAAGTCGCGCGCAGGGCCCGCGATGCTGGCGAACATCCCTTTGGTTCGCTCCTCGCCGACAAAGACGGCAATGTGTTGCGCGAGCAGCCCAACGGTTACAAAGCCGGCGGCGGCGACCGCACCGCTCATGCCGAAAGGCTGCTGGCCTCGTGGGCGGGGATGAATGTCAGTCTCGAAAAGCTGGCCTCCTGCAGCCTCTACACGTCGGCCGAACCTTGCGCGATGTGCTCCGGCACAATCTATTGGGCGGGCATCGGACGGGTCGTCTTTGGGCAGAGCGAACATGACCTCAAGCGGGTAACGGGTGCACATGTCGAGAATCCCACACTCGACCTGCCCTGCAGGATCGTCTTCGAAGCCGGGCAGCGTCCGACTGAAGTCGTCGGCCCGCTGCTTGCCGATGAAGCGGCGCAACTCCAGGCCGAATTCTGGAAAGACAAGTAGGGTCAGGACTCGTTGATTCAGAGGCAGAGGTGAGTGCCGACGTGGACAACGACCTGAAGCAATTCCAGGAAAAGTGTGAAACGATTTTCCGCCCGGAATTGCCTCAAAACAAAAAATATAGATCGGTTCGGCGTTTCCGTGAACGACAAAACAGTTTCTAATTCAAAGGCCGGCGAGCAATTTCTTAAGTAGAGCATTAAGAGTTTCCTGCTCCGCCGACGTCAGCACGGAGATTAATTGCTCTTCCAGCGCCACCATTGGACCGATCAAATCGTCTATCGCGCGCTTGCCGCCGGTCGTCAGCGCAATTTGCTTGCCGCGCCGGTCGGCGGGATCGGGGCGTCGTTCAACCAGCCCAGCGCGCTCCAGCCGGTCCAGGCGGCTGGTCATGCCGCCCGAGGAGATCATTGCCGATTCGTAGAGCTGAGTAGGTGAAAGCATATAGGGTTCACCGGCGCGCCTAAGCGGCGTGAGCACATCGAACTCACCTACATTCAGGCCTGCTTCTTTGAGCAACGGGTTCATGTGATCGCGGATGACCCGTGCGGCGGCATCAAGCAGACGACCTACCGTTTCAACAGGTAACGACGGAAGATCGTGGCGCTCGCGGGCCCATTGCTTAGCTGCGGCCTCGGCGCGATCCATGGCAAATATTCCCTCGGCAAAATGTATCTTGCAATCAAGATACATTGCATCTACTTACATTGCAGCAAGACAATAGCGCAGCGCGCAGCCTTGGAGAAGGAGAAATCGATGCCCAAAATGATTTTCGTGAACCTGCCTGTCCGTGACCTGTCGGCGTCGACGGCGTTCTACGTGGCGCTAGGCGGCACTGTGAACCCGCAGTTTTCGGGCGAGAAATCCACCTCGCTCATGTTCTCGGACACGATCGGGGTGATGCTGCTGACCCATGACCACTACCGCGAATTCACCAAACGCCCAATCGGCGACGCACGGCGCGACAGCCAGGCAATGATCGTCCTCACTGTCGATAACCGCGACGCCGTCGATGCAACACTGACCAGCGCGGTTGCGGCGGGCGGTCGCGCCGATCCCAACCCCGCACAGGATCTTGGCTTCATGTACAACCGCCACATTGAAGACCCGGATGGCTACGTCTGGGAAATCGTATGGATGAACCCGACTGCGAACGCCTGAACCTAGGGTGTGGGCGCATCGGTCGTAGCCGGTGTAAGCCTGGAGTCATGACGAGCAATTCGGGGCTGGCCCAGTGGCGGCTCCGCGTCAGGTGCGCCCGTCAGGTCGTCTTGACATATTTCCGCCAGCTGTGCTCCGGCCGAAAGCCGAGCATGTCGCGCGCCTTGCGGTTGGAGAGCAGCGTCTCGTATTCGCCAAGTTCGCCCTTGACCGGCACATCGGGGTAAAACCGCTTCAAAAGTTCGGCCGTCGGCAGGTCGGACGAGGTGTCGTCGTTGGCGGCGTTGAACACCTGATAGCCGAGCCCGTCCTTCTCGATGGCGCGCAGCGTGATCTGGCCGAGGTCGCGCGCGTCGATATAGCTCCAGGCGATGCGCTTGCGGAAACCCGGATCGGCGAACCATTTCGGAAACAGCGAATATTCATGCGGCTCGATGACGTTGCCGATGCGCAAGGCATAGATGTCGCTGCCATCGCGTTGTGCAAACGCCCGCGCGGTCTTCTCGTTGACGACCTTGGACAGCGCATAGCTGTCCATCGGATCGACGTCGTACTCCTCGTCGAGCGGGAAATGCGTCGGGTTGCGCGGCTCGTTGGCGAATACCAGCCCGTAGGTCGTTTCGCTGGAGGCGATCACCACCTTGCGGATGCCGAGCTTCACCGCAGCCTCGATCACGTTGTAGGTGCCGAGCGCGTTGATGCGGAACACCTCATTGTCGGGCGTGATCATGATGCGCGGGATCGCCGCGAAATGCACGACCGCATCGACCGGCTGCGAGCGCAGCGACGGGTCGAATTCATGCAGGCCCATATAGCTCGATAGCGCATTGAACACCTGCCCGCTGTCGGTGATGTCGGTGATCAGCGTGCGCACCTTGGGATTGTCGAGCGGCTTGGTGTCGATGTTGAGCACCTGGCAGCCCTGCTCGACCAGATACTGCACGACGTGGCGCCCGGCCTTGCCGCTGCCGCCGGTGAACATGATCCGCTTCGTCATTTTGCTCTCCCTGGAATTCATGTGTATTGTCAGACAATATCGAACTCTGCAATCGCCTGCCATGGCATGCGGCAAAAACCCGCTTCAACAATTCGCCGGCAATGTGCAGCGCCGTCATCCATCACTGCAAATAGGACGAAACGACATGAACACGACTGCCGCGAGCGAAAAGATCGGCTTCATCGGGCTTGGCCTGATGGGGCACGGGATCGCGAAGAACATCGTCGACAAGGGTTATCCGCTGACGTTTCTCGGCCGCAAGAACCGCACGCCGGCGGAAGACCTGCTCGGCCGCGGCGCCAAGGAGGCGACGACCTCGCGCGACGTCGCGGCGGCATCCGATATCGTCTTCATCTGCGTCACCGGCTCGCGCGAGGTCGAAGCCATCATCCGCGGCCCAGGCGGCCTCAAGGAAGGCCTGAAGCAGGGATCGGTTGTCGTAGACTGCTCGACCTCTGATCCCGTTTCGACGGTGGCGCTGGCCGCCGAACTCAAGGCGCTCGGCGTCGATTATGTCGATGCCCCGCTCAGCCGCACCCCGAAGGAGGCTTGGGAAGGCACGCTCGACGCCATGGTCGGCGCGCCCGATGCGGTCTTTGCCCGGCTGAAGCCGGTGCTCGAAACCTGGGCCGGGCGTATCGTCCATATCGGCGACACCGGTGACGGCCATCGCATGAAGCTGCTCAACAATTTCATTTCGCTCGGCTACGCCGCGATTTATTCCGAGGCGCTGGCGCTGGCGCAGAAGGTCGGCATCTCGCCGCCGCGCTTCGACAGCGTCATCCGCAACGGTCGCATGGATTGCGGCTTCTACCAGACCTTCATGCGCTGGACGCTGGAAGGCGACCGCGACGCGCACAAATTCACCATCGCCAACGCCTTCAAGGATCTCACCTATCTCGAGTCCATGGCGGGTGCTGCCGGCATCGCCAACCCGCTCGGCAACGCCACCAAGAACGCCTTCGCCGGCGCCTTTGCCACCGGCCCCGCCGATCAGTACGTGCCGATGCTGGCGACGCATATCGGCAAGGTCAACGGCGTCGACCTCATGCCGACGAGGGATGGCAAGAAGCAGACGATCTGAGGCTTGTGCGATACGCCCGGCACACTGCCTTCAATCGAGGCCGGCGCTGCCCCTCATCACCCTGCCGGGTACTTCTCCCCGTATAGTGACGGGGAGAAGGACGCCTTCGCCAATGATTTCGCCAACTGCCTGCGTTGCAAGCCAACTGCCTGCGTTGCAAGAAGGTGTGCCAAGATCGCGGACAGCCCCTTCTCCCCGTCACTATACGGGGAGAAGGTGGCGGCAGCCGGATGAGGGGCAGCACCAACCTATATGACAAATCAACATCGCAACCGGGCAGATGACGTCGTCGGTGTTGTCGAAAAGTCGGTGCATTGCAACACGCAACGTCCGATCGAAGAGAAAGCCAGAAACAAAAAACCCGCCTCGGGAGGCGGGTCGTTGGAGCCAATTAGCACCATACCAAAATTACTAGCATAGCTGCCGGCACAAAGCAAGAACAAAATAGCTGCGACGGCAAAAAAAGTCCGAATTCCTTTCCCACCCGAGGTCGCCGCCCTCATTGCCTAGCGTTGATGATCAGCGAAAGCCGAAATGGCATCCAATCTCCCCCCTCGTGGGGGAGATGTCCGGCAGGACAAGGAGGGGCGCGAAGGAATGCTAGTTTTGCAATCGTTCGGAGCAACGCCAGCCCTGGCGCATAAATCACCGCCGCGACCGGCCGATGACATCGTCGGTGTTGGCAAGAAGCCTGTGCACCGCGGCGCGGGCTGCGGCGGGCCGCTGCAGGCGGATGTTCTTCTCGATCGCCTCGTGCAGTGCCTGCGCCCGCCGCTGATCGCTGGTCTCGCGGGTGACGAACTGGAACAAATGGTCGAGCGCCGATTCGATCAGCACGCCGAGCGGCACCAGCAGATCGTTGCCCGAGGCCCGCAGGATGGCGAGGTGAAATCGCGTGTCGGCGCGGGTCCGCTCCTGCAGGTTGGTCGCCTCGCCCATCTCGCGGCAAGCCTGGCTGATCTCGGCCATCTGCTCGTCGGTGCGTCGCATCGCGGCAAAGGCGCTGGCCTCCGGCTCGATGATGTGGCGGAATTCCTGCACGGTCCTCAGGAACACCTCGCGGTCCGGCGAGGTCGCATACCAGGCCAGCACGTCGCGATCGAGCAGGTTCCAGCGCTCCTTCGGCTCGACCCAGCTGCCGATCTTCGGGCGTGACGCCAATAGGCTCTTGGCCATCAGCATTTTTATGGCTTCGCGCACCGCCGAGCGGCTGACGTCGAAGGTCTCGGACCATTTGGCTTCGTTGGGCAGGATGGTTCCCGGCGGATAGTCGCCGCGCACGATCCTCAGCCCGATTTCGTTGGCGAGCGAGGCGTGCACACTCGAGCCGGGAAAGTGTGCGGCATCGGCACGCCGAACGACGGCCGGCCGCCCAGGCTCTGCCTTGAATTTGGCGGGTCGCTTTTTTGATGTCGCGTCCGGCATTGGTATTCCCCGGCAACTGCTTGTCGAAAGCCTGAACTCAGGGCACGGCAAAGCAGCGGCCTACGCTCCAAAGCAGCGTCGCCTCGTGCGTTTGTATGGACGATGCGTAACGGGGCGCCCGACGGGCGCCCCGAAACTGCGAACCTACTTCTGGATGCAGGTGTCGACGGTGTCCTTGGTGCATTCGTCGAGGCCGGTGAACACCGGATCGGCGACCGGCTTGCCGTCGACCAGGTCGATCATCACCGAGGGTGCCTTGTAGCCCATCTCGAACGGCCGCTGGCCAACCAGCGCAGTCACCAGCCCGTCACGGGCAATCGCCACCTCGTCGCCGATCGTGTCGGCGGCGCCGATGACGAAGGCGTTGCTGGCGATCTTGTCGGCCATCGGCTTGAACAGGTCGCGGTAGGGCTGCGGAGCGCCGAACAGCGGCCAGCCGCCCATGATGCCGAAGGCGTCGAGATCGGGATTGGCGGCGAGGATGTCGGTCATCGCCTGCACGCCCTTGGCGCCGTCGTCATTGGTGAACACCGGGCAGCCGGCAACTTCCGTCCAGCCGCCTTCGCCCGCCAGCGCCGCGAGGCCGTCCTTGCCCGACAGCGCGTCACGCATGCCCTGCGCGCGGCGCAGGATGTTGTCGGCGGCCGGATTGCCTTCGATGGTGCAGATCTTGCCGCCATTCGGCTTGGCCTTCTTGATGTATTCGCCGATCTTGTGACCCATCAGGTAGTTGTCGGTGCCGAGGTAGGTCTTGCGCAGCGCCGCGTCTTCCTTGCTGAGGTCGGCGTCGAGGGTCATGATCGGGATCGACGGATTGGCGCTTTTGATCGTCTGCGCGATCAATGGCGCGTTCGACGGCGAAATCGCCATCGCCACCGTGTCGGGCTTGCTCAGCATGTCCTGGACGATCTGGGCTTCACCGGCCTCATCCGAGGTCGATGCCGGTCCGGTGTAGAAGCACTCATATTCCGAGCTGGCGTTTTCCTTGTTCCATTTCTCGCAACCCTGGTGGATGGCCTCGAAGAATGGATTGTCGAGACCCTTCACGACGATGACGAGCTGTTTCTTGGCCATAGCCGGCCCGGCACCCAGCGCCATGACGGCGGCGGCAGCGAGCAATAGTGATTTCCTCATGTCAGTCCTCCCTTTGAAACAAACGGACACGGCGTGCCCGCCACACACAGACCGACCCGGAGCAAGATGACAGAGGACGTCGCACTCGTGTCGCCAAGCCAGGTCGATAAGCATTTTCATATTCAGTCTCAGACCGGCACCGACAGATATCGCTGGTTACCAAATCCCTGACCGACAAACCCTCACCGATTCCTTCCGGCAACCCGGTGGCTCGGCGCAAGCTCCTCCGACACTTAGCTAATATCGCCTTGTCATCGACGTCAATGCTATTTGTCCTACAAAACTGATTTTTCGAAAGAAGCCGTGGTTGACGCCAAGGAGGCTTATGCGTAAATGGGCAAAATCGCTGCTTCCGGGAGGAACTGGGGAGAGCGAATGGCCGCGGCAGAACCGCAGGCCGCAAAGCACGGGGAGGCAAGAAGGCTGGTGGCGGTTCTCGAACTCACCAACATCTCGAAGCATTTTGGCGCCATCCAGGCGGTCAACGACGTTTCGTTGTCGATCGAGGCCGGACAGGTTGTCGGCCTGATGGGCGACAACGGCGCCGGCAAGTCGACGCTGGTCAAGATGATCGCCGGCAATTTCCCGCCGAGCCATGGCACGATGCAGATGGACGGCAAGGAGCTGATCCTGCACAAGCCGGTCGAGGCGCGCCAGCACGGCATCGAAATCGTCCATCAGGACCTGGCACTGTGCAACAATCTGACGGCCGCCGCCAACGTCTATCTCGGCCGTGAATTGCGCCGCGGCCTCGGGCCGCTTCGCATCCTCGACTATGCCGCGATGTACAAGCGTGCCGGCCAGATCTTCGCCGAGCTGAAATCCGAAACCCGCCCGCGCGACCTGGTCAAACAAATGTCGGGCGGCCAGCGGCAAGCGGTGGCGATCGCCCGCACCATGCTTTCGCAGGCCAAGATCGTGCTGATGGACGAGCCGACGGCGGCGATCTCGGTCCGCCAGGTCGCCGAGGTATTGAACCTGATCCGCCATTTGCGCGACCAGGGCATCGCCGTCGTGCTGATCAGCCACCGCATGCCCGACGTCTTTGACGTCGCCGACCGCGTCATCGTCATGCGGCGCGGCCGCAAGGTCGCCGACAAGACGATCGCATCGAGTTCGCCGGAAGAAGTCACCGGGCTCATCACCGGCGCCATCGAACAGGTATGATTGACCCCTCAACCATGAGTAAAAAAGGTCGATAATGGCAGTCACCCTTGATCAGACGATCGCGCACAAGCAGCACACCTTGCTGAGCAAGGTGTTTGCCAGCCAGACCTTCTGGGTGGTGATCGCGGTCATCCTCGCCTGCCTGTTCCTGTCGGTGGCAACGGATTCCTTTGCCACGACCAAGAACCTCTACAACATCACCCGCAACGTCACCTTCGTCGCCATCGTGGCGCTTGGCATGACCTTCGTCATCATCACCGGCGGTATCGACCTGTCGGTCGGCTCGGTGCTTTGCCTGTGCTCGATGGTGCTGGCCGTGACCATGCATGCCGGCTACGGCATCGAGATCGGCATTGGCGCTGCGATCGCCACAGCGCTGATCATCGGCGCCTTCAACGGGGTTCTGATCGCCTATCTCGGCTTTCCGCCCTTCGTGGTGACGCTTGGCATGCTGTCGATTGCACGCAGCCTTGCCATGGTCGCCTCCAACAACACCGTCGTCTTCCAGTTCGGACCGGACCACGACAAGCTGCTGGCGCTGGGCGGCGGCGCCTGGGTGTTCGGCATTGCCAATCCGGTGCTTTACATGATCGTGCTGGCGTTGATCACCGGCTTTGTGCTGCGCTGGACGAAATTCGGCCGGCACATCTTCGCCATCGGCGGCAACGAGCATGCGGCAACGCTGACCGGCGTTCCGGTGCGCCAGATCAAGGTCGTCGTCTACATGATCTCGGCAATGGCGGCTGGCCTTGCCGGCATCATCCAGACCGGCTGGCTGGGCGCGGTCACCACCAATCTCGGCAACGGCATGGAGCTTCAGGTGATCGCCGCCACCGTCATCGGTGGCGCCAACCTGGCCGGCGGCATGGGCACAGCCTTCGGCGCGGTCGTCGGCGCGGCGCTGATCGAGGTCATCCGCAACAGCCTCGGCCTGCTCGGCATCAATGCCTTCTGGCAAGGCGTGTTCATCGGCGGCGCCATCCTGCTCGCCGTGCTGTTCGACCGCATCCGCAATTTCAGGCGCAACGACTGAATCTCGGCCGCATCCCGACGCTGAATCATAGACCGTTCGCCGGTTGAATTGCCGGCCTCGAGGCCTCGCCGGCGCTGGTCGCCGGCCGACCGCATCTGTCTTCCCATAGCGGCCTTGAAACGCTCGCCTTCCTCCTATCGCCGGGTCTGAAAATCCGCCGCTGCGGCGCATGGCCGGCGCCCGGACGTGCACATGCGTCTTGACGCAAGCCCAAACTGCGCCGCACAATCGCTCGCAGCAGGCGAAGGGAGGCCAGTCGCCTGCGGGAGGATATACCCATGACGGAAGCGATCAGGCTCTACTGGGGCCGGTTCGGACATGTTTCTGTCCTGAACGTCGCCAGCGACTTCGTCACCCATGCCCATGTCGAGGCGCATATCATCATCTGGCTGGAAGGCACCGCCGGCGAGATGACCATCGGCCGCGAGACGGTACGGCTTGGACCGGGCACCGCCGCCGGCATCAATTCCTTCCAGCCGCACAGCCACGCTCTGTCCCGCGACGGCACGCCCGGCCTGTTCCTCGCCTTTTACATCGATCCGGACTGGGCACGAAAACGCCGCGAGCTGCCTTCCGCCGCGCCGCTGTTCTCCGCCCCGGCAATCACGCTCGAGCCTTGGCTGCACAAGGCAGCGGCCAACCTTCTCGATCATCTCAGCGACAATGAGAGCATCGACGACATCGCCAATTACGAGATCGAGCGCTTCATCGACAGCGTGCTCGATGCCGCCGACGCGTCCGCACCGCAGACGGTGCGCACCCGCATCAACACCATGCAAGACTTCCGCGTCCGCAAGGCGATCCAGCTGATGAAAGCCAATGTCTGCGAGCGCATCTGCTTCGACGACGTGGCGCGCAGCGTCGGCCTGTCGCGGCCGCATTTCTTCGCCCTGTTCAAGGAACAGACCAATCTGACGCCCAACGTCTATTGGAACACGCTGCGCATGGAGGAAGCGGTGCGGCAGTTACAGTGGTCGCAGGAGCCGCTGATCTCGGTCGCCTGCAATCTCGGCTTCACCACGCAAGGCAATTTCTCGCGCTTCTTCCGCGACCATGTCGGCGTCCCGCCGACGCTTTACCGCGAGGCGGCGCGGGCGATCAGCTGAGCGCCCGTTTTTTCAGACTATTTGATAGGCGTTCAAGACGCATTGATAAGCGCTGCCGAGCCTGCCGCTCTACCCTCCCAAGCAGCTGATTTGCAAGGGAACGATCATATGGCGAAAGTCACCATCTCCAGCGTCATCGACGCACCGGTCGAAAAGGTCTGGGCGCGCATACGCGACTTCAACGGTCTGCCGACCTGGCACCCGCGCATGGTCGAAAGCCATATCGAAGACGGCAAGGATGCCGGCACGATCGGCTGCGTGCGCAATTTCCAGCTCGCCAGCGGCGCCCGCCTCCGCGAAAAGCTGCTCGATTTCTCCGACGAGAACTTCCTCGTCAGCTACGCCATCCTGGAGACGCCGCAGCCGCTCACCAACCACAAGTCGACGCTGCAGTTGCGGCGGGTGACGGACGGCGACCGCACCTATGCCGAATGGACCGCCAGCTTCGACGCCGCTCCCGAGGAAGCCGATAAATTGGCCGAAGGCATGGGCGCCAATGTTTTCCAGGGCGGGTTCAACGCCCTGAAGGCCCACTTTGCCGGCCAGAGTTGAATGACGGACTAAGCCCGAAAAAGGGAGCGTTCCATGGCGCTTGCACTGCAGACTTTCCCTACGGTGAAGGACGCCGGCGCGGCGCTGAAAGCCGCCGGCACCCGCTATCTCGGTGGCGGCACACTGGTGGTGCGCGCCGTCAATGAAGGCGACGTGTCGATCTCCGGTTTCGTCAGGTCGACCGACCCGGCGTTGTCGGCCATCACCGTCTCCGGCGGCACGGTCCGCATCGGCGCTTCGGTGACCATGGCGGCGGTCGCCCGTCACCCGGATCTCATCCCGCTGGCCCACGCCGCGCGCGCCGTCGGCGGCCCGGCGATCCGCAACATGGCGAGCGTCGGCGGCAATCTCTTCGCGCCAGCGCCTTACGGCGATTTCACCGTTGCGCTGCTGGCTTTGGATGCAACCGTCAGCACCGGCGACGGCGAACTCCCGATCGAAACCTTCCTGGCGAAACGCGAAAGCAACCACGCCATCGTCACTGCGGTCGGCTTCACGATTCCGAAGGAAGGCGGCTTTCGCTTCCTGAAAGTGTCGAGGGTCAAGCCAAAGGGCATTTCGGTGCTGAGCATCGCCACCGTGCTGGAACAGGCGCCGGACGGCACTGTCACCTCAGCGCGGATCGCGCTCGGCTGCATGGCCGACCGGCCGATCCGTGCCAGGGCGGCGGAGAAGGCCCTGATTGGCCGGGAACTCACGAGCGAGGGCATCGCACCGGCACTGGCTGTTGCCCGCGACGGCACTTCGCCGCGAACCGATCCGATCGCCAGTGCCTGGTATCGCAACGAAGTCCTGCCGGTCCATCTCGGCCGGCTGCTGCTCGCCTGAAAGACCGTGGCGCGTATGTCCGCCTGGCTGCGGCGCAAGGAGTAAAAAGATGGCAAAGGTCCCGGTTCAGTTCACGCTCAATGGTGCCGAAAAGGCCGAATTCATCGACAGCGGCACAACGCTGCTTCATGCGCTGCGCGACAAGATCGGCGACACCTCGCCGAAAGGCGGCTGCCACCAGGGCACTTGCGGCGCCTGCTCGGTCATCATCGACGGCGAGCTCAGGCTCTCCTGCCTGACGCTGGCCGAGACCTGCAACGGTGCGACCGTCACCACGACGTCGGGGCTTTCGGAAGGCGGCGTGCTGCATCCGCTGCAACGCGCTTTCCTCGACGCCTTCGCCACGCAATGCGGTTTCTGCACGCCGGGCATGATCATGGCCGCCAAGGTGCTGCTCGATCAAACCCCGAACCCCAGCCGCGAGGATGTGGTCGAGGCACTGTCCGGCAATATCTGCCGCTGCACCGGCTACGAACCGATCATCCAGGCGGTGCTGAGCGCCGCGCGCTCCAATTCGCAGAACGCGGCTTGAGGGGAGTCAAAAAGATGGAACTCCGCAAGAGCTACTTTGCCGACCAGCGCAAGGACGATCTGCACGAGATCGGCCAGCCGCGGCCGCGTTCGGATTCGCCCGGCCATGTCACCGGCAAGACCGCCTATTTCGCCGACCGCAATTTTCCCGGCATGCTGCACCTGAAGATGGTGCGCAGCCCGCATCATCACGCCCGCATCCGCAGCATCGATACGTCAGAGGCGGAAAAGCACCCCGGCGTCGTCAAGGTGCTGACCGCCAAGGATGTGCCGCACAATGTCTACACCATCCTGATCCTGATCCAGATCGGGCCGGAGGACGAGACGGTGCTGGCCGACGGCAAGGTGCGCTGGAAGGGCGAGGCCGTGGTGGCGGTGCTGGCCGAGACCGAGCGCGCCGCCCAGGAAGCCGCCGCCAAGGTCAAGGTCGATTACGAGGTGCTGCCGGCCGTCTTCGACATGGACGAAGCGCTGAAGCCCGGCGCGCCGATCGTCAACGAATATCACGGCCGGAATTATTACCTCTACGACAGCGGCGAATGCCGCAAGGTGCGCTTCGGCGATGTCGAGGCAGGCTTTACAGGAGCCGACCACGTGCTCGAACAGACCTACCAGTCTTCACCGATCGAGCATGCGCCGACCGAAACGACCGGCTGCATCGTCGCGCCGGAGGGCAACGACCGCTTCACCTGCTACACCAACACGCAGGCGATGTTCTTCACCCTCGATAACGCCTCGATCATCCTGCAGATGCCCGGCAACAAGCTGCATTTCGTCGGCGGCACTGTCGGCGGCGGCTTTGGCGGCAAGGTCGACGTCATCGTCGAGCCGATCGCCATCCTTGGCGCCAAACTAACAGGACGACCGGTCTGTTTTATCTACAGCCGCGAGGAAGAGATGCAGATTTCCTCGCCGCGCGCCGCCGAGAAAGTCGTCATCAAGGACGGCGTCATGAACGACGGCCGCATCGTCGCGCGCAAAGTGACCGGCTACACCGACGCCGGCGCCTATTCGCGCCATTCGCCCTACGGCGCGCAGAAGGGCGCCGGCCATTATCCCGGCCCCTATACGATCCCGAATGTCTGGATCGACACCTACTGCGTCTACACCAACCGCACCCCGTCCTCTGCGATGCGTGGCTTCGGCGTGACGATTGGCGATTTCGCGCTAGAGGTACAGATGGACAAACTCGCCCGGCTGATCGGCATGGACCCGCTCGAATTCCGTTTCATCAACGCCTATCGCGATGGCGACATGAAAGCACATCGGCAGCCGACCGAGGGTGCGGCGCTGATCGAGTGCATGCAGGAAGCCTCGCGCGCCGCCAACTGGCCGGTAGCGGAAAAATTCATGGCGATGTCGTCTTACGCGAAGGGAGTTTGAGATGGCGATCAGGCGCGGACGCGGCGTCGCCGCGATCAATTATCCGACCGGCATGAATCTCGGTGGCGACCCGACGCAGGCGCTGGTCCATTCGACGCCGACCGGCAATTTCATGGTCACGCTGTCGAGCGTCGACCTCGGCCAGGGCATGAAGCAGATCATGGCGCAGATCTGCGCCGAGACGATCGGCGTGCCGACCGACCGTGTCGTCGTCGACACCGCCGACACCGACACCGGCCCGCATTGCATGGGCACCTTCGCCTCGCGCGGCACGCACCGCGCCGGCAACGCCGTCATCCAGGCGGCCAGGGAAGCCCGCCAGGTGATGCTGGAAGTGGCGGCCGAGGAGCTGGAGGTGAATGCCTCGGACCTCGAGACCGATGGCCAGGGCAACATCCTGGTCAAGGGCGCGCCGCAGAAATCGATCTCGATCTTCGATGTCGCGCTGTCGGCGCATTTCAAGCGCGGCCGTTCGATTTCCGGCCGCGGCATGTTTTTGATCCCGCGCTCCTATCCGGAGAAAGAGACCGGCGCGATGAAGCCCTCGACCTGCTATGCGCACGCCTGCACGGTTGCCGAGGTCGAAGTCGACGACGAGACCGGCGAGGTCACCGTGCTGACGGTGAAGAACATGTTTGAGATCGGCCGTGCGCTGAACCCGAAAATGGTCGAGCAGCAGCTCGTCGGCGGTTCGTGGATGGGCATCAGCCATGCTCTCTACGAAACGACCGAGCCCTATTATCCCAACCGCGACCATGGCGGCACCGACTTCAACCAATATCTGATGCCGGGTCCTGGCGATCTCGCGCAAACCGAGATCATCGTGCTGGAGAGGCCCTCGGCCGACGGGCCGTACGGCGCTAAGGGGCCGGGTGAAATGTGCGCCAACCCGCAAATCCCGGCGGTGGCCAACGCCGTCTTCGACGCCGTCGGTGTGCGCATCGACACGCTGCCGATCACGCCGGAGCGCATCCTGCGGGCGCTGAAGGCGCAAGCATCGAACTGAGTGCTGGAAATGCCCAAGAGAAGCGCCCGGACTTCAAGCGCAGAGACAGTCGCGACCTCGCCGGAGGCGGTGGCGTCCCGCCTCGCCGCCTCGCGCTATCTCGCAGATGAAAGCCTGGCCACCGCAATCTTCCTGGCGATCAGGCTGGGTAAGCCGCTGCTGCTCGAAGGCGCGCCCGGCGTCGGCAAGACCGAAGCGGCGAAGGCGATAGCCGAACTGCTCGGGCGCGATCTGGTGCGGCTGCAATGCTACGAAGGCATCGACGCCGCACATGCACTATACGAGTGGAACTACCAGCGCCAGCTGCTCGCCATCCGCCATGCCGGCGAGCACGAGGTCGACATCTACGACGACCGTTTCCTGATCGCGCGGCCGCTGCTGCAGGTGCTGAAGGCGCCGGAAAAGTGCGTGCTGCTGGTCGACGAAATCGACCGTTCCGACCATGAATTCGAAGCGCTGCTGCTGGAGTTCCTGTCCGATTTCCAGATCAGCATTCCCGAGCGCGGCACCATTCGCGCGACGGCGCAGCCGATCGTCATCCTGACCTCGAACCGCACGCGTGAACTGGCCGAAGCGCTGCGGCGGCGCTGCGTCTATCACTGGATCACCTATCCCGACGCCAATCGCGAGGCCGAGATCATCATGCTGCGCGCCGGCGACGTCGCCGAGGCCACGGCGCGCGCCGTGGCTTCCGCGGTGCGCGACATCCGCGCGCGTCCGCTGGCCAAGCCGCCAGGCATCGCCGAGGCGGTCGAATGGGCCAATGCCGCCACCATCCTCGAAAAGGGCGGCAGCCCCTGGCCGGAAGCCTTCCGCCGCGCCATCGGCGTGCTGATCAAGGACGAGGAGGACTTTTCCTGCATCGCGCCCGAGCTCGGCAAGATTGTCGAGGAGGCGCTAGCGTGACGAGCAACCGAAGCGCGCTAGCGCGATACCCCAGGGCTAGTGCGCGACGCTGGCGGGACAGCGCCCCCCTCTGTCCTGCCGGACATCTCCCCCTCAAGGGGGGAGATTGGCAGCTTGGGCGCTCCGCTCAATTCTGCAACGTTGAAGATTGGCGAAAGCCGGCGAGATGTCTGATCTCCCCCCTGTTTGGACCGGGGACATCGCGAACAGGTGTGCGAGGACATCGCGAACAGTTTGGCGCGCTTTGCGCTGGGGGGTTCGGGATGCCATTCGA
>NZ_JAMYTB010000031.1:0-41696 GCF_040322275.1 Mesorhizobium sp. M0174
CACCGAACACTCTCTCCACGGCATCAACACCTCCCGGCAAAAACCGAAAAGTGTTACCTATGTGTCCGGTACAAATCGTCACCTATGTCTCGGGCCGCTCACTGCTGCCATTGCCCGCCGGTGCGCAGGAAAGCTCGGCCGCGAGCTCCGGCAGCAACGGCAATTCGACGACCACCGGCTGGCTGCGCACCTTGCTTTTGTCTGTCTCGTGTCTGTCTTGCACGGCTTGATCCGGATCCACTTCTCCACGGGTCGGACTGCCCAGTCGGCAAAAGGGCGGCTGCGGCGTGACAATAGGACAGGAGAAGAGGCCGATCTCGTCCGCGTTCTACGCAGATGGTGAACGTGTGCCATAGACCAAGCGAGTGACGTTCGTTCAACCCACCGGCTGGACCGAGCGGGCCGTCGCCTGAGTAGCACTCACCGTGTCCGTCGTAACCGAGGACTTTTGTCGGATAGCGCACTGGCTTCATGCGGTCTTGACGTCGAAAATCGGCCTTCACATATTTCCCGCAGGTCGCTGCCGATTGCTGGGGCGACCATCCTCAACCACCTGAAATCGTTCAAAGATTGGAGGTTTCGATGAGCGAGAGAACATTTGAGAGTCCCGTGTTCGTGAGAGCCGCGGAAGGTCTCATTCAAGAGATCGCCTGTCTTGAGGATGCTTTCGATTTTCTCGACGAATGGCCGAAGCATCGGCGAGGCGTGATCTACGAAACGGCAACGCGCGCGTGTCACCGCGCCTACGACGGTCTCATACCGTTAAAAGTCGCGCGGGATGCGTTCGCCGGCTTTGCCCGCTCCGTGAAGATCCTCGAGGACGTCGCAACGGCGATGCCTTGGGTGGCGGCCGCAAAGTCGGGCGAGACGGGCGGCGTTGCCGCCTGACCGTTTCGGAGGGAGGAAATCATGCTTTCTCAGCCCTTCGAAAAGCCCGTTCGCGTCTGGGTCGGACTCGGGTTCCCGAGGCAGCTGAATTCGGTCGTGGATGCCTACCAGTTCGTCACCGACTGGTGCGGGAACAGCCCTGAACAAAGGGCTGCGATCCGCGCCTGTAAAGCCGCTTTGGCCGGCGAGATCGACGCGGAGACGGCGCGCGGCGTTCTCGTGCAGTTCGCCAGGAAGAAAGACATCCTGGTCGAAGACGGAATGATGCCGCCGGTCACCACTACCGGGCAGGTTCTGCAAGCTTGATCCGCGGGCGGTTTCAGAGGCGGTGGCCATCGGGCCGCCGCCCAAAAGGTGCGCCGTGCGAAAACGCGCGCGTCGATGCGCCGGCAGAGTTTGCTGGCGGTTTCTATGTGCACCGCACTCCACTGGGTTGGGCGGTGAGCAAGGTTAAGGTCACAAGCTGTCAGACGTTGCGCCTGTTTCGCTGACTAGATGGGGTAACGGACCGCCAAAAAGCCGCGAGCGGAGCGCGCCACCCAAGCGCCGTAGCAAAGTGAGCCGCCCGCTTAGCGGCCCATTACCCGCCTAGGTAAGACGTGGCGCCGCGAGCGCCGATGGAGTAATCTTGCCCCATCAGTTCTCGGGAGTAAGAGCCATGAACGCAGTTCCTCGATGGCGGCTCGCAGGCGACTGGTTCGACATCTGCAGCTGCGACATCCCTTGTCCTTGCGAATTTGCACAGCGGCCGACCGGCAATCACTGCCAGGGCGTGCTCGCCTGGCACGTGCGTGAGGGCCAATACGGCGACGTGAAGCTCGACGGCCTGACGCTGGTGGCGCTCGGAGAGTTCGAAGGCAATCTCTGGGCCGGCGAGGCAAAGGCCGTCATGGGCATGTACCTTGATGAGAAGGCCAACGAGAAGCAGCGCGAGGCGCTGCAGACCATCTTCGGCGGGCAGGCCGGCGGCTGGCCGGCGGGCTTTGCCGCCAACATTGGCGAACTGCGCGGCATGGAGTTTGTGCCGATCGCCTTCGAGGTGGCGGGCGACCTCGCCACCTGGCGGGTCGAGATCCCTGGCCGCGTCGTCGGGCGTGCGGAAGCGCTTTCGGGGCCGACTACCCCACCCGGCAAACGCGTGCAGACGATCAACCCACCGGGCTCCGAGGTCGGTCCCGGCCAGGTTGCCACCTGGGGCCGTTCCGTCGAGGTCAGCACCAAGGGCTTCGGCCTCGACTGGACGGGCACTGCCCGCTCGAGCAAGCACATACCGTTCGAGTGGACCGGCCCGAGCTAAGGCGGTGGCAGACCCACGCGCCATCGGCCGGTTCTCCTTGCCGCCGCTTGTCACAAGGCTGGGCGGCGTGCCACTCGGCCTGCTTGCTTCCATCGCGCTGCTGACGGCGGCAGCCTGGGCGGTGACGCTCTACCAAACCCTCAGCATGAACATGCCGATGGGCATTGCCGTGCGCGGCCGGATGGGAGGCGTGGAGGGTATGGCCGGCATGGCGATGGGCGGCATCGCCGCCGAGCCTTGGTCGATCGGCAACGCCGCCGTGTTTCTCGCGGTATGGACCGTGATGATGGCGGCGATGATGCTGCCTGCTGCTGCGCCGATGATCTTCATGTTCGCGTCGGCACAGTCAAGGCGCGAACGCCGCGTTGCAGTTCCGACCTGGATCTTCGTCGCCGGCTATATCCTCGTCTGGGCTGGAGCCGGCTTTCTAGTGTATGCGCTGGTCCAGCTCGGCAGCGATATCGCGATGAGCTTCGATCCGCCTCAGCGTTCGCGTTGGGCGCCGCTCGCGCTCGGCGCCACGCTCGCAGCGGCTGGGCTCTACCAGTTCACGGCGGCCAAGCACATCTGCCTCGGGCACTGCCGCTCGCCACTGGCCTTCATTGCCGAGCACTGGCGCGACGGGCGGATCGGCGCCCTTCGCATGGGGCTGCGGCACGGCCTGTACTGCCTCGGCTGCTGCTGGGCGCTGTTTGCCGTTCTGGTCGCGGCCGGTGTCATGAGCCTCGCCTGGATGCTGCTTTTGACGCTGGTCGTCTTCGTCGAGAAGCTGTTGCCGCGCGGCCGCCGCTTCGAGGCGACGGTGGGGATCGCGTTGCTCGCACTCGGCATCGCGGTGGCGAGCGGCGCGGTGGCGATGCCATGGATGGCAGGGTAGCGCCGACGGCGGCTCGGCCCGACATTAACGGCGTCGGCAAGGAAGCGGGCCGAAGGGAAAATCGTCTCTCCGTCGCGGGCGACCACCTCGAAGGGTCCGCCATGGATGTGCATGGGGTGGATGAAGCCGTTGTTGGTGCCGATGAAACGCACTTTCAGGGTCTCGCCGACCTTCACGCGGATCGTCTCTGGCGCGAGCCGCTGGAGTGGAGCTTTCTCGCCATCGGCACTTCGGCAAGTCCAGCCCGATAAGTCCTCCTGGCGACCGCTATCAGGCGCCACGTCTGCCGCCGCCAAGGCCAATCCCGTTTTACGAATCGGAGCCTGATATATCCCAGGCGCCGACACCGTTTCCCGCCATTCCCTGGAACAGATCATCCGCTTGCGCCGGTGAAAGGTTCGTGTCGGTGGCGACCCACCAGGTGAGGACCGCAAGAAATGCGCCGGCGATGAACTGGACGGCGAATTCGACGGGCACTCCACCTCCACCGACCCGCTTTCCGACAAGTTCTGCTCGGACGGCGCGCCGGATACGCTCGCGCAATTCGTCATGGATCGTGTCGCCGCTGCTCGCAAGCAGCGCGTGGTGAAGCGACCGGAACGCAAGTGCGTGTTCGAACATGGGAAGGCTAAACGCAAACAGGCGAGCACCAATCTCCTGACTTGCCGACATGCGCCCACGGCTTAGCGACCCCAGATGCGCCTCGATGGTCGCGCTGCGTAGAGCATCCTTGTCTGCGTAGTGGGTATAGAAGGTAGACCTGCCGACATTTGCTCTCTGACAAATGTCGTCGACCGTTTTGGCCGCATATGCGTGCTCCGGGATCAGGGCAATAAGCGCATCCTGCAGCAGCGCGCGCGTCCGCGCGACGCGGCGATCGATGGTGTTTGAGTCGCTCGTTCGGTCGATTTTTATGGTCATCGCCACGTTCGGCGCCTGCTTCTGGACATTCAAAGCTCTGGTGTCCGGAATCTCATGCTGGACATTGTGTCCAGTATGATACGCCAAGTCCAGAAGCTCAAATCGTATATTGGACAGGCCGCAACGGAAGGTCGCCGACATGCACTTATCTGGTCACCGCGCCGGCAACGGACGGCATTCGCGCAAGGGCGTGATCGCGATGGCCCTGCTTGCCAAACTGTCGCTCGTCGCCGGCTTCCTCTTTCTGGGCAATTTTGGCATGGGCTACATCGGCGCCGGCGCCTGGGTGGCGGCGTTCCACGGCCTTATCCTAGCGGCAATCGCGATCGTATTGCTCTGGGGCTTCCTTTCTCGCATAGGCCTCGGCGGAAAAGGCACGCACGGCGCGAGCGACAGGGGGATCGGCATCGTCCTGCACCGGGCGGCGGGCTATGACTGGCTTGCGCGCGTTCTGACCCTCGGCCGCGAGGGGCGGTTTCGCGAGCACATGCTTCGCTTGGCGAAGCTCCGGCCCGGCGAAGCGGTGCTTGATGTCGCCTGCGGGACGGGAACCCTTGCGATTGCCGCGAAGCGGCTAGTGGGTTCTGATGGAGGCGTCACGGGCGTCGATGCTTCGGCTGAAATGATCGAGAGGGCGCGCGCCAAGGCCAAAAGGTCTGGCCTCGATCTGACCTTCGTCAACGGGACGGCGCAGAAGCTTCCCTTCAAGGACGCGCAGTTCGACATTGTGATCGGTACGCTGATGCTGCATCATCTGTCGAAGCCCGTTCGATCGGCCTTCGTCCGCGAGGCAGCACGCGTCTTGAAGCCCACTGGCCGGCTGTTGCTTATCGATTTCGGCAGGCCGGTACGCAAGTCCAGATTGCCGAGACTTCATCGACATGGTCACGTGGACATGAATGGGATCGCCTCGTTGTTGACCGAGAGCGGATTCAAGGTCGGCGACATCGGCGCCGTCGGAACCAAGAACCTGAACTATGTTCGCGCGACGACGGACAAGGTCCGATCAGCGTGACCGAGGCATGCGACAGCCGCCAGACTTAAGCGTCGCCCCGAAAAGTCACGCGACATGGAGCCCGAGCCTCGAAGGGTAGCAGTCTGGCGGGTCGTGCGAACTGAGCGCCAGCCTTGCCGACTCGTGGCAGGGTCGTCGACGTGGGGCGTGACGGCAAGCCCCTGATCCGCATCGTTGCTGATCTCGGCCGAAGCCCGCCTCGGCGGCCAACGCCTCGGCGCTTCAATCGGTCAGTGTTGTAGATATTTGACGAGCGCCGCAATCGCGAGCACGAGGGCGACCAACACCAGGATCCAGATGAGGCCCATCCCGCCCATCAACCACATGCCCCCTGACCCATCCATCATGGAAATGATCCTCTGGCGCGAAGGCTGAGTTCGCCGCCCACGATTGGCGAGTGCAAGCTAAGTTAAGTCGCCGGCAACCTCCGTCAAGACAACGGTGATTCCGGTTACAGAACGGGGAAAGATGCATACTCCGGCAATTCTACATTCCCCCGCCGCAGCCGTCGGACAGGTCCCATACGTTCACAATTTGCCTGCCGTCAAAGCCGTGTTCGTGGATCAGGTATTTCGCCAGTCCGCCATACACTCTCCAGCGCCAGCACGGGCAGCAGCAGGGGCCCTTCTCCTCGGAATTGGCCATCGCGTAATCGTATGCCTTCTGCTCGTCCCCGGTGAGCTTCAGATCGTAGTAAGGCAGCATCTGCTGCGCGGTCGCCGCCGGTATGTCGTACGGGTCGCTGGGGATCATCGGGATGGCGCGATATTGGGTAAGCCCATTTACCTGCTCGCGATAGCGTTTCAATTCCATCGGGCTGCAGCACGAGCCCTTGATGCGCGCCATCGCGGGCATGGTCGCGATCGACTCGGTAAACTTGGCCGAGCAGGTGCTGTTGCCGCTCTCGCTAAGATCTTTGAACCGTTTGGTCAATTCGGGATCGTCGGCAGCGATTGCCAAATCCGGTGCGAGAAAGCCTGCAGCCGCGGCGGCGCCGAAGACGCCGAGAATGACGGTGCGTCGGTTTGGGGTCCTTGTCATTTGCCGCTCCTCGCCTGCTCGATGAGCTTCTTCAGCGTCGCAAGATCGGTGGCGCCGGGAAAAATCTGGTCGCCGGCGATAAATCCCGGCGTTCCCGTTATTCTCAGCGCCTGGGCCAGTTCCATGTTGCGGTCGATCAGCGCCTGGATGTCCGGCTGCCGCATATCGCCCTTCATGCGCTCGACGTCCAGCCCGGCCTCGGCGGCGATCTTGAGGACGGCCGCCTCGGTCACCCTTGTCTTGGACCCATAGAGCGCCTTGTGAAACGCTGTGTATTTGCCCTGCTTGTCGGCGGCGAGCGCCGCCTTGGCCGCGAACACCGAATCTGGGCCGAGGATGGGGAATTCCTTGTAGACGATCCTGAGTTGCGGATCGTCGGCCGCAGCCTGTTCCATGACCGGCGCCATCTGCCTGCAATAGGGGCAATTATAGTCGAAGAACTCGACCAGGGTAACGTTGCCCTCGGCGTTGCCGCCGACTGGACTTTGCTTGTCACGGAAGATGTCGTCCGCGCGCGCCTTGAGCACCTGCCTGGCCTGGGCTGCATCTGCTTCACGCTGGCGCTGGTCCAGGCTTTTCAGCGCCTGCACGAGAACCTCCGGATGCGCCAGGATATAGTCGTGTATCCGCTGGTCGAACTGATCCTGGGACATTTCGCCTGCAGCATTCGCCTGTATGGCTTGAAAGCCCGGATCGAGCAGGAACCATCCTGTCAGGCCGGCAAAGAGCAGGGCGCGGGCGATGCCGCTGCAATACCTGGCTGCATCTCTTGGCTTGGTGAACATGCGCGTCTCCCTTTCTTGTCGTCGAGAATGTCGGTGCCTCTCCGTCAAAAGAGGCTCTTCAATTTTGCCAGCCAGCCTTCGTCCCGTTCGTGGTGCGTGCGCTCGACATTGTTAGTGAGCGCGTTGACGAAGGTGACGAGATTGACGGGCGCGAAGTTCAGGCCGTGGAAATTCGCCCGCCAGCGGCCCTCCTTGTCGATCACATGCGTGACGATCCCGTGCATCTGGTAGCCATCATTGGTCAGGCTGAATTTGTGACCGAAGGCTTCCGCCAGATTGCGGGTCATATCCTCCGGCTGGCCCGGGGCAGTGGCCAGGAACAGCCAGTTGACAGGGTCGAGCCCATGCGCCGGTCCATAGGCATTGAGCACATCGGCTTGTCCTTTGTGGGGTCGGTGGTGATCGTCACGAAGGTGACCTGATCCTTCATCGGCGTGCTATTCACCATCTTCTGGATCTCGGCGATCTTCTCGGCATGCAGCGGGCAGACGTCCGGGCACGATGTGTAGATGAAATGGAGGACGACGACCTTGCCGATGAGGTCGGCCGGCCGCACGATGCGACCGTCGGCGGTGCGCAGCGTGAAATCGGGCGTTGGCCTGTCGATCTGCTGGAAATATTTCTCGTCGTTCTGCAGCATGGCGTCGACTTCGTCCATTGAATGCGCCCGCGCTCCATGCGTGAAGCCGGCGATCAGCGCGGTGAAGACGATCAGGGCGCACAACAGACGCATCCATTCGTTCCAAGCGGATGAAACGTCCCGAACCGTCGGCTCGTCCCGGTTTCTGGCAAGCATCAGCCTTTTCCTTTCGGGCTAGCGGCAATACGGCTGCGGATGAAATCGACCATGTCGGGAGAATCCCATTCAGCCGGCCCGATCAGCCGGCCAATCTCCTTGCCGTCGCGGTTGATAAGCACGGTCATCGGCAGGCCCACCGCGCCGAGCGTGAACATGACTTTGGCCGAGGTATCGATGTTCAGCGCAAGGTGTGTCACGCCGGTCTCGGCGAAGAATTTCTTCACGGCGTCGGGACCCTTCCGGTCCATCGACAGCGCGACGACCTCGAAATCCGGTCCGCCGAGCTTGGCCTGCAGCCGATCAAGCGTAGGCATTTCCTTGCGGCAGGGCGCGCACCATGTCGCCCAGATGTTGAGCAGAACCACCTTACCGGAGAAATCGGCGAGCGTTTTCGGCTTGCCGGTGCCGTCCTCGAAGCTGATTTCCGGCACGGCGGCGGGCGTATCGAGCAGTGTGAAGTTCTCAGATGCCCCCGCTGCCACGGAGGGCGGCGGAAACGCCAGCAGCGAGCAGACAAGGAAGATAGCCCATTTGCACTTGATCACGGTGCGCTCACTCGGTCGCATAGACGGTCGGCGCCTTGCCGTCCTTGGTGAAGGCGTAGATCGTCCAGGTCTCGGACTTCTCGCCGCCCATGCCGGGCGCGCCTGCCGGCATGCCGGCCAGCGTGATGCCGCTGATAGCTGGCCGCTCGGTCAACAGCTTCTTGACGATTTCGACTGGCACAAGGCCGTCGACGACATAGCCGTCGACCATCAGTGTATGGCAGCCCTCAAGGTCCGCCGGCACGCCGGCATCGCTGCTGATTTGAGAGAGATTGTTGACCGGCTTGATATCGACCTTGAAGCCATTGTGCTCAAGGTAGTTGGCGTAGGATTCACAGCAGCTGCATTGCGGGTTCTTGTACATGACGGCGTTGATAGTCGCGGCGAAGGCGGGCAGCGGCGTTGCGATCAGCAGGGACAGTGCGGCAAGGCGGTAGGTCAGTTTCATTGCAGTTCTCCTTGGTTGGATAAAACTTTCAGGTCACGTGGAACACTGTCATCAGGCCGGCCATCTGGTGATCGGCGACATGGCAGTGCAGCATCCAGTCACCGGGATTGTCGGCAACGAAGGCGCATTCGATCGTGTCCTTGGGGGCGAGCAGCACCGTGTCCTGCCATTGCCGGTGCGGTACCGGCAAGCCGTTGCGCGAAAGCACCGACAGGCTGAAGCCGTGAACGTGCATGGGGTGCCACCAGGCGGTTTCGTTGCGCACAGTGAGGTGGCAAGTCACGCCGCGTTTGAGCGTAAACTGCGGCGCCATGCCGGCATCGCCATCGCCGGTCATCGACATGCCGTTGATTGCCCAGGCGGCGGCGCCGTTCATGCCGGGCATCGCCATGCCCATCATACCGCCGACGCCGGCCAGCTTGCCGCCGCCCATCATGCCGCCTTGCAGGACGATCTCATGCCGTTCGGCCTTGGCCAGATCGGGGGCCGGCAGCGGATTGGCGGGCAGGCGACGCGGCGCATCGAGAAGATGGTGGCGCAGCGGCGGCGCCTTGTCATAGGCAAGCGTTGTCAGCGTGTAGACGAGGCCGTCATAGAAGTCGTCGACCACGGCGTGCCTGCTGCCGGGACCGCCCTGCATGTCGAGCATAATGTCGATGCGCATGGCCGGTGCCAGCACCAGGCGGCCGTCTTCCGGTTCATGCGGGTCGCAGGGCTGGCCGTCGACCGCGACGATCACCGGACGGTGACCCTCGAAGCGCAGCGCCACCATGCGGGCAAGGCAGGCATTGGCGAGCCGCAGTCTGACGCGCTCACCTGCCGTCACGCTCAGGTCGGCCGGCGCCGCGCCGTTGATGGTGACGGCATTGCCGACGCGGCCCGACATCGACGCATCCATCATGCTGCCGAAGCCGCCGGCGATCTGGCCGTCACTGGTGAGCCGCCAGTCCTGCAGCAGCCAGAGGAGATCGCGGTCGGCGGCGACGGGCTCCCGTTCCTCAACGATCAGCGGGCCGGCGAGTCCACGGCCGATCTGTACCAGGCTGTCGGCATGCGAATGGTACCAGAAGGTGCCGGCATCTGGCGGCGTGAACTCATAGACGAAGTTCTCGCCCGGTCCGATCGGCCTCTGGGTCAGGTCCGGCACGCCGTCCATGGCGTTCGGCAAACGGATGCCATGCCAATGGACGGTCGTGTCTTCGTCTAGTCCGTTCTCGACAGTGATGCGGACCGGCTGGCCCTGCCGCAGGCGCAATGTTGGGCCGGGGGTGGTGCCGCTATAGGTCCAGACTGCGGTAGACGGACCTTCGGCGCCATTGAGCAGCGCCTGGCCCGGGCCGACCTTGATCCGGCGCTCGTCCTCGGTCGAGGCGCGTGCAGGACGCAGCGAGCAGGACACGGCAGCGCCCGCCGCCGCCGCAAAAAACCCGCGGCGCGATATCGAATGACTGAAATCGTATTTCACCCTGCTAGCCCTTTGCGATCTCGATCGATGGCGAGCCACTCGGCATCGAACTGGAATGCTGTATGCGCCCGCGCGCGCAACGATGCGCAACACAGGCGATCAGGCGCCGGGAATCAGCCGCGTCACGGCTGAAACGGCGTCAAGCGCTGAGTCGGGGAGGGTATGGGTCGGGTAGGGAACTTCGTCCCTGCAGGAACGGGGCAGCTTGCGTCGATGGCTGCTGCACGTGGAGAACTGCCGTCACCGCGAGGTCTTGCGGCAGCACCGCCAGCACCGGTGCGATGCAGGTCGGCGGACAATGCATCGGGTTGCCACTGTCGCCGATGTCTTTGAGGCACGCCCTGCAGTCGCCGTTCATGGAAGCACCGGCCAAAGTGCCTGTGCTGGCACCGGTGGACATCGCCATAGCGTCCGCCATCTTGGCCGACATGACGCTGGCCTGAGCGGCAGACAGGCTGAACCCGGCGGTCAGGAAGACCGCTATTAGCATGACGAGGAGATGCTTTGGCGACAGCCGGGCCATCATCCGCCTACGCTGGCCGCAAAATGCAGCTTTTGCAAGTCCCCGATGCTGCGACATCAAGACTTACGCGATAAGCTCCGGATTGGCTTCGGTGAATTCAGCGTGCGGAACGAATGATGGCTAGTTCCTTCATCGCGAAGGGCCCGGTCGATCAGCACGAAATAGGGCGGTGGTCCAAGCACCGTGATCTGGCCGGCCGAGGTGATGCTGATCAGCAGGCGGCACCCCGACGCGAAAAGCTGCTCGGCGACCGGCACGGCGAACGAGGAGCCGACCGCACAGCCAAATGATGCCAAGCGTCTGGCCATCCAGTTCGAACTCGTGAAGGACGGTATGATAGCAGGCCCAGCCCGACGATGGGCGGGCGCGGCCTTCTTTGCGCAACCGGCGCACTATGTCGCCGTCCGGATCAAGGACACACACAGAAGGCATACGTTCCGGCGACAGGCCTTTTTGCCGCCGCGCCTCGCGAAGCATGTTTCAACCTGAAACACGGACTCGGCCGAATAGTCCTTCAGCTCAAGCAGCGGTGATCGCGGAACTGGTGGCGTCATGTTGTTCGATCGAAAACTTTTGGCTGCGGGACCACTCAGGCCGCTGCCTCAATTGGAAGGCCTGCGGCCTTCCAATCGGGATACCCGTCCTCGAGCCGGTGAGCGACATACCCTCGCGCCCGCAGTGCCGCGACAGCCTCGAACGAGAGAACGCAATAACGGCCGCGGCAATAGGCAATGACCTCGCGGTTCGCGGGAAGTTCCGCCAGCCGGTTTTCAAGTTCAGCGAACGGGATGTTGAGCGCCCCCGGTAGATGTCCGAGCGCGAATTCGTCCTCCGACCGGACATCGAGAACCGTGACAAGGCCATCACGCAACCTTGAGACAAGCTCTTCACGCGACACAGCCTCCAAGGCGTCGCGAGCCTGGAAATAGTCGGTCATGACGCGGTTGACCTCGGCGACGTTCCGCTCGCCCACGCGCCCCAGAGCCTTCATTAATTCAACCACCAGAACATCTCCTGAAAGGCGATAGAGCATATGCTTGCCATGCCGCTCGGCCTCGACAAGTCGCGCGCGTCGAAGGATTTGAAGGTGGCGCGAGGCGTTGGCAAAGTTGAGGCCGGCCCGAGCCGCTAGTCCTTCGACGCTGCGTTCACCCTGTGCGAGGTGCTCCAGCAATTCCAGCCGATGCGCATGCCCGAGCGCCTGAGCCACCTCTGCAAGGCTGGCGAAAATCGCCTGTTTTGGTCCAATGCTTGACACGACTGTTCCTCGGTGAAACATTCAGCAGAATAATTGAATATTACCGCAGGCGAGGTAGGGAGCGCAAGCCATGATCCTCCGTCAATTCCTCCATTCCGATCCCGTCGCCGCATCCTACCTGTTCGGATGTGGTGGAAAATCGGCCGCTGCGGTGGTCGATCCGGTCGGTGACATTGCGCCTTACCTTAGGGTCGCCGAGGCGACGGGCATGCGCATCCTCTATGTGGTCGACACGCACATCCATGCCGACCACATTTCCGTCGGGCGGGCGCTCGCTGCAGCGTCCGGCGCGGAATACCTGCTCTTCGAAGGCGCGGAGGCCGGGTTCCCGTTTCTGCGCGCCATGCACACGCCCGGGCATACGCCGGAGCACATTTCGCTTTTGGTCACCGATCGGACACGCGCGAGCGAGCCGTGGTTCGTGCTGACAGGCCACACGCTGATGGTTGGCGATCTCGGGCGAACCGAACTGGCAACCGACGCCGAGGCCGGCGCGCGGACGCTGTTTTCCAGCGTGCGCCGTCTCAAGCAACTGCCGGATCACGTCGAGGTGCTGCCCGGCGCATATTCCGGCTCGGTCTGCGGGCGCTCGCTCAGCGGCAAGCCGACATCGACGATTGGCTTCGAGAAGCGCTTCAACAAAGCATTCCGCATTGAGGACGAGGGCACCTTCGTCGCCACGATGGTCGCCGACATACCACCTCCGCCGCCGGATGCGGCGCGCAACCGAGCCACCAATGCCGGGTTGGCCGCCGCGGCCTGACCGATGGGCGTTTCGCGGTCAGCAGGCTCGACTGTCAGACTTGGGCTTAGGGAAAACTGGCGGCAGTTTGCTCTCCTGATGCTGGTGAATGCTTTTGTCGGCGGCATGGTCGGGATCGAGCGAACGGTCGTGCCCCTCATCGGATCGGAAGAGTTCGGCATCACGTCAACGACACTTGTCGTCTCCTTCATCGTGAGCTTCGGCGTGGTCAAGGCGCTTGCCAATCTCGTCTCCGGCCAACTCGCCGATAGCTGGGGGCGCAAGCGCGTTCTCGTCCTCGGCTGGCTTGTCGGCTTGCCGGTTCCGTTCATGATCATCTGGGCTCCGAGCTGGGGATGGGTGATTGCGGCCAATGCACTGCTCGGCATCAATCAGGGACTGGCCTGGTCGATGACTGTGGTCATGAAGGTCGATCTCGTCGGTCCGAAATCACGTGGCCTTGCAGTCGGCCTCAATGAATTTGCCGGCTATCTCGCCGTCGGCGTAACGGCATTCCTCACGGGCTATCTCGCTTCGCGATACGGCCTGCGCCCGGTGCCCATCTATCTCGGGATCGGCTACGCCATCGTCGGCACCGTACTGTCGGTGCTGCTAATCCGTGACACGCGCGACCACCTCCGGTTGGAAACATCCGCTCACGCAATGCAATCCGCGCCGATCAGTTTCCGGGAGGTGTTTGCGCTGACCTCGTTCCGGAATCGCAATCTGTTCGCGGCTTCGCAAGCCGGCCTAGTCAACAACCTCAACGACGGCATGAGCTGGGGTATTTTCCCATTGTTCTTCGTGTCCTTCGGACTTGGCATCGAGCGCATCGGCATCCTGAAGGCGGTCTATCCCGCAACATGGGGAATCCTGCAGGTCGTCACCGGCCCCTTGAGCGATCGCTGGGGCCGCAAGGGCCTGATCGTCGCAGGGATGTGGACCCAGGCCGGCGGTCTGTTTCTTACCGCCGCCACGGGCCGGTTCGAATGGTGGCTCATCGGCAGTCTTCTGCTCGGCCTTGGAACGGCAATGGTCTATCCAAGTCTGATCGCTGCCGTTTCCGACGCCTCGCATCCCAGCTGGCGCGCCCGCTCGCTCAGCGTCTATCGGTTCTGGCGCGATCTCGGCTACGCGATCGGCGCGCTCTCAGCAGGTCTCATCGCCGATCGCTTCGGGCTCTCGTGGGCGGTAACATCGATTGCCGCATTGACGTTTGTCTCTGGCGCAATTGTTGCCATCGCGATGCAGGAGGCCGCCAAAGGTTCGCGCCAACCTTCCCGCAGATAGTCGACCGGGGGTCGGCCTGATATTCGATGGCACTCACGGACTCGCTCACGCTCATCCTACGGTACATTGGTGTTGCGCAACTGGCCATCATTGCCGGCCTGGCCGTTCGTGATCTGCGCTTCAGTCTCGTCGGCTACCTCGTTGCGGTGTTCTGCTTTGGGGTCGCCTCCAGCACCAGATTGCGAGCCTGCCGGCTCGGCAATCCTTAGCGTGTAGTATTCGATCGGAACGCCTCTCGTACCGACGCGCATCAGCTTGTTCCTCGCTAAAGGAACGCGTTCAGGCAGTATGCTCGCATGGGTTGGACAAATCCATATGATGTCGACGCGAGCCAATGCGCCTGTGGGCTCACGTGGGTTGACGGATGGGCAGGTGCCAAGTCGGACCAGCGCCTACTGTATATGCAGAAGCTTAGACAGCCACCTGAGTTCCGATCTCGACCACACGTCCGGTCGGAATCTTGCAATATTCAGTCGCATCAGCCGCCGTGCGCGCCAGCCCGGTGAACAGCTTGTCGTGCCAGACCGGCATGCCGGAATTGGGCGATGTCTTGAGCGAGCGCCGCGACAGCAAGAAGGATCTCGTGATGTCGAACTTCCAGCCTTCTTGCGGCGGATCGCCAGCGCGCGGGGGATGTTGGGCTGCTCCATATAGCCGAAGGTCAGCGTCCCGAAAAAACCTTGGTCAAGCAATGGGGTAGAGCCCTCCAATTTCTGGAGCAGGGAACTTGCTTCTTCACGGGAAACACCGGAGGAATGATGATCAACTGAGAATTGATTCGGAGCTTGTGCATGCGCGGGGTGCAAGCGGCTTTGGCTGCGCTGATTCTGACCGGTTCCTTCACTTCCGCCCTCGCCGACAACAGTTCTCCCTTCATCTATTTTGCAACCGAAGATCCTTTCGCTGCCGGTCAACCGACGAAGAACGACGTCTATGTTTTTGGGGGCGTCTTTGTAACCGGGTCCTTCGGGGATACTATCAACGTCTTCGGAGCCGACTATACGAACAATTACATGATTGGAGCTGCTTACGGCCGTGATTTCGCCGATGTTGGCGCCGGTTTTGTCCTTGGCGGTGTGACTGGGGCTGCCATAAGGTTTGGCGAGGACGACGATACATCCGGAGAGCTTTGGGCCGGGATGCGGCTTCGCCACCAGGGCCTTGTCATCGGCGATCTGGCGATTGCGCCAGCGCTGACGGCCGGTGTCAGTGCCGTTACAGGCGTCACCGAGATCGAGCACGCCCGCGAAATCCATTACGATGGCGATGCATCCTTCCTTGGTTTTATCGGCGCGGAGCTTTCTTTCAGACTAAGGCAAGCTCCCAACGTCGAGCTTGTCTATCAACTCCATCACAGATCCGGCGCCGGAGGCACGTTTGGAAACATGGGAGAGGGTTCCAACGCGAATACTGTCGGAGTGCGTTATCGCTTTTAGCTCACGCCTGAATGCTTCGAGTCGGGGCTGACATTCTGTGAGGGTGCGCTGGTTGCCGGCCGCACGCCACGAGAGCGGCCGAGTAGGCGCGCTGGATGGCTTGAGAGCGCGGGCGCAATCCACCATTCTTCACGGGATCCTTGATGGGCCGTACCAAGCGACACTATCGTTCGAAAGGTTCTCCCAGCGAAGCCACGCCGTTGAGCTTGAGCAGACGGCGGTTCGAAGAGATGATGCCGAGCACGATCACGGTCACGAGATAAGGCAAGCTCGATAGAAGTTGCGAGGAAACGTCCAGCCCTGTCGCCTGGGCCGCGAGGCTTGCGAGGGACACGGCGCCGAAGAGGCACGCACCGAGGAAGATACGGCTGGCAAGCCAAGTGCCGAAGACGACGAGCGCAATCGCAATCCAGCCGCGCCCTGCGATCATGCCATCGGCCCAGAGCGGAGTGTAGACCACGGATGCGTAGGCACCGGCGAAACCTGCCAACGCGCCGCCGAAGGCGACCGCGGCGAACCGCACGGCGATCACCGGATAGCCGAGCGCACGGGCCGCCTTGGGGTTCTCGCCGACGGCGCGGACGACGAGGCCTGTTTTGGTGTAGGCGAACATCGCCCAGATGGCGACGGTCGCGGCAAGCGAAAGCCACACGACAACGTCTTGGGCGAACAAGCCGCCGATCACCGGGATATCCGAAAGCCCGGGCAATGAAAGCTTCGGAAGCCCCTTAACCGTGAGGCTCTCATAGCTCTTGCCGAACAGCGCCGAGAGGCCTTGGCCGAGGATGCCTATGGCAAGGCCTACCGCAACCTGGTTTGCGCGAAATCCCAGCGCGATGACGGCAAAGACCAGGGAAAGAGCCGCGCTGGCGAGGCCCGCGGCGAGGAAACCGAGGAGATGCCCGCCGCCTTGATAGACGATAATGAAGGCGATGACGGCGCCGAGGGCCATCAGTCCCTCCACCCCGAGATTGAGGACGCCGGCCCGCTCGGCCACCAGTTCGCCGAGCGCCGCCAGGAGAAACGGCGTAGCCGCCGCCAACATCTCGGCGATGATGAACTCGACGGCGTTCATGACGTGCTTCCGTGGGCGGCATGGCGCCATTCGAGCCGGTAGCGGACGAAGGCAATGGCGACGAGATATGCGAGCAGCAGGCTGCCCTGGAAAACCCTGACCGCAGCGACCGGCAGATTTGCCGAGACCATGGCGTTATCGCCGCCGATATAGAGGGCCGCCATGAGCAACGCGGAAAAGGTGATGCCGACCGGGTGAAGGCCACCGAGATAGGCCACGATGATGGCGGCATAGCCGTAGCCGGTCGAGATGGAGCGCTGCAGCTGGCCGAGCGGCCCGGCCACCTCGGCCGCTCCGGCGAGGCCTGCCGCGAAACCGCCGATGAGCAGGGAAAGCCAGATCGCCCGTCCTTCGTTGAAGCCGGCGTATCCGGCCGCGCGTGGCGCGAGGCCGCCGACCTGCAGCTTGAAGCCGGCGAAACTCCTCTGCATGAAGATCCAGGCCGCAAGGGAGAACGCGCAGGCGATAAGCAGCGAGACGTTGACGCGGGTGCCGGGGATCAGGATCGGCACCATCGCGTCGGACTGGAACATCACCGACTGCGGGAAGTTGAAGCCGTTTGGGTCCTTCCAGGGGCCGAGAAGCAGGTAGTTGAGCAGTTGCGCGGCAACGAGCGCCAGCATGAGCGATACCAGAATCTCGTTTGCATTGAGCTTCACGCGCCAGAAGGCCGTGAGCGACGCCCACAGAGCGCCGCCCAGCGCACCGATGACAAGCATGGAGGGCCAGATCCATTGGCCCGTTGCCTCTGGGAACCAGATGGGAATGGCCGATGCGAAAATCGCGCCGAGGATGAACTGGCCCTCGGCGCCGATGTTGAAGACCTTTGCGCGAAAGCCGATCGCGAGCCCCTGCGCGATCAGCAGTAGCGGCGCGGTCTTAAGCAGGACTTCCGAGAAAGAGGTCCAAGACAGGAAGGGCTCCAGAAGCATCGCGTGGAAAACGGCTACCGGATCGCGGCCCATAAGGAGGTAGAGCCCGAGATTGAGAAGCGTCGCCAAGGCGAGCGCGACGGGCGGGGCGATCAGTTTGACGGGAAGCGAGGCATGCTCCCGGCGAACCAGAACGGGAAGGAGCGGCGCGGACAGAGCGCTCATGCAGGGACCTTTTTAGCCGTCGAATGCGCGCCGATCATGTAGCGGCCGATCTCCTCGGGTCTCGTGTCGCGCGTCACCAGCGGCGGGCTCAGCCGGCCTTGATGGATCACCTGGATCGAATCGCAGAGTTCGAACAGCTCCTCCAGTTCCTCTGAGATGACGAGGATACCCATGCCTTCGTTGCGCAGGGCAATGAGGCGCCGGCGGATGGCGGACGCGGCGCCGATGTCGACGCCCCAGGTGGGTTGCGCCACGAACAGCAATTGCGGGGACAGCATGATCTCTCGACCGACGATGAACTTTTGCAGATTGCCGCCCGAAAGCGCGCCGGCCTCCGCTTCCGAACCGGGCGTGCGCACGTCGTATTGCCGGATGCAGTCCTCGGTGAAAGCCTTCACCTGGTTCGTGTCGACGAGGCCGCGTTTCAACAGGCCGAACGGATGGGCGGTCAGAAGGCTGTTGAGGACGAGCGACATTTCCGGCACCGCGCCGCGGCCAAGCCGTTCCTCGGGAACGAAGGCGAAGCCCAGTCGGCGGCGGGCGGCCGCGTCGAGCGCGCCGACATCCTTTCCCATCATATAGATACGGTCGGACTGTTCGCGCGGCAGCACCGTTTCGCCTGAAATCAACGCTGCGAGTTCACTCTGCCCGTTGCCCGATATGCCCGCGATCCCGAGGATCTCGCCGGCCCGGACCGTCAGGCTGACGTCGGAAAGCGCCACCGCGAAGGGATCGTCCGGCCGATGGTCGAGGCCGACGATTTCGAGGCGCTTTTCGCCGCCGGAATGCGCAAGCGCCGGCATGGGCTGCGGCATGTCGCGGCCGATCATCATCCGGGCAAGGTCGTGCGCGTCGTGGTCGCGCGGGTCCACGCGGCCGGTGATGCGCCCGCCGCGCAGGATGGTCGCGCGGTCGCAGACCGCGCGGATCTCCTCCAGCTTGTGCGAGATGAACAGGATGGAGACGCCGCGGTCGCGCAGCCGCCGTAATGTCTCGAATAGCTTGTCCACCGATTGCGGGGGCAGGACGGAGGTCGGTTCATCGAGGATCAGGAGTTGGGGTTCGGTCATCAGGCAGCGGATGATTTCCACCCGCTGCCGCTCTCCGACAGAGAGCGCGTGCACATGAGCGAGCGGATCGACTTCGAGTCCGAACTCGCGGCCGAGCATGCGGATGCGATCCGCAAGATCCGATTTGCCCCTGGGCACGACCAGCCGGATGTTCTCCACCACCGTCAGCGTCTCGAACAAGGAGAAATGCTGGAAGACCATGCCGATCCCCTTGCGCCTCGCATCCGCCGGGGAAGCGAGGGCCAGGGGTTCCCCTTTCCAGGTCGCCATTCCGGCGTCCGGCTGCTCGACGCCATAGATCAGCTTCATCAGCGTCGACTTGCCCGCTCCGTTTTCCCCGAGGATCGCATGGATCGAGCACGGAGCCACATCCAGATCGATGTCTCTATTGGCATGGATTTGGCCGTAGCTCTTGGAGATGCCGCGCAGCGACAGGAGCGGGGTGGTCATGGTTACTTGGGCAGCGGCGTGGTGACACCCTTGACGTGCCAGTCCATTGCGACGATCTCGGCATCGGTCATCGTTTTGCCGGCGGGGACTCCCTCGCTGCCGTCGGCCTTGGCGAACGGACCGGCAAAGGGCGAGAAGCTGCCGCCGGCGATCTTGGCTTCAACCTCTTTGATCCTGTTCATCATGTCGGCCGGGATACCCGGGTTCCAGTCAACGACCTCTACAACCTTGTCGCCGACACCTAGGAAAGCGTTGACGCCCTTGAACTTACCGGCGAGGTGGGCGTCGACCGAGGCTTTGAAGAAGGGTGACCAATCGGTCGCCACGCAGCCTAGATAGGCTTTAGGCGCATATTTCTTCATCGACGAATTGAGGTTGAAGGCAGGGACGCCGGCCTCCTCGCAGGCCGACACGACGGAGGGCGTGTCCTGCGCGTTGGAGAAGATTACGTCGCATTTCTGCGCCAGCAGCGCCTTGGCGGCTTCCTGCTCCTTGGCCGGATCGAACCAGGAGTTCACCCATACGACCGAAACCTCGACATCGGGTTTCACTGCTTGCGCGCCCAGCGTGAAGGCATTGATGGAGGTGATCAGTTCGGGAATGGCGAAGGCGGAGACCGAGCCGAGCTTGCCGGTCTTTGACAGCGCGGCGGCCGCCATGCCCATCAGGTAGGTACCCTGGAAATATTGGGCCGCGAAGGGCGAGAAGTTCGGCGCTACCTGGAAACCGGAAGCATGCAGCACGGTGACGTCGGGGTTACGGCGCGCGATCTGCAGGGCACCGTTCTGGTAGCCGAAGGAGCCGGCGATCAGGAACTTGTTCCCGTCGGCGACCACCTTGTTCATGATGCGGTCGGCATCCGGTCCTTCCTGTATATTCTCGATGATGGTGACCTTCACCTTGTCGCCGTAGGCTGCCTTCACCGGCTCGAGCCCGTCGGCGAGCGCACGGCCCCAGCCGACATCGCCGACCGGCGACGGGACCACGAGCACGATGCCCAGAGGTTCGTCGGCAGCAAGCGCGCGGCCACCCACCGCTGCGACGAGGCCGGAGGCGGCCGCGCCCTTCATCAATGTTCTGCGGGTAAGATTTGTCAGCATGTAGGTTCCCCTTGTTTTCGGTTTCTAGAATTCCACGGTCGCGAGCGCCGCCTCGGCTTCAGCGAACAGCTGCGCCTCGTCGAGCCCCGGGAACTCGCCCTTGGCCCAGACGATGCGGCCGTTGATCATGGTCATGTCGGTCGGCATCCCGATGCCCACCTTGGCAAGCAGGCTCAGCGGATCGTGCCGCGTGCCGACATAGTCCATGCGCCGCGTGTCGATGGCGAAAAGGTCGGCAGCCATGCCAGGCGTCAGCCTGCCGATGTCGCCGCGCCCGAGCAGCGCCGCGCCCCCGGTCGTCGCATAACCGAGAAAATCGGCCGGCGGCGGAACGGGATGGTCGCGTGTCGATGCCGACAGACATTGCAGCATGTAGGCGGAATGGATGCAGTGCATCAGGTTGGAATTGTCGTTCGAGGCTGCACCGTCGCAACCTAGTCCTATGCTGAGGCCGAAGGCCGACATCGCCGGGATATCGGTGATTTCGGCGCCGACGAGATAGACCGGCTCAGGGCAATGCGAAACGCCGGTGCCGCTTGAGGCCATCTTGCGCAGCTCGTCGTGGGTTAGCTCCCAGCAATGGGCATAGAAGGCATCCGGCCCGCAGAAGCCGATCTCCGCGCAGTAATCCACCGTCCGCATGCCGTGACGGTCCTCGATGACCGGGCTTTCGCCCTCGCCGACATGGGTATGCATACGCACCCCGCGATCACGCGCTAGCGCCACCGATTCCACGAAGGTCTCGCGATAGCAGTTGACTGGCTGGCAGGGCGCGACGGCCACCTGGCGCATGCTGAAAGGACCGGCATCATGATAGGCGTCGATCAGCCGGGCGCAATCGGCGATGAACTCGTCCGTCGTCTCCAGCATGGCATCGGGGATGGTCGAGCCTTTCGATTTCGGTAGCGTGTTGCCGCCGCGTCCGGCATGGAAGCGCATACCGAGGAGTTCGGCTGCTTCGAACTGCCGGTCGACCAGCCGCTTGCCGGCCTTCCACGGAAAGCAATACTGATGGTCGAATGCGGTCGTGCAACCGTGCTTTATCAGCTCGGCCATCGCCGTGACCGAAGCGTGGTAGAAGCATTCCTCGGTCAGCCGCGAGAAAATGGGATAGATGCGGTCGAGCCATTCGATGACCGACAACTTCGTCCAGTCCAGATCGGCGCGGTTGCGCACGAAGCATTGAAAGAAGTGATGATGGGTGTTGACGAGGCCGGGATAGACGAACCAGCCGGCGGCGTCCTGCGTGACGGTCCCGACGGGCAACTCTCCCTTGTCGAGGCCTTCGCCGATGGCCCGTATCGCCGGGCCGTCGGTCAAGACATCGACATTGCGCCGGATGTCCGGACCGTTGCCCTCGTCCACGATGACCGCTGCGCAGTTCTTCAGCAAGTGGCCCGCCAAGTCACGCCTCGCCGGCTTCGAGGACGGGCTCGGGCTTCAGTTCGTGCAGCCGGTGGATACCGGGCATCTCGATGAAGCCCTCGAGACTGCGGATCGCCCGCGACCAGAGCCGGATCGCGGGATAGGGGTCGAGCGAAACGCCGCCGTCCGGCGCCAGCGCCACATAAGGAAAGCAGGCGACGTCCGCGATCGTCGGCCTGTCCGACGCGAGGAAGCGCTGGCCGCGGATATGCTGTTCGACGAGGCCGGCTTCCAGCTCCCGCAGGGCCGCTATCCCCTGCCCATGAAGGGTGGCGATATCGCCCGGACGCAGCAGCATCTCGTGCAAGCGCGCCGCCCCCAGGCTGCCGGTCAGCCGATGCGAGAAGGAAAGCCATTGCTGGACGCGTGCCGCCTGCAGAGCAGTATCGTTGCCCAGCCATTGCGGTGCGGCCTTCGCGGCAAGATAGACCAGCATGGCCGAGGATTCGGTCAGGACGAGGTCGCCATCCTCCAGGATCGGGATCGAACCCGCCGGATTGAGCGCCATGAGTTCGGGACCGCGATGCTCGGCGCCGGGATGGAAATCGACGGGGCGGATGTCAAGCTTCACCCCGGTCAGCGCCGCCATCAGGCGCGCCTTGTAGCAACTCGGGGACAGCACGTAGTCGTAGAGCTTCATTGCGCCACCAGTTGCGCGCCGTAGGTGTAGCCGTGGCGTTTCAGCCAGCGCCGGTAGGCAACCGATGTCAGGTCCGCCCTTGTGGGGATCTCCATGCCCGGATCGAGCGGCAGCAGCCTCGGGATCTGGTTTTCGAGAATCGACCGGTCCTGAAGGAAGATCGTCTGCTGGAAATGGATCAGGTCTGCCATCGATGTTTCGTCGTCGAACAACGCCATCCACGGCCAGACGTCGCACAGGTCTTCGGCAAGCGGCTGCACGAAAAGCGTGATGACGTCCCATTCACCCGGGCGCGGCGGGCAGGTCTTGTAGAGGATCGAGCAGGTCGGCGCAGGCACGCGATACATGTATTCGGTGGTTATGCCGCCTTCCGCCGACTTGGCGGCCTGCGGCTGGTAGAACTTCACCTGGGTCGCCCAAACCTCGTCTTCGTCCTCCCGTATCTCGACCTTGTAGTTCGGGACTTCCGTGTGCGGTTCGGCCCCCAATATGTCCGTATGCACGAAGGGGAAATGCGCAATGTCCAGGAAGTTCTCCACCGCGCGCAGCGGCGAGCAGCGCACGCGCACAACCCCGACATCGACGAGCCGGCGGCCGGGCTGATCAGCCTCGGGGATGGCAAAGAGCGCCTTTTGCGGGTCGCCGAGCGACGACCAGACATGGCCGTAGCGGATGCAGACCGGCAGGGCACGTCCGTTGCTGCCCGTAACCTTCGCGTTTCCGTCTGCGCCGAGCCTCACCCCGATCGGCTCGCCCATGAGCGCCGTCTGGCGCTCATGCGTGTCAAGCCGGCCGGCAAGGCCGACCGGATACCATTGGTCGATCATCGCGTTGCGGGTCATTGGGCGACGCCACTGCGCAGAATATCCTCGGCCGTCCGCCGTAGCGTCTCGGCTGCCCTCGACGCAGCGATACGCTTGGCCGGACCAGTGCCTTCGTCGACCAGAACATGCATCAGCGTCCGCGCTTTCCCCTGGGGGGTGAGCAGCAGCCGTAGGGTCTGGGCATTTTGCGCGTAGTCGAGCAGGCCTCCGTCGGCCTTCGTACCGGCGGCCGCCTCCAGCGCGGCAATGCCCGCCTCTACTATCATGGAGCGAAGAGGGGCCAGGCCGTCGAACCGCGGCGGCCGAGCGGTGGGTTCGCCTACGGAAATCCATATGATTCCGCCGCTGTCCTCGACGGGCTGTGTTGCGACACCAATCGTTTCCGGCGGCGTCAGGCCCGGATGGGCCGGAATGCGCAAGCAGTTTCCGGCCTGGGCATAGCTCCAACCGTGATAGATGCAGGACAGGGCCTCACCGCGCACGAAACCACGGGAAAGGCGCATGCCGCGATGAGGGCATCTGTCCGCGAAGGCCGCCGCGCGGCCGGACCGGCTTCGCCAAAGGGCAATCGGTCCGACCGGGGTTTGCGCCGGCATTACGGTTCCCGCTGGCAAGTCCGCGGAGAGGGCAACTGGCATCCATGGGCCGGACGGATAGGGCAGCATGCATCAACCTTCGAAAGACATCGACCCATCTTCCCAAATGCAGATTCGCGGTCAAGACATGACGATCAGCCCGATCACGTTTGCACAATATTTTCGCACTGGCAACAATGCCCAAAAAAGAGGCAGAGGCCCTGGTCCCAACCTAGCCTGATTCGTTCTCTATCGGCGTCCGACGAATGGCCTCGACCCAGACATCGATTGGTCCAAGAGAGCACCCCATCTCCATCATATCGACCAGTTCCGCGGGACCGGCAACGTCGAGTTCGATCCGGTCGGCACCGGCAACGAATATTGCCGGCGCGAGGCCGAGCTTGGCGGCATGACGCTCGATCCATGGAAGAAAGGATGCCGCTTTGACATCGCCGAGGATTGTCATGCGCTCGCGCGTAAAACGTCGATCTTGCTCGTTCATGAAGGACCCTAGCAACGAAATTGATATACAGATACGTCGTATCCAATCACGTGGCTAAGGGCGTGAAAAGGCGGGCGGATCTTTCGCCGACAAGGACGCTCGTCATCCTCGCCGACCGGTCAAGACCGGTCGCTGCCGTCCCGATGCTCCTTGGTAAGCGACAGACCTTTGACGGGCCATGTCCGGTAGCCCGTCATCGAGGGATCGGTTCGGAACTGCGTCGCAAGATCGGTCATCCGGCTCCAGGACTTTCCTAAAAGCGTATTTTCGGGAAACCAAGCCAGACGGCACCTGCGGAATAGTGGCGCCGGGGTCGCGGAACCATACGGAACGATGCGCGAAGATTTCTGATTTATACGAAAGGAGTACAATTCATTGAGGTCGGCCAGGAACCACCGACGGCTGGCGGTTGGCCAACTCCTGAAGGGCTCACGCAAAGGGCTGTATCGATGGCCACAGCGTTGGTTGTTCAAAGCGCTGCAGCCGGGATTGCTCGGCGCCGGAGATGGCGCGCAGCTCTTCGTGGATGATGCGAAGCAGGCATTTGGTGTGGCCAATTTCAAAGCGTCCGGTGGGGGCGGAACGATACGAGACAATACGGGAAACTCTCTGATTTAGGCCCACGAAAAAGCCAATAAAATCAATAGTTCGAGGACGTCCTCCAACAGTGCGCGACAGTGACCGTCCTACCAATAATGAATGGTGCCTTTAAATTGTTCATGCAGTCTCGACGAGGTTCGGAACCAGCGATCGGCAGCCTTGGCCGGACTAGCCCGATCCGCAAAGCACCGCTTGAATCATCGCCGAGATAAAAGCGTCAGATGTTTTCCGGCGTGACTATTTCAAAAGGTATAGACCGCTGAAGGGTCGCGACCGGTGCTTGCGGTCCAATCACGTCAATCATCGTCTGCACAAGGAGAGCCGAGGTCGCCTCGAGTGGATGACAAAGAGCTGCAGTGATCATTCCCTCGGACAAGCCTTTTCGCGTATCGGGGCCAATGTCACGGCAAACCAGCTTGATGCCCGCCCGCCTTTCGGCAGGGATCTCTCGAAGCGCACGGAGCACTCCAGTTATTCCGCCGCCCACGATCAGAATTCCTACGAGATCATCAGTCGTCTTCAGGAGTTCGGCCACCATACGGTAAGCCTCGCTCGATTCCTCATGAGTAGGGCGACTTTCTTCCACTGTGAGCCGCGGAGCGTGTTCGCGCAAATACGAACGGAAGCTGGCATCTGAAACGTCTTGGCATTGATATCGGTGATTTCCTATGAAAACCGCAATGCGACCCGGACCTTGGGTGGTTTGCGCAATCAAGAATGCCGCCGTACGCCCCAGCTTCCAGTTGTCTGTGCCCACGTAGGCCGCTCTTTCCGGCGCGGATTGGTCGGTAATGTAAGCAACAACGGGCTTCCCAATTTCCTTCAGTGAACGGATGGCCTGTCCTATGATAGGGTGATCTGGTGCGATCACCGCGACTGCGTCGCAGGTGTTGCCGAGCGCGATAAGGCGGCTAGAGATAGTCTCCGGCGTCAGTAGATCCACAAACTCGACGATGGCCTCGACCACCTCATCGCGACGATCGCGACAGGCTGCGATGATTTTCTTCCCGAACAGTTGGTAGAGTTCACGGGTCGATTGCTGCAACAGGAAACCCAATCGATGATGCGGCGATATTTTCTTGGCACGGTCGTCGATCGCTCCGATCCCATAGAAGCCGATTTCTTCGGCTGCTCTTTGTACGCGTTGAACAGTCTTTGGGCGAACCGAGACAGTGCCGCTGAGGATTCTGTTCACGGTCGCTACGGATACGCCGGCGGCTTGAGCGAGGTCGCGAATCGTAGGCCGCCTCATTAATCCTCCCAATGCTGTATCATCATGATTGCCCCTAAATGATACGAATGCGATCTCCATACTATTTTTGTATTCCGATGATATCAAGCCTCCGATATGAATCGCCTCCGCACTAGAGCCCGAACTGGTTCAAGGCCGATTGGATGGTCGGTCGGGAGGCTGTTAAGATGGATGACCTTCAGTATGGAATGCGCGACAAACGCGGAAACTGGGTCCCGCACCGCCGCGCCGAGCCGGTGCCGATCTGGCATCGCCCGTTCAACGCCAAAAAGGTACTAGCCTGGATTCCCGAGTTTCTTTGGCCTTGGAACGCGTTCCACATGGCCACGGCAATCATCTGGGTCAACTTGCTCATCCCGAGCTGGGACAGCCTGGCAAGCTTTTCGCTGCTCAACTACCTTTGGCTTTACGGGCTGAACGCGGGGGGCATTTTTCTCTTCTACGGATTCTTTGAGCTGCGCTATTACATCCAGCGCAAGCAAGAGACGCGCTTCAAGTATAATCCGAAATTCCCCTCCGACGCGCCGTCCGACGTCTTCTGGTTTCAGAGCCAGAATATCGACAATTTCAGCCGGTCGTTTTTCATCACCATACCGCTGTGGACCGTGGTCGAAATCGTGATGCTATGGGCATACGCGAACAGCTGGGCCGTCTGGCTGCCGTGGACGACGCATTGGCTGTACCTGTCGTTCCTCGTCATCATCGCTCCGGCTGTGCACGAAGTGTACTTCTTCTTCCTGCACCGCGCGATCCACTGGCCGCCCCTCTACAAATGGGTTCATTCGGTTCACCACAACTCGATCAACCCCAGTCCGTGGTCGTCGCTGTCCATGCATCCGGTCGAGGGGTTCCTCTACCATGCCGAGGCCTGGCTGCACCTGCTGATCCCATCCAACCCGGTCTGCGCGTACTTCACGCTGCATGGGGCCGGCTTCGGCGCGGTGAATGGCCATCTTGGGTTTGAAACCTTCGAACTCACCGACAAGGTCAAGCTCGATAGCCATTCCTACGTCCACTACCTGCACCACAAGTATTTCGAGGTGAACTACGGCGGTGACGGTCTGGTCCCTCTCGATAAGCTTTTCGGCACTTGGCACGACGGTAGCAAAGAAGCTGACCAGGCTATGAAGGCGCGCTTCCGCAAGAAGAAGGAAAAGCTCCGCGCCAAGCAGGAAGCCTCCGACGGCAGGGCCTCTGACATGCCGGCAGAGTAATCAACCGCCGCTGTTTCGTGTGCCCAGAGGAGGGGGCGGATCAGCCATGTTTTTTTCAAACCCGCGGGGCGGGTAAACCGGGAGGAAGACTATGAAGCTTTTCAAGATACTTGTGTCCACAGCAGTGCTGGCTGCGTACAGCACCAGCAGCACGCTCGCCGCCGACATCTTCGTTATCGGCGGCAAGCCGGACGATCCATTCTGGTCAATCGTCAAGCGTGGTGCCGAAGACGCCGGTAAGGTGGTCGAAGCTCAAGGTGGTAAAGTCACCTGGCTCGGGCCGCAGAACTACGACAATCTGGGTGTGGACGCGGCCGAACTGATCCGCCAAGCCATCGACCAGAAGGCCGACGCCATTGTCGGTCCGGACTGGGTGCCGGAAGCCATGGATCCGGCGTTCAAGGCGGTTGTGGACGCTGGCATTCCGCTTGTTATCTACAATGCCGGCGGTTTGCAGGCGGCTGATCGCCTCGGCGCTATGAACTATGTCGGCTCGGACGATTACAAAGGTGGCGTCGCCGGCGGCGAGTATCTCGCTAAGGCCGGCAACAAGAAAGGCGTCTGCATCAACACACTGCCGGGTGCGGCCAATATCGAGGCCTACTGTGGTGGCTTTAGGGAAGGGATGAAGAATGGCGGCGGCGAGGCCGATGTGTTGCCGTTGCCAGCTACCTCCTTCGGCTCGGCAACAGCAGTGGCGCAGGCGGTGAAGGCCTATCTGCTGCAGCATCAAGCCGTGACCGCGGTGTTCACCATCGGCAATGTCGACGCCAATTCGGCCATGAACGGTATTACCCAGGCCGGCAAGGCCGGGCAGGTTCAACTCTGCGGCATCAACTTTGACGAGACCATCCTGAACAACATCAAGGATGGAAAACAGGCCTGCGCGATCGACCAGCAGGGCTACTGGCAAGGCTATCTCGCCGTCTCAATCTTGAATGGCAAGGTAAACTACGGGCTGACTGTGCCGACGCGCGAGATCCTCACCGGTCCTGGTATCATCGACAAGAACACTGTCGAGCTGACCATTGCGGGCGTGAAGGCCGGCGCGCGCTAGGTGTCCTTACGGCCGCCCGCCGTGTGAGGCGGGCGGCCAGTGCATTCTACTTCCATAGCGACCGCAATTTTTGGCGCTCGATAACTCGCGGATTACCCATGACGGCACATCCCGTGACATCCACCCCAACGCCGATGGCAAATCGCGGCCGTTCTGGACTGGCCCCAGGTCGTCTGGCACGGCGGCCCGAGACGGGCTCGTTCCTGGGCATGGTCGCAGTCTTTTTGTTCTTCGCCATATTCGGAGGCAGTGGCTTTTTGTCAGCAGCCGGTACGGCCAGTTGGCTGAGCATCGCCTCCGAGATCGGCATCATCGCTCTGCCGATAGGGCTGCTGATGATCGCTGGTGAGCTGGACATTTCGGTCGGCGCCGTGATTCCCGCGGCCTCTCTAACGGCCGCGATCATATCCGGCTACTATGGCCTGCCTGATTGGCTCGGCATCACGGCCGCCCTTGGGCTCGGTCTCGCCATCGGCTTAATCAACGGCGTGTTCGTCACGCGAACCGCGATCCCGTCCCTGATAATCACAATAGGAACGATGTTCGGCACAATGGGCCTGACGCTGGGCCTTACTGTGATGATCGCCGGCAGCACCGGTGTCTCGCTGGTACCCGACGAACTCACGAAGATGCTTCTCGGCCAATATCTCGGGGGCATGTTCCAAGTGACGATTCTCTGGTGGCTCGTCTACATCGCCGCCCTTCTCTGGCTCCTCCACATCTCGCCCGTGGGCAACTGGATCTATGCACTCGGGGGCGACAAGGAGAGCGCGCGCAACGCGGGCATCCCCACCAAGCGGCTTACCATCGGTCTATTCATGCTTTCGGGGTTTTCCGCCGCGTTCGTCGGAGTCAGCCAGGTGATGGTCTACCAGAGCGCTCAGGTTCTGGCTGGGCAGTCCTTCATCTTCAATTCGATCATGTGCGTAGTCATCGGAGGCGTTCTGCTTACCGGCGGATTTGGCTCTGTCGTAGGTATCGTGTTCGGCACGATCACCTTCTCTATCGTAAACCAGGGCATCTACTTCACGAGTATCGATCCCAACATGGGAAGCGTCATCATCGGCGCGCTTCTCCTGATCGCCGTACTCACCAACGACACCTTTCGGCAGCTGGCGCTCAGCTACTCATCGAAGAAGGCTTGAGGGACCGCCATGACTGAGGCAATCAAATCCTTGTTGCGCCGCCCGGAAGCAGGCTCGATCCTCAGCCTGATCGGGGTGGTGCTGTTCTTCGTATTTTTCGGTGGCGTGGACCTGGGCACACTCCTTGGGGCGGCGAGTTGGGTGAACTTCGCCGCCAATCTCGGCATTGTCGCCATTCCGGTCGGTCTGCTGATGATCTCGGGTGAACTCGACATCTCCATCGGCGCATTGATTCCCGCGGGCTCTATGACCACCGCCATCCTTAGCGGCTACTATGACCTGCCCATCGCGGTGGGCATGGCCGGCGCCCTGGCGGTCGGTGTGGCGGTCGGCCTTGTCAATGGTTTGCTGACGATCCGCACCTCGGTGCCTTCGTTGATCATTACGCTCGCCACCCTGGTTGCGATGCAGGGCTTGGTGCTCAGTGGGTCCGTGTTGCTAACTGGCAACGCTAGCGTTGCCGTCACCGCGCCCGAATGGGCCAAATTCCTGTTCGGACAGCTTATCGGTGGAAGCCACCAGGTCATCATCGTCTGGTGGGTGGTGTTCGCTGTCATCATTGGCTTCGTGCTGCACAAGACCCGCTTTGGCAACTGGCTGTTTGCAATGGGCGGCGATCGCGTCAGCGCCCGCAATGCAGGCATTCCGACAAGCCGCATGACCATCGCACTGTTCGTGCTGTCCGCCGTCAGCGCCACATTCGTTGGCATGTGCCAGGCGATCCTGTTCAACTCGGCCCAGGTTTCCGGCGGAATGAACTTCATCTTCAACGCGATCGTGTCCGTGGTGGTCGGCGGCGTGCTGCTCACGGGAGGGTTCGGCTCGGTCATCGGCATCTTCGTCGGTACCATCACGTTCGCCATTGTCAGCCAGGGCATCTACTTCACCCAGATCGACCGGAACTGGTCGAACCTGATCATCGGCGTGATGCTTTTGACGGCGGTGCTGATGAATCAGGCATTCCGGGAACTGGCTCTGTCTTACCGGCGAGGTTCAAAACAAAGCGTGCCGAGGGCACCCATACAGCACTGAGCGATGCGGCTGCAGTTGCGATCAGCGACTGCTTGGAAGAACGAAAGATGCGATAATTATGAGCGAAAAACCTGCCATTCTCGAACTGAAAAATGTCAACAAGTCTTTCGGCCCGATCGACGTGTTGCATAACATCTCGCTGCAAATTCGCCGGGGTGAGGTCTTGTGTCTCCTCGGCGACAACGGCGCAGGAAAGTCCACTCTCATCAAGGTGTTGGCAGGCGTCCACAAGCCGACCAGCGGCGAGATACTGATGGACGGAAAGGCGGTCAGCTTCGACCGTCCGAGCGCTGCGCAGGAGCGGGGCATTGCCACCGTGCACCAGTTCGGCGGAACGTTCCCCTTAATGAGCATCGGCCGCTCCTTCTTCGTTGGGTTGGAGCCGACAAAGGGTTGGGGTCCGTTCAAGATCTACGACCGCAAGCGCGCCAACGAGATCGCGGTGAAAGCGGTGCGGGATTTCGGCATCACGCGTATCGACGACGGTGACCGGCTTGTTGGTGGCCTGTCAGGCGGGGAACGCCAGTCTTTGGCCATTGCCCGCGCCGTGCATTTCGGCGCTCGCGTTCTGATCCTCGATGAGCCGACAGCAGCGCTCGGCGTCAAGCAGGCAGCTCACGTGCTGCGCATCGTCAATGAAGCCAAGCGGCGCGGTCTCGCGGTCGTCTTCATCACCCACCAGGTGATGCACGCGATGGCGGTGGGAGACCATTTCGCCGTCCTCATTCGCGGTGCGATCGCCGCCGATTTCCGGAAGCGCGAGAAAACCCGCGAGGAGATCACCGATCTGATGGCCGGCGGTGAAACCATGGCTGACCTCGAGGCGGAAATCGAACATGAATTGCATGCATGATCACAATGAAAATGCGCCGCCTCTCGAGCTGGATGGGCGGGCGGCCCGATCGTTTTCCTCGGGAAACCTCTGCCTTCGACCGGCCCTGATGACCCTTGGCGCCACCAGCCTCTTCACGTCGAACAAAGCAGAAGAAATATGACAATACGGATTGCGGTGATCGGTGCCGGTGTCATGGGCGCCGACCACGCCAGGATAGTGGCGGAAGACCTTCCCGGAGCAAGCCTTCAGCTGGTGTGCGACATGGATGAGGCGCGTGCCCGCACTGTTGCCGACACCTTTGGTGCGCTCGACGTCTCCACCGATCCAGAAGGCGTTGCCGCGCGGAAGGACGTGGACGCAATCATCGTGGCGAGTCCCGATGCCACGCATGCGCCGCTGTCGAAAGCTTGTATTGCCGCCGGCAAGCGTGTGTTGTGCGAAAAGCCCCTCTCCCAAGCGTCCGCTAACTGTATCGCGGTGATGGAGGCAGAACAGAAGTCGGGCGCGAAATTCGTCCAGCTTGGTTTCATGCGGCGCTACGATCGCTCCTACGAAGAGATTAAGCGGGCGCTCGCAGACGGCCGCCTTGGCCGGCCCCTGATGATGCACAATTTTCACCGGAATGTCGAAACGCCGGCTGCAGATTTCACCGGCGCAATGGCTATCACCAATTCGGCTCCCCACGAGTTCGATGTCGTGCGCTATGTGCTCTCGACGGAATATGCGTCGATTTCGGCCTTCCAGCCGAAGCGCTCAGATGCCCGGGTCGCGCCTGTCTTCATGGTGCTGGAGACGGTCGATGGCCAACTCGTCAACATCGAGATCAACAACAATGCCGCCTATGGTTACGATGTCCGTGCCGAGCTGATCGGCGAGCGGGGCACCGTTGCGATGAACAACGTCGCCTACACTCGCATCGATTCTGCGCTTACACAGAGCACGAGCTACGACTCCGACTGGCGGACCCGCTATGCCGATGCCTACCGTCGGCAGAACCGCGACTTCCTACGCTTCGTCATGACTGGTGAGTTCCCCGCAACCGCAGCGAATTGCTGGGACGGTTATTGCGCCGCCATCGTTGCCGAGGCGGGCGTGAAGGCGCTGCATGAGGGCCGCCGCGTACCTGTTCAAATGATCGCAAAGCCGGAGTTTTACGCGTGAAGCTGGGTTTCGTTTCAGACAGCCTCAGCAACCTGCCCTTCGAAACGATGCTGGATCATGCGAAGCGCATGGGTGTCTCCGGCGTCGAGGTAAACACCTGTGGCTGGTCCACGGCACCGCATTTTCGGCTTTCGTCCATGCTGGGCAACAAAGAAGGCCAGAAACGTTTCGTTGGAGCATTCGAGGAGCGTGGGCTTGAGATCATCTGCCTCAACGCAAATGGCAATCCGCTCCACCCAACCGACCCGGCCCAGGGCGAAGGGCTGAGAGACACAATCCGTGTCGCTGGCGAACTTGGCATCCGTACCGTCTGCACCATGAGCGGGCTCCCGGCCGGCAATGCTACCGACACGATACCTAACTGGATCGTCTCGTCCTGGCCTCCGGAAACGCAGACCATCCTGAAATACCAGTGGGAAGAGAAATTGATCCCGTTCTGGACCGAGATCGTCGCGCTTGCGAACGCGAACGGCGTCGAGCGCATTGCGCTGGAGCTCCATGGCAACCAGTGCGTCTACAACGTACCCTCGCTTTTGAAACTACGGCAGGCGGTCGGACCGATCATCGGCACCAATCTGGACCCTTCCCACCTGTTCTGGATGGGTGCCGATCCGCTTGTGGCCGCCCAGGCGCTCGGCGAGGCCGTTTATCACGTTCATGCCAAGGACACGATGCTCAACGCACCGGTGCAGGCGACGACATCTCTGCTCGAGAATGGCAGCCTGATGGATCTTCCGGCCCGGTCATGGAGCTACATCACGCTTGGCTTCGGCCACGGGGAGGAGTGGTGGCGGCAATTCTGCTATCGCCTCAAGATGGCCGGCTATGACGGCTGGCTTTCCATCGAGCATGAAGACGTCCTCCTGAACTCTCTGGAGGGACTCGAAAAGTCCGTGGCGCTGCTGCAGGGGGTCATGCCGTCCGCCCCCGCCGATTACAAACCGCAAGCCATCTGAAGGAAGATTCCATGCCTTGGATCGACGCCTGTGCCGCCGACATCGAAGCCGAGGAAGCCAGGCGCTTCGATCATGGCGGTCGCACCTTTGCGATCTTTCGAAATGACGGGGACGAATATTTCTGCACCGACGGGCTTTGCACGCACGAGAGTATTCATCTCGCTGACGGCCTCGTCATGGGGAATACAGTGGAGTGCCCTAAACACGCATCCGTCTTCGACTTCACGACCGGCGACGTAGAGACCCCGCCCGCTTGCGAGAATCTCAAGACGTACAAGACGAAGGTCGAAAATGGCCGCGTCATGATCGAGATCTGAGCCATATGGACCAGCCGTTCCAGCTTGCAGCCTGCGCCGAGATGCTCTGGCGCGACCGCCCGATTACTTGGCGCCCCGAAATGAATTGGCCATTCATCGCCAAGGCGCTGTTTGACGGCCTGATCCCCTGCGGAGGCTGATTATGGGCATGTATCACAACCGTCCTCATGTCGAGGACATCCGCAAGATGAAGAAGAGCGGACAGAAAATCTCCATGCTCTTCGTCAGCACGCCGGATGAGGCGGCTGCCGCAGCCGCTGCCGGCATCCATATGCTCTCCATCGAAGGTCGATATTTCGATCCGGAAATGCGCCAAGCAGCCGGCGATTGTTTCGTACAAGTCGGTTTGCCATATGGCAGCTATGGGAGTTTCGCGGGCCGCCCGCTCGCAACAGCGGAGGACTATCTGCGTGCAGCGTTCCACTTTGCCGGCACAGGCGGCGACGCCTTTTATTGTGCGGCGTCATACGACATCCAGAAGACGTTATGCGACAACTACATTCCTGTCGTTGGCCATATCGGCCTAGTGCCGTCTTATATCACCTGGACGGGTTGGCGCGCAGTCGGCAAGACCGCGGACGAAGCAGTGCGCATTTGGCGGCACACCCAAAAGCTGGAGCAAATAGGAGTCTTCGGCGCGGAGCTGGAAGTCGTCCCAGATCGCGTCGCGAAATTCCTCACCGAAAACTCCTCGCTTGTCATGCTAGGCATGGGCGCTGGCAAATATGCCGATGCGCAGTACCTCTTCACAGAAGACGTTTGCGGTTACGGCAAGAACCATCAGCCGCGACACGGAAAAGTTTATCGAAACCTTGGCCCTGAGCTGGAGAAGATTCAGGACGAGCGCGTCGCTGCCTTTAAGGACTACAAGGCAGACGTCGATTCAGGCAGATATCCCGGTTACGAGCACACGGTTCCGATTGTGGATGCCGAGTTCGATATCTTCATGAAGATAGTTAAAGGTTGAGAACTATGTCTGTGGGCTCATCTTATCCCTCACGGACATGCGGTCGACAGCGCGTATCAGTTGACAACCGCCGAGCGCCATCGCTTGACGAGCTCAAAGCGCTGATTGCCAAAAGGGAACTGACACTTCCGGAGAAGTCGGAGGCTGTCGCCCGGGTGATATTTGCGGAGCCGGATTACGTGGCTTTCGAAAATGCCGCCGCAATCGCGCGCCGATGCCATGTATCTCCCGCGACCGTGTCCCGACTTGCATCGCGTCTCGGGTTTGGGTCGTTTGTGGAAATGCAGAGCTGCTTCCGAAATCATATACTGCTTCGATTCAAACTTCAGGAAGAATACGTGAAGGCGAACTGCTGAGGATCATGTGCACGGACTTTTGACCCCCGACGGCCGAGTGCTCTTTCCAAACTTGACGGCGATCGTAATTCCCGAGGCGGCTGTTGGGAGCTTTTTCGCTTACGCGCACCTTGCGCAGTTCCGGCCCCTGCTGAAGCCTGTCCAGAATGGCGACCAGGTGGGTGAGCGATTGAGGGCGGTCGCCCTGCCGGGTCATGCTGCCGGTCATACCGGCTACGCGTTCGACACCGACGAGGACCGTTTCCTATTCTTCGGGGACGTCGTTCATGTGCCAGCCTTGCAGTTCGGCAATCCCGCGTTCAGTTGGGGCTATGACGACGATCAGCCGACGGCGCGCGCAACCCGCCTAAAGGTTGTCAGTGACGCGGCCAAGGCGAGGACGTGGATCGCAGGCGCGCACCTTGGCTGGCCGGGCATCGGCCGCGTGGTGCGTAAGGGCGAAGCATACGGCTATGAGCCGGCAGGAGGACGAGTGACCGGATAGGCGGCCCGGTACTGATTGGTACCGCTCTTTTCGCCCAGGGCAAGGATCTCGACGAGCAGCGCGCCTCACTCCGGAGTCCTCAACGGCGGGCACATCGTCCGGCCCACAAAATATCTGATTCTTGATCCACTGGCGGCCGATCGACGCCTGAGGCTTACCGGATCGGCGTCTCGCCGCGAAACAGCGGCTGGTGCGCCCGCATCAAGGCGGCAATCCGCTCGGCGACTTTTCGTACCGGCGGCGAGTGACGTTCCTCGTGATGGGTGACGATCCATTGGTCGGTTTCGAGCTCGGGGATAGGCTGAGCGACGCGAACCAGCCGCGGATCGCTGTCAGCGACGAAGCACGGAAAGACCGAAAGGCCGGCGCCGGCGGCCACCAGTTCACGCACCGCATGGGTGTTGTTGCCGCGTACGGCGATGCGGTCGCCGTGATGGGCTTGCAGCCAGCGCGCCGATGCAACGTTTGCGCCTTCGCCGGTGACGCCGACGAACAATCCAGCGGCGATGCCGTTGATCAGGTGACGTCCGGAATAAAATGGCGTGAGCGACTTTGCCGCTCTGACGGCCGGCCAGCCACTGCTCGGTCGGACGCTCGCTGCGGATGCCGATGTCGGCGGCACGGTGGCCGATGTCGACCCGCTCGGTCGTGGTGACAAGCTCCACCCTTATGCCGTCATCGACCGTCCAGATCTCGCCGATATGGGCGGAAACGAAGGCCGACGTCCATGGCCCGGCCGAGACGCGGACAATGCGGTCGGGCAGGTTTCCCTCGCGCCAGCGGGTCAGCGACTGCATTGCTGCCTCGACGTCTTCGGCGCGCCGCAGCAGTTCTTCGCCGACCGGGGTCAGCCGGTAGCCGGTCTGCTGGCGCACGAACAGAGGTTCGCCGATCTGCTTTTCCAGCGCGGTGACGCGTCGTCCAAGGGTGGCTGCGCTGAGGCGCGTGGTTCCCGTCGCTGCGCTCAAGCCACCCAGCCGCGCAACGTCGAGAAACAACCTCAGATCGTCCCAGCCGATATCCATTTTGCAGAAATGAAAAACTCCTTGCGACCGTGGCTGTAGCGCGAAGCGGGCATCATGCGCAAGTATGCAGGCGTTGGGCGCGTTGGACAATCTTGCTTGGCGGGACAGTGACAAGCGCCTCGGCTGGCTAAGAAGCCACCGCAATCTTTTCGATCGCGCATGCGCTTCGCGCCGATGCTTTGCGCTTTCGACCAACCCAAGCGCGCGGGCATTCTCCACGCCAAAGGAGACGATCATGTTGGATGAACTTCGACACCGTTTCACCCGCTGGCTTGCCTATCGCCAGACGCTTGCGAGCTTGAGGCGGGCCCCAGACAGCACACTTGCGGATGCTGGCATTTCTCGCGAAGAGATCCGCGAGCATGCCCGTCACGCCAGCGTGCGTCGTTGAGGAACCGGGCATGCAGATGATTGAGCTTTGGGATGGCCGCTCGGTACCGCGCATTGGCATCGGCACCTGGGCGGCGGGTGGCCCCGCGCGTTGGCGTGACACGGCGACAACCTATGGCGAGGTCGACGACATCAGGTCGCAAGCCGCGCTGGCGATGGCCTATGAGATCGGCGCGCGGGTGTTCGACACGGCGGCCGCCTATGGCGCCGGCAATGCCGAACTGATCCTCGGGCGAGCGTTGAAGGGTAAGGACGAAGCCGTCATCGTCACCAAGGTCGGCTATTTCGGCGATCCCGAAACGCGCAAGATTGCTCCCGAGGATGCCTCTGCCGCAGCGATCCGGACATCGATCGACAATTCGCGGCAGCGCCTGCAGCGCGATTGTATCGACGTCGTGCTGCTACATATCAACGAGTATCCGATCGAGCGCGCCGGCGAGGTGTTCGATACGCTCGGCCTGTTGCGCCAGGAGGGCAAGATCAGCGGCTTCGGCTGGAGCACCGATCACCGCGAACGGCTTGCCGCCTACGCGCCGCGCGAGGGCTTCGTCGCCGTAGAGAACGACTTCAATGTGTTTACCCCGGCGAACGGGCTGATGGCCGTTGCGGCGCGCGAGAACCTCGTCTCGTTCAGCCGGCTGCCGCTGGCAATGGGGCTGCTCACCGGCAAATATACGCCGGCCATGCGGCTGCCCACCAACGATGTGCGCGGCGGCAATGCCGAATGGATGGTATTTTTCAGGGATGGCGCCGCCAACCCGCACCATCTGTCAAGGCTCTCGGCAATCCGCGACCTGCTCACCTCGGGCGGACGCACGCTTGCGCAAGGCGCACTCGGCTGGATACTCGCCAAGTCGGCAATCGCCCTGCCGGTTCCCGGGTTCACGCGGCCCGAGCAGGTCGAAGACAATCTCGGTGCGCTGGAGAAAGGGCCGCTGCCGGTAGCGGTGATGGCCGAGATCGACGCCGTGCTGAAAATTGCCGAGACCGCTTAGGGTGTGGCGGCGCCGAAATTCGCATTGGCGATATGCCGGCCAACTCCGATCTGTCTGATGTCAGCCGATATCGTATCTTCCTTGATCAAGCTTCCGTGGCGCAATTGAACAAGGACGGAGCGGCGGACACGCTCGAGTTGAAGGTCCGCCGCTCTGGTTTTCAGATCAAAGAGTGATGCTGCAACGGGAGATGGGTGGCGAGCTGCGCTTGAGCTGCGCCGCCCGCCGCGTCGCTGTCGAGAGAGAGCGACCCGGTTGAGCTGTCAAAGATGATGTGGTGGGAACCATCATCCGTGGCCGTACCAGCAGGAGACGCATGCAATGAAAGCCCGTTCGACTTAAGCTCGGTAAGAGCGGCTTGATCGAGGTGGAGCTTGTCCTGAAGCTTGCTGAAGTCGAAGGCATCGTTGCCTCCGTGACCCGACATGATCTCGGCGGCGGCGCCGTTCTTTGCCTGGGCCCCGACATTTTCACCGCTCTGGACGGTCTGGGCGAACCCATGGCCGGTCAGGTTGGTTGCGGTTCTGTCGGAGTGATTGTTGGGGGCGAGAAACTCCGAGCCGGCAGAAAGAGCATGGCTCAACACAGCCAGCACCCGGTCAACGCCGCTGCCCAAATCCTCCATCTTGTTGCCGCCAGTGTCGACATGGGAGGTGTCGTTGCCGCTATGGCCCGCCATTTTGTCGGTGCTTGCACTTGCATGGGAGGCATCACTGGTGGCTTTTCCGTGACTGGCCGTGCGGTGGGAAGTCGCAGCTCCAGCAGAATTACTATCGCTAGTGCTGGCGTCGGAAGGGGCGACGGCGGTAGCAGTCGCAGTAGAAGTGCCATGGCTGGTCTTGGAGTCGGAGGCGGCCACAGTAGAGCTATTATCGGCAGCGGTGGCAGCGGAAGGCACAGTTGCAGTGGAACTGCTATCGCCCGTCGCGGCTTCGGAAGAGGCCGCGGCAGTCGAACTGGTATTGCCGGCGTCGTCGGAAGCGGCAGTTACGGTCGAACTGCCATCGCCGGTGGCGTCATGGGAAGGGGCAGTCGCAGTCGAACTGCTATCGCTGGCGGTGGCGTCGGAAGGGGCCGTGGCAGTCGAACTGATATCGCCGGTGGCGTCATGGGAAGGGGCAGTCGCAGTCGAAGTGCTGTCGCCGGTGGCGTCATGGGATGGGGCAGTCACAGTCGAACTGCTATCGCTGGCGGCGGCATCGGAAGGGGGTGTCGCGGCAGCGCTGCCGTCGCTGGTGTCGGAAGGTTCGGCCCCGGTGGTAGCGAGGTTGTGCTCCCGGAAAACGGCTTGCAATTCGGAGGAGCTTTCAAGCGCGGTGTCGCCGTTCTGCGTTCCCCATTTGTAGGTGTAGTCGAAGCCGGGCGTCGGAACCAATGCGGCCCAATGATCGATCATGGTTTGCATCTGTTCGGGGGTGGGCATGACATGTCTTCCGCCATCGGAAGTCTCCCAGTTACCGCCGCCAAAGGCCTGGTAGACCGGAACGATGTTGTTAGCCGGGATGCCCGACTTCACCGCTGCAGCCACGGCTCGATCGATCATGTCGTAATCGACCGTGTCCGTTCCCGTGCGCACCGGATAGGGGTCTATTCCGAAATAGTCGATATGCGTGTTGGCCGGATTGTAGGTGTTCGTAAAATCCGGATTGGTCGGGGACCCCATGTTCATCATGGTGATGAAGGTCTTGGCGCCTGGAAAATGCTCATGGATCCAGTCGGATTCCGCCTTCAGGTTCTCAGCGGTTGCGTAGGTGCCCCACCTGCCGGTGGGATCGGGCTCGTCAACAAGATAGAACCCAAACACATTCGGATTGCCGAGGAAGGGGGTCATTTTCTCGATGAAGGATGAGGTTACGCCCTCGTGCTCATTCAGATACACTAGGCCCTTCATGCCATCCGGCAATGCGTCGACCTGGCTAGCATATTGAACATCGGCCAGATTGAAGCCAGCGTTTGCGATTTCGGTGGCGGAACCACCCGAGGTGTAGTGCAGAGTTGCCATCCAGTAATCCTTTTTCTCGTTCGATAGCGCCCGAGGCCTACCTACTAGAGGGTGTATATTAGCGCCAAATCACATAAAGACACTAGTTGATAAAATCATTGAGCGTTTGTAGGAATGCTGCATTAATTGTGGCTTTTTTTGATAAAAGCGGGCTGTACACAAGAAACTTATCGATTTTCTCAGGTCACAATCCCGGCGGAATCGCGACTTTATTTTGAAATAGCTGTGGCTTTGCAGCTTATGACGTTTAAATTACGGGAAATTACATTCTTGTTTGTTTTTGATTTATCAATTTACCTTACGAGATGAAAATCAGACAGACGTTAACCACAAGAGCCAAGCCGCTCCGCGGTCTCACTGCCGCAAGCAATTAGTTGTGGACAATTCGTAGGCATCTGCGCGCTCAGCGGGCGGCAGATCTCCGTGATCGAGATCAGTCAATGTAGGAAGCCGCTCAAGGTGAGAATAGGGGCGGTTCCCAGTTGGAGCGCCTACCGCACTCGCCCATGACGAAGACTTAAGCGACATCAAAGCGGTTCGGCCCACGTTTACAAGCGAGCGACAACTGCGGAATGACTGCCGGGTTCGCGGTGCCTGGTTCCTGCTCTCGCGCTCAAGTAATTGGCAGTCCCGATTTATCGATCGTGATCTGCGAAGGGGCGGTTTGTGAAGCCATGGCCGCTATTGCGCAGCGGATCTGATAGCGGCCCAGGGATCTGATACTCGATACCGGGCTCAGATGGGATCTGACCGTGCGTTGCCGACAAGAATCGAATAAGAGTAAAGAAACGAGAAAGTGCACACCGGATTACTCGCGAAGCCGTTTTGCTTCGTCGTCATGCAGGGTGCGATGAGCTTCTCTTTCACTGAGATGCACTAAGTCCGTTCAAGACACGGAAGCGGGCCGCGAACCGCGCCGAGTAAACTCGGTGGCGGGCAGATTCAAGCCACCCTTCAATGATACCCTGCTAGCGAACCCGCTGGTGACGAAGGTTGAGTATAAGCCCGAATGGGCACCCGCTTTGGAAAAATCCGGTGCTTGAACAAAGACGGAGCGGCGGACCGGCTCGAGCAGAAGGTCCGCCGTTCCGGGTCGTTCAGATCACAAGAAACGAACCTGCTGCAAGCGACAGACCTGGAGAGAGCGTGGCGAACTGTATTTGAGCTGCGCCACCGATCCCGTCGCTGTCGAAAGAGAGTGCTCCGGTTGAGTTGTTGTAGATGATATGATCGGAGCTATCATGTGCGGCCGCACCCGCAAAGAAAGCATCGGATGAAAGGCCTCCCAGCTTAAGCCCGGCAAAAACCGCGTCGTCGAGCTGGATCTTGTCCTGAAGCTTGTTGAAGTCGGTGATCCTGTCGACATTGCCGGCTCCAAGAGCGCTGTTGAACATGAAGGCATCATTGCCTCCGTTACCGGTCAAGACGTCGGCACCGCCGCCACCATTGATGATGTTCGCGCCGGCGTTGCCTTGGATGGTCTGGGCAAAGGTGTTGCCTGTCAGGTTGATTGCTGACGTACCGGATGGGCTGGTGGTGGCGAGAAGCTCGATCTGTGAACTGGCCGAAAGCGCATGGCTCACAGCAGCGAACACCCTGTCGGTACCGCCGCCGACCGCCTCGTAAACTCTGTCGCCGGCATTGTCCACATAGTAGGTATCGTTGCCGCCATAGCCGACCATCGTATCAGCGCCACCGCCGCCATTAATGACATTGGCGCCGGCGTTGCCCCCGATGCTCTGGGCGAACTCATTGCCGGTGAGGTTGATTGCCGATGTGCCTGACGGGTTGGTGGCAAGAAGCTCAATCTGCGAGCCGGC
>NZ_JAMYTB010000032.1:0-36853 GCF_040322275.1 Mesorhizobium sp. M0174
GGCCATTCGCTTCAGATTTTGGCCTTCGCCCGACTAAATCCACTAAGTCAATTGGGGGCCAAGCCCATTCACTTCAACAATATTCCTATCTCTACATCGTGGCGGGACAGCACCCCCTCTGGCCTGCCGGCCATCTCCCCCGCAAGGGGGGAGATTGGCGGTTCATGCGTCCCGCCAACCTTTGAGACATTGGAGACTGGCGGAGGCCGAGGCGACATCCGATCTCCCCCCTTGCGGGGGAGATGGCCGGCAGGCCAGAGGGGGGTGGGACGGAGCGCAACGGAGCAGTCTCCCTGCCTTGCAACAATCAACGTTCTCCCCCTCCCGCATCGGCCACGAATCCGCCTATAGTGCTGCCATGCCCATCCGCCAGCTTTCCGAAACGATGATCAACCAGATCGCCGCCGGCGAAGTCATCGAGCGTCCGGCAAGCGTGGTCAAGGAACTGGTCGAGAACGCGCTCGATGCCGGCGCTACCAGAGTCGAGATCGTCACCGCCGGCGGCGGGCTGAACCTGATCCGCGTCAGCGATGACGGCTCGGGCATTCCGGAAAAGGAACTGGCGCTGGCGATCGCGCGCCATTGCACCTCCAAGCTCGCCGACGACATTCACGACATCCGCTCCCTCGGCTTTCGCGGCGAGGCCTTGCCCTCGATCGGCTCGGTGGCGCGGCTGTCGATCCGCTCGCGCACCGCGTCCAGTGAAAACGCCGCCGAGATCGGCATCGACGGCGGTCGCGTCTCCGCCGTCAGGCCGGCCGCGGCCAATCGCGGCACCACGGTCGAGGTGCGCGACCTGTTCTTCGCCACGCCGGCGCGGCTCAAATTCATGAAGGGCGAGCGCGCCGAAAGCTCGGCCATCGGCGACGTGGTCAAGCGCATCGCCATCGCCTTCCCCGCCGTGCGCTTCACTCTGGCCGGCCCGGACCGCTCGACGCTGGAACTGCCGGCGACCGACGACAGCCCGGAAGGCCGGCTGCGCCGGGTGGCACAGGTGATGGGCGCCGACTTTCCGGACAATGCGATCGCCATCGACGCGATGCGGGACGGCGTGCATCTCGCCGGCCATGTCTCGGTCCCCTCCTTCACCCGCGCCAACGCGCTACAGCAATACGCCTATGTCAACGGCCGCCCGGTGCGTGACAAATTGATCGCCGGCGCCATTCGCGGCGCCTTCGCCGACGTGCTGCCGCGCGACCGCCATGCCGTCACTGTGCTGTTTCTGACGCTCGATCCGGCGATCGTCGACGTCAACGTCCACCCGGCCAAGGCAGACGTGCGCTTCCGCGACCCGGGGCTGGTGCGCGGGCTGATCGTCGGCGCCATCCGTGAAGCACTGGCCCATGCCGGCATCCGCGCCGCCACCACGGGGGCCGCCGGCATGATGGCGGCGTTCCGGCCAGGCGCGGCATCCTATGCGCATGGCGGGCCGGCCAACGGTCACCGCAGTTACGAGGCCGTCTATCGGGCCTCAGGCTTTGCCGGGTTCGATCCGGCCGGTTCGCCGCAGCGGCCGCTCGATATGGGCGGCGGCTTTGGCGAAAACGATCAGGCGGCCTTCGAGGCCGGGCCGCCGCACAGTGCCGACGCGCGCGCCGGACAGGACCAGGCGGCAGAGACGCTGCTCGGCACGGCATTGGGCGCGGCGCGCGCACAAGTGCATGAGAACTATATCGTCGCCCAGACCAGGGATTCGCTCGTCATCGTCGACCAGCATGCGGCGCATGAGCGGCTGGTCTACGAGGCCTTGAAAAATGCGCTGCACTCACGCGCGGTGCCGTCACAGATGCTGCTGCTGCCCGAGATCGTCGATCTCTCGGAGGAAGACGCCGAACGGCTCGCCATGCACTCCGAGACGCTGGCCCGCTTCGGCCTCGGCATCGAGCGCTTCGGCCCCGGTGCCGTCGCGGTGCGCGAGACGCCGTCGATGCTCGGCGAAACCAACGTCCAGCAGCTGGTGCGCGACCTCGCCGACGAGATCGCCGATAACGATACGGTCGACACGCTGAAGGAGCGGCTGGACAAAATAGCCGCGACCATGGCCTGCCACGGCTCGGTGCGTTCCGGCCGTCTACTCAAACCGGAAGAGATGAACGCGCTGTTGCGGCAGATGGAGGCGACGCCCGGCTCCGGTACCTGCAACCACGGCCGCCCCACCTACATCGAGCTCAAGCTGTCGGATATCGAGAGGCTGTTCGGCAGGCGGTAAGCCTTACCCTGCGCAACGTCAAGCGAGCACCTGCTCAGTTCACCAATTTCTGATACTTCTTGGTTTTGCGAGAGAAAACATAGTCCATCGTGTAACCGGCGCCACCGCCGCGAAAGTTTACAGATATAATCTCGACGGTTTTTTCAGTCTGTTTTTGAACGTTCATATAGATTGGCGTCATCAGCATTCCCGCGTCGCAATCTTCGTCATCGAAAGCGATCTCTTGAACGACTTTCTTGCTGCGCTTGCTGATGACTAGCAACTTTTCCATGCAAATGCCGGCATCGGTTTTCGCGTAGATTCCCGCAAATCTATCGGTGGCGGTCTGCGCCCAGAACGGGATCTCAACGGTTCCGTCAATCTTCCCGTCGCCGGTATCGTCCAGGCTCGCAACTTTCTTGAGCGTAACGGGATGTTTGTCCGCACCCTTGTTCCAGGCTCCTGTTGCGCCGCTTTCACCAATGTCCAGAGAAAATGGGCATCCAGTGGTGTCGACGGGCGTTTTCGATCCCATGACCAGCACCCGGTCGAATTCCTTGTCGTCCGCAATCTCGCAAAGGGATACGCTGGTGCCGTTGATCTTGCCGTACACTGCTATCGGGCTTTGCTTCGCGTCGTAGAAATAGCTCCCCTCGACCGTAATCCCGCTGCCGAAACTGTCATTCCTCTGCAGCGACAGATGGACTGGGTTAGGCCCAATGAAACCTTCGTAGTTTTCGACCTGGTACCAACCCGCGGCGGCTTTTTGGCTGAGCAGCAACACGAAAAAAACTGCGGAGATAAACTGCATTCCCATGTCGACCCCTCGATGCGCTTCGCCAATGCAAATCAATGTAGACATCCGCCTGGCTCATGTCTGCATCGCAATGGCCGTCAGCAGCGGCTCCTAGCTTGAGTCGGGAAAAGCCTTCAATTATCTGATTCATCTCTTCAAATTCACCACGATGACGCCGCCTAGCGCCAGCGCGCCGCCGATGATGCCGAGCAGCGTCGGCACCTCGCCCAGCCAGAAGAAGCCGATCAGCGTGGCCACCGGCGAGACCAGATAGAGGAAATTCGAGGCGCGGGCGGCGGGCAGGCGCGACAGGGCGGTGGCCCAGGCGGCATAGGCGATGAGGCTGGGCACGATGCCAAGAAAGATGACCGCGCCGAGCCCGGCGGTGTCGGCGACCGCCGCTTGCGCCAGACCACTCGGCAGGAAGGGCGACAGGCAGAGCGCGCCAAGCACCATGTTCGAGGCCGAGATGGTCAGCGGGTGGTGGCGGCCAAACAGCGGCTTCTGGACGATGGTGTTGACGGCCGAGCACAATGCCGAGCCGAGGACAAGCAGCGCACCACTGTTGAAATGCAGCCCTTGCCCCTCGCCCATGGCGATGATGCCGATGCCGGCGAAGGACAGGAATGTGCCGGCCCAGGCCAGGCCCGAGAAGCGTTCGCCGAGCAGCGCCATGGCCATGATGGCGGTGAAGATCGGGCTGACATTGATGATGAAGCCGGCCGCACCGGCCGAAACGGTCAGTTCGCCGAAATTGAGCATCACCGTGTACAGCGCGACGAAGACGGCACCACCGAAGACAAAGCGCCAGAGTTCATCGAGCCTGGGCAGTGCCGGCCGCTTGACAGCGAGGAAGATCGCCGCCGGAACAGCGGCGATGGCAAAGCGCAGCGCGCCAAGTTCCAGCGGCCCGAAAGCGGCAAGGCCGGCGCGGATCGCCGGAAAGGCCGAGGCCCAGCCGACCACCGTCAGCGCCACCGCGATGGCAGCCGTGGCATCCATGCGCTGTGTCGTATTCAACGTGCCGGTGTAAGCGCTCATCTGAGTGTCCTCGCGATCCAATGCCATGAAGTAGAGAAACGCTATTGCGGGTCGGTTGACAAACGAACAAATCGAGGATCACCTGTGACTATGGATCACAGCTTAGACCCGATGCTGCCGCTCGAAACGCTGCGCGCCTTCGACGCCGCGGCTCGGACCGGCAGCTTTTCGGCTGCGGCCGAGAAGCTCAATATCACCCATGGCGCCGTCAGCCGGCAGATCGCCAAGCTCGAGGGTTGGCTCGGGCTGAAAGTCTTCGATCGCGGCGCGCGCGGCGTCTCGCTGACCATCGAGGGCAACCGCCTGCATCTGCGCACCACCGAAGCCTTCGCCCTGATCGCCAGCAATTCGGATCGCTGGGTTGAGCCGCGCGGCACGGCGGTGGTGCGGCTGACCTCGATCCCCTCGGTCAGCGGGCTGTGGCTGATGCCGCGCATGGCGGCGCTGGAGAATCACCCGTCCAAGCTGCGGATCATGCTCGACGTCGACATCCGCCAGGGCGATCTTGCCGACGAAGGCATCGACCTGTCGATCCGCTGCGGGCGCGGCCGCATTCCGGGCCGGATCTCGGTGCAGCTTTTCGAAGAATATGTGTTCCCGGTCGCCTCGCCGGAATTGGCCAGGGAGATCGGCCGCGGAGATCCTGCCCGGCTGCTCGAATTTCCGGTGATCAACGATTCCGACGCTTCGGCCTGGCGCGCCTGGTTTGCGGCGCAGGAGATGGACTATCGGCCGCGGCCGCACGACCGCCGTTTCGAGGACTACAACCTCGTGCTCGACGCCGCCGCGCACGGGCTCGGCATTGCGCTGGCACGTCCGCCGTTGACGGTGGACCAATTGAAGTCGGGCCGCATCGTCGCCGTCGACGAACGCAGCGTTCTCAGCCCGATATCCTACTGGCTCGACCGGCCGCTGGGGCGGCCGCGCGCAGCCGCCGCCGAGCTCGCCCGGCGCATCGCCGTCCAGGCAGGGCTGCCAGCGGAGAAGATCGAGCAGTTTATCACGGCCGAGGAAGGAGATGCCTAAGACGCGTCGCGTTCGACCGGCATCATGCGACGTGCTTCAGGTTCTTGTGTTTATGCATGTCGCGCAAAACCGCCGCACACTTTGCGCGACATGCATTGGCATTCGCTTTGCCGGCTTGTTTGAGCAAGTGTCACCAGAAACAGAACCAGGCAAGGCCAACCAAGCTTGACCTCGCCGCAATTTGTGGCGATGACATCGTCATGAATTTCGGCACCACCCCATGATGAACCGTTTCGAAGGTCCCGGCGGCAAGGAAGCCCGCATCCGCTATCTCGATGGCGACTTCCAGGTGACCAGCCCCGGCGCCTTCGTGCGCTGCGCGGTGACCGGCGAGAGCATCCCGCTCGACGAGCTCAAATACTGGAGTGTCGCCAGGCAGGAACCCTATGTGAATGCCGCCGCCTCGCTGCGCCGCGAGATCGAAGCGCATCCGGAACTGCGCCGCCGACGCTAGTCCAGCGCAAATGGGGAGTCGCCCCGTTGCGACCCTGCGCCCTCTGCCGCGGCGTCAGGCCGGCAACACCGAAACCTTAAAGGCTATCTTGAAATAAAAAACCGCCTCGGGCTCGAGGGCGGGTCACCGGCGAATCATCACTATACCCAAATTAGTAGCATAGCTGCCGGCACAAAGCAAGAACAAAATACGCTCGACCGGCGGAAAGCTGCAAATTCCAGTCCTACATCGCCTCGGTGCTCAAGCTGCTGATCAGCCCGTCAGCCTGCGCTGCCGCCAGGCATCCAGCGTCTCGTCGATAATGCGCTGCGGCACGTGGTCAAGCTCGAACACAGTGTCGATCTTCAGCACATCGAGCCCGTCGAGGAATTCCGGCGGTGCTGCGCCGTGACGCAGGCGGGCAGCGTCCTTGGCGGTGGTAATGAGGCCAAGCCCGGCTTTACGTGCTGTCGCCGCCAATTCGGCAAGCTCGTCCGCACTGTAGAAATGATGGTCTGGAAATGGTCGGGTCAGCGCAAGCTCGCCCCCGGCCTCGCCTACGGTGTCGAAAAACCTGTCGGGATGACCGATGCCGGCGAACGCCAGGAACCGCCTGCCGGCCAGCGTCACCTTGCTGCTCGGCACGGTATGCGCCTCGAAGATCGGCCTGCCGGCGCGCGCTGCCTGGCGCACAACCGTATCGGCCGCGGTGCCCTCGCCCATTTTCAGCAAGGCGCTGGTGAAGACCAATTGGTCGACGATGTTTGCCCGCAGCGGCCCACCGGGGATGACGCGGCCATTGCCGATGCCATGGCGCGCGTCGACGACGACGAGCGCATAGTCGATGTGGATGCGCGCGCTCTGAAAACCGTCATCCATGATCAGGAAATCGCAGCCGAGCTTCTCCAGCAGAAGCCTGGCGCCGGCGGCCCGGTTCGGCGTCACCGCGACCGGCGCGTGTTCGGCCAGAAGCAGCGGCTCGTCGCCGACATGCTTGGCGGCGTCGTGGTGCGGATCGACGATATGCGGCTGCGCGAAGGAGCCGCCATGGCCGCGTGACAGGAAACCCGGATTGAGCTGCATGCGCCGGGCCTGCTCGGCCAATGCGATGGCCACCGGCGTCTTGCCGGTGCCGCCGACGGTGAAGTTGCCGACGCAGAGCACCGGCGCCTCGACCTTTTCGCGCGGTGCATGCCGCATGCGGCGACCGGCGACAAGCGCATAGATGGCGGAGAGCGGCGACAGCGCCGTGACCCGCCAGTCGGGCTCTTCCCACCAGAAGGGCGGCGCTTCCGAGGTCACGTCAGCGCCCGTTCGCGCCCTTCAGGCGCGACTTGACGACCAGCGGCTGGATATAGGGCTCGAGCGACCTGAGCGTATGTGCCAGCGCACCGCGCATCTCGTCGACGGTCGCCGCGCCCGCCGCCATCATCTCATGGCGGGCCGCCTCGTTGGTCAAAAGGAAATTGACGGCGCCGGCCAGCATATCGCGGTCGCGCACCAGCTTGGCGCCGCCACTATCGAGCAGGCGCTGATAGGCCTCGCGAAAATTCTGGACGTTGCGGCCGGCAAGCACCGCCGTCTCCAGCATGGCCGGTTCCAGCGGGTTCTGGCCGCCCTCGGAAGTCAGCGAACGGCCGACAAAGGCGATTTCCGTCAGTCTCAGATAAAGCCCCATCTCGCCGATCGTGTCGCCGAGCAGTATATCGGTGTCGGCAGTGATCCTGTCGCCCTTGCTGCGCTGCGCCAGCTTCAGGCCCATGCCGGAAATCTGGGCGGCCAGCTGCCCGGCGCGATCGGGATGGCGCGGCACGATGATCGTCAAAAGCCCGTGGTGGCGCTTGTGCAGCATCGCATGAACTTCGGCGGCGACCGCCTCTTCGCCATCATGGGTCGAGATCGCCGCCCAGGTCGGGCGACCGCCGATCTGGCGTTTCAGCGCCGCCAGTGCTCGCTCGTCCGCCGGCGGCGGCGCGGTGTCGACCTTGAGATTGCCGGACACGGTGACCGGCCGGGCGCCGAGCGAAAGGAAGCGCTCGCCATCGAGATCCGATTGGGCAACGACATGGGCGAGATTTTCGAACAATGCTTCGGCAATGTTGGCGCGCTTCTTCCAGGATTTGAAAGAGCGGTCGGACAGCCTGCCGTTGACCAGAACCTGCGGCACGCGGCGGGCGCCGAGTTCCAGGATGGTCATCGGCCAGATCTCCGATTCGGCGATGATCGCCAGGTCCGGCTGCCAATGGTCGAGGAAGCGGCTGACCGCCGGCTTGAGGTCGAGCGGCACATATTGGTGGATGATGCGGTCGCCCAGCCGTTCTTCGGCGACCTGCGCCGAGGTGACGGTGCCTGTGGTCAGCACGATGTTGACGCCGTAATCGAGAATGCTCTCGACCAGCGGCACGACGGCGATGGTCTCGCCGACGCTGGCTGCATGGATCCAGATCACCGGGCCTTCGGGGCGCTCGCGTCCGGCGACGCCGTAGCGTTCACGCCGGCGAATGCGGTCCTCCTTGCCTCTGGATGTGCGCCAGGCGACGTAAGGTCCGACCAGCGGGTAGGCGGCCGCCCCGGCGAAACGGTATGCCGTCAGGAAGGCGCGCGCCCAGCGCATACTCATTTCGAACCGTCCACAAGGCGATAGGCCTCGGCGGTCGCGGCATTGAGCGAGGCCGTGACCTCCTGGCGCTTGCGTTCCATTTCCGCGGCGTCGGCGTTGGCCGGTACGAAGACTGGCGTGCCGACGACGATCGAGGAGCGGCCGAAGGGCAAGTTGATCGTCGTCTTGTCCCAGCTGCCCTCGATCACCTTGCGGCGGCTGGTGGCTATCGCGGCAGGCAGGATCGGCCGGCCGGACAGCCGCGCCAGGAGGACGACACCCAGCCCCGCATCGCGCGGCGTGCCGTGGGGAATATCAGCAATCATGGCGACATTCTTGCCGGTGGCGAGCGACTTTTTGAGGGCGATGAGCGCCTTGGCCCCGCCCTTGTCGAGATGCCTTGCGCTTTCGCGCCCGCCAGAGCCGCGCACCGCCTCGATGCCGAATTTCTCGACCATCAGCGCGTTGAGCTCGGCATCGGCGCTGCGCGACACCATGGCAACCAGCGGCCGTCCCTTGGGATAATAGGCCGGGGTCAGCAAATGCTGGCCGTGCCAGAGCGCGATGATGCCAGGCTCGAGCTGCGCATAGGCGCCGCCGGAAAACTTGGCCGATCCGTCGACCATGCGGTTGGTCAAGCGGACAAGGCGGACGAAATACGCAAACAGCGCGGCAAGCGCATTCTTGACGAATCGCGACTGCGCCAGCGGTTCGCGGATCTTGCGCCAGAACGTCTTCGGCTTGCGACGTCTGACCGCCGACCGCGGGGCTGATCGCTTGACCGCTTCATGGTTCATTGATGTCAACCGACAGCCTTGTTTTCGGGGTCGAGCAGGCGGTGCAGGTGAACGACGAAATAGCGCATATGGGCATTGTCGACGCTGGCTTGCGCCTTGGCCTTCCAGACGGCGTGCGCCGATTGGTAGTCCGGATAAATGCCGACGATGTCGAGCGCGTCGAGATCGCGGAATTCGGTGCCGCCCAGCTTCTTGAGTTCGCCGCCGAACACCAGGTGCAAAAGCTGTTTCTTTCCGTCTTCAGCGGCCATGTCGATCCTTCACATATCGTGAGTTTGGGACAGGTCTAGACCAAAGCCGCCGACTTTGGAACTATTGATAATGTTCAATTGTCCAGCCCGGCGATGACGCTGGCGAGCACGGCGAGGAGTTCGCCGCTGCCGGCGGCGAGCGGTCCGTGACGGATCACTTCGCCGGCATAGAGCGGCGCGCGGCCGTGCCGATCGAGCAAGGCGCCGCTTGCCTCGCGCAGGATGAGATCGGCCGCGGCGATGTCCCAGTCATGCGCGTTGGCCTTGACGAAGGTGGCATCGAGCTGGCCGCCGGCGATCATCGCCAGCCGGTAGGCGAGCGAAGGAATATAGGGCACCCGCTTCAGCCGTTTGTGCCATTTCGCCGGCAGCAGGTCGATCATCGGCTTCGGTCCGGCGATTTCCGCCGTTTCCGACGGCGGACGCACGCTGATGCGCTTGCCATTCAGGAACGCGCCCTCGCCGGGCAGCGCCCAATAGATCTCGCCCTTCGCCGGGCAGTCGAGCACGCCGGCAAGCGTGCGGCCGTTCTCGACCACCGCGACGCTGACGCACCATGTGGGCAAGCCCTCGAGGAAGCCGCGCGTGCCGTCGATCGGATCGACGACGAAGGTGCGGCGCGCGATAAGCCTTACCGGGTCGTCGACGGTTTCCTCCGACAGCCAGCCATAGTCCGGCCGGGCCGCCAGCAAGGTTTCGCGCAGATATTTGTCGGCGGCGTGATCGGCTTCGCTGACCGGCGAGGTGCCGCCCTTCATCCACACCTGCGGATTGTTGTTGAAGTACTGCATGGCGATGAGCCCTGCCTCGCGGGCCGCGTCGCGCAGCAGCTGCAGGTCTTCAGTAGCGCCGGCCGAGACGGCCGGATCAAGCTCCGGCAAGGGTCATTCCTTCGATCAAAAGCGTGGGCGCGGCAGTGCCGAAATTGCGATCGAGATCGCTCGCCGGAACCATGTTGAGGAACATGGTTTTCAAATTGGAGGCGATGGTCACCTCGGCGACGGGATAGGCCAGCTCGCCGTTTTCGATCCAGAAGCCGGAAGCGCCGCGGCTGTACTCGCCTGTCACCATGTCGACGCCCTGGCCGAACACTTCGGTGACGTAGAAGCCGGTCTTGAGCGACTTGATCAGCTCTTCCGGCGTCCGTTCGCCAGGCTCGATTGCGAGATTGGTCGATGACGGCGAGACGGACGAGCCGCTGCGCGAGCCGCGCCCATTTGTGACAAGGCCGAGCTCCCGCGCTGCCGAGGCCGACAGGAACCAGTGGTTGAGCACGCCCTTGTCGACCATGAACAGTTTTTCGCCCTCGACGCCTTCGCCGTCGAACGGGCGCGAGGCCTGGCCGCGGCGCCGGAGCGGCTCGTCGGTGACGGCAATTGCGGCCGAAGCCACCTTCTTGCCCATCATGTCGCGCAGAAAGCTGGTCTTGCGCGCCACGGCGGCGCCATTGATGGCACCGGCGAGATGGCCGGCAATGCCGCGAGCCACGCGCGGATCGAACACCACGTCGACCGGCCCGGTCGCAGCCTTGCGCGCGCCAATACGGCGTACGGCGCGCTCGCCGGCCTTGCGGCCGATGTCTTCCGGCGCGTCGAGATCGGAAAAATGCTGGCGCGAAGAGAATTCGTAATCGCGCTCCATGCCGGTGCCCTCGCCGGCGATCACGCTGGTCGAGCGCGAAAAGCGCGACGCGACATAATGGCCGACAAACCCATGCGAAGTGGCGAGCACAAGGCCGCCCAGCCCGGCACTGGCGCTACTGCCGGCCGAATTGGTGACGCCCCTGACGGCAAGCGCCGCCGCCTCGGCGGCAAGGGCTGCTTCCTTCAACTGGTCGGCCGATACCTGAGTGGCGTCGAACAGATCGAGGTCGCGCGGCGTCTTGACCAGCAAGGCCGGATCGGCGAGACCCTGATAGGGATCTTCGGGCGACACTTTGGCCATGGCGACGGCACGCTCGGCCAGCATATTGGGGTTGGATGCCGCCGTTGCCGAAACGCTCGCTACCCGCTTGCCGACGAAGACACGCAGCGAGACGTCCTCGCTCTCGGACGCCTCTGTGCCTTCGACCTTGCCGAGCCGCACCGACACGCCGGTCGAACGGCCGCGCACCGCAACCGCATCCGCGGCATCGGCGCCGGCCCGTTTGGCAGCCTCGACCAGGGCTGCGACGCGATCGGTCAGTTTCGCTGCGTCGAGCGTATCGGTCATGCGCATGATCCTGTTATTTCCGGCCGGCAGAAGGGCAGCCGTTGCTGCACCATCTATTGTCCCGGTGCGGCTTCTGCAATGGGAGAAGCGGACAATCAGGGGGTATCCAGCCCAGGTCGGCGCGACTTGATCGCAACCCGACGGCGAAATGTTCGATCGATCAGGCGCGGAAGCGATCAGCCGAAAACGCCGCGAGACGCGCTGGATCGCCGCGACCAGTGATCAGCTCGGCGACTAGGCGCGCGGTGATCGGCGCGAGTGTCAGGCCGAGATGACCATGACCGAAGGCATGGATCACCCTGGAGGCGACGGACCGATGACCGGCCGGGAATCGGTGACATTCATCGAGTCCGGGAAGTACAGACCGCTGGCCCCGGTCGCGGGCAGGCCGAGCTCCAGCGCGGCCACCGCTTCCGGCATCAGAACCTCTTGATGGACGCCAAACCCGGCGCGCAGCGCCCTGCCCCCAGCGGCCTTGGCGAAATCGCTCTCGCGACGATACAAGTAGAGACAGCCGTTGGAGCGCGGCAAGTCTGCCAGGTCAGCGTCCGCCACCACCTCCTCCCAGGCCGTCAGGGGCTCGGCCAGCAGACCGGCGAGCGCCAGCGCATTGGCGCGGGTGGCCGCCGGAAGCGATTGGCGCACGAATTGGAGGCATTGAAAGAGTGCCGCCGGAGCAGGCGATCTTCCTGCAGGTGTTCATGCCCACATTCTTCGTCGCCGCGGCGGAGACGCTGGCCACGCTGATACTGGGCTTCCCCCTCGCCTGCCTCATCGCCTCCGTGCCCAAGGGCCTCGCATGATGATCCTGTTTCTCCTCCTGATCCTCGTTCCGGTTCCCTTATCGTTCAACAGCGGCGCCTTCTTCATCTTTCCGCTGGAGGGGATTTCGACGCGCTGGTACGCGGTCGTGCTCGGCACCCAACGCTGGCAATCGGCGATCGGGAACAGCCTGATCGTTGCGTTCGGGACGACGCTGATCGCAACGACACTCGGCACGTTTGCAGCGATTGCGCTTTCCGACGAAAAGTTTCCCGGCCGCCGCATCGTCATGCCGCTGCTGCTGTCGCCCCTGATCGTGCCGGTGGTGATCACCGCCGTTGGCTCATAGCATGTGCGGCAGTCAGCCTGTAGAGTTGGGATCGGCTGGATCCACCCACGGGCGGCCCAATCGTGTCACCATCGCCGCGTACCCGACGGCACCTGCCGCCCAAAGAAAGATGCCAAGCTCTTTGACGGCGTCTTCGGCGATGTCGACCGCCGAATCCGAGGTTGGAAACAGCTCTCCCAGCTGGTCGATGGCTGCTGACATCGCGAGTAGGAAGCCTGCGGCCACAAATACGATCGTGCCCTCGAATGTCTTCCGTCGCAGCCGAAAGAACCAGAACAACCCGGCGACGGCATAGGCAATCATGGGAACAATCTCTGGTATCGCAACAACGGGCAGCACGTCCTCATGGATCAACAACAGGTCATCGAGGCCCAAAACCAGGGTAAGGCCGCCGAGAAACGTGCAATCCCATCGGCGCGTGAGCCGACCAGCAAACAGGGTCGCAGCGCCGGTGCCGATCCATAATGAGGCACCTAGAGACGAAATCCACCCCGTATAGAAGCCGACGTCGGCGGCTGCAGATGGATCTCGATAGAAGATCGTAGCGTCCAGACCAAGAATTTGCGCGACGAACAGCGCTGCCAAGAGCATCACAACGTTAATCGCTGCGGCCGCAAGTATGACCAAGCGCCAGGACATTGTCCATTCGCCGCCATGCTTTGCGTCCAGCGCGTTCTTGTCTGGCATTGTGCCCAGGCCCATTCTGAGTACGCTGGCCGCTAGCTCCGCTGCGCCGCGAACTCCGCCAGCACTATGCCGGCCCACCATGATCGCGGCAACACACGGAACGGTTGCAGCGCTTCGCCCATGACCAGTCGTCGTGGTGCAGTTCCCGGCCAGTGCCAACGGCCGCGCGAAAAGCTCTCCCGGCAATCACCGCCGCCGGCACGCTGATGATGGGTCTGTCGATGTTCGTCGTCGCTAATCTTCTGGCCGACGGAGCCAGCGGCGGCCTGGCCTGACATGTAATTGGTCCAAATCTGACGCGTCGGTCAGCCCAACCTATCGTCAGGGACCAGCCACCGGCGTCCAGATCACGTCGTCGACCCTGAGCGCGCCGGTGGCGAGCATTACCAGCCGGTCGAAGCCGAGCGCGGCGCCGCTCGCCTGCGGTATGATGGCGAGCGCGGCGAGGAAATCCTCGTCGATCGGGTAGCGTTCGCCATAGACGCGCTGCTTCTCGTCCATCTCGGCGGCAAAGCGCCGGCGCTGCTCGGCCGGATCGGTCAATTCGCCAAAGGCGTTGGCGAGCTCGACGCCGCAGCAATAGAGCTCGAAGCGCTCGGCGGTGCGTGGATCGTCGGCGCTCGGCCGGGCCAATGCCGCCTCCGAGATCGGGTAGCCGTAGAGGATTGTGGCACACCCCTGCCCCAGCGCCGGTTCGATTTTTTCGACCATCACCCGGCTGAACAGGTCGGCCCAATTGTCGTCGGGCGCGGTCCGCAATTCGGCCTGGACCAAGGCGGCATGCAAGCCCTCGCGGTCGGTGCTGCCGTCGGCTGCTACCGTCGCCAGCAGATCGATGCCGGCATGGCGCATGAAGGCCTCGGCGACGCTCAACCGTTCCGGCTCGGCAAACGGGTCGGCCTCGCGGCCGCGGAAGCTAAGACGCTTTGCGCCCGCCCGTTCGGCCGCCAGCGCGACGAGCTCGGCGCAATCGCGCATCAGGCTCTCATAGGTCTCGCCGACGCGGTACCATTCGAGCATGGTGAACTCAGGATGGTGCAAGGGGCCGCGCTCGCGGTTGCGCCACACAGCCCCGAAGCTGAAGATGCGCTCTTCGCCGGCAGCAAGCAGCTTCTTGCAGGCGAATTCTGGCGAAGTATGGAGATAGAGCGGCTGGCGCTGCCCGTCCGGCCCGATCGCCTCGGTGGCAAAGGCCGACAGGTGCGCTTCATTGCCGGGCGAGACCTGCAGGGCCGATGTCTCCACCTCGACGAAGTCGCGGCGGGCGAACCAGTCGCGCATGCCAGCGGCAATGGCGTTGCGCAGAATCAGCCGCGGCCGGCGGTCGGCGTGGACATGCGGCGTCCACCACGGCGAAGCGGCGGTCATCGGCTTCAGGGGAATTGCACAGAGGGCTGGCGATTGCGGCCAAGATGCGCTAGGCCGCACGCAACGGCCTCTCCAGCCGATTTGCGCCAACAAATTTTATCAGGATGGAAACCCGTGAAGGTCATCGCCAGCTCCTTACGTAAAGGCAACGTCGTCGAAAAGGACGGCAAGCTTTATGTGATCCTCTTTGCCGAAAACATTCATCCTGGCAAGGGTACGCCGGTCACCCAGCTCGACATGCGGCGCATCTCCGACGGGGTAAAGGTTTCCGAGCGTTATCGCACCACAGAGCAGGTCGAGCGCGCCTATGTCGAGGAGCGCGAGCACACGTTCCTCTATCGCGACGGCGAAGGCTTTCACTTCATGAACCCGGAGACCTATGATCAGGTCGCGGTGCCGGAAAGCGTGGTCGGCGACATGGCGCCTTATCTGGTGGAAGGGATGCCGGTACAGATCTCGCAATACAACAACATCGCCATCTCGCTGGTGCTGCCGCAGCGCGCCACTTTCGAGGTGGTCGAGACCGAGCCGGTGACCAAGGGCCAAACGGCATCCTCATCCTACAAGCCGGCAACGCTGTCCAACGGCGTGCGCACCCTGGTGCCACCACACATCAGCGCCGGCACCCGCGTGGTGGTGATGACGGCCGATGGCGCCTATGTCGAGCGCGCGAAGGATTGAGGCGCGAAGCTCGCCGAAAGCGTCGCGGCGGCCGGTCATCGTCTACCGCTTTGTGCCAGGGGCTTTCGAGTATTGGGACGCTGCACGCAGACCGAAGCGTCAACGCCCCAGCCAGTTCTTTCCTATTGCACGACGCCAGCGGGCAATCTGTGAGCCTCGAGCAATGCCGACCGTCCCTTTCGCCAGGTGCCAGGTGGAATGCCGACGAACTTTTTGAAGGCGCGATTGAAGGCGGCTTCCGACTCGTAGCCGACCTCGGCACCCGCCTGCGCGATGCTCATTCCGGGCCGTTCGAGCAGACGTCCCGCCAGTTGCAGACGCCAGCGAGCAAGATAGTGCATCGGCGAAACCCCGACATAGTGGGTAAAGCGGCTCGCAAACGCCGTGCGTGAGAGCCCCACTTCGCGGGCGAGCCGGTCCAATGTCCATTCCTCCCTGGGGCGAGCGTGAATAAGCCGGAGCGCCTCGCCGACATGTGGATCCCGTAGGCCTGACAGCCAGCCGCGCGAATCGTCGGGGAGGGTCTCGAGATGGCGGCGGATGATCTCGACAAACATCAGCTCGCTCAGCTTGGCAAGGATCGTTTCACAGCCCGCCCGCCCACTGCCACCTTCTGCCAGCGCCAGCCGAAAAAGGTCGATAACCCAGCTGCTTCCATCGGCGGGCTTGCGGGCACACAGGATGGCCGGCAATGCGGCGAGGAGAGGATTGAAGGGACGCGCATCGCACCCAAGATACCCGCAAATGAACCGGGTCCGCTCGTCTCCCCCGCCCCCATGGATCACCGCGAACGGCAGGCTCTCGTCTATCGGCCGATAATACATCGCCATATTGGGTTCGCCCCGCGCCCCCGGCGAGGAGCTCAACACATTCGGAACACCACCGGGGAAGACAACGACATCACCAGCGTTCACGAGCACCGGGGGGACGGAATCGTCTGCCAGCGCGGCCCAGCACGACCCCGACATCACGGCATGAAAAGAGATGATGTGCTCTGCCTCCGGCATGACGGCGGCGGCAATGTCGGCAGTGCCCGGCGACTCGCCGACCCAGGGAGAACTGGCGTCGACGTCGAAATAGATCGCACCGGTGAGGCGAACGGCCCGGAGCACATCGGAAAGGACATCCATGCACTACACCTCCGGAAACGATCGGCTACTCCCTTTGACAACGAGTTTTTCCGCCAGGCATCTCGAACTATCCGGCAATATGGCCGCCCGAGCAACCATCCATCCGGTCTAATCCTACTCTGAACGATCGGGCAACAGAAATGGACGATGTGACATTTGCGGGAACAGCGGACGGGATTAGCGTTTCGTCGGCCGGCCGACAGGTCCAATAACAGGGAGGAATGTCATGAACGATGAAGACATCACCAAATTCGCAGTAAGCCTGCGAGGCGAAGTCATCCGCGCCGGCGACGCCGGCTATGACGAGGCCCGCAAGCTCTACAACGGCATGATCGACAAGCGGCCGCTGATCATCGCCCGCTGTGTCGACGTCGCCGACGTGATCACAGCGGTGAATTTCGGCCGCGACGACAATTTGCTGGTTGCGGTACGTGGCGGCGGCCATAACGGACCAGGATTGGGGAGTTGCGACGACGGTCTGGTGATCGACCTGTCGGCGATGAACGGTGTGCGCGTCGATCCGGATGCCCGTACGGCGCGGGTAGGCCCGGGCTGCACTCAGGGCGACGTCGACCACGCCACCCATGCCTTTGGCCTGGCCGTACCGGCGGGCATCATCTCGACCACCGGGGTCGCCGGACTGACGCTGAGCGGCGGCCATGGCTATCTGACGCGCAAATATGGCCTGACCATCGACAATCTGGTCGAGGCCGATGTCGTGCTTGCCGATGGAAGCTTCGTCACAGCAAGCAAGGAGCGGAACCCCAACCTGTTCTGGGCGCTTCGCGGCGGCGGCGGCAATTTCGGCATCGTCACCAGCTTTGTGTTCAAGCTCCACCAGGTCAGCATGGTCTTTGCGGGGCCGATCGCATGGGATCAGCGCCACGCCCGCACCATCATGCAGCATTATCGCGAGTTCCTGCCGAACGCGCCCGAGGAACTCGGGATCTTTCTCGGGCTCAAGACCGTCCTCTCGAGCGCACCGTTCCCGGAAGAGTTTTGGGGAAAGCGGATGTGCCTGCTGATGTGCTGCTACAACGGCCCGGAGGAAAAGGGCAGAGAGGCGCTGGCCCCGCTGCTCGATGCGCTGCCCGCGCCCTGGTTCAACTGGATGGGAACGATGCCCTATCCCGCGGTGCAGAGCATGTTCGATGGGCTCTACCCGAAGGGAATGCAGTGGTACTGGCGGGGCGATTTCGTCAAGACGCTGTCCGACGAGGCGATCGACGCCCATCTCGAGCAGGCGGCGAAGACGCCGAGCGAGCTATCGCTCATGCACCTCTACCCGATCGACGGCGCGGTCCATCGCGTCGGCAAAGACGAGACACCCTGGAATTACCGGGATGCGACCTGGTCGATGGTCATCGCCGGGATCGATCCGGACCCACAGAAAGCCGGGCCGGTGACCCGCTGGACCAAGGCCTACTGGGAGGCCGTGCATCCGTTCGATCTGGGTGGCGCCTACCTGAACTTCATGATGGATGATGAGGGCGAAGGAAGGCTCAAGGCGGCTTATGGCGATAATTATGAGCGTCTGGCTACGCTGAAGAAGAAATACGACCCAAACAACCTCTTCCGGGTGAACCAAAACATCCGGCCGGCTGCTTGACGGCGGCGGCGACCGGCCAGGCCGGCAAGTGTCGTACCGGCTGCGGGCCAGCTGAGGCTTGGCCGGTACGATAAGGCGGCCGGTTAGGGCGCTCGCTGGCCTGCCAGCGGGACACTCGGCCGCGCTCGCCGACCGTGTTCCATGAGCGATGTCCGGCATGCGTCAAAAGCGGTCGGCCCGCACCCTTAGGGTCACCCGTAGCCCCGCTTCAACCGACAAGTCCGGGAGAGTAGGCCTAGCGGTCAACGCGTTATGCCTCAACGACTGCTTCTCGCCAGCCCGATCGCGCCGGCAGCCACCGATAGTTTACGCCTCGATGTGGACGTCCGACCTCACGACGACATCCTCCAAGTGCTTATCGAGAACCGGTACTCCCTCCAGAACTAGATAAATTAGCAGTTTCTTAAGTGCCTTTGGAACTTTGTAGCTTTCGTTCCATTTTCAACCGCATGCGAGAGTCTGTGGTCCACGACCCTGGAATGACGGTGAACAGGTCACCGCCTCGCTACTCGCTGGTCCTGCCCGTATACAATGAAGAACAGGTGCTTCCTCGGCTGATCGAGCGGATCAGTTCGCTTATCGGCCGGCTGGACGGCGAAACGGAGGCCATCTTCGTCGATGACGGAAGCCTCGATGGAAGCGTCGAATACCTCCAAAAGGTGGTTGCCGCCGAGCCGCGCTTTCGGCTGATCGAATTTTCCCGCAATTTCGGTCACCAGGTGGCGATTACCGCCGGTATGGACGCCGCTGCGGGCGATGCCGTCATCGTCATGGATGCAGACCTGCAGGACCCGCCGGAAGTCGTTCTCGACCTGGTGGCAAAGTGGAAGGAAGGCTTCGAGATCGTCTATGCCCGCCGAGTCAAGCGCGAGGGCGAATCCTGGTTCAAGCGCTTTACGGCAAGTCTTTTTTATCGCCTGCTGGAGAAAATGACGTCGGTCGATATTCCGCGCGACGTCGGCGACTTTCGCCTGGTCGGCCGCAAGGCGCTGGAAACCTTCAAGCATATGCCCGAACATGACCGCTTCGTCAGGGGCATGTTCGGCTGGATGGGCTTCAAGCAGACGGCAGTGCCATTTGAGCGCCACGCGCGAACCCTGGGCCAGACCAAATACCCGTTCTGGAAGATGATGCACCTTGCGGTTCACGGCATCGTCAGTTTCTCCGAGAAGCCGTTGCGCCTGGCGCTCTGGGGCGGATTGGCCATTTCCGCGCTGGCGGTGGTCTTTGGTGCCTACGCCATGTTTGCCTGGTTTTTTGAAGCCGGCGTCATTGCCGGGTGGACATCCACGGTGGTGATCGTGTCGCTCCTGTGCGGCATTAATCTTTTCATGACCGGCGTGGTCGGGCTCTATGTCGGCAGCATCCACGCCGAGGTGAAACGCCGCCCGCTGTACGTGATCGATCGGCTCACCGGCTTCGACGAGGCGATGCGTGCCGTCTCTGGTAAGCGCTGCCAATCGTTTCACAAGCCCAGGAGTGGAGTCCCCGCCAATGGGCGAACTCTTCGACAGCCATAATTCCAACTATGGCGAGGCGGTCGAAGGGTCCATCCGGTTTTCCGGACTCAGGCACGACTTCTTCCTTATCGCCAAGGCGGACCTGCTGCGGCGTTTGGTGGTCGAGCGAAAGCTTCGGCAGGGTGGGTCGGCTGTAAGGGCGCTGGATGTCGGCTGCGGCATCGGTTCGCTCCACCCCTATCTCGACGGCGCTTTCGACAGCCTCGATGGTTGCGACGTCTCGCAAGACTCGATTTTGCGCGCCAGCCAACACAATCCGCGTGTGGCCTACAGGACCTGCAGCACGCAGGGGCTGCCTTATGAGGACGGCACGTTCGATCTGGCTTTCGCCAGTTGTGTCGTCCATCACGTTACGCCCTCCTCCTGGGTCGATTTCTTCCTGGAAATGCGGCGCGTCGTGCGGCCAGGCGGCATCGCCTGCATCATCGAGCACAATCCCTATAATCCGATGACGCGCCTTGCGGTGTTCCGGTGTCCGTTCGATCAGGACGCAGTCCTGCTCAAAGCCGCCAGAGCAAGGTCCCTCTTTCAGGAAACAGGCTTCAGCGACATCCGCTCCGAGCATTTTCTGCTGCTACCCTCGGCAAGGCCCTTGGCCAGAAGAGTCGAGCGCGTATTCGCGCCTTTGCCGCTTGGAGCGCAGTATGCGTGCAGTGCGCATGTCTGAGCGCCGTTCGACCGGCGACGCCGGGCTGAGGCTGCTGGCGCGCTTCGGGTCGGTCGGCATCGCTGCAACGATCCTATATGCAGTGATGGCCACCGCTTTGGTCGAATGGCAACGGTTTGGCCTCTCGCCGGTCGGTGCCTCGCTCGCAGCTTATACCGCTGCCGCCCTGTTTTCTTATCTCGCGCATAAGTTCGTGACCTTCGCGTCGAGCGGATCGCATCGATCGGAGGCTCCGCGTTTTCTCTTGCTGACGGCAACCGGCTTCGCGGTGGCTTACGCGGCGCCGGCGCTTTTGACGGCGAAACTCAGTCTGCCGCCGATCATTGCCATCCTGGTTACATGCTTGCTTGTTCCAGCGGTCAATCTCCTCATGCTCGACCGCTGGGTTTTTGCGCAGCGAAGACGCGGCCAGCAGCGCGATCGCCCGCCCTAATCCGCGTCAGTGGGATCGAGCCGGAGCGACAACAATTTGATGGAGCGCTTATAGATGTTGCTGGCGGCAGGAGTTTGCGGAATGCCGTCGAGGTAGTCGAAGGCGATGTCGAGTGTCTTGGCCTCGGCGAGAGCCGCCGGTGGGATGACGAACGAGACGGTGCGTGGCTCTTTGCCGGACAGCGTCACCGCATGCACCCGAACGCCGTTCACCGAGATCACAACCCTTTGCGTGATCTGTGGCGGACGAATGACAGCGGCCATTTGCAGCGTGGCTGTCAGGCCGTCGCGAAGCGGCGGTATCTCCAGGCGAAGCCGCGAGGTCTCGCCCAGCGAATGGGTGCCGTCGGCTACCGGTCCCGACCAGCCGCAGACCCTCATGCCGGCTGCCTTTTTGGCTCCGTCGGACCGGAACGACACCGTCTGGCCAAGGGTGTAGCTGCCGACCGCATCGCGATTGAGGCAGGTTGTCGTCCGGTCGATGTAATAGGCGCGATAGTCGGCATTGACGTTTGGATTGAGAGCAAGCGCAAGGATGATGACTTCCGCCCCGGCCAGAACCGCCGCCAGCGTGTAGCCGCCAAGCGAGGCCGCGCGCCGATGCGGGCCCGGAGTGCTAGACCAGGGCAAGATAGCCCCCGATCCATGCCACCGTCATGAAATAGCAGGCGCCCAGGAAGAGACCCAGAGCCGAAAGAAAAGTCAGCTTCGACGCCGACAACAACGTGGTCAGCAACATTGTCAGAGGCGAAAGCCCAATGACGTATCTGACCATCGAGGCCAGGTTCGTGATCAGCGGCAGGATGATGCAGCAGGCGCAGAACAACGCGGCGCCATATTGCCTGCGAACCGCCAGAACCGCCGATAATGCCAGTCCTATGAGTGCGGCGAGCGCGCTCCATTGCGGCGCCGTAGGCAGCCATCCAGTCGTCGGAACGGCCGAGAGTCCATCCCATATGAAGGCGAGCGGATTGCCCGCCACCCGTCCAAACGCGCGCTGGACGTGCAGGAAGGCAAAGCCGTCCCCGACCGTCAGATAGAGGAACAGGATGTAGGCGAACAAGCCGGCAGGCGAGATGAGAATTGCAACGAGCAGATCCGGTCGGCCAAGCACCCAACGTGGGAACGAAAGCGCCGATCCGCCCTTTGCGCGGTAATCCCTGAACATCTGAATGACGGTCGCAAATACAACAAGCACTCCGACGAGCCTGGTTGCCGACAGCAGAGCCGATGACAGCCCCGCGGTCAGATAGCTGGAGCGTTTGAGTGCCAGAAAAACGCACGACGTCAGGAGCACGAAAAGAGGTTCGGTCAGGAAAGTCGTGAAGTGAAAGGAGAACGGGCCGCTGAGCAGAAAGGCGCAATACAGCACATAAGCGCGCATGTTCTTCTCGAGCAGCGGCCACGCCACCAGACAGGCCGCGTAGCTGCACGCAATCGATGCGATCGACGCGAGCAGTATCGTCGGCAAAGGGAAAACAGACCGGATTGCCGCCACCAGCATCGGATAGAGCGGAAAGAAGCCCCAGCGTCCGACATTGCTCTGGCCTGGAATGGGAAAGCGCTCATAACCGTGTTCGGAAATGTCGACATACCACGCGCAATCCCACCGGCAGAGCGCCTGGGCATAGGCTGCGAAGCCTGGTTCCGCCGAGATCGAGGCAAATGCCGCATAGCGAATGGCCAGTCCACCGACGACGAACAGCAATGGCACCGCCACGACGGCGACCGCAATATAGCGACCGCCGGGACGCGCGACAGCTTCGAGCGCCACAATCTGCCTCCACCCGTTCAAGTGACTGGCGCCACTCAAAGCTAGATGACGCGCGCCCGGGCGAATTCAAGGCATGCATTTGGCGGCTCAAATTGGTGATACCAGCGATCCGGCGTCCCTGAGCCAGACCAGCATCTCGCTGCATCACGTTGAAATGGGTTCAGTCGACGCGTTTAACCCGTCGCGTAGGTATTTGTGCAGTCAAGCTGTTGTACACGACAGTTCGAATCCTGATACCGCGCTGGTGTACTCGGCCCTTGAGAATCTTTCAGCCTTCGGCAACATGGCGGCAAGGCTGAGAGCATGAGGATGAGCAAGGTCATTTCCGCCGCATCACGGCGTTCGCCGCGCAAGACACCGATGGCGCTGACCGAGGCGCTGGTCGCCCGCACTTTGCGTGCGGTCGAGGATGCCGGGCCGACACCGGGCATGGTCTACATGACCGATGCCGATTACGCGCGCATTCGCGACGAGGTGTTGGCCGGCGCGCCGGCCAGGCCGGTGAAGCTGTTCGCCTATGGCTCGCTGCTGTGGAAGCCGGCCGGCGAGGTCAGAGGTGGCGAACGGGCCGTGGCGACGGGCTGGCACCGTTCGTTCTGTTTTACGGTGCAGCGCTTCAGGGGCACCGTCGAGCAGCCCGGCCTGATGATGGCGCTCGACCGCGGCGGCCAATGCCAGGGCATGGTGTTCGAGACCGCCGAGCCCGTGGCGGCCAATCTCGAGGCGCTGCTGCGCCGCGAGATGACCATCCTGCCCTCCGTCAACGTGCCGCGCTGGCTGCAGGTCAGGACGGGCGGCGGCATGGGCCAAGCGCTTGGTTTCGTTGTCGATCGCGCCAATCCGCGCTATGCAGGAAAGCTCGAAAAGCAAGCGATAGCGGCGACCCTGGCAACGGCCGTCGGCCATTGGGGTTCGGGCGCCGAATATCTGTTCGAGACCATTCGCCATCTCGACGCCTGCGGCATCCGCGACCGCAATCTCTGGCAGCTGCAGGAACTTGTGGCCGAGGAGATCGGTCGGGCGCTGCCGCCGGGCTTCATTCGTCCCTGAGCCAGACCAGCATCTCGCCGGGGTCGCGGTTGTCCCAGGCGAAATACGGCACGGCGGTGACTTTTGCCTCCTCGACCGCCGGCGGTTCGGTGCGGTAGAGCCCCTCTTGCCAGTTTTCGAAAGCCGCCTTTTTGGCGATCGCCGAAAGTGTCACGACGCCGCCCAGAAGATTCGGCTGCTGATGCGCCTCGATGTCGGCCGTTCGCGGCAGGGCGATGCGGTGCAGCTGGCTGGAATTGTCGGTCTCCTCGACGCAATAGATCAGCGGCCCGCGCGCCAGTGCGACGCGGCCGATATCCTGCCGCACCTGGGGGTTGGCGTATAGACGGTCGACCGCCATTTCGAGGTCGAGCTCGACGCGGTCGCCCTTGCGCCATTCGCGGCGGACCGCGGCATAACCGTCGCTGGTGACAGTAGCCAGATCGACATCGGCGCCGTTCACCTTGAGCGTTGCCTTGCGGCACCAGCCCGGCAGGCGCAGGTGCAAGGTGAACGCGGTCGGCGCTTCCGGTTCGACGGAGATCGAGACCGCACCGTCCCAGGGATAATTGCTGGTCTGGGTCAGCTCTATTTGCCGGCCGGCGATATCGAAACGAGCCGTGCCGTTTCCATAGAGATGGACGGCGAGTGCGTCGTCCGACAGGCCATAGAAATAGCTGCCGATCGAGGCGACCATGCGCCCGACATTGGGCGGGCAGCACGGGCAGCGGTGCCATTTCCAGCGGTGGTGGGCGCCGCTGCTTTCGAGCGGATTTTCGTAGAAGAACAGCGAGCCGTCGAGCGACAGGCCGGAGATCGAGCCGTTGTAAAGCGCCCGCTCCATGATGTCGGCATAGCGCGCATTGGGACCCATGCCGAGCATGCGGCTCGCCCAGAACACCAGGCCGACCGAAGCACAGGTTTCGGCATAGGCGGTGTCGTTTGGCAGGTCGTAGTCGGCGGTGAAACCCTCATTGTGCGAGGACGGCCCGAGGCCGCCGGTGACGTAGAGGTTCTTGGTCATGAGATCGTCCCAAAGCCGGTCGAGCGCCACCCGTAGCGTGTCGTCGCCATATTCGGTGGCGATGTCGGCCATGCCCGAATAGAGATACATCGCCCGCACCGCATGGCCGACGACCTTGTCCTGCTCGCGTACCGGTTTGTGCGACTGGTTGTATTCATAGGTCTTGAAATGATACGCCTTGGGGTCGGCGCCGCGGGCGCGCGCCTCCTCGTCGAAATAATGCGGCTCAAGTCCCCGCTGGTCGATGAAATATCTGGCGAGGTCCATGTATCTGCGCTCGCCGGTCACCCGTGCCAGCTTGACCAGCGCCAGTTCGATCTCCTCATGGCCGCAATAGCCCTTCTTCTTGCCGGGCTCGGGACCGAACGTCTCGGCGATATGGTCGACATAGCGGCACATGATGTCGAGCAGCTTGCGCTTGCCGGTGGCCTGGTAGTAGGCGACGGCGCCTTCGATCAGATGGCCGGCGCAATAGAGCTCGTGGCAGTCGCGCAGATTGGTCCAGCGCAGGCCGGGCTGGATGCGCTGGTACCAGCTCGACAGATAGCCATCGGGCTGCTGCAGCTTGCCGTACATATCGATGACGGCGTCGATCTTCTTCTCCAGCTCCTCGTTGCGGCGACGGTAGAGCGAATAGGCGGCAGTCTCGATGGTCTTGCCCCAATCGGAGTCCCAGAACATCTGCGTGGTCACCGTCGATCCGGTGAACTCGTTGCCGGCGGTGGCGGCCTCGTCCGGCGAGGGTGAGTGGAACGGGATGACGACGCCGGGCGACGGCCGGTCCGGGTCGATCTGCTCGAGCATGCGCGCCTCGACGCAGCGGTCGTAGAGGATGCCGGCGGTCTTCGAGGCGACGGCATCGACGCGGTCGCCCCAGAAGCCGCGCACGTCGACCTGCGGCACCGGCAGCGGGCGGAAGGCGAGTTTCGGCTTGACGCCCTGACTGGCGGATTGCGATGCGGTCATCAATTCACTCCGGTTCGGTTCGATTGGTCACTTCACGGCCCCTGCCATCAGGCCGCGAATGTAGAAGCGCTGCAGCAATAGGAAGAGCACGAGGCACGGCACCATCATGACGGTGACGCCGGCCTGCACGGCACCCCAGTCGATGGCGCCGAAGCGGCCGGACTGGAGTGCGGTCATCATGATCGGCAGCGTGAATTTGGACTGGTCTGTCATCAGCACGAGGGCCGCCAGAAACTCGTTCCAGGCGCCGAGGAAGGCGAACAGCGCGATGGTGACGATGCCCGGCCAGACCAGCGGCAGCATCACCCTCAACAGCATGGTGACATTGTTGGCGCCGTCCATGCGCGCGGCCTCCTCGATCTCGCGCGGCACCGCGTCGAAGGCGTTGCGCATCATGAAGATCGAGAACGGCAGCTGCAGCGTGACATAGACGCAGACCAGCCCGGTCAGCGTGTTGTGCAGGCCGATTTTTGTCAGCACCAGGAAGATCGGCGTCAGAATCGACTGGAACGGGATCATGATCGTCGACAGGATGACGACGAAGAGCAGGTTCTTCAGCGGAAAACGGAAGCGCGAGAAACCGTAGCCGGCGAGCACGCTGACGATCACTGACAGCACCACGGTCATGACCGAGACGTAGATGCTGTTTTGCGCCGGCAGCCAGAGGCCATCGCCGAAGGTGTTGAGCGTGGCGTAGTTCTCGAGCGAGATGCCGCTGGTCGGCCAGGGCGGCAGCGGCGGCTGGCGCGCTTCCTGCGCCGGCTTGAAGGCCGAAAGCACCGTCCAGGCGATCGGCGCCAGGAACAGTATGGACGCGATGATGCCGGTCGAGTGCTCGGCAATCTGCATGCCGATGCGGCGGTTGCGGCTCCTTGCCTGCGCCATCAGTCGACCCCCTCGGGCTGGCGCAGCAGCCGCAGCTGGATGAGGCTGAGCGCCACCAGGATGACCAGCAGGACCATCGAAAGTGCCGCGCCATAGCCGAGCTTGAACGACACGAAGGACTGGTTGAAGATCCAGTAGACGGCGGTCAGCGTCTGGTTGCGCGGGCCGCCGCGCAGGATGATGTAGAACTGGTCGAAGGCGAGGATCGAGCCGGCCACCGACAGGATCAGCGCCAGCGCCAGCGTGCGGCGCATCAAGGGCAAGGTAATCGCCCGGAACCGCGCGAATGGCCCTGCCCCGTCGATCATCGCCGCTTCCTGCAGATCCGGCGGGATCGACTGCAGGCCGGTCATCAGGATGATCATGGTGAAGCCCGCCACCTTCCACACGACCATGGCGATGATCGACTAGAAGGCCGGCTGGAAGGTCGCCAGCAGGTTGAATTTCTTCTCGGTCAGGCCAAGCTCGAAGGCGGCCGGGCTGAACAGGCCGGAATCGACGTTGAGCAGCCACGACCACAAAAGGCTCGCCGAGGCGAAGCCGATGACCGCCGGCATGAAGAAGGACGTCCGGTAGAAGCCGGTCAGCTGCCGCGGCCTTTCGATGAACAGCGCCAGCGGAAAGGCGACGGCGAAGATCGCGATCGTGACCACCACCGTGTAGTAGCCGGTGAACTTCAGCGCGTTCCAGAAGCGGGTGTCGCGCAGGATCGCCCAGTAATTGTCGAGGCCGATAAAGCTGTGCGCGCCCATCAGCGGCCAGTTGTGCAGCGACATCCAGGCCGTCATGCAAAGCGGCACGATGAAGAAGACGACGACAAGCGCAACGGCCGGCGCGACATAGAGCAGGCCGATCCACTGCCGGCGGCCGGCGCCAACGAGTTTGCGGGGGCGCGTCGGGGCGGAGATTGCTGTGATGGTGGTCATGGCTGGCCGCTCGCCTTCCCTTCTCCCCTTGTGGGAGAAGGTGGATCGGCGCGCAGCGCCGAGACGGATGAGGGGTGTTGGAAGGATTGCCGTGGGTGCCAAGCTGGAGCACCCCTCATCCGTCGCCTTCGGCGACACCGCCCGGGGGCGAGCCACTGGTCTCGCCCCGTCCTTCGGACCCCACAAGGGGAGAAGGGGGAGCCAGCATTGCAACGGCGTACTGTGATGGTGCTCATGCCTGTTGTTCCATTGGCGCTACGTCCCCCTCCCCCTTGAGGGGAGGGTCCGGCCGAAGGCCGGGGGTGGGGTCCTCCGCGAAGCGCGCCGACATCAAAGGAGCGTCGAGCACGGCCGCGATGACCCCACCCGAACCTGCGGTCCGACCTCCCCTCAAGGGGGAGGTTAAGGGGCTGCCGGGGGGTGGGGTCCTCCGCGAAGCGCGCCGACATCAAAGGAGCGTCGAGCACTGCCGCGATGACCCCACCCGGACCTGCGGTCCGACCTCCCCTCGAGGGGGAGGTGGGCGCCGGCGCTTTACTTCTGCGGCGCCGAATCGATGATCGACTGCATGGTCTCCTGCGCATTGGCGATGGCGCCGTCGACGTCTTCGCCGAAGAAGACCTCGTTCATCATCTGGTTCCACGGACCGTTGGCCGAGTTGATCAGGTCGTTGAACACCACCGAATAGGGCGTGCGGCCCTTGGCCATGGCTTCGGCGGCGACCTTATAGCGCGGGTCGAGGTCCTTCAGCGCCTCATTGGCGATGTCGCCGCGCACCGGCAGGCTGCCGTATTTCGCCAGAATGGTCTGGCCCTCGAGCGAATAGGCGAAATCGAGGAACTCCTTCACCACCGCGACCTTGGTGGTGCCCTTGGTGACGACGAAATTGTCGCCGCCGGCAAACGACGACCAGCCGCCGTCCTTGCCGGGCAGGAAGGTGATGCCGTAGTCGATGTCGGGATATTGCGTGTTCAGCGCGCCGATGGCGAAGGCGCCGGACGGCGAGATGCCGATATTGCCGGTGGCGAAGGCGGCAAAGAAGTTGGAGCCGGTGTCGGTCTGCGCGCCTGAAGGCACCAGGTCCTTCTTGACCATCGAACGGTAGAGGTCGATGGCGCCGCGCATCTGCGGCGTGTCCAGCGTCGCCTTGGAGCCGTCCTCCGTCAGGATGTCGCCGCCCGAGGCCCAGATCAGCGGCGTGAAGGTGAAGATGTTGCAGCCGCCGCAATTGCCGGAGAAGTAGAAGCCCTTGATGTCGCCGCCGAGCGCGTTGACCTTTTCGGCGTCAGCTTCGATCTCGGCCCAGTTGGTCGGGCCCTTTTCGGGGTCGAGGCCGGCCTGCTTGAACAGCTTCTTGTTCCAGATCAGCACCGAGGAATCCGCCGAGAACGGCAGCCCGTAGATGCGGCCCTCATAGGTGCCGGTCTTGACATGCGCCGGCGACAGGCTGGCGAAATAGGGCAGCGATTTCGCCCAGTCGGTGATGTCTTCGAGCTGGCCGGCGGCGGCGAAGGACGGCGTGTAGATCAGGTCGAGCGAGAGTGCATCCGGCGCGGTGCCGCCGGCGGCGGCGGCGCCATATTTCGGGATGATTTCGGCATTGGGGATGATGTCCAGCTTGATCTGGTTCTGATGCCCCTTGTTGAAGGCATCGACGATGCGCGGCATGAAGTTCGAGCCGTCGGCGCGAACCCAGATGTTGGCGGTGTCGGCGGCGGCCGGACCGACTGTTGCCAGCGTGCCCAAAATGCTCGCGGCGATGGCGAGCCCGGTAATGGTGGTTCTCATGCTTCTCCTCCACATGGTTTTAACTCGGCCGCACCCCAGCGCTTTGCAATCGACACGGCCCGTTTCGTTTCAGCCGTCCGGCGGACGGCCGCATGACTGACGCACCACCAGCCGGCACGGCAGTTTTCTGATGCCCGGCAAAGCGGGTTCGCCGCCGACGAGCGAAAGCAGGGCAAGGCCGGCCTCGCGGCCAAGTGCTGCGAGATTCATGTCGACCGAGGTCAGCGGCGGCCGGGTCGCCTCGGCGACGATCTGCCAATTGTCGAAGCCGATGACGCCGACCTCGTCCGGCACGCCGATACCGCGCTCGCGCAAGGCGTCGATGACGCCGCGCGCGATCTGGTCGTTGCCGCAAAACACCGCGTCCGGTTTTTCGCGCGTGCCGTCAAACCCCTCGCCGTCGAACAGCGTCTTGACCGCCTCATGCCCCCAGGCCTCCGACCAGTGGCCAAGCAGCGGCTCCATGACCTGCAAGCCGTTCTCGGCCAGCACCGCGCGATAGGCCTCGGCGCGGGCATGCACCACGGCAAAGCTCGCCGGACCGCTGACATGGGCGATGCGCTTACGCCCGAGCCGGCAAAAGTGCTCGACCGCCAGCCGCGCCCCGCCGGCATCGTCGGACACGAAAGCGATGGCGTTTGGATCGGGCTCGGTAAAGGCATAGATCGCCGGAATGCCGAGATTGGCGAGGTCGACCGGCAGGTGGCGGTCGATGCGTTTGCCGGTGGCGATGATGCCGTCGACGCGCTTGTCGAGCATGGCATCGACATGCAGCTGGGCAAGGCGCGGGTCGTCCTCGACATTGCACAAAAACACCGAGACGCCGGCATCGACCAGCGCATCGGAAACGCCGGCCATCAGCGGCAGCGAAAAGCGGCCATAGGTGTCGTTGGTCAACAGCCCGACGGTAAAGGAGCGCCGCCTGAGCAGGCTCTGCGCCAGGCTGTTCGGGCGAAAGCCAAGCCGCTGCGCCGTCTCGCGAATCCGGGTTCGCGTCTCGGCCGTCATCCGCCCCTGCCCGTTCAGCGCCTTGGACGCCGTGGCAACGCTGACGCCGGCAATGGCCGCCACTTCACGCAAGGTGACGGGCTGCTTGGCGGGCGTTGGCTGGACGTCGGACGGCATGATTTGGACATGATCCTCCCAGGTGGGAAAAGCTTTTCTCTTATGACCCCTCAGGGTGCTGATCGGTGATGTCAGCGGATGCGAGGCGAGTTGGGAAAAGGTTTTCTCAAGGGAGAGATTAGGACGAAGGATGTGGGGATGGCAAGGGGGGAATGGCCGCTCAGCGGCACCGCGATCGAATAATCGCGGTGCCGTAGTCTACCCGTACGGCTAGCAGCTCTCAGTCTGCGGATCGCACGCCTTGTTTTTCTGCTTCTCCGGCTTGGGCTTGGCCGCCTGTTCCGGCTCGGCTTGCTGCTGCTCGGCGGGCTGCTCCTTGGCCTTCTGCTTTTCGGGCTTGGCCGCCTGCTCGGGCTCGACCTGCTGCTGCTCGGCGGCGGGCTGCTTCCTGGTCTTCGGCTTCTCAGGCTTGGCCGCCTGCTCGGGCTCGGCCTGCTGCTGCTCGGCGGCGGGCTGCTTCTTGGACTTCGGCTTCTCAGGCTTGGCCGCCTGTTCGGGCTCGGCCTGTTGCTGCTCGGCGGCGGGCTGCTTCTTGGTCTTCTGCTTCTCAGGCTTGGCCGCCTGTTCCGGCTCGCCCTGCTGCTGCTCGGCGGCGGGCTGCTCGCCGACCTTCGGCTTCTCAGGCTTGGCGGTTTCTTCGGGCTTGGCCTGCTCGGTCGATGCAGCACCTTCGGTCGGCTTCGATTTGCGGCCAGCCTGAACCTGCTTCACCTCCTCGATGTCTTTGAGCTTAGCTGGTTTGGCCTTAGGGTCGGCTTTCACCTCGCCCTCAAAGACAGCGACCGTATCGTTTTCCAGTTTGCCGGACTGCTCGGGCGCGTCGGTCTTGCTGACCTTGACGGCAGTCACCTTCTGGTTCGTCTCCTTTTCGATCACATCGACATCAATGACTTTGTTGATCACCACGTTGTTCCGGATCGTCACGTCGCCGGCCGGCTCGGCCGCCTCGACGATGCGCACAAACTCCGGCTCATCACGGATAACGACGGTAGAAATGTCCGCAGCAAGGAATTCGCGGGTGGGGACCACAACCCAGTAATAATCCGGCGTCGTGTCGAAGGTCACCTCGATTGAAATCAAATCCGGATCGCGGCGCGGCGGCAGCGGAGCCCAAATCATGTGCTCCCTGTCACGACGCCAACTCACCCATGCCGGCGCCCAACGAGTGCCCGGAACCCAGTACCAGCCGATATCGTCGGCATAGCCCCACCGGCCGTAATGGTACGTCGCCCAGCCGAATGGCTCGTCCGATACCCACAGCCAGCCATACTGCTCGGTATAGGCCCAGTGTCCAACGGTATACGGACGCCAATCGTCAGGCACATCAACCGGCACGAAAACGGTCGCTCCGTGATACGAGACCCAATCACCATAGGAAGACAGCTCTTCGTAGAATGTGCTGATCGAAACGGTGGTGGCAGCCCTTGCCTCGGACACAAGCGACAACGGCGCAATTGGGTTGGGAATCTCGACAACTGTGAGCAGGCAGGCGGCGCCGAGCATCAGTCGCACCGCATGTTGGGCAAGGACGCGTTTCATCGTAATCTTCCTCCGAAACAGATCGCCCTTCATCCTACAAACCCGCCGGCTGCCGGATTGTTCCATTTCGCCGATGTTACCCGCATCCGCTCACGCAACGGCTTGGCATCGCACGATGATAATAGACATCAGAGTTGCGTCATGGAGGCGGTGAACCGTCACCAATGCGCGCCGAAGACGCGGCGATAGGTCGTTGGTCAGCGGGCCCGACGGTAAGGGAGCCGCCGCGACAGGCTCTGCGCCAGGCTGTTGGGGCGAAAGCCAAGCCGCTGCGCCGTCTCGCGAATGCGGGTCCGCGTCTCGGCCGTCATCCGCCCCTGCCCGTTCAGCGCTTTTGAGGCCGTGGCAACGCTGACGCCGGCGAGTGCCGCCACCTCGCGGAGAGTGACGGGGGTCTTGGTGGGCGCTGGCTGGGCGTCGGACGCCCTGATTTGGATATCGATCCTCCCAGGTGAGAAAAGCTTTTCTCTTATAGCCCTGCAAAACGCTGGATGGTGAGGTCAGCGGATGCGACGCGATTTGGGAAAAGGTTTTCTCAGAGGAAGATTAGGGGAAGGTGGAGGGGTTTGGCAAGGGGTAATGGCCTAGTTATGGGCGTCCGAGATTTCTTGCCAGGTGCCGTCGTGTACGACCGCGTTGCGCACGAAGCGGACATTAGGTCGCTCGGTCTTCCCTACCATCTAGGTGCCAGCGCCCTAGCAGCTTCACGAGAATCATAGTGCGGTGCGCGTTGTTTCGGTGTGCGCTTTCCCACAAGTAAACATTACTAGTCGAGGATTGCACTGAAACATTTTTGGGAATTAGATTCGAGATTGCGATTCTGTTTTATTGATTGACCCGCCTCCCCTTCGGCGCTGGCGTCAACTAGCAAGCTCGTCAACCGAAGGTATGGAGACCTATGGCAAACATTGCCGTCGATAAGGTACGTGCCTCACGCGACGGGCACCAATACCACGAAGCATGGTTGGCGAGGCGCGCGCTTGGCTTGCTGCTTCCGCACGACCAACTTTGCGGAATCGCCGTGGAGGGATTGGCAGTTGAAGATCAAAAAGGCGCCAGCCAGGACACTATCGAGATTGCGGATGCCACGTTCTATTTTGGTGCCGTTCCCAACTTTCAGGATGCTACGCGCATAGAAATAGCGCAGTTCAAGTATTCTATTGCCAGAGAAACCACGAAATTTCTGGCCTCCGATGTAGCTAAGACGCTTGGGAAATTTGCTAAGTCGGAGGCCGGCTTTCTGTCGAAACCCGACCAAGCAAATGTGGCGGGCAAGATTGCTTATGCGATCTATACTAATCGACCCGTGGGTTCCGATCTGGCCGATGCAATATCTGCGTTGGCCGAAGGAACCGTGCCCTCCAAGAAAAACGTTCGCGCCCAATACAATCAAATCTTAGCTGTCATTCCCTTGGATGGCGACCATCGCAAGGCGTTTGCGGCAAAGGTGTCACTCATTGGCGGAGGAGGCGACCTAAACGCCGTCGAAAAGGGCAATGCCCGAATCGTCGCCGATTGGTCTGCTTCCAACGATGTGTTGGCACGTGCCAGATTGGGAGAGCTTCAGCAGCTTGTGCGCAACAAGGCAGGTCACTCAGGTCACAACAACAACGTCATCATCAATATTGACGTATTGGCAGCGCTAAGAATCGCACACGAAAGCGATCTGCTTCCAACGCCACAGGCGTTTGCCGAGCCTGGCCCGATCGTTGAACGTGAACAGCTGCAATGCTTCATCGACGGCATGGCGAGCTCCGGCTTATGGTTTGTCCACGCCACCGGCGGCGTCGGAAAGACCGTGTTTGTGCAGAGTGCGGCAGCCCGGCTCGGCACGGTTGATGAAGTCGTGGTCTTTGATTGTTTCGGAGGCGGCGCCTATCGCTCGCCCCTAGATGTTCGACATCGCCCCGAACGGGGATTGATGCATATCGTCAACGAACTTGCCTGTCGCGGCCTATGCGATCCGATTCTACCGGGCGCCTCCGATCCGACCGAAGTAGTACGACGAAGCATCGAACGGTTTGGACAGGCGATTGAGGTTGTACGCCGCGCTCGACCGAAGGCGCGTTTGGTTATTATCATCGACGCTGCCGACAATGCCGGAATGGAAGCGAGGGATAGAGGACAAGCTTCGTTCCCTCAGATGTTGCTGGAAGGTCTTTCGCACCTGTCTTCGCCCGTCGACGGCCTGGTTTGCGTTGCCACGGGTCGGCCCGAACGGCGCGCAATGGCAATCGGCCGAAGTCAGTGCAGTGACTTCGCACTTAATGCGTTCTCTTCTGCCGAGAGCCGTTCCTTCATCGAAAAGCGTCGCCCGGAAGCCACCCTAGCCCAGGTCGAGGCTATCCACCGTCGGTCAAATGGCAATCCACGAGTAATGGCCAATTTGATCGAACCCGATCGGTCACTCGCCGAGGTCGACACCATTACCACCGATATCGACCTGAACGATCTCATCCGCCAGCGGATTGAAAAAGCGATATCCCTGGCTGACGACAAGGGCAGTACTCGCCAAGAGATTGCGGCTTTCCTCTGCGCCTTGTCCGTACTGCCCCCACCAGTTCCTACCGATGAGATCGCAACGGCATTTGGAATCACTGTGTCCGAGGTGGAGAGCTTTGCTGCGGATCTCTCGCCACTACTGGAGCGCACAAGGCACGGCCTTATCTTTCGCGATGAGCCGACCGAAACGCTGGTCCGTCAGACCTATGGGCAGCAGCTCTCCCTTCTCGACGGAGTTGTGGCTCGTTTAAGAGACGCGCAGGTCTCTTCGGTTTACGCCGCTCGGTCGCTTCCCGGCTTGCTCTTCGCTATGGGCAAAACCGACCTGTTGCGGAGCCTTGCCTTCGACACACGGTTTCCTCCCGAACTCGATAGCGATCTTGCGAAGCGGGCAATTCGGCTCAACAGATTGCGGACGGCGGTAGGGGCAGCGGCAAAGGACCGAGACTTTAGCGCCACCGTTGACCTCCTGGTGGAGCTCGCTTCGCTGGTCATCGTTGATGAACGCGGCGAGGACTATCTGCTTGAAGAGCCCGACCTTGTAGTCGGTCTGGGTGACCCCGAAGCGCTTCGGCGTCTGTTCGAGGCACGAACAGGCTGGCCGGGCACGCGCCATGCTCGATTGGCGGTAGCCTATTTGGCCGATGGCGATGCCGCCGAAGCTTATGGTCATGCCGTGAGGGCGGATAATTGGCACCGGTGGCATAGCAACCAGGACAAGGAGTCAAATGGAGGAGGTGGACCAGATCACGACGACTACGCGTCGATCGCGTTCTATCTCTTAGCAAGGAGTCGACCGGCCAACGCCGCTCGATACATTGGTCATTGGAAGCCCTTCTATGGGTTTCTGATAGCGAGCCGCCTATTCGAACATTGCGTGGCCACAGAAGTACTCGGCAACCTCCCGAAGCTTATAGAAACCGTGAACAAAGTGGTCTCGTTGGCAAAAGCGCCACCCGCTTTGATTGCAGCGGCATTCACAGCCTTCCCTGGCTTCGTATCTCCCTCTCGCGCAAAAACTCTACTGAAGAAGCTCGCCGCAAGGCTGAAGCCCAGCGAGCACTTTCCCGAGGAATATGCCGGCAATGCGCACCGAGATACCTACCGAAAAGCTATGCTACGCTGTGCCGTCCGCATGGCAAGCCTTGGCATGGTGGAGGAAGCAGATCGTACCATTCAGGTCGTCGCACCACAACGATATGGCATGTGGTTGCTACGCGAGGCGTGGCACATCGATCTACTCATCCCTTTTGCATTGAGTGTCGCCGCACGCTGCGCGAACGAATCTCGGACAGCCGAATTCTTCGATTGCCTGCCCAAAGAACTTTGGATGTTGGTCGAGGACGCACCACGGCCTACGACCGATGAGGCCCAGCAAAAGCTCCTCAGCGAACGCTTGAAGGAGCTGGAGAAGTCAAAAGCAGAGGCATCGGTAGAAATCGAGGAACGGCGCAAGAAAAGCACCCTGTCGTCATCTGACAGGTATCATGCATCCGAAAAAATTTCCGATGGTGTCATTCCCCTCCTCGCCTTGGTGAGGCTGCTCACGTCCATAATTGCGGCGCCTAAGAAAACCGAAGCTCATAGTACAACACTGGCCTTTCTCGATGCGTGGGAGGCGGCTCAAACCAATGCAAGTAGGCGAGGTGCCTATGTGCAGAGAGAACAGCTTCGATTCACAGACGCTCTCTTCAAAGGGTGTGCAATCGAGATGTTTGCGGCACTCGAGTTGGCCATTCCCGATTCGGCCAGACGGTTGTCCTCATGCCTGGAGCGTTGCGAGGTACTAGCACCGGAAAGCGTCATTCGCGTTGTAAAGCGGTTCGCAGCAACACGCAGCTGTCACAACGAAGCCGGAAAGTTGGCGGTGCTGGCAATTCGGCTTGTCGAACGTGAGGACGACGTACAGCGTCGCAGCCAACTGTTCGCCAGCTTGTCGCGTGCGTTGCTGCAAGCAAATCTCGCCGAGTCTGCGCTAATCTTCAAGCGGGGGCTGAGGGAACTCGATGCCATAGGCTCGGGCGACTATGAGTTTGCCAATGAACTTCTGAACTTTACGGCCACCTTGCGCGATGGTCGGTTGAAGCCGGAGCTGGCGCTTCGCCTGGCTAAGATATGCGAGATCAACGTGTATGACTCGCACAAATGGCACTGGCCTCTCACCGCGCGGGCACTTACGCGCGCGTCAGGCGCCACTTACCTGGCGCAGATTGCCCGGTGGCATGACCGCGACAAAGTCGATCTAAGCCTAACCTTGCCATCTGCGCTGACATACCTTGTGAAGAACAGCGCTCTAAGCCCGGCGATTGGTGTATCGCTACTCTGGTTGGTTGATCCCGAGGTCTTGATGAATTGGGGATGGCATGACCTGGTGAAGGCCATGATCGGGCGGGATGCTACTGAGCCAATGCTGCAAGAAGTCCTCGATCAATACGAGCATTCCTTTCCGGGCAGATCGTCCAGCCATTACCTCAATGAGCTCGGTCAGGCATTTGGCTCCAATCCAAAACTCGCTGCGAAATTCGCTGAGCGCATCAGGCTGTTAACGCAGCGAGGCGTAGCGCCGCGAAAGGTCGAGACGGAAAATCGTTCGTCAGCATCTGGGCTTAGTGATCGCAATATCACCCGTAAAGATGCTGAGCGGCTGACGTTGCCCCCAGTTTCTATCCAGTTTTGAGTTCGTTTCCGGCGTGGGTTGTGCCCTGCTGGGCGGGTGAAGCGACGGGCGCTGGCGCGGAGCCTTTGGCG
>NZ_JAMYTB010000033.1:0-36673 GCF_040322275.1 Mesorhizobium sp. M0174
GCTACTGCACTGACAACGCACTCAGAGAGATTTTTGACTTACTTGATCCCAGGTATGTTGCGATCGTGGCTTACGAGGAGCAAATTATTCTGAATCAATTTGAAAAAATTGCGGTACACCCCGGTGGGTAGGTCCAGACGCATGGCCGATCTAGTACTACAGTTGCAGATGCCGATGCCGTTTGTAGTGACAGATGGTGGCCGCAGCCTGATGTCGTCGTCGCCATAACGACCAGGCGATGATGAAGGGCTTTGTGTCGGTGGGAAGATGAGGATCCGGGCGAGGAGATAGCGGATCTCGGGGACGCTCGGGACGAGCGCAGCCATCCGGATCAGGCGGCGATTGGCTCCTTTGGACTCGTTTCGTTCGGTTTGCTCCATGCGCTGCGGCGAAGATCAGCCGATAGCTTCGAGAGGAATGCCAGGGCGGCCATGCACAGGCTCATATGGCGATGCCATCCGTGCCAGGACTGAGCCTCGCAATGATCAAGTCCGAGATCATCCTTGGCGCCCCCAAAACACTCCTCGATCGCCCAGCACAGGCCGGCCACTGCCGCCAATTCGGCCAAGGAGGAACCGGGCGGGGCGAAGACCAGGTAGTAGGCTTTTTCTCCGGATGTCGATCGCTTGCGGCGGACGAGAAGCCAATGCTCGAAGCCGCCTTGACGTCCAAGGGCGGCGGATGCGTGCCCCGTCGTAGAGCCGAGGGCCTTTGGCGCCTTCACCTGCCGCATGACAGACCCAGTCGTCGGGCTCGAACTCGCCGGCCAGTTCCTCGGGCGAGGTTCCACAAACAGACGATCCCCTCCACGGCGCATGAAGTGAGCGCCTCGAACCGCCAAGACATAGGGCTGCTCGCGAGCTTCCAGCATCCGCGAAGGCTGCTGTCCGCCCAGTAGACAGCGTCGCCCAGAACGTATCACGCGGCGGGCTCACGACCAAAATCCACGGTCGTCGTCGACGGCATGGCCTCCCGATCCGGGTCGGCCTGACGGCAGGCCAAGCGCATGACGGGCAGATCGCCGACACGCTCCTCTCCCATCTCGGCCCGCGCACCATTGTGCTGGCCGACAAGGCCTATGATGCAGACCGCATCCGCGAGCTGATCCAGGACCAGGGGGCCACGCCCAACATCCCGCCGAAGAGCAACCGACGTTGGAAGCCCTGCTTCAGCAAGCGCCTTTACCGAGAGCGCAACCTGATCGAACGCTTCTTCTCCAAGCTCAAGCCTTCCGCCGCATCGCAACCCGCTACGACAAGCTTGCCGCCAACTTCCTCGCCATGGTCCAGCTCGCCTCAATGCGGCTGTGGCTGCGCGCTAATGAGTCTACGGCCTAGCACTACTTTGGCAGATTTTTAGCGGAGAGGGTTCTGCGGCAGTGGGGACAACGGATTGGGGGCGGCTGCGCGAGCGCGGTGAGGATGGCTTGCCTGACGGCGGGTAGGCTCGGTTGGGGCGGCGGGCCGAGGATTCTTTTTTCCCCCTCCCGCTTGTTTGAGGCGGCGAGATTGCAGGAAGGCGTAGGCGATCATCGTCATCAGCGCGTGCCGGTGCAGGCCCGTCCATGAGCGCCCCTCGAAGTGGTCGAGGCCAAGTTCCTCCTTGAGCTGCTGATGCGCCTGTTCGCAGACCCAGCGCGCCTTGATGGCGCCTGTGATCTGCTTGAGCGGGGTGTCGGCGGGCAAGTTGGAGAGGTAGTATTTGCGCTCGCCGGTCGAGCGGTGCTCGCCGATCACCCAGACCTCCTCGCCGGGCAGATGCTGAGCGCCCATGTCGCGGATGCGCTGGGGTGGGCCATCTGCAACCCGGACACGGACAGCGGCGAAGCGCGCCGAGAGGCGGCCTTTGGTGCCACGCCGCCAACTGACCGTCCGCCATTGGGCTTTTTCCAGCATCGCCTGCGCGGTCATCGACTTCACATCGGGGATATGCCGGCGGCGCGGGCGGCCGCGTCCGGCAACCGGGAAGATCATCGCCACGTCGGCGGCATAGACCTTCTGCTTGAACGGGATACCGACGGCCCAGGTAAGGCCGCGCTCGGTGAGCGCCTGCCGGAAGGGGGCGCTCAAACCATATCCGGCATCGGCGAGCACGCAGCCAAAGCGTAAGCCGGCTGCGCGAGCCCGGTCGATCTCGGCCAGCGCGATTTCGGGCTTGGTCCTGTAGGCACGATGGTCCTCGGGCACACCGGCACGGTCGAGCCGGGCGGGATCGGAAGTCCAGCTCTCGGGCAGAAACAGCCGCAGCCCCACCATGACCGGCACTTCGCCAGAGGCCAGCGTCAGCGACACCAGCGTCTGGCAGTTGGCGTTCTTGCCAAGCGCCGAGGCATATTGCGGCGCGACGCCGACCGAGTGGCGCCCCTTCTTGGGGAGAGCGGTGTCGTCCACGATCAGCCACGCATCGTTCCCGCCAACTTGTCTGTCGGCCTCGGCGAGCAGCACCTTCTCCAGCGGCGCAGCATCCCACACGCCGCTCGCGATGAAGTGGTGCAGCTGGTCATAGTTGACGTCTGCATGGCGCGCCGCCATCGGTTGGACGCTCTTGCGATCCCCAGGGCCAATCAGGCTAGCAATATAGGCCGGACACATCCGCGCACGCGTCTTGTGCCTCAACGCCGAGACGAACGGCTCAAGCCACCGCTCCAGATCGAGTTGCCAATCCCTGTTCATGGCCGGCCCCTCCAACAGCCGACCTCTCATGAATCACGCAAAACCGCTCTTGGGAATCCTCAAAACGCTCCCAGAACTAAAAAACTGCCAAAGTAGTGCTAGCAATGTAGGCGTGTACAGTTCCAGTTGCGGATGTTTTTCAAGAGTTTTGCCCACGGCAGCGCCATCAAGTGCTTTGGTCAACATGGCGAGGTCGGCAGGACGAGCGGTGCCTTGGACCGACATTGCATCTCTCCCGAAGAGGGCGAAAGCGCGAGTCCCGCGCCGTGGTGTAGCTGGTGGCATTGGTCGCCGTGCTGTCCGGCATGGGCCGGGCTGAACAGCGCGCCAAGGCTGGTCGATCGCGCTGGCCCGTCATCCTATTGGTGCTGATGGCATCCGCGCCGGCATGGTGATCGAGGGAGCGTTGTGAGACCATGACGATCTGACCGCATTCCAGTTCGGCCAGGCCTGATCAGCCCGCCGGAATCAAGCCAAGCCACGGCGAACCCAATTCGCCGCACCTCTCGGCGCGTCAATACTTACTTGTTGCGATGGAATTTCCCGGACAGTCTGGCAAGCTCGTACCGAAGGAGTTTCTGCCATGACCTCTCTCACCTGCACTCTTGCCGCCGATGCCAACGGAACGTGGCGGGTCGTCTTCGTGCCGGGGGATTGCATCTCTATGTAGAATTCAAGCTACCCCAAGCCGGTTCAGATCCGGTGGACTGGATGAGTGTGGACGACTTCCTTGCCTGGCGCCCAAAAGGCGCGCTCCACAAAAGTGCGCGCGACCGCTTGGTTTCGGTTATTTGCGGGGCGATGAGAGATCCATAACGCAAAAATCCGCTGCACCCGGTGGCACGGCGGGCTAGATCAGTGCCTAGATCTGCCATCAAATCCTCCCTATGCGGCCTCCTGAGGAGCGCGTCAGCCTGATTCACCAGGAATTGAGGGGAAGACGGATGGTTTTGACAGGCGCTTTTGACATGCTGGGCCGACGCACTCCTCGCAGACGTTGATTTGATCATCTTCGTCGTGACGCCAATATAAATTACCAGATCGTATCCTCATGTGATATGGTCAAATCTTGGCCGAGAAAAATTAATAAGAAACAAGGGAGGCCGCGATGAGAGAGTATTTTTCATTTCAGCTATTCATGAGAATGTCGACTGCGTTATTTATTGGTGCCGCTATCTATTCTATCGTTTTCGGGAATACGTGACAGCGCTTCGAGCCCGCAGTTAGACTTTCTCGAGACCAAGTCGCTGACATTTCGCGATCCTGAGCAGTAGCTAGGACGCGGCGGGACGCGCTTCGCGAACTGCTCCGACCTGCCAGCAGATCACTCAGGGACAAAACCACCCTGCGGCGCTAAGTGCAACCCAGTGGAACCATACCCGCGGCAGCTCGTGGCCCCTGGCCAGACGTTGATGTGTCGAGGTGCTGGCTGGTGAAGCCCAGTCTCGCCAAGCCCCTGCGTACTTCCGGCGCGCCCATGAACAGCCTCCACAAAAGCCCTGTACGATGGTTCTCGATCATTGCGATGATTGGCCCCTGATTGATCGCCAGATATGTCCGGGAGTACCAGTTGCGAGGTTCGCAAAACGCGTCGACAAAGCCGAAGCGGCCCCATATGCGGTTTCGAGGCTTGGTCAGGAAACCGCGCAGTGCGCGCATCGCTTCCCCGGGAGCATAAGGGAAACTCGACAGGGCAGCGGACGGGGTGATTACGCCAAAGTCCCTGTCAGGTGCACTCGCGATGTATCCTCGCGGCCCATGGCTCGCGGTCAGACCCCAGCAGTCAGGACCGTATCCCGAATGGCCATGGGGGTTGCGGACGCAATGCCGATAATTGATCAGCGTATGGCGGAGGTTCTGCTGCCAGTAGTCGGCGTACCGGTCACTCAGGTTTCGCGGATCGAGCCCGCAGAAAGAATAATGCGAAAAGAAGAGCGGACCACCAGAATTCATTCCCAACGGCAGCACGATCCCATCATGGTCGCGCCCGTTCAGAAACCCGGGACCACCAGCAAAACCTTCGTGATAGAGCTCCGGATCAATGGGGTGGCGTGCCGATCCCGCCGCCAGCACGAAAGTCAGCAGGCATTCGTTCCAACCCTTGATCGGGCTGCCCATCGCCCAGCCAAAGTTCGGGCTCCAGTGCCACATGAGTTGCCGGGTCCCGCGTGCAAACCAGTTCCATTCGGCCTCTAACAGCAGCGCGTCCACGCGATGGCGGAGGCGCACTTCTTCGGTTGCCGCCCTGACGAAATACTCGCGGGCGCAAATCAGACCCTGAAACAGGAAGGTGGTCTCGACCAGATCAGCGCCGTCGTCCTTGCGGCGGAATGGAATAGTCGCACCAGTGCGCCCATTCATAAAATGCGGAAGAACGCCGTGATAGCGCGGGGAGTTTTCCAGGAAATCGAGCATGCCATGCAAGTGCGATAAAGCTGCGACGCGGTCGATCCATCCGCGTTCGACCGCAACGATGATGGCCGCAATACCAAAACCGGACCCCCCGATCGCCACGAGATCGTTGGCGGGATCGCCTGTGGTCTTTTGCCGGTCGCGGGCAAGACCGCTGACCGGATGCGCGCCTTCCCAGAAATAGCGTACCGTCTGCCGCTGCACGATATCCAAGAGCGCATCATCATCGAGTTCGAGAGTGGTTTCCGGGAGATCGAATGCTTGAAGCGTGCTGGGGCTCATCGAGCCGGTGTTAGCGTCTTGGGCGTTCCAAGGCCATTGATTAAAAATGCCCATGTGGACCGGCCGCGCGCTGTGTGGTGTCAGGCCGATTCAATTCGCGACAGATGCCTGGCGACCCGATAGAAAGAAAATCAAGGGGAAAGAACCCCTGGATCGGCCTGGAAGCCTTTGTTCCACCCCATTGCAAATATCGAAGACGCGCAGACGCTGGCGCAGGCCATCGTCAATACGATCGTCGAACCCTTCCTCGTGCTCGACGAGAGCTTTCGCGTGCTGGCGGCCAACTGCTCCTTCTATCAGACCTTCAAAGTCGACCCCGAGCAGACGCACGGCTCGTTGCTCTACGCACTGGGCGACGGCCAGTGGGACATTCCAGCACTTCACCTGCTCCTGGAGACGATCATTCCCGAGAAGACCGCCATGGACGGCTTCGAGGTCGAGCATGATTTCCCGAATATCGGTCGGCGCACGATGCTGCTCAACGCGCGAAAGGTCCTCTACGACCACAGTTCGGCCGCGACCATCCTGCTCGCCTTCAATGACATCACGGCGCGCCGCGCTATCGAAAGGGAAAAGGAAGAGCTCCTCGGCCGCACCGAAGACCTGCTGCGGCAGAAGGATGTGCTGCTGCGCGAAATGGAACACCGGGTTGCCAATAACTTGCAGATCATCGCCAGCATTCTGCTGCTGAAGGCTCGGTCCGTCACGTCGGATGAAACGCGGCAGCACCTGAAAGATGCCCATCAACGCGTGCTGTCCGTGGCCGAAGTGCAGCGGCATCTCCATGCCTCGACCGGTGCCGACGAAATCGAGGTTGGTTCTTACCTGTCGAAACTTTGCAGCGGCTTGGCCACTTCGATGGTCGGGGAAGCACAGGCTATTGCCGTCAAGGTTACGGCGGAAAATGGAAGAATAGACTCCCAGAAGGCCGTGAGCCTTGGCCTGATCGTGACCGAACTCGTTCTCAACGCCATCAAGCATGCGTTCCCCATGGAAAAGGCCGATGCGCTTATTTTGGTGACCTATGAGACCGACGCTGAGGATTGGAAGTTGACCGTATCGGACAATGGCTGGGGCAAAGCCGCTGGCGACGTCCCAAATGCCGGATTGGGGACAGCGATCGTGGAGGCACTTGTCAAACAGCTTGAAGCACGCATTGACACCGTCACGGGCAATACTGGCACGACGATTGCGATTACCAGAGCGACATTCACGTCGCGGATGCCGAAAGCAGCATAGCTTGGTCGCCTTGCGGATGCTTCAGGCGGTTGTCGGAATTGCGCCTTGAAGATCGTCCCATCGGGTGGTGTAGTTCGAATGTTTCGAAGCCGCTCGCGAGCGGGTGTCGTGGATGTTCCTATTCTCTGTGCTATAGGTTCCTTTTAATTGGAGAAACAACCAATGCAGCGGACCGTGACGGTAGTCGAGAAAATCACGGGCAGGGTGATCGGCGCGTATCCGATCGATCTTTCGGGCCAGGATCACCAGACTTCCGATGATCAGTATTTTGCCAAAGCATTCGAAGCCGCCGTCGACGGTGGCCTCATTACCGATGCTGAAGCGCACGCTGTCGAATTCCGTCTGGAATAGACACTCAAGCCGAGATCCACGCTACTTTCGCTTTCCATCGCGCCTTGGCGCCGTTACGAAAAAACCCCGCGCGATGCGGGGTTTTGATGCGGTCAAAAGCCATATCAAGCCGCGCCAGATGGGGTGAGCTTCACGCTTACGGTGCTCCAACCGATCTTGCCGTCGACCTTCATCGGGGAGGCCGGCTGGATGCGTGGGGAGATCATGCGCTCACTACGCCGGCTGATCGCGAAGCGCGTCAACACTCTCCGCCACGATTGCTGGCTGCCCGTCGTCACGGCGCATATACGACGTTCCGTTCGCCGCCGATCGCGTTCCTATCCACGACAATCGCGTGGTGATACATTCGCGCGATTTGGCGAATGTTTTTGTCGTCAAACTCACCGGGAAACCGGGGAGGTGGTCATGAGAATTATTACCACTCTAGCATGTGTCGCGTTGCTTGCAGGTTGCGCAACGGCGGGCCCCCCAGGGCCCCAAGGGCCTGCCGGTCCACCAGGTCTGCCCGGCAAGCAGGGTCCTAAAGGTGCAATGGGGGCTGAGGGTCCAGCGGGGAAGGACGGCGTCAGCGGTTGGGAAATCACCCACTATGCAAGTGCCAGTGATACAAGCCCAGACAAGTCCGCACAGGCTTGGTGTCCCAAGCCAAAAGTCGTAATAGGTGGCGGTGCCAGCGCGTCAAATTCAAATGCTCTAATTTCTAGGAGCTTGCCGGTTACTTCCCCAGCTCCGGGGTGGGTAGCACAAGCGCATGTAGCCACTACGTCCCCAACAGGTTGGACGCTGACAGCATATGCCATTTGCGCGCTTGTCAAATAGTCGGCGCTTGGCCGGGCCGGTGAACTTGCGTTGTCGCGCCTCTGAGACACAAACGGCGTTCTAGCTAGAGCTACGGTCGCAAAGCTGTTGGCGGCTGGCTTCTTGGGAACACGACGGCTTTTCCGCTCGTTGATCTTTATGCCCTCTACCTCGATTCGCAAAACGGAATACGATCCGGAGCGCAAGGTCCTTTCCGTGTGGTTCGTCGCCAGCGGCAAGCGGTACGAGTTTGAGGGAGTACCGCCGGAGACCTTTGCGGCATTCAAAGCCGCGTTCGCGAAGGGCCGCTACTTTAACGACCACATTCGCAATCATTTCCGCTACCGATTGATTGCGGATGGCAGCGAGCCAGGATGACGGGTCTGTCGGTGGCCGAATTTCGTTCGCCCATTGGAGACATCACCTTTTTTGGCAATCAGTTTTCGCTTCGCCGAGGTGCATTCGTGCTCTTTGGCGGATCTCCCTTGCCGTCGGATCGGCTCCGGCCGCCCGCCCGCCGGAGGGCCTTGGTGGCTTCCGCAACGCCCGCGCGGTCATTGTCGCTGGCCCGGATCAGTTCGGGGACCTGATCCACGGGGATGTCATTCTGCTGCGCGAAATGCTCCACGTCGTAGTCCTGGCTGGACCCCAGGCGGTCTCGGTCACGCGTGCTCTTGTCGTCGGCCATGTGAACCTCATGGTGGAGCTTCGGATCAATGGCAACGTGGGCAAACAGCTTTCGTTGCGGCATCAACGCGGAAATCGTTACGTTCACTCTGGCTAATATAAGCTTTGTACCTAGTATTGACTGGGTGCGTAAAATTGTAAGTACCGGCGCCGGCCGCCTCGAGTTCATTCCGCCGATGCTGCCAACCCTGATGCCCAAGCCACCGTCAGGCGATGGGTGGATTCATGAGATCAAGCTTGATGGCTACCGCTGTCAGATCGTCATCAACGGGCCCGATGACATTCGCGTTTATACCAGCAATGAAGGAAGTTTTGGATATCAATGTGATGCGGCCAGACGGCCGGATGGAAAAGGTTACGATCACTCCATCATCAGGCCCACCTTGGTAGACATAGTAGCCTATCATCAACTCGCTTTTGAGAAGAGATGCGACGCGCCCGGTCGTCCACGGATACCCGTATGTGGAGGGCACTCCTTCCTTGTTCAGACGAACCGATATGCCGGCCATGCTCTGCCCTTCAGCAACAAACATATTGAAGATGCGCCTCACAAGCTCGATTTCGTTTGGCGGGCCGGGCACAAGGAGAACGCGGTCGCCAGCGAGCCCCTTCTGTTCTCCAGGGCCGAGAAGGCATCTGGGCTCGCCATCTTTATCCAGCAACAGTCGCCTGACGCCGTAGGGCACAGGTCCGCCCTGGCTGAATCCGAGACGAGCCTGCTGCAGGTGCGCTCTGGAGACCTTTGCGGATAGCTCGCGGCTGTACTCGCTTGCCATCACCCGTTTCATATTCTTGAGGATCGCAGAGACCATGCTGCCGTCGTTCTCGAATTGTTCGCCGCAATATTCCACCGCGACGCCTGCATCACGACAGAGAAACTCGTAATGAGCGGATTGGTCCGTATCCGGAAAGCGGCCCCAGCGGCTGACGTCAAGGACGAGAATTGCCGAGAAAGTCGTTTGGCCAGTGACGACATCGGCTAGTAACTGCTTCAGTCCGTCGCGACCTCTTATGCTCAGGCCGCTTTTCCCAGCGTCTTCGTAGGTTTGGACGATAGTGTATCCGCGCCGCTCCGCGTACTCCGTAATGGCCATCGCCTGGTTCTCGAGCGAATAGCGTTGATGTTCAGTGGACATGCGAATGTAGGTGGTTACGCCTCCGCGCCGAGCGAAAAGCTCTCTGGTCGGCAACGGACCAGTTGAGCCGTTTACCCGATGACGTCCTTGGCGACATCGGCATCTCACGTGACGAAATCATGTGCGATTTGCGAAGCCGCGCCATCCGTCATGCGGAGGCAGGGGCGGCCGGCACGACGATCCAGCGCACCAGGATCGCTTCGGCCTCGATCCCGAAACGGTTGGCCGCCGGCAGTGGCTACGCCTCGGCCGAGATCCCCTTTGGCTGGTCCACGAGCGCGCGATCGAGCCTTACATCGAGGCTTCGACAAGCAGCGGCGCGCGGATGGGACCTTCGAACGGCACTACACCTGCGACCCCAAGGACTGGATGTTGACCGACGGGAGCTGGGGAGGATCTCAAAATGATCATGTCAGTTGTTAAGTCCCTCGCGCCTGTGACGCTCGGCACCGTGCTGATCGCAATCAGTCCGGCTTCATTGTCGGCTTCTGACGCTCAGGACCTCGCGTTCGCTTACGCTGACATGCCAATCAAACAGCTGAAAGACGTCTATTTGGATTGCGAGCGGGGAGGCCGCCGGTGCGCTGGGGCGCTCCGCATCTGCTGGTTACTGACGATAAGCTGGTCTACCTTATAGTCGGTGCGGCCCCGGCCTTCGGACTGTCAGTTGCGTTCGACCACCACGAATAGCCTCGCTTGGGAGCGTGTTGGCGTTCATGTTAAACCCATCGCCACGGCTAAACCCACGACAAGCGAAATGGCCAGGGCGACAAATACTGGAAGATGATGCATAACGGCTTCGTACCGACCGCCAAGACAACGGTCGACGAACGTTTGGAAACAGTCCCATCACGGTCCCACACATGGCTAACAAAAGGTTAACCATCTCATCGCTAGCGGGCTAGTGGAGAGGAAACTCGCTAGCCGCCGCTAAGGCCCCTCACGTCTCGTCACTGGTTCAGCCCTCCGGCCCCCGTCAAAAACCGAGCGTCCCGGATCATCCGCAACGTCGACAACGCCAAGACAGCCGGCGAGGAGCTGGTGAAGTGGACGAAGCGTGGCCCTGGGTGGGACCTCGCGGTGCGCGTTTGCATGGCCGTATATTCGACGAGATGGAAGCTGAGCAGGCCCGCAAGGCATTCCTGGCTGCTGCAAAAGAGGAGGGGACGTTACTCCCCCAATGGCAACTAGCCAGGAAAGCGGTTGAAATTTGGGAGGGACGATGCGGTCGCGCTCTCCCACGGTGGGTACGTCCTCGGCTATGTAAGTGGTGACCTCGATGAGAGCGCAGCTTGCCTCGATCGCGCGCTCGCTCCCAACCCGAACTTGGCAGCTGCCTTGGGCCTCAACAGCTGGGTGAAGGTTTGCTTGGGCGAGCCAGACAGAGCCGTCGAACACGCCGCGCTTGCGATGCGGCTGAGCCCATTTGATCCGCGCCTGTTCGCTTGGCAGTTCAACACTGGGCTCGCTCATTTCTGTGCTGGCCGCTACGGCGATGCCGTCGCGTGGGCTGGAAGGTCGTTGCGGCACCAACCAAACTACGCGAGCGCGATGCGCGTAGTGGCGGCGGGCCATGCCTGGGCGGGGCGGCTCGCGGAAGCCAGGGAAATGATCGCCCGCTATGCGCGTTCGACCCGGCGCTGCGGCTTTCGAATCTTGCCGACGTATTGCCGCCGTTCCGGCGATTGGACGATCGGAATAGGTATACCGAGGGCCTTCGTAGGGCGGGACTTCCAGAGTAACACGTATCAGTTTAAAGGGCGCCGTTGCGTCCACATTGATCGGGGCGATTTAAGGTGCCCGCAAACGTGTGGATCTTCGCAATGTGGCAGGCACCTCAGCCTTGTTTGGTCCGCGAACGATGACTGCCCAACCGGTTGAGCACGGCCGGGTCTCTATCCCAAATGAACGAGACATGGTCCGATCTCCTGCGGTTTCGGTTGGCACGCCTTCTCAGCGCTTGCTGGTGATCGCAGCTTTGCGGGAAACAAGCGTTTGAAGGCCCGTCGTTTCGCTGGATCGCGGATCTGGCGCTGTTCACGACTGGCTGGTGCAAAAAACCTCTCGATTCCCACTGTCGTTCCAACTGCACATCAAACGCTGACGGCCGAGGTTTGGCCGTCCGGGGCTATCCCGGTCGCGCAAAATCCGAACTCAGGAGTGAATGACATGCAGGACGATACAATGGTCATGGAAAAGGCTTCCATGAAGAAGGCGCCGCGGGAGCCGAGGAACGGCGTTGATACGCCCACCCTTCTGGCCACCATCAACGCCGTCGCGGGCCAGCCGGAGCTTGCCAAGTTCCAGTTCCGTGCCAAAAGCCGGTGGATTGCAGGCACCCACAGCAGCAGCACGATGACCAACTTCTTCGGAGCCGGCGTCGAGCAGTCCCACGTGATGGCCTACCAGGCTGATAGCGACCATCCAGCGGTCCTGTGCGGCGCCGACAACGGCCCGACGCCGGTCGAATATCTTCTCCACGCGCTTGCTTCATGCCTTACAGCCGGTATCGCGAACATTGCGGCCGTGCGTGGGGTGACGCTTCATCAGGTGGAAGCGACAGTGGAAGGCGACATCGACCTTCGCGGCATCCTCGGCATCTCAAATGAAGTCCGCAACGGCTATCAAGGCATCCGTATCTCCTTCAAAATCAAGGGCGATGCTCCTGCCGAGAAGCTCGAGGAGATCGTGATGCAGTCGCGTGCCCGTTCCGCGGTGTTCGACGTACTGACCAACGGCGTGCCGATCTCGGTTGCCGTGAAAGGCTGATCTCTGATCGAAGCAACATCGCCGGCTTCGTCCAGGAAGGGATGCCGCCGGCGATCTGGTGTCCCCGCCATATAAGGGTGCAGATTCCATGCAGCGCACAGATGTGGCCGTCATCGGCGCCGGACAGGCGGGTCTCGCCATGAGCCATTGTCTAAGCGAAAGCGGCATCGACCATGTCGTGCTGGAGCGCGGCCGGATCGCTGAGCGCTGGCGCAGTGAACGGTGGGATTCCCTTCGCCTGCTCACGCCCAACTGGATGACGCGCCTGCCCGGCGGCGGCTATCGCGGTGCCGACCCCGATGGCTTCATGACAACGGCCGAGACCGTCGCATTCCTGGAGAATTACGCGCGCTCGACAACTTCACCGATAGAGGACGGTGTGGAGGTGCTTTCGACCAAAAGGATCGACAGAGGCTTCCGGCTGCTGACCAATCGCGGCCAATGGAGCGTGCGTGCGATCGTGGTCGCGACCGGATACAGCGACAGGCCACGCATTCCGTCAATAGCGAGGCAGATCTCCCCCCGTATCAGGCAGATCGTGCCGCGGGGCTATCGCAATCCTCAGCAACTGCCTCAGGGTGGCGTTCTCGTGGCCGGGGCCTCGGCGACCGGCATACAACTTGCGGAAGAGATCAATCGCTCCGGGCGCCCAGTGACCCTGTCGGTCGGCAGTCATACACGCCTACCGAGGCTTTACCGCGGGCACGACATCATGTGGTGGCTCGACCGGCTGGGAATGCTTGCCAAGCCTGTCGCTGAAGTTCCGGATCTTGATGCAGCAAGACGGCAGCCCTCGCTACAGCTGATAGGCACACCCGAACGCAGGACACTCGACCTTGCCGGTCTCGGGGGGCAAGGCGTTCGTCTTGTCGGTCGAGCGGCTGCCGCTGGCGATACACGCATTCGGTTCAACGGCGATCTCGCCGACACGACCACGGCGGCGGAACGCAGGCTGAGGCGGGTGCTGGCCAAGATCGACCGCGCGGCCGTCGGCGAGGGCCGCTGCCCAATCGATCCGCTTCCCATTCCGAACCTGATTCTGAACGCCGAGCCGACCGAAATCGACCTCATCGACCAGGGTATCGAGACCGTCGTATGGGCCACCGGCTATCGCCGGGAATACCCATGGCTGAAGCTGGATGTTTTCGACGCCCAGGGCGAAATCCTGAACGATGGCGGCGTCTGCCCGTATCCGGGTCTTTACGTGCTCGGCCTCAATTTCATGCGTCATCGAAGCTCCAGCTTCCTTGACGGTGTCGGCCGCGATGCCGAGGCGCTGACGGCGCACCTGGCAATGTTTCTCGCCGCTCCGCACCGAGCCGCGGCCTGACCGCCCAATACAACGCTGGCGCGGCAAAAATCCATGCTGCCTTCAACGATGAGGCACACGGCCGACCCCGACAAAGGTCCCCACTGGCGCCGCAGTCAGCGGCCCGCAACCAATGGAGAAAACAATGAGTGCAATGGTAAATCCATCCGGGTCCCTCACCACAACGCGAGGTTTGCGCGGGGCCGGCGGAACAATGTTGGCCGCAGTCTGGCGTTTCATTCGCATCCACGGGGATCGTCGGCAGCTTTACGAGTTGCCAGACTACATCTTGCGCGACGTCGGCGTCACCCGCTTCGAGATCAACTCGATCACCTCGTTTGGCAGGCGTGATACCAGCCGTCGGATGCGTCCTTCGAAGGAGGAGGAGGGCGGGGCTCGGTGACCGCCGCATCGACGTTCAATGTCTCGCATGAGGCGTGCAACGCACCGCTTGTAATCGCCCTGCACTGTTCGGGCGGCAGCGGACGACAATGGCGCGCATTGTTGGAGCGGCTCGACGACACGTTCCGGTTCAGCGCACCCGATCTGATCGGCGCGCCGGGCGGCGGAACCTGGACTGGTTCCGCCGCTTTCCGTTTGGCTGACGAAGCCGCTGCCATCACAGAAATGATCGATCGCCATGAGGGACTTGTGCATCTTGTTGGCCATTCCTATGGCGGTGGATTGGCGCTGCATATAGCTGCGAAGCGTCCACATCGAATAGCCAGCCTCTCGCTTTATGAGCCCTCTGCCTTTCACCTGCTGCGCGAGCTGGAATCGGAGGGGCACGAGGCATTGGGTGAGATCTTGGGGATCGCAGGCGCCGTTCAAGACGGCCTGATCAACGGCCGTTACCAGACCGCGACAGCTCGTTTTATCGACTACTGGGGTGGGGACGGCGCATTCGCTGCGATGAAGCCGGAACTGCAGGTGGCGCTTGTGCGGTTTCTGCCGAAGGCCAGCCTGGACTTCCAGGCATTGTTCCATGAATCGACGCCAGCAAGCGAATATGCCCGGTTTGCTTTCCGGTCCTGGTATTGCGTGGCGAATTTGCGCCAGTTCCAACGCAGCTCATCGCCCGGGAACTCGTTTCCCGTGTTCCGACTGCGATCGGGGCGATTGTTCCTGGCGCCGGACATATGGGGCCGCTGACCCACGCAAATCTGTGGCGGATCGTTTGGTCCGTGGGATATTGTTGCACGACACCGCACGATCGCGAGCCGCGTGACCGCGACTTGCTTGCCCTAAGGGCAGCGCAAACCTTCGAAGCAGATCCTTGGGTGCGGGGGATCACACCGTAGCGGCTATGCGATCGTGCGCGATTTTTCCGGCCGGGACCTCTGTGTCGGAAAAATCCTCGCGCATCTGCATTTCTGAGTAGAGCCTGCCCGCTTCCGCGAGAGCGGCATCCGCGCTAGCAATTTTACCGCGACGCTTCGCGAGGCCGAGAGCCAACAAGGAGCGGGCAAGCTCCGGCCGCAATTCAACCCGCCTGGCAAGATTGCAGGCCTGTTCGAGCCAGCTAATGGCTGATCTGGGAGGTTTCAGCTCGGCAATACCGCGCAGTACGATGATCTCGCTCCACGGATCGCCACGTCCCCGTGCAAGCTCGAGCGCATGGCCCAGATTGGCCGCAGCTTCCGGCTCACACAGGCGCGCACGCACGCATGCGAGCACCGCGCGCGCGTGACATTCGAACTGGGCAAGATCGAGCCGCTCAGCCTCGGTCACCGCCATTTCCAAGGTGGCGCCCGCGTCGTAGTTGCGGCCGAGCAGGAATTCCGCGTGCCCAAGCATCGTCAACAGCCATGGCCGCAGAAGGATTGATGCGCTGGTCGCAGCTTCGGAGGACCACAACTGCAACGCCTCGACAAGCTCCGGCTCGGGCCCGCGCAGGACACCCACCACACCGGTGAAATAGGCGGCAGCGCAGCTGTCGATCGGGCGCGCCACTTCGGCCGCGACCTTCTGGAGTTCGGCAAGCGAACGCTCCGCATCGTCGAAACGGCCAAGGCGCGCTTCGGCCTGCGCGCGATGCCCCAGGTACCAAACCGCTCGCGCACCGAGCTGTCCGAAACGCTCCAGACGCCAAGCTTTGGTGAACCTCTCCTCATGCGGAACAAGCCGCTCGAGCACCTGCCGCGCCTCGCTGCGGATCAGAAGCGCCTGTGAGGTGGCCAGATCCGACTCGCTTATGCAGCGCTGCACGCCATTTGCCGTGGCGCCGCGCTTGAGTGTGTCGGCCGGTTCCAGCGCCTCCTCGTAGCGGCCATGGGAGCTGTTGAGATAGCTCAAATGGAGCAGCACCTCGGAGATGAGTTGCGGATCGCCCAGTTCCATGGCCAGTTCGCGCGCTTCCAACAGCTGCGGCAGCGCCTTCCGATAGGCACCCAGGGCGCCGTAGGCAGGCCGCATCCGCACCCGCAGGGCTATTGCTTGGGCGAGAGTTTTCGGATTTCGCGGCAACGCGGCGACTGCCTTGCGGGCGCGTTCTAGGAACTGGACGGCGGCGGAATAGGCCGAGCGTTCCTCAGCCCGACCCGCCGCTTGCAGCAGATAGTCCGCGGCAGGTTCCCACGCCTCGGCACGAAGCGCGTGCTCCGCCATTTCCTCGACGTGATGGTTCAGCGATCCGGCATAGAGCGTGTCCATCGCAAGCAGTGCACCCCGATGCAGCCTTTTTCGGTCCTCCGCCAGCAGGGATTCGTAGGCCACCTTGAGCGTCAAGGCGTGCTTGAACGTATATTCCACGTTAGGATAGCTCTGGACCTCGAACAGGAATTCCAGACTCTGCAGTTTGGCCAGGCATGATTCCAGTTCGGCATCCGGCAGCGGCGAGAGCGCGCTCAGCAGCGGATATGGAACATTCTTACCGATAACCGAAGCGACTTGGAGTACCTGCCTTTCCGAGTCACCCAGCTGCTGGATACGTGCGGCGATGAGCGACTGAACCGTCGAGGGGATGGTGATGGAGTCCACCGGCGTCTTGAGCTCGTAGCGGCCCGAATGGCCGACAAGTGCACCGTCCGCAACCAGTCCGCGCACCATTTCTTCCAGAAAGAGCGGTGTGCCCTCGGCCCGCTCGGCAAGTGTTTTCCGCAGTTCACCCAGGCTGGGATCGGATCCCAGTAATTCGGTGAGGAACTGGTCCATCTCGTCCCGCGCGAACCGCTCCAGCCTCATCTGCTGAAAATAGCCGCGGCGGTTCCATTCATGCCGGTACTGCGGCCTATAGGTGGCGAGAAGCATGATGCGGTTGGCGCCCATCACTTCGACCAGCCTGTTGACCACGGCCTCGCTCTCAGCATCGATCCAGTGCAGATCCTCTATAAGCATGGCGACGGGCGAGGCTCGGCTCAAGGCAACCAGAAAAGCGCTCATCGCCTCGGATACCCGTGAGGTCCGCTCCCGCGCATCGAGATGCAGCCACGCAGAATCGTTGACCGGCAGGTCCGCGAGGAATGAAAGCGGCGCCGCATGACGTGGATCCAGGTCCAGTTCCGCCTGCTTAAGGGCAAACAGGCGCTGGGCGTCCGCCAAGCCGTCCTCGCCGCGAATGCCACAAGCCGAGAGCAACAGCTTCTTTACAGTGCCTAGAGCGACCGATGAATCAAACTCCAGACCGCCGCATTCAAGGACAGTAAAACCAGCAACCTCGTCGAGGGAGAGAAATTCGTGGGCAAGTCTCGACTTGCCCATGCCGGGATCGGCGACGATGCCAATGATCTGGCCGTGGCCCTCCCTGACCCGGCGCCAAGTTGCAAGAAGCATTTTGAGCTCAAGCTCGCGCGCCACCAATCCGGTAAGGCCGCGGTTGGCCCTCAGGTGCCAGCGCGACAGAGCGTGGTTCTCGCCCAACAATTCGTAAATACGTTCGTCACGGCCAAGTTGCGGATGCTCCGAATGCGCTAAGCGGTGCATCTGCACATAGCCTCCGGCGGCTGCGCGCGCCCGGGCCGTTGCGGCGATCGTCGCACGGTGCAAGGCACGCATCAGCCGGTTGGCTGCACGCGGCGCGGCGCCGGCCAGTTCAACCTTGCTGGCTTCGCTCGTCCATTGTTGCCGCACGATGACCTCGCCGGTGTCTATTCCGGCCCTCAACCGGGTGCCGCCGTGGGAGAGCTCCTCCACGGCTAGCTTAGCCGCGAGCGCGGCGCGGCACGCAAGATACGCGTGATCCTCTGTGGCGCGAGCAAGGCCGAATGCTGCCGTGATTGTCCCGTCAGCAGACGATGTGATGGTACCGCCATGGCTCTCCACGACCTGTATCAAGCGATCCTCGAGGGGCTGGAATTCGCGGATCGCCACCTCCGGATCTTCTGTTTCGAGGAGATGCATGGGACTGACCACTTCCGCGGCAAGCACGGTTATGTACTGCCGAGAGCGGTTGATTCCCAAGGACGCCGGAGGACCCGCGAGTTGCTGCGTCTGTTCGGGGTCCGCAAGAAAACGACGCGTTTCATCCACAAAGGTTGCGAACGCTGGTTCGTGACCAAGCAGCACGTGATTGGCGCTATCGAGCGCAACGAAACGCGCGCCGGGGATTTTCCCAGCCATTGCCTGACCATGATCGAACGGAATGACGGCATCCCCAATGGCATGCATCACCAGGGTCGGAACGCGAACTCGGGGCAACAGGTCGTCCACATCGATGACGGCGCCTTCCTCGAAGATCCGATGGGCAATCTCCGGCGAGACGGTACTGCGTTGCAGCTCATTGTACCAATTCTTCTGTTCCGGCGTTGCTTCCGGAATGAAGAGGGAGGTGAACATCTGGCGGAATACCGGGTCGTCTTGGCCCCAGCCCTCCTGTATTAGCGCTCCCATGGCTTCGCGACGCGCTATTTCGCGCTGATTGCCTCGTTTGCGCCAGCCCTTGGTAAATCCGCCATACAGCACCATTCCCGCCACGCGCTCAGGAGGCCTTACTTCATACGCGATCGAGACGGCACACCCTTGGGAAATGCCAAGCAGGGATACGCGGCGCAGACCAGCGGCATCGATGATGCTCTCCAAGTCGGCGACCATGGCATCAAAGGAAAGGTCGGCGGGATACCGGTCTGATAGGCCGTTGCCGCGCTGGTCGTAGCGTATCAGCTGGTAGTGCGCGGAGAGGCCCTCGATCCAATGCTTCCACACCGGACTGTCCCATTCGAGCTCGAGATGGGACATCCAGTGGGCGGCCCTCACCAAAGGGGGACCTTGACCACTCAATGCGTAGGCCAGGCGCGCGCCGTCGGGTGTCGTGCACCGGCGGATCTCCTGCGCAAGCACCACTTCCGGCGGAGAAGCAAGCTGCATCTCCGGCGTAGGCAGAACCTGCGTCGAAGTGACGGTCTCACCCGCGGGAGCGATCTGAGTGTCCGTTCTCGTGGCGCTGCTTTGGACCATGGCGGACTGCCGTGCAGCCTCGCTTAGACGGCGGATGTCGGCTCGAAGTGCGCCGTCCTGGGGCTCCAGCGCCTGCAGGTCATGCGCGTACGGAAGCGCCCGAGCAGGGCAATCATCCGCCAGCCGGTCGACGAGCACGCGAAGGATGCGCAGACGCGTCACGTGTAGTTCGTCGGCAGTCGCAATGCGCCAGGCCTCGAATTCCGGACAGCGCGGCAATGAAAGGTCATCCAGGAAACGTCCGCGAAACGCTCGGGCGAGGGCCTCCAGTTGCTCCCGTTCAAGGGCCTCTATGTCGCGAGCGCCGAGACCCCGGAGAGGCGCGATGTCCAGCGTCATTTGGCTGGTGTTCAGGCGAACTGCGTTGCGGTCGGCTTGCAGGATCTCGCCCTGCCCGAGGTCGACGACCTGCCGTATCTTGGAGAGACTCCAGCGAAGAGCGCCGCGAGGATCGTCCGGTACCTCCCAGAACATTTCGCAAAGGCGCTCGCGCCGCTGCGGGCGCTCGACAAGCGCAAGATAGGCCAGCAGCGCCCGCGTCTTTTTCGAACGCGGCAAGGAAACGACCTCGCCATGGCGAAGGACGGTCAGATCTCCGAGGAGGCGAATTTCGAGCGACACTTTGCCGATCCCAGTGCGCCTGCTAAATTAGCGGTAGAATGTATCAAGTTCGTGCCGCTGCCGAAACCGTTCGTTTCAGAAACGCGAGCGATCTGACTTGCTCCTCGCTTCGGGGAGGTCGGCACGGAAAAGTCTACATGAAGCCGAACCGGAAGCGGATGGCGTCCGTGTTGCCTCGTTCTGGGTTGGTAGCGACGATGCGTCTCACGCCGCCGCCCGCATCCATCGGGGCAGCAGGCTGTCGGGATTTGCACATGCGCCGGGTGTGTAGTTTGCGCCAATAGACTCCAGCCGGGCGCCGAGCGTGCCGTCTCGCCATGCTGCAAGTGTATCTAGGCAGCCACCGAGATGCTCGCCGCCGACAAAGACCTGCGGAATTGTAGGCGAGCCAATCCGGGCTCTCAGGGCCTTTCGGATTTCTCCGTCCAGGCCGATCTTCTGGAATTCCGGGGTATCGATGTCGATGGACTTGTAGGCGATTCCGGCACGATCGAAGAGCTTTCTTACCGTCCAGCAGAATTCGCACCATGTCAGAGCGAACATGACTACCGGGTGCTCCAAATCATTGATCGCCTCATCAATAAACTCATGCGCCAACGGATCGATTTGGATGTCGTTCGCGGGCGCCGATGACAGCGCGAAGGATGGCGGCCGGTCGAAGCGGTAGCCGGGTGTAGAGTGAGAGATCGCCTCCTCGGCCTCCGACATTTCGTCGCTGATATGATCGAACAGGATCGTGCTGAGATACCGCTCGCCTGTGTCAGGCAACATGCAGAGCACGCTCTGGTCCGGGCCGGCGCGCCGAGCGATTTCCAGTGCCCCGCTCAAGGCTGCTCCGCCGGAGATGCCCGCCAATATTCCTTCTTCCTTCGCAAGCCGGCGTGCGACTTCTAGGGCGCTGGCACCTGAAACGGGCAGGATCTCGTCCACAAGGTTGTCGGCCATGGCATTGCCTACAATTTGCGGAATGAAATCTGGGCTCCACCCCTGCATCGGGTGTGGCCGGAAGCGGGTGTGCGCTCGTGTCGGCAGTCCGTGGTCGTCAAAGCTTTGGGGAATGCCGCTCGACAGCAGTGCCGAATTATCGGGCTCGCACACGATGATTCGCGTTTGCGGCCGCTCGCGCTTGAGCACTCGCGCCACATCGGCAAGAGTTCCGCCGGTCCCTGTGCCGGTGACCCAGTAATCGAGTGGACGGTCCTGAAAAGCCGCGAGAATTTCGAGCGCTGTCGTGCGGGCATGAATATCGGCGTTGACGGGCGTCTCGAATTGCCGGCAGAGGAACCAGCCGTGCGTTTCGGCCAGCTCGATCGCCTTGGCCAGCATGCCGCTGCCACGCTCGACGGCAGGTGTCAACACGACCTTGGCACCGAAGAAGCGCATGAGCTTGCGGCGTTCGAGGCTGGCGTTTTCCGGCATGACGATAACAAGAGGATAGCGTTTCGTGGCGCAAACCATGGCGAGCCCAATGCCTGTGTTGCCACTCGTCGCCTCGATCACGGTCTGGCCAGGTCGAAGTAATCCAGAACGCTCCGCTTGTTGGATGACGGCGGCGGCAAAACGGTCCTTGACCGATCCGCCAGGATTGAACGCTTCGATCTTGGCATAGAGCGAGGCGGCGCCGTTGTTTATGCGCGAAAGGCGCACGACCGGCGTGTCACCGATCGTGTCGAGAATGCTGTCGTGGATTGGGCTCATCTCAGTTGGTCCTTGTTTAGCGACGGCGGCATTCCGTCCCTTTGATCTCTGAAATTGGCAGGAAAGCCGAGGTTTGCAGCGTTTGACCCAACGTGGAATTCAGCGATTCCAACGCTTGAATCAGTGGCCCACTGCAGGATCTGGAAGTCCGCCGCCGCATGGGGCCAGCGCTCTCGCACCGAACGACGCCAATACAGCCAGCACGGCCAGATTGGCTGCGCCCGCGGCAGATGCAATTAGGAAAGCGGGCCTATAGCTGCCGAAGTGGTCATAGACGAAGCCGCCGAAATAGCCGGCCATGCCCATGCCTACCCAGGCGATCAGCATGACAGTGCCGAGTGACTGGCCAAAGCGTTCGGCTGGCACAAACTGGCGTACGCAGAGGATCAGGCAGGTCATGTTTCCAGCAAAACCAAAACCGAAGACTGCCGACAGCACCAAGAGGCTCAGCTGCTGGTCTAGCGCGGGAAAAATCGCAACGCATGCCGTCTGAATGAAAGATGCCAGTGCATAGGCAGCAAGGTTGCCTGCCCGGTCGGCGAGGAGCCCGAATGCGATCCGCCCGGCGGCGCCGAACAGCATCGCGATCAACAGGCTGAGCGATCCGACATCCGAAGATCCGCACACGGCCGTGACGAAGCTCGTGAGGTGCATCAGCGGGACCCCCATGCAGGCGCAGCAGAGAAAGGCTGCCGCAGACAGGAGCGCCACGGGAGAAATCCGGCCACCTTGGAAAGCTGGCTCTGTTGAAAAACGCACGGGGACGGGAAGAACGTCGCCGAGGGGCGGCCTTTGAACCGCAGGCAGAAGGATCGCCAGCGCAGCCATTGTCGCCGCCGCCATCACCGCATATGCGAAGCGCCAGCCGACGCCATCAATCAAGGCATTCGCGGCGTACGGCAGTATGCCTTGACCTAGGGCTCCTCCTGCTGTGACGGTCCCCACGGCGAGGCCCCGGCGGCGGTCGAACCAGAGCCCGGTTACCGCAAGTACCGGCGCATAAAGACAGGCAAAGCCGAGCCCGCCCAGCGCGAAATTGGCGGCATAGATCTGCCAGAGCGAAGTTGCGAAGGACATCGCGGCAAGCGCTATCACCATACCTGCCGAGCCGATGAACAGCAGGTTTCTGGTATTCAGGCGATCGGACAACCGGCCCCAGAACAGCCCGCCCAAGGCCATGCCGACGCTTGACAGCGTGTAGGCAAGGCTAATATCGGCTCGCGACCAGCCAAACTCCGCCTCAAGCGGCCTGATAAAAACGGATGTCAGCGCGAGGCTACCAAATCCGAACGCCATGGCAGTCGTAGCACCGGCCGCAGCCAACAGGCCGCGCAGCCGCATTGTGTTATCCCGAACCTCGCTGTTTCCAGCCGCTGGTGATTGACGATTCGACATGTTTCTGCCCTCAGAACATCTTCGAAGCTGTCATCGCCCAGCGGTATGGAAGCAGGCGTGTGCATCAGCGTAGAAACTCCGGACCCGGCCGTGGAAACGGCCCACTTTGGACCTGCAATCTACCCGACAGGAGGGGCTGATACCGAGATCAGGCCTAATCGAGAATGGTAAATCCCCAGAACCAGACGAGGCGGACCAGTGATCGGATAGCCGGCGCCGTCTGACAGACGTTGCAGATATGCGGGCTCTGATGTAATTTAGCACTTGATCAAGTGAGAAATATGCCCGCTGCCGCGACGGCTTTTCTCCCTTTTTTGTCCCGGCAGATTGCATGCTCTCTAACGGACCTGGCTACCCCATGCGGTGTTCTTGTGGTCGCGAGGTAACAGCGTTTATGGGGTTGCCATGCTCCGACTTTGCGCAATCGTCGCAGCCTTCCTCCTTGCGAGCTTCACGACTTTTCACGCTTGCGCCGACCGAAGGGTCGCTTTTGTCATCGGCAATTCGGACTACCGACAATTCCCCGCGCTCAAGAACCCGGTCAAGGATGCCGAGGACGTGTCGAAAACATTTCGACTGGCAGGATTCGAGGTCTTCGTCGCAAGCGATCTGACGAAGCTGCAATTCGAAGAACAGTTCCGCAATTATCTTGCCGCCGTTGACGGCGCCGACCTTGCGGTCGTCTACTATTCCGGTCACGGTTTTCAAATCGGCGGCGAAAATTTCCTGATCCCGGTCGATGCCTCCTTGAAGGAGGCGGCGGACATCGAGGTCCAGGCCATCAAGCTCAACGATGTGCTGGGACAATTGCGTTCGAAATCGAAGATCCAGGTGATCATCCTCGATGCCTGCCGCAACAATCCGTTTCCGCGCAAGAACTACTGGCTGAGAGACCAGCTCATTGCCACCGGTAACGCCGGGCTCGCCCAGGTCAAAAGCTCGCTGAACACGCTGATTGCATTTGCCACCGAACCCGGGGCGGCGGCGTATGACGGGGCCGGCGAACTCAGCCCGTTTTCGGCGGCGTTTTCCCGTCGCGCGCTAGCGCCTAACCAGGAAATCCGCACCGTAATGGCGGCGGTACGCCGCGATGTGGTGGAAGCTACAAACGGCCTCCAAGTTCCCTGGGAGAACTCATCACTGATTGACGAAGTCGTGCTGATGCGCCGCAGCAGTCGCCCCGCACTGCCGCCGGTGCTGGAGAAGGTCGTGCTGTCGGGTGTTGGACCCGTCGGCTTGGGTCTGCCCGAACCGGTAGACATCGACGGCGGCACGATCACCCTGAGCATTGAAAGACCGCCTGCCCTGGGGCGCCTGATGCTGGACGGCAACCCCGTCAGGGTGGGCGTGCCGATTCAGGGCAAGGACCTCCCGCGCTTGCAGATGGACGTTCCCAAGGGTGTCGCTGCGCAGGAAGAGGTGGATATGCTGGCCTATGCCACGCATGACAATTGGGGCGGTCAAACCCAGGGCATTCTGGTGTTTCGGGTCAAGAGCGGCAAAGGCCCACAGGGTAAACAGATCATGGCCTCGCTCGAGGCCGAGCAGAAGCAGAAGGTATTGCAGCGTGGCATTCATATCACCGGTGCGGCAGAAGCGATCGAAAACCGCGACATCGATGTTCCCATGGGCGTCGGTCCGGTCTTCCTGAAGCTTGACTTCCCGACCGAAGATCCCGCTGTCACGCTGAAAGTTTCGAAATATCCGACAACGGGAACGCTCTCGCTGCCCGATCGAACCCTGTCGCCCCAGTCGAGCCTGATGGCCGCAGAGGTCGATCGACTGCGCTACGAGCCACAGATCGGCGCCGAAGCAACGGTCGAGGTCGGCTTCGAGATTCGGGCGGACAGCAGCTCATCAAAGCCAGCCACGATGAAACTCTCGCCAATAGTCGATCCTTGCGATACGGCTGCCGGCGAACCTCTGGACCTGCAAGGCGTCGTCCCCGGCCTGCTCCCGAACGAAATTGGCGCCAGCGCGGTAGAGCTTTGCGAGACCGCCGTGAAGGCTTATCCCGACGTTGCGCGCTTCCGCTATGAACTTGGGCGCGCGCTCCTTGCGGCAGGCAAGGTCGATGAGGGCAGGACAGCCATCGAGCAAGCCGCCAAGAAGGGACACGTACGTGCCGTGTTCGAGCTAGGCTACATGTATGCGACCGGAACCGGAATGGCCGTCGACCGCGCACAGGCCAACGCGCTTTACGCCGCTGCGTCCGACAAGGGGGATCCCTACGGCATGACGTCGTGGGGTCGCGCCTTGTTCAATGGGTATGGCGTCAAGCCCGACACGGCCAAGGGCTTGGACCTGCTGCTCAAGGCAGCGGCGATGGGCCATACCTATGCAATGAACGATCTGGCCGCGATCTTCACCGAGGGCCGCAACGGCGTGACCGCTGACCAAGCCCGCGCCGTTGCGTTCCTGCAGGCCGGCGTCCAGCGGCAGGATATGTATTCTATGAACCTGCTCGGCCGCAATTACTTGTCTGGGCAGGGCGTTGAGAAGGATCCGAAGACGGCGCTGGCGCTGTTTCAGCAGGCAATCGATCTCGGCCAGCCCTATGCGCCCGGCAGCCTCGCACGCATGTATCGGGACGGTGTCGGTGTGGAACGGAGCCTCGCGGAAGCGCAGCGATTGTTCGAAATCGGGATCGCACGGGGTGACCCGTTCGCAGCTTACGATCGCGCGGCTCTCGAAATGCAAAAAGGCGACAAGGCCGATCAGGGTCATGTCGTGCGTTTCCTTGCGTTTGCGGCTGCGCTCGATGTGCGCAAGGAACTGCCGGACGCCCAAAGAGCGCTGGCAAAGTTCGGTCCGAAGCCAAAAACAGCGGCCTTGAAGCAGCTGCGCCAGGAACTGAAATCGAATTTTCCCCGGTCGGGTTCACTGGACACGCAACTGGTTAACGCGGCCAGACGGGCTTGGGAAGAAGCCAATCCGCGTCGGGACTTGTTTTGACTGAGGAGGAGGCAATGGCAGGCAGAGTATTGAAACAGGCAATACTTGGAACAGCGTTATCCGGCATCATGGTGGGCCTCATGGGTTGCACCTCCCTGGTCCCTAGGGTTGAACCGACGCCGCTGGTCGCCACGCCCGCGCCAAAGGTTCTTCGCAGAGTTCCCCCGCCAAAGGTCGTCCGCAGGGTTGCTCCGTCAAAGGTCGTCAAGCCTGCTCCCAGGAGGGCCGCCAAGAAAGTGATCATACCGGTTGAGGAGGAGCCTGTTCCTGCGCCTGTGTTCATTCCTCCTTCGGGCGGGAGCGGCGGGAGCGGTGGGAGCGGCGGGAGCGGCGGCGGGGGAGGCGGCTGGGGAGGATGATCAGCTCAAGTTGTGAGGGCCAAGAAGGATCGCAGAGCCCAGAAGACAAGCTGCCTTGTGTTTGGAAAATCTGCGACGGGTTGTTTCTCCCGTTCATCAAGGACGAAAGAAACGCGAAGGCTGGCATCTGATTGAGGGTCGGAAAAGCGCGGCCGCGCCGGTTGTCGCACATCACTAGGCGGTCTCGAGCCGGCTGAACCGAACCGGAATGAGTTTCCGGGTCTCGAGCTGCCCTGCCGCATCCTTGTCGATGACAGTCAGAAACTGTGCTTCTTTAGATCCCAAAGGCAGTACCAGCCGTCCCCCCGGCTTGAGTTGCGTCAGAAAAGCCGGCGGTGTCTGCTCAGCCGCCGCCGTGACCAGGATTTTGTCGAATGGGGCGTGCTCGGGCCAGCCGCGAGACCCGTCTCCGACACGAATGCCGACATTGGATAAGCCGAGGTCATGCAGGAGAGCCTCCGCACGGCTTGCGAATTCCTCGATGATTTCTACGCTCCAAACTTGCCCGGCGAGTCCCGCGAGGATTGCGGTTTGGTAGCCCAGGCCGGTGCCGATCTCGAGCACCGCCTCGTGCGGTTGGGGAGCAAGAAGATCGATCATGAGGGCGACGATGAACGGCTGCGAGACGGTTTTATCGAAGCCGATCGGCAGCGGCATGTCCTGGTAGGCGTAAGGTGCAACCGAAGCTGGCACGAAGAGATGCCGCGGCAATCGCCGCATCGCTGCCATCACCCGTTCATCGAGCGCCGCCTTGCCGAGTTCTTCGCTTGCAAGGTCGGTATGGATTGCAATCATCTCGACCATGTGCCTGCGTAGGATGGCCAGGTGCTCTTCGTTCATAGGCTTCATGACGGTGGGACTTTCCTCAACCAGCTTGCTGCCAGAGAGCCTTATATCCTGTTCGTCACAGTAGCGCCCGCTATCGTTTCCAACACGGGTGTCCAGGGCAGGGGTGGGTGACCGTCTTGGCAGTCAAGGGCGCTGTGTAGTTCACGTCCCTGTCCGGGTTATCCTCGGAGAGAATGGCCGGGCGACTTGTGCTGAAAATTCATGGCGAGTGTCAGAAAAGGTTCGTCTTGCCGTGGGTCAACCGTAGTGAAGTTTCGGTTTGGGCTCGGTGCCGGTGAATTTGACGCCGATGCGGTCGTTGCGACGCCAACGAACTTCCGATCTATAGGCAACTCCATCGACCGACACGTAGAGCAAGAAGCGATCGGGAACCCGAGCTTCGGGCGCGACCTTCAGCTCGGCGCCCCCCTCATGCTGATTGCGCAAGGTGCAGCTGATCTCGGAATTCTGGATCCCGGTGATGATCGTCCCGCCCTTTAGCACACGTGGGCGGCGCTCGCGCCGATGCTCGTCGGAACTCTGATCAAGTGGATTGGCGGTGTTTGCCATCGATAAAATGCCAGATCTGCCGAAATTCACCCTTAAGTATAAAACACCGAACACAGACGCACAGCAATCATGTTGCTCAGGTATGTGGCATTCTAGGACATGCTCAGGTAATATCTAGCAAAGGTTCCGCGTTGCCGACGTGTCGATCAGCACGGTTTCCAAGCTTCTGGTCGACGCCGGCCCCGTAGCCGTCGAACTCCACCTCCTGAATCCAAGCATCGCCGTGGGGCGGCCTCTCGATCAGGGTCGGCATCAAGGCTCAATGAACTCTAGCCGGCCGGTGCTGGCGTGCGGTGCCAGACGCATCGACCATTCCGGGGCGCCTTACAGCTTCTACACAGCGGAATTGCCGCCACGTACTTCATTCGCATGTATCATTACATTAGATCTAGCTCATATACTCACAGTCAAGCGAGCACTCCCAAAGGCTCGCTGGTCAGGCCCAGCGGTCTACCCTCACCGCAAGCCGCTGGGCCGCTAGAACGAGCGCAACGGATGGCGCCGACTTCATGACGAGGATTAAAATCGGGGTCAATTGAATGTGTACGTTTGCTGCAAATGTTCCGTGCCGGAGCCCTTGCTCGTTCGAGGGTTCGAATGCTGGAGATGCAGGCGTGGCCAAGAAGCCGTCTATTGCCGGTTTAGCCAAAGACTTGTCTAATGTTGCGCTCACATTCAATTGTCCGAATTGCTCGCATCCGGCGGTAAGGAAAGGCTCTGCACTAAGAACGATTGCGCACTTCAGATGCCACGGGTGCAACGCCAAGGTGCGGATCACTTATCAGCAGAAGCTAGCAATCTTCGAAAAGCACAGGCTATCGGCCGCCCGAGGCGCGCTGCGACAACTCAACTCTGCTTTGCGGTAAGCCTAGCGGCTTCGCCCAACGTCATGTGCGGCACGGCGCTGTCACCCCAATCTGATCCCAAAAGTCCAGCCGCGAGGCGTTGCGTAGACCCTCGTCGCCGCGCAGTGCTTACGCGGCCAATCAGTCCCGGCTTGATCCATTGAGTGGCTGGGCGCTTCGTGCACTTTGGCGACGGCCCGGCATGCTCATGCACCCGTTTCCATAGCTCGCGGATCATTCGGGGTCGAATTAAGAGGCGAATGCGGGGCTTGCCAAGCTCGCGCTCAATGCCGAGCAGTTGGCCGAGCGCGGCCGCCGGACTTGTGCCCGTCGGGGCCAAAGAGCGCGCATATCAAATGGAGTGAAATCCTTAAGCGAGGGCCTTCATATAGCAGGCTGGCGGCTGGCTCACGTCGCGGCTTTGAGCAGGTGGCTGCAAACACGCCCCAGACGCCCTCGGGGGGGCGAGAAGGAGTATTGCGGCGCAACTCACCCAAACGTCGATCCGCCCGAACCCGCGACGATCGGGTGCCGGCCTTTCTCGCTTGTTCGACTTGTGTTCGGGCGACTATCGATGGTTCTATGCATCGGTTCAAAGGCTCGGCGCGTTAGATAAGGCTCACCGCGCCGAAGCGCTTGCGCGGCCAGATGCATGTCATGGAGCCATTCAAAGCTGACGGCCGAATCGGTGATTATTTGGGCGTGAACCGACTGAGAGCTTTCGGGCGGATGCGCAGCTATCGTGGACACCAAGTCGCGAGGGCAGTGTTCTCTTCACCCGGCCCCGTCGCTCGGCGGGAGTGGCGAATTATTCTCCAGCAAGATCGAATATGCAGTGGAAGCCACTATCCGCTGCCAGGGAGACGTTCATCCTGCGGCCAATCGGTTAGGCCTTCCAGGCTTGTTGTTCTGCGCCATCGGTATCATATGCCTGGAGACCACCAGGCAGGGAAACTTCTATTTCGCGTAGCTCGGCAGCGTTTAGAAATGCTTGGCGCGCTACCGCGATCTGTTTTCTCGCCCTGCAGGGTATCCATGAAAGCGCCGGAGTTCTGGGCTTCTTCGTGATGTTTCCCGCTATTTTCCTGGCGTCGGTACTGTTTGATCGAGGTTCAGGGCTTTACTCCGCCGTGCTGGGCACGGTTCTGCTATATTTTGAGGTGAAACCAGCTGGTACCTTTCTACTGCCCGCGGGATTGGTGCTGCCAATGGTTATCTTCGTCGTGGTGCCATTGGGGCTGGCCGTCATTAGCGAAGGGCTACGTACGGCCTATCAGAGAGCGGCGGAAGCGGAACGCGCGAAGGATCTGCTCCTGCAAGAATTGTCGCATCGCACTAAGAACAACCTCGCGATGGTCAGCTCTCTGCTGTCGCTGCAAGCTCGGATGAAATCGAGTCCAGAGGCCCGCGAGGCACTGGAGAAAGCGGTACGTCGCATTCACGCCATCGCCGATGCTCACGACCACTTCCGGCCATCCAGCCACAACGGCCAGATCGAAATGCGCTCGTATCTGGAGGAGTTGTCGGGCCACCTCGGAGATACGCTCCGGGATATCAGACCGATAGCCGTGAAAGTTCTGTTGGCGGTCTTTGGAGCAATCGTGCTCCTTACGGCCTGGTTGCCCCTGCTTCTCAGGAAGCTTCCGCTTTCACTGCCAATGGTTTGCATCGGGGTCGGGGTTCTTTTGGTTTGGTCATCTGTTTCTCCGCTCATCGGAGTGAACCCACTTGAGAACCGGGGCCTAACAGAGCGTCTCACCGAGTTGGCGGTCATCATCGCTCTTATGGGGGCTGGCCTGAAGCTGGATCGCCCAGTGAGTTGGCGCGGCTGGGAGTCCTCCTGGCGCCTTGTTGGCGTCGCCATGCCACTAACGATCGCAGGAATTGCCTTCATCGGCTGGTCAATTCTTGGGCTCGGTCTTGCTGCCGCACTCCTGCTTGGCGCTGCTCTCGCACCGACTGATCCTGTTCTGGCAAGCGACATACAGGTTGGCCCACCTCTATCCGGCAAGGAGGACGAGGTGCGTTTTGCCCTTACCTCAGAGGCCGGCCTCAATGATGGAGCGGCATTTCCGTTCGTGTATCTCGCCATCGCAATTGCGCTGTCCAGAGCGTCCGGCGAGCCGTTCTTCGCAAACTGGGTCCTCGTGGATGTCCTTTGGAAGATTGCAGCGGGGCTCGGCGTTGGCTGGCTGGGCGGAAAAGTCATGGGCTACCTTACGTTTCGTCTGCCGAAACGATCGGGCTTGTCAGAGACGAAAGACGGCTTTGTTGCGCTCGGGATCACCTGCCTTGCATACGGCTCGACCGAAGTCCTTCACGGCTACGGCTTCCTTGCAGTGTTTGTTGCAGCAGTGGCGCTGCGAACCGTCGAGCGGCAGCATGAGTATCATGAGAGCTTGCACGACTTCGCTGAGCAGATCGAGCGATTGCTGATGATGGTGCTGCTGGTCTGCTTTGGGGCAGCGATCGCTGAAGGGTCGATTTTTGGCGCCTTGAGCTGGCAGGTGCTCGTCACTACCGCCCTGGTGTTATTTGTTGTGCGACCGATCGCGGCATGGGTTGGACTGATTGGATTTCCGGCGTCATCACGCGAAAAGGCCGTCATTGCTTTCTTTGGCATACGCGGCCTTGGATCGTTCTACTATCTTGCCTTCGCACTCGGGCAGGCTGAATTCGAGAGTGCGACAACCCTTTGGGTAACCGTCTGCTTCGCCGTTGTGAGTTCAATTGTAATGCACGGTGTTATGGTGACTCCAGTGATGCGTCAGTTGGATCGCGGCCGCCACTCTTTGCTGAAGTTGCCCCGTGATCGAGACTGGCAGGACTAATGTCCCCAGAGTCGGACTTTTTGCTCCAGGACCACCGTTTTCCTTCGCAGACTCAGCCAGGGATCACGTCATGCGCTGGGACTGTCAGGAGTTCTGTGCGAGGCCATGACGATGGAAGGAAAGAATCATCACATGGCTATCGGGAAAGAATTTCTGGACCAGCTGCTTGCCGGTCGTGATCCGAACGAGGTTTTCGCCAAGGGGGTTGCTTGACGACCTGAAGAAGGCGCTTTCGGAGCGCATTTTGAACGCCGAGCTCGACGAGCACTTCGATGAGGAGAGCACCGAGAGGAACGTCAATCGCGCAAAGGCGATTCGCGGAAGTCGGTGCTGACGGGCACATCGAAGATGACGCTGACTATCCCGCGCGAGCGTGCCGGAACCTTCGATCCGAAGCTGATCGCCAAATATCAGCGCCGCTTTCCAGACTTCGCGATGGACGCGTTCGAAACTGCGGCCAAGCATCTCGACAATGGCTATGACCGGCCGGCATTTGCTGCGGCGGCAGAGTAGCAGATGTCAGGCGTTCAAGATTTTCGCTTCCTTGGCGGCGGTCAGAAATGCCGCGCGGGCTACCTCCGGGGCGCTTCCACCGCCGAGCACCTTCATGCAGGCCATTCGTGCCTGGATGCGGCGCCCCGTCTCTCCAATGGGCCAATCATACAGCAGCATTTCGGCGGCCTCGCGGGTGCTCGAAACACTGACTTTGCCCGAGGACAGCAACAGGGTCACGGGCTTTTCGAACGTGCCGACGTCTCGTTCGCTGGTCATGTTCTGGTTTCCTTTCGCGGTGTCCCTACGACCCTACGGGCGAACACCACATTTCGTTGCGTCACGATTGACCCGGTGCGCGAACATTCGGTGAGAAGCTCCTTGCGACTGCATGCCCTTGGGGCATTCCTGCCGGCATTGCCGAGGGGTGAGAATGTTAATCCTCGGCCTCGACATCGCATGCGCTTGGTATGAGCCCGGCTCATCGCTCTCGATCAAGACTGGCCTGATCAAAGCCATCGGCGAGAACGCCGAGGAGCAGGGGATCGCTCGGTTGCCAGCTTCGCGCCATGATCAAGGGCAACAGGCCCGACTTTGTGTCGATCGAGCAGCCGATGGCCAACGTGGTCTCATTCAAAACGTGGTCTCATTCAGGAAGATCGCCAGACGCTTACGCCCCCAGCGACGAGCACACTGCTAACCCGATCGCCTTGCAGCGCGAGGGGCTGGCCTGCGCCGCTGCGGCCATCATCAGCGACGGCTACGGTATCCACTGGGAAACAATCCTTTTGTCGACGCAGCGGAAGCATTTCCTTGGCATGGGCTGCTCGCCCGGCTTTGACCACGCCATGTGGAAGCGCACTGCGGTCGAGCGCTGCCGGCTGCTCAAGACGAAGAATGCGGACGCCGCATAACGACGGCCAGCGAAGCGTGTCAGGGGTTCAAATTGCGAGAGCGCGTCACCTACATCGACTCGCCGCCGCCGAGGGGAGGGCTGCTCGTAAAGGCCGGTTGCGAATGCGCCATGTGCTGATTCCGGTAATGGAATGCGGCCTTGTCCGGATCCTAGACACGCTGCTCAATGTCGGCGCAAACAAAGGATTGGGCTGCATTTGCCGGCGTGTCATTGCCGACCTTGCCGTAGCTTCCAAGGACAGTCTTGACGAGCGCTTCTCGGTCGAGGACGTGTTCAGCGCCACGCGCAGATCGTTGTTGTTGTCAAAGGGCTGTCGCAGCGGGCTACCATATAGTAGTGCGCGCACCTGTGACTTGAAGGTAAGCTGCTGCGATAAGAGACATGGCTTGAGGCGGGCGTACGGGCACGGCCTGGCGCTTCCTCAAGGATTGAGATGATCGTTCATTTAGTAGACGGCACATACGAGTTGTTTCGCCACTTCTATGGCCAACGCCGGTTCAACAACGGCCAAGACAGGCCGTTTGGCGCCGTCGTTGGCGTGCTGAACACACTGCTGGAGATGATCGAGAATGGCGCCACACACATTGGGGTAGCGACAGATCATGTAATCGAGTCGTTCAGAAATCAGCTCTGGCCCGGCTACAAGACCGGGGATGGCATCGAGCCGGCATTGCTCGCGCAGTTCCATCCTCTTGAGAAAGCCCTGGCGGCCATGGGAGTGGCGGTCTGGCCGATGATCGACCTAGAAGCCGACGACGCGCTGGCATCCGCGGCACGGAGCGCGGCTGCCGATGAGCGCGTGCAGAAGGTATGCATCTGGACGCCGGACAAGGATCTCGCGCAGTGCGTGCGAGGTGACCATGTGGTCCAGGTAGACCGAAGGACCCAGAAAATTCGCGATGCCGCCGGCGTACGCGAGAAGTTCGGAGTTGAGCCGGCCCTGATTCCAGATTTCCTAGCGCTCGTCGGTGATGCCGCGGATGGCTACCCGGGTCTCGAGGGCATCGGCCTGGTGTCGGCCGCCCGGCTGCTTGGCCGCTATGGCCCTCTTGAAAGCTTTCCGCCTGAAGCCCTCGGCCGGCGTAGAGAGCTCGCACTTTTGTTCAAGAATCTCGCCACGCTGCGTACGGACGCTCGGCTTTTTGAGAATGTCGAAGAGCTGCGCTGGCGCGGCCCGACCAATGCGTTCGAGACGTGCGTAATCCAGCTAAATGATGCCCGGCTCCTCGCACGTGCGCTTAAAGCTCCCCGTAACTGACTTCGGACGCGAGGTCTGGAAGCGGCCTTTGGAAGGCCAGCGCCGATTCCCCAATCGCACAGGGGCACGGTAGGCGCGGCAACAGTCTTGAAGAACTCAGCCCAACGTTCCGGCGGGTGACAGGCGCTCACGTAGCATCTGAGTTGTCGATTCACGTTCAATGGCAAAGCGTGTCACACCTACGCACCTACGACCTAGATACAAGGCGGTCGCGTCCGGGTCGTGCCCCGCTGAGTGGTATAGCTCGGCGGTGACGAAGCCGCTCGGTCGCTCCGTGGGCGCGCCCTCAGTAGGAGGGAGCAGCATCTGAACCCTGCTTTGCCTTTCCCGTAATGGGGAAGATACAAGACAACCTCATATATGCTCGATAGGCCTGTAAGGTGACGGCCATCTAAGACCGTCATTGGCGCCAAGCGAAGTTGCAGCAGATGCACAGTAAGGCGCTAGGTTTTGCGCTCGTCCAAACGTGACTGCTTGTTGGCGGCATCGGCCGATCCGCCCAGCGTGTCCGCGACCGTGGCACCTCGCGCCCCCATCGGTTGCTGCGCACCTGTGGTGGTGTCCTTGACTGTCTGATGCTCCATCTCAGCATTCAGCTCCGCACCTACAATCAGGATGATCACGGAAATCCAGGTCCACATCATCAAGCCGATGACCGCCCCCAGGGCTCCGTAGGTCGCGTTGTAGTTAGCGAAGTTCTCAAGATAAAAAGAGAAACCCACCGAGACTGCGATCCAAACCACAGCCGAGAGGAATGCCCCCCATGTGGCCCATCGCCACTTTGCCTTTTCGCGGCTAGGGCCGTAGCGGTAGATCAGCGTAATTCCGATTCCGACCATGATCAGCAAAACCGGCCACCGCAAGATCCGCACAAGGGTTTCCGTCCAGCCGCCGAGGTTCACCAGCGCAAGCATTGCGGGTACGATCCCGACCGAGATGATAAGGCCGATGCCAATGAGGATGGCGCCAAGGGTGAATCCCAAGGCCAGGAGATTCAGATGGATAAAGCCGCGCTTTTCAGTCTCCTCGTAAGCGATGTTCATTGCTTCAAACAGCGTCTTGATGCCGCTGTTGGCGCTCCACAGTGCGACCGCGAGACCGAAGATAAACCCAAAGCTGAGCGTGCTAGTGTTCTGAGCGGCCAATGAGTTAAGTTGCGATCTGATAAGATCCAAACCGCCCGAAGGCAGTATGCCGCCAAGGAATGAAATGTGCTCGGCGACCGTCTGAGGATCGGCGACGAAGCCGTAAATGGACACGAAGGCGGCAAGCGCTGGAAACAGAGCAAGAAGCAGGTAGAACGTGGCTCCGGCCGCGATCAACATGACGCGGTCCTCCATTACCTCAGCGAACACCCGCCACAGTACATCCCTCCAGCCGCGGCCGGAAATTTGCGATGGCCGTTCGGCATTGCGTCCGCGGCCCTCTTTGTCTGCTTGTCCAGCCCGTCGCTCCAGTTGTATTTGGTTTTCGTTGGAATCTTCGGCTTTGTTGTTCGACATGACTGCAGTCCGTCGCATCTTCCTCGACGGCAACGTTTAGGCGCGCCAATAGATGCAGGTGCAGACCTGCGCTCGCAAATAATCATCCGCCAGCTGCAGAAATACCGGCCATCTAACAACGACACTGCCCCGACTCTGACTCACGACCGCTTCCGAGGGCCGGAGTAGGGCTGTCCGGTCTCGCCTCGAGGGGCTATCTGACCACATCGTTCCGGCCGGTATCAGCACCGGCTGGCGCCATGTCCGGCGGCCTGTTCCACAGCAGCGACTTTGAAATCGTGGATGCGTTTCCAGAACGTCATGACGCATGACGCACGAAGTCACGATCGCCATGCTGCAGGACCCTGGTTCGGCTGGCAAAGCAGACGAAAGTGAAACACGCGCCGGCCATGACGTGAAGGTCCTTCCGGTCTCAGGCGACAAGGACACGGGCAAACCTGACCCGCCCAGGTGAAGCTCTTGCGCGGCCGCTGGAACGAAACATCCCTCGATGAGGTCTGTTCGTTTCCGAATGGAAAATTTGACGATCAGGTCGATGCTTTCGCCGACGCTGCAAGCGAGCTCGCACTCGGATCGACCTTCACCCATGACAATATCTGACGGTCGAGATCACCGAAGCTGACTTTAATCAAAATGCTCTGGCAGGGCCTTCAACTGCTCGGTCGTCATTTGTGTGATAGCATGCACGGTGCCGTCTTCGTCCCGCATAAAATCGAGCTGAGTTGCATATAAGGCCACGCGCTTTGAGCCTATGCCGAGGAACCCGCCAACATCGAAGACGACCTGCGCATGCTCGCCCGTTCCATGGATGTGGTCGACTGAACTGATTTCCTCATCGTCGCGACCGTAGATGGTGGCTCCCTCAACAACGTCTGCGCGCAGTTCAGAACTCGAAAGCCGTACGTGATTGGTGTGGTCCATTTTTGGAGGCTCCTCTCCGGTTGGACTGAGGTAACCCCCGACAGGGCCAACCGTTCCGAACCGTCGTTCACGAGTGTCGTTCGCGGATGGGCACCGAGCGGGATATGGCAGGCGCCTTGGCTGTCGCCGATCCCCTAAACGAGCTGGCGTTGAGTTCGAGCATCCGGTTTGGGGTCGTCTGTCGTGGCGGTTCGACTTGCAAACACCGAAGTAGGTCGGCCTGCCTGCTTAACCGCCTGAAAAACGCGCCCGAGCCGCGGCGGCAACTGTGCGCTATTTTGACATTTCGACCTTGCGGTGTCGGATTATTTGCATGCGAACGAGTTTTGCGACTGCGTATTCCGACGAAGCCGGCCATCGATTCCGATTTGAAGCCGGCCGGTCATTCCGATTTCAATCCGGCCGGTGTTCCGATTTGAAGCCGGCCATTTTTCGG
>NZ_JAMYTB010000034.1:0-34075 GCF_040322275.1 Mesorhizobium sp. M0174
GGCAGGACAGAGGGGGGCGCGACGGAACACGACCCATCGCGGCGTAACGCAGCGATAACAGTGTCATGACGTAATCCCCGGCAGCTTCACCGCGCTTGCCGCTTCCACCGCCGCGCCGCTGCGTACCATGGCGATGGCCTTCTCCATGTCCGGGTGGAAGTGCCGGTCGTTGTCGAGATGCGGCACCTCTGCCCTGACCAGCCGGCGCACCGCCTCCAGTGCCGCGCTCGAGGCCAGAGGCGCATGGAAATCGCAGCCCTGTGCGGCGGCCAGCAATTCGATGCCGATGACGGCCGTCGCATTCTCGACCATGCCGATGAGCCGGCGCGCCCCATGCGCCGCCATCGAGACATGGTCTTCCTGGTTGGCCGAGGTCGGGATCGAATCGACGCTGGCCGGATAGGCTTTTTGCTTGTTTTCAGAAACCAGTGCCGCGGCCGTGACCTGAGGGATCATGAAACCGGAATTCAAACCCGGCTTGGGCGTGAGAAAGGCCGGCATGCCCGACAGCGCCGGGTCGACCAGCATGGCGATGCGCCGCTCCGACAGCGAGCCGATTTCGCAGACGGCGAGCGCGATCATGTCGGCGGCGAAGGCCACCGGCTCGGCGTGGAAATTGCCACCCGAAAGTGCGGAGTCGTCCTCGGCAAAGATCAGCGGATTGTCGGTGACGCCGTTGGCCTCGGTGGCGAGCGTGTCCGCGGCCTTGCGGAGCACGTCGAGTGCTGCGCCCATCACCTGCGGCTGGCAGCGCAGGCAATACGGATCCTGCACGCGCTCGTCGCCGACGCGGTGCGATTCACGGATGGCGCTGCCGGCCATCAAATTGCGCAACGCCTCGGCCGTCTCGATCTGGCCGCGATGTTTCCGGAGCAGATGGATGCGTGGATCGAACGGAGCGTCGGAGCCTTTGGCGGCATCGGTCGACAGCGCGCCGGCGACCAGTGCCGACTGGTAGAGCACCTCCGCTTCGAACAAAGCGGCAAGCGCATACGCGGTCGAGAACTGGGTGCCGTTGAGCAGCGCCAGGCCTTCTTTGGCGCCCAGTATCACCGGCTCCAGGCCGTGCGAAACGAAGGCGACCTTGGCGGGAAAGCGGCCATGCGGGGTAAAGCACTCGCCGACGCCGATCATCACCGCGGTCATGTGCGACAGCGGCGCAAGGTCGCCGGAAGCGCCAACCGAGCCTTGCGCCGGCACCACGGGAATAACGTCGTTGGCCAGCATCGCCTCGAGCAGTTCGATGGTCCGCGGCCGCACGCCGGAGGCGCCCTGTGCCAGGCTGGCCAGCTTCAGCGCCATCATCAGCCGGCAAATTGCGACGGGTATCGGCTCGCCGACGCCGGCGGCATGCGACAGCACGATGTTTCGCTGCAGCGTTTCCAGGTCGGCGGCGGGGATGCGAACACTGGCCAGCTTGCCGAAGCCGGTGTTGATGCCATAGACCGGCTCGCCTTTGGCAACGATCCTGGCGACAGCCTCGGCGCTGGCCTTGATCTTCGGCCGGCAGGCATCGTCGAGTCTCAGTGCGGCGCCGCGATAGATGGCGCGCCATTCGGCCAGCGTGGCATTGCCTGGCCTTAGCTTGAGTTCGGTCATTGTCCCCTCCAGATGCGGGCATGCAGCGGGTTGAAGCCCATGCGGTAGACGAGTTCGGCTGGGCGTTCGACGTCCCAGATCGCCAGATCGGCGGATTTTCCGGCCTCCAGCGTACCGGTCTGTCCAAGCAGCCCGAGCGCGCGGGCAGCCTCGCGCGTGACGCCGGCAAGGCATTCATCGACGGTCAGGCCGAACAACGTCGCCGCCATGTTCATGGTCAGCAGCAGCGAGGTCAGCGGCGACGTGCCGGGATTGTTATCGGTGGCAACGGCCATCCTGACGCCATGCTGGCGAAAAAGGGCGATCGGCGGCTTCTTGGTCTCGCGGATGAAGTAGTAGGCGCCGGGCAAGATGGTCGCCACGGTTCCGGCCTTCGCCATCGCCGCCGCACCTGCCTCGTCGGTATATTCGAGGTGGTCGGCCGATAGCGCACGATAGCGCGCCGCAAGTTCGGCGCCGTGCAGATTGGACAGCTGGTCCGCATGGAGCTTGACCGGCAGGCCCGCCGCCTTCGCGGCATCGAACACGCGGGCGATCTGCTCCGGCCAAAATGCAATGCCTTCGCAAAAGCCGTCGACGGCATCGGCCAGGCCCTCGGCAGCGATGGCCGGCAAAATCTCGTTGGCGACAAGATCGATAAAGGCGTCCTTGTCACCTTTTGCTTCGGGCGGCAGCGCATGGGCGCCGAGGAAAGTGGTCCTGACCGTCACCGGCCGCTCACCGCCCAGCCGTCGCGCGGCGCGCAACGACTTCTTCTCGTTTTCGAGGTCGAGACCGTAGCCGGATTTGATCTCGACTGTGGTGACGCCTTCGGCGATCAGCGCATCGAGGCGCGGCAGCGACTGGGCGACCAGCTCGTCCTCGCTGGCGGCGCGCAACGCCTTGACCGAGGAAACGATGCCGCCGCCGGCCTTGGCAACCTCTTCATAGGTGGCGCCGGCCAGCCGCATCTCGAATTCATTGGCACGGTTGCCGGCGTGGACAAGATGAGTGTGGCAGTCGATCAGGCCAGGCGTGATCCAGCGACCGTCGCAGTCGATCGCCTCGGCGCTTTCGCGGAGCGCTGCCGGCATGTCGGCTTCCGGCCCGGCATAGACAATCCGGCCATTGCGCACGGCGATTGCACCGTGCTCGACGACGCCTGACCCGGTGCTGCTATCCACCATGGTCGCGAGGCGCGCATTGCGCCACAGGCGAACCTCCCCTGCCCGGCTTTTGCTCTCTGCAGCCATCATCTTTTCCGTTTCAATCGGTGACGATTATGTATATACATATCAAAAGGCACTGCAAGCACTATCATCGCATGGCAGACCGGGATTTGGAGAAAAACGTGACGGCAATCTTCGCGGAACAGGCACTTCTGCCCGACGGCTGGCACAGCAATGTGCGGATCGTCATCTCCGACGGCAGGATCGCCACGGTCGAGGCGAATACCTCGCTCCTGCCTGGCGACGAGCGCCATGCCATCCTTTTATCCGGCATGCCGAACCTGCACAGCCACGCCTTCCAGCGCGGCATGGCCGGGCTTGCCGAATTGCGCGGGCCTTCCGCCGATAGTTTCTGGAGCTGGCGCGAGGTGATGTACCGTTTCGCGCTGTCGATGACGCCGGACCAGGTCGAGGCGGTCGCGGCCCAGCTCTATGTCGAGATGCTGGAGGCCGGGCTCTCGCGCGTCGGCGAGTTTCACTATTTACACCACGACCGCGACGGCCGGCCCTATGCCAACATCGCCGAGATGGCGGAGCGCATCATTGCCGCAGCGTCCGAGACGGGCATCGGGCTGACGCTGTTGCCGGTGTTCTACGCGCATTCCTCTTTCGGCGGCGCTGCGCCAAATGAAGGCCAGCGGCGGTTCATCAACAATGTGAACCAGTTCTCGCGGCTTGTTGAGAAATGCCACGAATCCGTTCGCAGCTTGAATCAAGGCGTTGTCGGCGTCGCCCCGCACAGCCTGCGTGCCGTGACACCGGAGGAACTGGAAAACATCACGGTGATGGCGCCGGAGGGGCCCATCCACATCCACGTCGCCGAGCAGATGAAGGAGGTCGAGGATTGCCTTGCCTGGTCCGGGGCGCGGCCGGTCGAGTGGCTGCTTGCCAATGCCAAGGTCGACCGGCGCTGGTGTCTCATCCACGCCACCCACATGACCGACACAGAGACGGTGCAAATGGCGAAAAGCGGCGCCGTTGCCGGCCTTTGTCCGATCACCGAGGCCAATCTCGGCGACGGCACCTTTGCCGCGTCCTTGTTCATGCAGCATGGCGGCCGCTTTGGCATCGGCTCGGATTCAAACGTCCTGATCGGCCTGCCGGACGAGTTGCGGCAGCTCGAATATTCGCAGCGCCTCGCCCATCGCGCCCGCAACGTGCTGGCGGTGGCCGGTGGCTCGACCGGCCGTGCTTTGTTCGATGCAGCGCTCGATGGTGGCAGTGCCGCGCTGGGCGCCGGCCCCTCGCAGATCGCAGCAGGTGCCTCGGCCGATTTCGTCTCGCTCGACGGCAAGCATCCATCGCTGGCCGGCAAGACGGGCGATACAATCCTTGACGCCTGGATTTTTGCCAACGGCACCAAGATCGATTGCGTCTGGGTGCATGGCAGGAAACTGGTCAGCGGCGGCATGCATGCCAGGCGCGATGCTATCGCCGAGCGGTTCCGCAAGGTGATGACGGCGCTTTCCGCATGAGCATGATCGGGACAATAAGCGCGGATTCTGGAAGCGCGGACGGCGGCGAGGTTCTTTCGCTGCACCAGCGCATCCTGTCGGACATCAGCGAACGGATCCTGTCGGGTGCCTGGGCGCCCGGCCACCGCATTCCGTTCGAGCATGAACTGACGGCCGAATACAATTGTTCGCGCATGACGGTGAACAAGGCGCTGTCGCAACTGGCCAAGGCTGGGCTGATCGAGCGCCGGCGTCGTTCGGGCAGCTTTGTCCGCCGGCCGCAATCGCAGGCGGCCGTTCTCGAAATCCACGACATCCGGATCGAGGTCGAGGCACTTGGCCTGCCCTACCGCTATGAGCGCATGGCGCGAAGCGGAAGGCGCAGCAGCGCCGACGACCGAGCCCTGCTGGAACTCGACGTCGCCGGGCCGGTGCTGGCGCTGGAATGCCTGCATTTCGCCGGCAAGCGGCCGTTTGCCCACGAGCAGCGGCTGATCAATCTGGTTGCCGTGCCGGAGGCCGCCGAAGAGGCCTTTTTCGAGACCGCGCCCGGTCCGTGGCTGATCGGGCGCGTGCCGTGGAGTGCCGCCGAGCATCGCATTCGCGCGGTTGCCGCCGAAAAGCACATCGCGGCGGCGCTCGACATCGAGACCGGCGCGCCGTGCCTGGTGATCGAGCGGCGGACATGGAGCGCCGAGCACCCCGTCACCCATGTCCGCTTTACCTATGCGGCAGAGAACCACACGCTGGTGGCGCGGTTCACGCCGTCGCAGGGGTGAGCTCCTAACCCTCCCCCTTGAGGGGAGGGTCGCGGAGCAAATTGCCGCGCGGCGGCATTTTGTGACGCGGGGTGGGGTCGGAGCAACCTCGCCGACCCCACCCCGTCTCGCAGTCTCCGCTTCGCTTCGACTACTCGCCGACCCTCCCCTCGAGGGGGAGGGTTAGAGCCGCATTCTCAAATCGCCGCGGTAACAATGATCTCGACCAGATATTCCGGTCCGGCAAGTTTCGCTTCGCCGGTGGCGCGGGCCGGCGTGTTGCCCTGCGGCACCCATTTGTCCCATTCCGCGTTCATCTCGGCAAAGGTGCTCATGTCGGCCAGCCAGATGATCGCCTGCAGGATCTTGGTCTTGTCGGTGCCGGCCTTGGCCAGCAATTCGTCGATCGCCGCCAGAATGTCCCTGGTCTGGGCGCCGACGTTTCCACCCGGCTTGCCGACCTGACCGGCCAGATAGACGGTGTTGCCGTGGATGACGATCTGGCTCATGCGTGGGCCTACATCGATGCGACGAATGCTCATTGGATATTCCTTCTCCTCTTGTCAGCTGCGCCTGTTTAGGGGCCGGGTTCGCCGGGAGCAAGGCCGCTCGAGCGGAACTTCTTGAGCCAAGCCAAAGCACACAACATGACGGCCCGGCCGCAATTCCGCCCGATTGGCTTGTTGACTAATGTAATAACATCACATATCGAATCCGCCCCTGCAGCACCGATCGTCGCCCCATGGATCGTCACATGAGCCAAACCTGCCTGACCTTCCGCGACCTGACGCTGGGCTACAACAGCCACCCTGCGGTCCACCACCTCAATGGTACGATCCGCAAGGGATCGCTGACAGCGGTCGTCGGCGCCAACGGCTCCGGCAAGTCGACCCTGATGAAGGGCATCGTCGGCGTCCTGAAGCCTATGGCCGGTGCGGTGATCCGGGCGCCCGGTGTACGCGCCGCCTATCTGCCGCAGCAATCGGAGCTCGACCGTTCCTTTCCGGCCCGTGTCGTCGACCTGGTTTCACTTGGCCTATGGCCGCGGCGCGGCATGCTCGGCCGTTATACAAGGGAAGATCGCGACTCGGTCAGCGAGGCGCTGATGGCCGTCGGCCTCGGCGGTTTCGAGAAGCGCCCGATCGACACGTTGTCGGGCGGCCAGCTGCAGCGCACGCTGTTTGCCCGCGTGCTGTTGCAGGATGCCGAGCTCATCCTGCTCGACGAGCCGTTCAACGCCGTCGATGCCAAGACGGTCGGTGACCTGATCGCGCTGATCAAGCGCTGGCACGGCGAGGAGCGCACGATCATGGTTGTGGTCCACGATCTCGATCTGGTGCGGCAGAATTTCCCCGAAACACTGCTGCTGGCGCGCCAGCCGATCGCCTGGGGAGAGACTAAGGAGACGCTGCGGCCGGAGAATTTGTTGCGTGCGCGCCGTTTCCACGAAGCCTGGGAGGATAACGCGCCATGGTGTGAGCCCGGCGAGCATGATCACAGTGTGCACGATCACGGCAGCCACGAGCATAGCCATGACCATCATCACGGCTCCGGGCCGAGGGCGGCATGATGGAGGTGCTTTACGGTCTGTTCGTCGCTCCGTTCGCCGACTACGCCTTCATGCAGCGGGCGCTCGCCGGTTCGATGATGCTGTCGCTCGGCGCCTGCCCGGTCGGCGTGTTCCTGATGCTGCGGCGCATGAGCCTGTCCGGCGACGCCATGGCGCATGCCATCCTGCCGGGTGCTGCCGCCGGCTTCCTGTTCTATGGCCTGGAAATCCTGCCGATGACTATCGGCGGACTGATCGCCGGCATCATCGTGGCGCTCGGCGCCGGCGCCGTCTCGCGCTTCACCATCCAGCGCGAGGATGCCTCGATGGCGGCCTTCTATCTGATTTCGCTGGCCATCGGCGTGCTTATGGTGTCGATCCGCGGTTCCAGCGTCGATCTCATGCATGTGCTGTTCGGCACCGTATTGGCGCTCAACAACGAGGCGCTGACGCTGATCGGCGGCATCGTCGTGGTGACGCTGGCCAGCCTCGCCATCTTCTGGCGGGCGCTGGTCGCGGAATGCCTCGACCCTTTGTTCCTGCGCTCGGTCAGCCGGATGGGCAGCCCGGTGCATTTCATCTTTCTCGGCCTCGTCGTGCTCAATCTCGTGGGTGGTTTCCAGGCGCTCGGCACCTTGCTGTCGGTCGGGCTGATGATGCTGCCGGCGGCGGCGGCCGGCTTCTGGACGTCGCGCGTCGAGCCGATGTGCGTGTTGGCCACAGTGATCGGCTTTGCCTCCTGCATTGCCGGGCTGCTGTTGTCCTACCATGCGTCACTGCCCTCCGGCCCGGCCATCATCCTGTCCGCCGGCGTCGTCTATTTCGCCTCGATCCTGTTCGGCGCGCGCGGCATCCTGCGCGCCCGCATCGTCCATCACCGCCACAGAACTGCCTGATCCCAACAAGGAGAAACTGTCCATGCTGAAATCGATCCGCGCCACGTTGGCCGTGAGCGTTATAACATTAACCGCCCTTGGCGCTTCGTCGGCCTTTGCTGAGCCGTTGAAAGTGGTCGCCAGCTTCACGATCATCGCCGATTTCGCTAAGAATGTCGGCGGCGACCGCATCGATCTGACCACCATCGTCGGGCCGGACGGCGACGCCCACGTCTACGAACCGAGCCCCGCCGATGCGGTGGCCATGGCCAAGGCCGACATCGTGCTGGTCAACGGCCTGCATTTCGAAGGTTTTCTGCAGCGCCTGGTCGACGCCAGCGCCACCAAGGCTTCGATTGCCGTGCTGACAAAGGGGGTCACGCCGATCAATTTCAAACCCGAATTCGCCGAGGCCGACGCCGCCGAAGGCGCGGAAACCGATGGCGGCAAGACGGTTACCGATCCGCATGCCTTCCAGTCGATCGCGAATGCCAAGATCTATGTGAAGAACATCGCCGACGCCTTTTGCACGGCCGACGCTGCGGGTTGCGACAGCTACAAGGCCAATGCAGCCGCCTATACGCAAAAGCTCGATGCGCTCGAGGGCGAAGTGCAGGCGGCGATCCAGTCGATCCCGCAAGAGAAGCGCGTCGTCATCACCTCGCATGATGCCTTCGGCTATTTCGAGAAGGCCTATGGCTTGACCTTCCTGGCCCCGGAAGGCGTGTCGACCGAGTCGGAGCCTTCCGCCGCCGACGTGGCCAAGCTGGTCAGCCAGGTGAAGCAGGACAAGGCGGCGGCGATCTTCGTCGAGAACATCACCAATCCGCGGCTGATCGAGCAGATCGCCAGCGAGACCGGCATCAAGGTGGGCGGCACGCTCTATTCCGATGCGCTGTCGCAGTCCGACGGCCCGGCCGCGACCTATATCGACCTGATGCACAACAACATCGCCCAGATCAAAGGCGCGATCCTCGGCAGCTGAGCGATCGACCTCGTTCATCCAGCCGGGCTGGCGTATGGCGCATCCAAGCACACGCGGCGCCGTCCGGCTGGATTTCCGGCATCGAAATCTCTATCTGCGCGGATGGATTTCTTTTCGCGCGGATTGCCGACCGGGTCAGGGAGTGGCAAGACTGCCGCTAACCAGATTGCGAGGACACCGCCATGGAATACCGACAGATCAGCGAGGACTATTCGGTCTCGGGCCAGATCCAGCCCGAGGACGTCGCGACCATCAAGGCCGCCGGCTTCAAAAGCGTGATCTGCAACCGGCCGGACGATGAGCAGCTCGGCCAGCCATCGGCCGACACCGTCAAGGCGGCGGTCGAGGGCGCCGGGCTCGCCTTCCGCTACATCCCCGTCATCAGCGGCCAGATCACGGCAGAGAATGTCGAGGACCAGGCCGAGGCGCTTGAGGAACTTGAAGGCCCGGTCTTCGCTTACTGCCGTTCCGGCGCCCGCTGCACCAATCTTTATGGGCTGATCCAGCAGTCGAAGGGGTGACATTCGCCCTCAGATCGGTAGCGCGCCGGTTTCCTTTAGCGTCTCCAGCACGATCGCCGTCTTCACGTGCTGCACGGATTCGTGCGGCAGCAGCACGCTGTTGACGAATTCCGACAGCGACTTCAGGTTGGGCGTCACCACTTTCAATATATAGTCCATCTCGCCCGTCAGCGCGTGCGCTTCCTGCACCTGCGGCAGCCGCGCCACCAATTCGCCGAAACGCCGCGCATTGTCGCGGTTGTGAGTGGCAAGCGTCACCGAGATGACGTTGACAAGGGAAAAGCCGAGCTTGTCGCGGTCGAGCACCGCCCGGTAGCCCTTGATATAGCCGTCCTCCTCCAGCCGCTGGCGACGGCGCGAGCATTGCGACGCCGACAGGTTCACCCGTTCCGAGAGGTCGTTGTTGGTCAGGCGTGCATCGCCCTGCAGCAGAGCCATTATCTTGCGGTCAAACTGGTCGATGCGCGCCTCATCCATGGGTTTCTCTCCATACATGCACAATTCACGCATTACCTGATCATTTCAAGCGTTTGAATGCAAGCACCATGCACTGCGTCCTTGCTATCATTAGGTTGAGAAGGCCTTTCCAGGCCAAACAGTTTTGGAGGACACTGCCATGGGTCCCTTCCCGCACGACGCACCGCCCGCCAAGATCAGCAAGACCAATCCCGCCGGCACCGACGGCTTCGAATTCGTCGAATTCGCGCATGCCGAGCCAGAAAAGCTCGCCGAACTGTTCACCCGTATGGGCTATGTGCCGGTGGCCAAGCATCGCAGCAAGAACATCACCGTCTGGCGGCAGGGCGACATCAATTATGTCGTCAATGCCGAGCCCGGCTCGCATGCCATGAAATTCGTCGACAAGCACGGCCCTTGCGCCGCCTCGATGGCCTGGCGGGTGGTCGATGCAAGGCATGCCTTCGATCACGCGGTGGCCAAGGGCGCGACGCCCTATGAAGGCAACGACAAGACGCTCGACGTGCCGGCGATCGTCGGTATCGGCGGATCGCTGCTCTATTTCATCGAAACTTACGGCGAGAAGGGCTCGGCTTACGACGCCGAGTTCGACTGGCTGGGCGAGCGCGACCCCAGGCCGGAAGGCGTCGGCTTCTATTATCTCGACCACCTGACCCACAATGTCTATCGCGGCCAGATGGACAAATGGTGGGATTTCTATCGCGACCTGTTCGGCTTCAAGCAGATCCACTTCTTCGACATCGACGGCAAGATCACCGGGCTGGTCAGCCGCGCCATCACCTCGCCCTGCGGCAAGATCCGCATTCCGCTGAACGAGTCCAAGGACGAGACCAGCCAGATCGCCGAATATCTGAAGAAGTATAATGGCGAGGGCATCCAGCACATCGCCGTCGGCACCGACGACATCTACGGCGCCACCGACAGGCTGGCTGCCAACGGCCTGAAGTTCATGCCGGGCCCGCCGGAGACCTATTACGACATGTCCTCTGCCCGCGTGAACGGCCATGAAGAGCCGATTGAACGTATGAAAAAGCACGGCATCCTGATCGATGGCGAGGGCGTCGTCGACGGCGGCACGACCAAGATCCTGCTGCAGATCTTTTCGAAAACCGTGATCGGGCCGATCTTCTTCGAATTCATCCAGAGGAAGGGCGACGAAGGCTTTGGCGAGGGCAATTTCCGCGCTTTGTTCGAATCGATCGAGCAGGACCAGATCAAGCGCGGCGTGCTGAAGGTGCAGGCGGCGGAGTAGGCTAACCGGCCGGACTTGCGATTCGGTCAGTAGTAGCTCAGACTTTGGCCATGAACATTGCTATCGCAGAGGCCAAGGCAAGACTGTCGGAACTCGTCAGCCGCGCGGAAGCTGGCGAAGAGATTGTGATTACCCGTCGCGGCAAGGTTGCGGCTCGCCTCGTGCCGCTAGCCGTGCCCGAGTCCCTGCCTCGTGTCGGCGCCATGAAGGGCAAAATCAGGATTGCCGACGATTTTGACGAACTCGGTCCCGAATGGGACGGGTATGCCAAATGACGCTGTCACAGGCAAACGTCTATTTGGCGAGGCCGGCGGCTTTGCGCAGAATCTCGTTGATGCGGCTCTGCCAGCCGGGGCCGCCGGCACGAAAGTGGGCGACTACGTCACTGTCGAGACGGAGTGTTACCTGCTTCTTCGGATTATCGAGAGCCGGCCGGCCGCGCGAACGGCGAATGCTTTCGGCAAGCTCAGGGAATGCTTCGGCGAAAGGACGAGCGTTTCGAAAATCCTCCTCTGTCCATTCCGGATTCTCCGAAACGGCTTCCCAGTCCTCTTTGCTGTAGCCGCGACCAGCTTCGAACTCGGTGCGCACCTTACGCTTTGCCATTGAACAATCTCCTTTCCGCGGGACTTGCCGGGCGCATCGAAATTTTCGAGATGGCGTCCCAAACGATCTTCATCAGAATTTATGTACCTACAATAATTAAGTCAATAATTTTCGTAACTACAACTAATTGCGACCTTCGAGCACCAACCTCTCGACCTCGGCTTTCCTGAGTTTCAGATCATAATCGAGGAAAAACTCGTCGAGTTGCGGCGGTTTCACCGAGGTGCCCGACAGCATCGCGTGCACTTGGCCGCGATGATGGATGTCGTGGATGAAGAGATGGGCGAGCAGGTCGCCGATCCGTTCCGGTATCATGCCGTCCTCGCGCCGATCGGTGACGACGCGGCGCTCGAGATCGTCCGCCGACAGGCGGTCGCAAAAGGCGATCAGCCGCCGGTCGGCCTCCGTCCGCTTGCCAAAGAGCGCGTCCGCTTCGTCGAAGAGCAAGAACTCATCGTAGGCCGCGGCGCCGACGCCGCCCTCTTCGAGAAAATCGAGATAGAGGTGATCGACCGCCAGGATGTGGTTCAGCGTTGCCTTGATCGACGGAAAGAAGCTCGTCCGTTCGGCTTCGAATTCGCCGGGCTCAAGCTGCAGCACGGCGCGGTAGAGCCGGTCGTTCGACCAGAGATTGTTGGCTGCCATGCGCCGAAAATGGTTCAGCAGGTCCATGTTACACACCAGCCCAGGCAATCAAATTCACAGCGATACCGATAGCACCTATGGCTAGCAGACGAGCGATCATACCGCGGCGCAGCGCTTGCGTTTCAACATCGCTCGCAACATCCCGATTCATAACGACGTTAGCAAACTTCGGCCGATGCGCCACGCTACTGAAGTTACGAAGTCCTTCAGATCGATCCTCGACCTGACGGCAGACCCGGATGGCCGAAATCAAAAGCCAGGCAGCAGCGATGCCAGAAATTCCCACAATCCAAAGGTAAGTAGCGGTGTAAGGCATCTTGGGGTCCACCAGCGTTAGGAACGATTGAGCTAGATCACGCCGGTGACCGGACCAAAGACAAGCCTGCCCACATTAGCAGGAATCCAGCCAAAACAATCAGCAGCAGCCCGATCATGCGCCGCCGCATGGCTTGCGTTTCCTGGTCCAGCGCGACATTCGTGTTGGTGACGGTGTGAAACATCATCGCCTTGCGCGGAAAGCCGCTGCGGTTGGTCAGGCCGGGCGAGCGCGCCTCGATGCGATAGCTCAGGCGGATCGCCAGGATGAAGATCGCCAGCATGACAAGGGCCCAGACACCGCACAGCAGATAGAATGTCTCGCCCGTCATTCTCTTGCCCCCTCGTACTTCTCGACCTTCTGCTCGATGGCGCCGAAGATCGAATGCCCGCCCCGGTCCTTCATCTCGATACGCACGGTGTCGCCAAAGCGCAGGAACGGCGTTTTCGGTTCGCCGGTTTCGATGGTCTCGATCATACGCAGCTCGGCGACGCAGGAATAGCCGGCGCCGCCCACCGAGACAGGCTTGCCCGGCCCGCCGTCGAGCTTGTTGGAGACGGTGCCCGAACCGATAATAGCGCCGGCGGCCAGCGGCCGCGTTTTTGCGGCGTGAACAATCAGCGCCGGAAAGTCGAAGGTCATGTCGATGCCGGCGTTCGCCCGGCCGAACGGTTTGCCGTTGAGATCGACCAGCAGCGGCAGGCTGACCTTGCCGCCGTCCCAGGCATCGCCCAGCTCTTCCGGCGTTACCGCTACCGGCGAAAAGGCCGATGACGGCTTCGACTGGTAGAAGCCGAACCCCTTGGCAAGCTCAGGTCCGGTCAGGCCGCGCAGCGTCACATCGTTGACCAGCATGACCAAGCGGATCGCTGCCCGCGCCTCTTCGAGGCTTGCGCCCATCGGCACATCGTCAACTATGACCGCGACCTCTCCTTCCATGTCGATGCCAAGGGTCTCGTCGGTCATGCGGATTGGCTCCCGCGGTGCGAGGAAAGCGTCCGAGCCGCCTTGGTAGATCAGCGGATCGGTCCAGAAGCTTGCCGGCATCTCGGCGCCGCGCGCCTTCCGCACCAGCTCGACATGGTTCACATAGGCCGAGCCATCGGCCCATTGGTAGGCGCGCGGCAGCGGCGAATGGGCGTCATGCTCGTGAAAGCGGGCAAACGGCACCGCATTATTCTCCAGCGATTCAGCCATGGCAGCGAGATGCGGCGCGATCCGAAGCCAGTCGTCAAGCGCGGCCTGCAGCGTCCGCACCAGAAACGAAGCATCGGTAAACCGCGTCAGGTCGCGCGAGACGACGACAAGCTTTCCGTCGCGCGTCCCATCCTTCAATGTGGCAAGCTTCATGCGGTTTCCTCTCTGGCGCAGCTTTGGTGCTGCTTTGATTTTTTGTTCTACGCATGATCTCTTCCGAAAACCGGTTTCCACTTTTCGGGATCATGCTCCAGCCCCACAACAAGGCCGTCGCGTGCGATCGTCAAGTCGCCGGCCCATGTTTTCCTGACGGCGGCAATCCAGTCGGCCTCGTCGATCTCGGGATCGTCGGCGGGAATGAGATGGTTGAGCACCAGTCTTTTGACGCCTGCGTCGCTGGCGATGCGGCCCGCTTCCTCGGCAAAGCTATGGCTGGCAAGCAGGTGTTCCCTCAGCCTTGCGCCGTTGCCGGTCTTCGCGACCAGCCGCTCGATACCCCCTTCCAGCATGGCCTCGTGGACCAGGACGTCGGCGCCTTGGGCGAAATCCGCCAATGGCGGAAAGAACGCCGTATCCGACGAGAAGACGATGCTTTGCCTCGCATAGTCGAAGCGCAGCGCAAAGCAATCCGTCACCGGCGGGTGGTCGACACGCAGCGCCGATATTTTGAGACCGCGCTCTTGCGCCACCTGGCCTTCATCAAATTCGACGATCGAAACCAGGTCGCGGAGATCCGGCCTGCCTTCATCGGCGATGCGGATCTCGATGTCGAACTCCATCGCCTGGCAAAAGCGCTGCCAATAATGGCCGGTGCCGGGCGGGCCGAATACGGTGACCTTTGTTGCCAGGCCGGCCGTCCATGCAGTGTGGATCAACGGTCCGAGTTCCAGCACATGGTCGGAATGCAAATGCGTGATGAAGATCAGGTCGAGCGCCTTCAGGCTGATGCCGGCACCGGTCAGCCCGCGCGTTACGCCCAGCCCGCAATCGACGACGATGGTGCGGCCGCCAATCTCCAGCAGTGAGGAACTCGGCCACGGCCCGCCCGGCCGCAGCGCGGGACCACCCTTCGAGCCAAGAAGCACCAGACGATCCGTCACGCGACGGCGCTCAAGACCAGTCGCCCTCGGGCGTGCCGTTGAAGCGCTTCTTCAGGCCGGCCCAGCAGTCGATGTAATTGTCCTGCCGGGTTTCGAGCTCGGCGCCATAGCGGGTCACCATCTGCGGAAAGCGTGTCTCGAACATGAAGGCCATGGTGTTGTCGAGCTTGACCGGTTTCAGCTCCGCGCGCGAGGCTTTTTCGAAGCCAGACGCATCGGGTCCGTGAGCCAGCATCATGTTGTGCAGACTGATGCCGCCCGGCACGAAGCCCTCTTCCTTGGCATCGTACTGACCATGTATGAGGCCCATGAACTCGCTCATGATGTTGCGGTGATACCAAGGCGGCCGGAAAGTGTTTTCCGCCACAAGCCAGCGCGGCGGGAAGATGACGAAATCGATATTGGCGGTGCCTTCCTCGCCGCTCGGCGCGGTCAGCACGGTGAAGATCGACGGATCGGGGTGGTCGAACAGGATCGCACCGACCGGCGAGAAGGTCGCAAGATCATATTTGTAGGGCGAATAATTGCCGTGCCACGCCACTACATCCAGCGGCGAATGGTCGATGTCGGTGACATGGAACTGGCCACACCATTTCGCGATCAGCCGGCACGGTGTCTCCTTGTCCTCGAACCAGGCACAGGGCGTCTTGAAATCGCGCGGATTGGCCAGGCAATTGGCGCCGATGGGGCCACGATCCGGCAGCGTCAGCTTGGCGCCGTAATTCTCGCAGACATAGCCGCGCACTTCGGCATCCACCAGTTCGACCTTGAACACCAGACCACGCGGCAGCACGGCGATCTCGCCCGGCCTGAGTTCGATGACCCCCATCTCGGTGACGAAGCGCAAGGCTCCAACCTGCGGGACGACCAGCAACTCGCCGTCGGCGTTGAAAAAATGATCGTCGACCATCGAGCGATTGGCGACATAGACGTGTGCCGCCATGCCGGTCTGGCCGAGCACGTCGCCGGCGGTGGTGATCGAGCGCATGCCGGCAATGAAATCGGTCGGCTCCTTCGGCATCGGCACCGGGCTCCAGCGATACTGGCCGAGTGCGAGCTGGTGGTCGCCGACGTTCGGCGCGCTTTTCCAAAGCGGATAATTCGCCGCTTTGAAGCGGCCGGTGTGCCTGACGCTCGGTCTTATCCGATAAAGCCAGGAGCGCTCATTGGTGCCGCGCGGCGCGGTGAAAGGAGAGCCCGAAAGCTGCTCGGCATAGAGGCCGTAGGCCGGCCGTTGCGGCGAGTTTCGCCCTTGCGGCAGCGAGCCCGGCAAAGTCTCGGTTTCGAAGTCATTGCCGAAACCCGGCATGTAGGAGTAGGCCATAGAACCCTCCCGAATTCATGGTCTCGTAGCATCGTTTGCGCATCCGCAAAGATGCTCCGGGTTGACCATACCGGTTTCATTTGTAACCATTGAAAATGTAACCATCAACGGTGATTTCGCCAAGCCGCCAGCATCCCCAGTCAGGGCCAACCATGGAAATCCTTGAGCTGGAATCCTTCCTGCCTTACCGGCTCTATCGGCTTGCCGATGCCGTCAGCCGCGAATTCTCAAGGATATACAAGGACCGTCACGGACTGACCCGGCCCGAATGGCGCACGCTGGCCGGGCTTGGACAGCACGGCACGATGACGGCGACGGCGCTCGGCGAGCAATCGGCCATGCACAAGACCAAGGTTTCGCGCGCGGTCGCGGAGCTCGAACGGCGCCGCTGGCTCAGCCGGACGCCTGACGAAAAAGACCGCCGTGTCGAGCATCTGGGGCTGACCAAGGCTGGCGTTGCCGCCTATCGCGAGATGGTGCCGCTGGCGAAGGAGTTCGAACGGGAATTGCTGGCAAGATTGAGCCCCGCCGAGCGTGTGGCCATTGTCGGCGGAGTGGCAGCACTGGAGGCGGCATTGGCGAAAAGCTAGGTTCCTGCCAGAATTACAGGCACCTTGGCGGGACAGCTTTCAGTTCGCACCGTGTTCCTTCGGGCCTTCACCAGTCCATGACCACCTTGCCGGAATTGCCGCTCTTCATCGCTTCGAAGCCGGAAATATAGTCGTCGATGCCGATGCGGTGGGTGATCAGGCCGCTGACATCGAGAGGACCCTGCACCAGCGCAATCATCTTGTACCAGGTCTCGAACATCTCGCGGCCGTAGATGCCCTTCAGATGCAGCATCTTGAAGATGACCTTGTTCCAGTCGATCTCGAAGCCGGTCGGCGCGATGCCGAGAATGGCGATCTTGCCGCCATTGTTCATGGTATCGATCATGTCGCGGAATGCCAGTGCGGCACCGGACATTTCAAGACCGACGTCAAAACCCTCGGTCATGCCGAGCGCCGGCATGATATCGCGCAGCTTTTCTTTCGAGGCGTCAACGACATGCTGGACGCCGAGCTTTTTTGCCAGTGCCAGGCGCACCGGGTTGATGTCGGTGATGACGACTTTTCGCGCGCCGACGCATTGCGCCACCAATGCGCCCATGATGCCGATCGGCCCGGCGCCGGTGACTAGCACGTCCTCGCCGACGAGGTCGAAAGATAGTGCGGTGTGAACCGCATTGCCTAAGGGATCGAAGATTGCCGCGATCTCGTCCGGCACGTCGTCGGGGATCGGCACGACATTGTGCTGCGGGATAGCCAGATATTCGCCGAAGGCGCCGGGGCGATTGACGCCGACGCCGAGCGTGTTGCGGCAAAGGTGCCCCCTGCCCGCGCGGCAGTTGCGGCAATGGCCGCAGACGATGTGACCCTCGCCCGAAACGCGCTGGCCGACTTTGTATTCGGTCACCGCCGCGCCGAAATCGGCGACCGTACCAACGAATTCATGCCCGGTCACCATCGGCACCGGCACGGTCTTTTGCGCCCACTGGTCCCAATTGTAGATGTGGACGTCGGTGCCGCAGATCGCCGTCTTCCGGACCTTGATCAGCACGTCGTTGGGGCCGATCTCTGGCACCGGCACCTCTTCCATCCAGATGCCCGGCTCGGCCTTGGCCTTCACCAGCGCCTTCATCATGTTCGACATTCTGCAGTCCCTTGAAGGTCTCGATCCGGAATCGCTTTTCGACTGCCGGTCATTCAGAAAATCACGCCGAGTTCGCGACCGACTGCGGCGAACGCCTCAACCGCACGGTCAATGTCGGCGCTGGAATGGGCGGCAGACATCTGCGTGCGGATGCGCGCCTGGCCCTTCGGCACCACCGGGAAGGAGAAGCCGATGACATAGATGCCGCGCTTCAGCATGCGCGCGGCCATTTCCTGCGCCAGCGTCGCGTCGCCCAGCATCACCGGGATGATCGGATGGTCGGCGCCGGCCAGTGTAAAGCCGAGCCTGCCCATCTCGGAGCGAAACCGCGCTGCGTTGGCATATAGGCGCTGACGCAACGCATCGCCATTGCGGAGCAGTTCGAAAACCCGGATCGAGGCGCCAGCGATCGCCGGCATCAGCGTGTTGGAAAACAGATAGGGCCGCGAGCGCTGGCGCAGCCAGTCGACCACCTGCTTCCTGCCCGACGTGTAGCCGCCCGACGCGCCGCCCAATGCCTTGCCGAGCGTGCCGGTGATGATGTCCACCCTGCCCTCGACGCCGCAATGTTCGGCCGAGCCACGGCCATTCCTGCCGACGAAACCAACTGCATGGCTGTCGTCGACCATGACCATTGCGTCATATTTGTCGGCGAGGTCGCAGACGCCCTTCAGATTGGCGATGATGCCATCCATAGAGAACACGCCGTCGGTGGCGATCAGCCGGAACCGACAGTCGCGCGCCTCTTTCAACCGCGCTTCGAGATCGGCCATGTCGTTGTTGGCGTAGCGGAAACGCTTTGCCTTGGACAGCCGTACCCCGTCGATGATCGAGGCGTGGTTCAGCGCATCGGAGATGACCGCATCCTCTTCGCCGAGCAGCGTCTCGAACAGGCCGCCATTGGCGTCGAAGCAGGAGCCGTAGAGGATGGTGTCCTCCATGCCGAGGAAGTCAGAAATGGTCGCCTCGAGCTGCTTGTGTTCTTCCTGCGTGCCGCAGATGAAGCGCACCGCTGCCATGCCGTAGCCGTAGCGGTCGAGTGCCTGCTTGGCCGCCTCGCGCAGTTCGGCGCTGTCGGCGAGGCCGAGATAATTGTTGGCGCAGAAATTCAGCACCTTCTCGCCGCCGACCTCGATCTCGGCCGATTGGGTCGAGGTTATCACCCGCTCGGATTTATAGAGGCCCGCCGATTTGAGCCCTTCAAGCTCGCGGTCGATATGGGAAAGGAATGCTGCGGTCATGATCAGGCCCTGTTGAGATCGATGAGGACTGTCGCGCCGCGCGGACGAAAAATCCATCGCAAAAGCGACCGCTTCGGTGGCGGCAATGGCACGGCAGAGGCCACGATGTTCAAATGCGGAGGTGCTGCGAAAGATTGCAATAACCACCTTGCGGATTTCCCGCCACGGTCGCCGCTGCCGGCCTGTTGCCGTCCTAACCTGTTAACACTTTGAAGCCAAAGGTTGTCGCACGAGAATTCGTTGGCGAGAGGGCCGACCCAGAAAATGTCGCAGCAGCCGGTGCACGCCGTTTCAGGCAGGCTCATACTCCTCATCAAATCCGGCTACTGGCTGGCTCTGCTGATCATCGCCGCCATGGTCGTGGCCTCCTTCATCCTGCTGCAACAGATGATGGCGGCCCAGCAACACAACCAGGCGCTGCTCGATGTGGTCAGCACACAAAAAGCCCTGTCGCAACGCATCGTCTTCCTTGCCGGCGCGACCGGTACCGCCTCACGCGACCAGCAGCCGGCCCTGATCAGCGCGCTCAAGCAAGCGACGGTAGAGTTCGAGAAGAACTACGATCTGCTGCTCGAGCGGACCGCCGCCGATCCGGCGTCGCCGGCAAGGTTCGATCCCAAATCGATCGAGAGCGTGCTTTTCGCCAAGCCGTTCCATCTCGACTATTTCTCGGTCGGGCTTATCGCCAACGGCGAACGCCTGATCTCGTCATTCGAATCGCGGCTCAACATGGCCGGCAATGGTGGCTACAAAGGTGGAGAGGAGCGCGTCAACCTGAACGCTTCCGTTGCCAACGCAACATTGTCGGGCTATGCCGCACTTGGCCAGCGCATCAGCGCCTTTGCAGACCAGCGATCCGAAACACTTCTCGAGCTTAACCGCACATTGTTCTACTCGACCATCGGCGTCATCGTGCTGGTGGCGCTTTTCATTTTCAGGCCGATGTCGAATGCTATCTTGCGCAGGACCCGCGAGCTGGTCGATGCGCGCAATTCCATGGCCTTTATTGCCGTGCATGACGGGCTGACTGGCCTGCACAACCGCACCTTCCTGACCGAGCATTTCGATACGTTGATCAATGCCGCGCACCGACGGCGTGAACGGGTTGCCGTGGTGCAGTTCGATCTCGACCGGTTCAAGCAGATCAACGACACGTTCGGCCACGCCGCCGGCGATTATGTGCTGGTGGCGGCTGCGCAACGCATGCGTGATTCGTGCCGTACGTCGGATCTCAACGTGCGTCTCGGCGGCGATGAATTCGTCGTCGTCCTCAACGACGCCGGCAGCACCGAGGACATCGATATCGTCGCCAGGCGCATGCTGGCCAAACTCAATGAACCGGTCATATTCCGAGGCACGACGATCCATCCGGGCGTAAGTGCGGGGATTGCGGTCTATCCTGTCGACGCCGACAATGCGCAGGATCTGCTCGTCCATGCCGATCTGGCGTTGTATTCCGCCAAGAAGCAGGGCGGCGGCAGTTTGTCGTTCTTCTCCGATGAGCTGAGGCGCGAACTCGACAACCGAAAGCAGCTCGAGCTCGACATCAGGGTCGCCATCTCGGAGAAGGCGTTCGAAGTCTATTTCCAGCCGCAGGTGTCGCTGTCGGACGGCACCATCAGTGGCATCGAAGCTTTGGCTCGCTGGAGGCATGCCGAACGCGGCATGATCGCGCCGGGCGAGTTCATTCCAATCGCGGAAAAATGCGGCTTGATGTCCGAGATTGGCCGCATCGTCATTGCCAAGGCGATCAACGAAGCAGCCGAATGGAACCGCGCAGGCATCGGCTTCGGCCGGATCGCCGTCAACGTGTCCGGTTCGGAGCTGCGCGAGACAGATTTCGAAGTCTTCCTGTTCGGGACGCTGGAAAGGACCGGCCTGCCCGCGCACAAACTATCGCTGGAGATCGTCGAATCCGTCATTCTCGACGACGAGAAGACCGGTATCGCGGCAAAGCTGCGGCACATCCGCGCCGCCGGCATCCATCTTGAGCTCGACGATTTCGGCACCGGCTACGCATCGCTCAGCCATGTCAATCCAAACGAGATCGACCGGCTGAAGATCGACCGCCGCTTCGTCCAGAACATCAACGAGAACAGCGGCAACACAAAGATCGTGCGTGCCCTCACCGAGCTCGCCCGCGGTCTCGGCATCTCGATCGTTGCCGAGGGCGCCGAAACCGAAGCCGAGCTCGACTCGCTGATGGCGATCGGCTGCGACCAGGTGCAAGGCTATTCCATCGCTTTCCCGATGCCGCCGGACAGGGTGCGTGAATGGCTGGTGGCACGGACGCCGAAAAAGGCCAGGCTGACAGTGCTGCAGGGCAGCCGGGCGTAGATCCGTCATGGTTCGGCCTTGCGAACCGACCTGATGGGCCGAGGCGGAAGGTCATCCTCATCACCGGGAAATGCTGCCAGCAATTGTCCAAAGCTGGCACACGCGCCAGCTTTTTCATAGTCCTGGAACGACAGAATGACCGCCTGCTTGCGGCCACGCCGGGTGATGACGGCCGGTTCTCCCGCGATGACCTGATCGAGCACCGCCGAGAGTTTAGCCCTGGCATCCTTCAGCGAAATTTCGCGCATGGCGTCTTCCTAGCCTAATTTCTAGCTCTCGACATTGGCCCGCAGCGCAGCCAGCACCTGTGCAAACTCCGCCAGCCTGTCGTCGGACAGCCCTTTCCGCAGCCGTTTGTCGAAGGCTAACGCGGCCGTGCGCAATTTCAGGAACAACGCCTCTCCGGCCTGGGTCAACTCCACCTGGTGAACCCGGCGGTTCTCGGGATCGCGGCGGCGCATCAGCAGGCCCTGCGTCTCCATGGCGTTGAGATGGTGGGTCAGCGTTGCGCCCCGAATGCCGATCATGCCGGCGAGCTCGCGTTGGTTGGCCAGCTCCCGCGACTTGACCGACAGCAACGTGACCCAGACCGGCAGCGTGCCGCCGGCCTCGACCAAGGCAGCGTCGAAAGCCTGCGCAACCAGCTTGGCGGTGCGCGCGAGATTCATCCCGATCGGCGGGCGGTCAAAGGGCGTCATGGTCGGACACTAGAACAAGGGCAAAGCCGATGGAACCGGCTCGAGCTTATGCGTTGACATCTAATCATTTGATATCTATCAATATGGTTAGCGGCGGGCAAGAGAGGAAATGCGGTCATGCAATATGTCTACATCATCGTCCTCGGCCTTCACGTCATGGCGGGTGTGTTCTGGGCCGGCACCACCATCGCGGTTGCCCGCGAACCGGAGATCAGGGCGGAACGTTTCTTCCGGCCGCAAATGGGCGCCGCCGGCGTGGTTTTCCTCACGGGTTTGCTGCTGTGGTATTTCTTCCACAACGGTTCTTTCGGTTCGATGGAAAAAGTCCTGGCGCTCGGCATCTTGACTGCCTTGATCGCAGCCGCGGTTCAGGGCGCATTGGTGGGTTCCGCCAGCAGGCAGCTGGCCGGCGCTGATGCGGCGAAGCAAACCCAGTTGCGCGCCAAGATGACAAAAGGCGAACGCATCGCCGGCGGCCTGCTGGTCATCACCGTATTCTGCATGGCCACCGCCAGGATGTTTTGAACGTCCTGCCGCAATCGCAAGGTCGTACGGTGCCCGGCGATGGCCGGGCGGCGTGCGCGGCGCGCAGCCCGGACCAAAGTACCGTGGTGGCTCTCCGTACGGAGGTTCGGCTGCGCGCCACCAATCAATCCAAAATATTCCTCAGATCCGCAAGCCGAACCTGATGCCGTCATAGATTGCGGCATGGATGTTACGCGAGGCAACTGCGTCGCCGATGCGGAAGAGCACGAAGCCACTTTGCGGATTGCGCACGGGGAAGATGTCGCCGCCATTGACCAGTTTTTCGTAATCGATCGCGCCGGCGTTCTTCGACAGCGGCTTCAGCGCCAGATAGAGATCGTCGAGTGGCAGCGTGCCATGCTCGACCACCACCTGGTCGACGCGCCGCTCGCCGCGCCAGCCATCGGCGAAGTCGGAGGCGAGCTCGGCGATCAGCTGGTTGCCCTCGCGCCGCACAGAACGTAGCCGTGTGTTGATGGTCACCGTGACACCCTTTTCCTGGAAGGCGCGCATGTAGGGCACATGGTTCATGCCGCCCATTTCCGGCGCGAAGAAGCGCTCCGGTGAAACCAGCTCCAGCCTGGCACCGCTATTGGCGATCAGTTCGGCGGCACCCATGCCCTGATGGCCGCCATTGTCGTCATAGAGCAGCACGTTCTCGGCCGGCTTGACGCTGCCGGCCATGATGTCCCAGCTCGAGGTGACGAGATCGTCGCCCGCTGTCAGAGGCGGGTTCTGCGGCAGGCCGCCGGTGGCGATCACCACCGCGTCCGGCGACAGCGCCAGCACGTCGTCCGTCTCCGCCCATTTATCGTAGCGGATCTCGACGCCGAGCCGGTCGAGTTCGGCCAGACGCCAGTCGATGATGCCGATCAATTCCTTGCGGCGCGGGTTCTGCGTTGCCAGCCGCACCTGGCCGCCGGCCTGGCTCGATGCTTCCAGCACCGTCACCTGGTGCCCACGTTCGGCGGCGACCCGCGCCGCCTCCAGCCCGCCGGCGCCGGCGCCGACGACGACCACCTTCCGCTTCGGTCCCTCGGTTTTCGGAATAATATGCGGTATCGACGCCTCGCGGCCCGTCGCCGCATTGTGGATGCACAGTGCCTCACCGCCCTCATAGATGCGGTCGAGGCAATAGGTGGCGCCGACGCAAGGACGGATCTCGTGCTCGCGGCCCTCCATCACTTTTTTGACGATATGCGGGTCGGCAATGTGGGCACGCGTCATGCCGACCATGTCGAGCTTGCCGGTGGCGATGGCGTGGCGCGCGGTGGCGACGTCGGAAATCCGCGCCGCATGGAAGGTCGGGAATTTCGTCGCCGCTCTCACCTCCCCTGCGAAGTCGAGATGTGGTGACGAGCGCATGCCGGTCACCGGGATGACCTTGGTCAGCGCGGCATCGGTCTCGATCGAGCCACGGATGATGTTGAGGAAATCGACCTTGCCGGATTCGGCCAGCCGCCTGGCGATTTCGACGCCCTCCTGTTTCGACAGGCCTTTCTCGAAATCCTCGTCGGCGACCATGCGGATGCCGACGACGAATTTTTGGCCGACCGCCGCCCGCACCGCGTCGAGCACCATGCCGGTGAAGCGCAAGCGGTTGTCGAGCGAGCCACCGAAATCATCGTCGCGCTGGTTGGTGGCCGGCGACCAGAAGCCGTCCATCAGGTGGCCGTAGGCCTCGAATTCGATGCCATCGAGGCCGGCAGCCTGGCAGCGCTGGGCGGCAGCGGCATAGTCGGCGACGATGCGCTCGATGTCCCAGTCCTCGATAGTCTTGGGAAAGGCGCGGTGGGCGGGTTCGCGAACCGGCGAAGCCGACAGGACTGGCAGCCAGTCGGCCTTGTTCCAACCGGTGCGGCGGCCGAGATGGGTGATCTGTATCATCACCTTGCAATCGTGCTCGTGGCAGGCATCGGTCAGCTCGGCGAGCCACGACACGATGCGGTCGTCATAGACATGCAGATTGCCAAAAGCGGCCGGGCTGTCGCGCGAGACGATCGCCGAACCGGCGGTCATGGTCAGCGCCATGCCGCCCTTGGCCTTTTCGGCATGGTAGAGCCGGTACCGCTCCTTCGGCATGCCGTCCTCTGAATAGGCCGGCTCATGGCTGGTCGACATCACCCGGTTCTTCAGCGTCAGATGCTTGAGCTGATAGGGCTGGAGGAGCGGGTCGTTGCTAGTCATCGTCTTCCTGCTGTTTCAAATTGTGCTAATGAGCGGCAAATTTTTGTTTTTACGCATGTCGCTGTCCCAAAATCGCTGCGCAGTTTTGGGCGACATGCAGCAAGGAACCTGCTCATGACCGATACGAAAAACCTCACCCAGCTCGGCACCAACGTCGAGGCGCCACAGAGCCCTGAAGCGGCCGTCCTGGAAACCGTGCCGTTTTCGCGCGGCGACGGCCCGCCGGCCATCGTTCGCTTCACCTGCCCGGAATTCACCTCGCTCTGCCCCGTCACCGGCCAGCCGGACTTCGCCCATATCGTCATCGACTACGCACCCGACGCGCTGCTGGTGGAATCGAAGTCGCTCAAGCTGTTCATGACCTCGTTTCGCAACCACGGCGCCTTCCATGAAGAATGCACCGTCATGATCGGTCGCCGTATCATCGCCGCGACCAAGCCATTGTGGTTGCGCATTGGCGGCTACTGGTATCCGCGCGGCGGCATTCCGATCGACGTGTTCTGGCAAACCGGCGCACCGCCGGAAGGTGTGTGGCTGCCCGACACCGGCGTCGCCCCCTATCGCGGGCGCGGGTGAGCCTGAGTTACTACGAAGAAAATGTTGCATCAGTTGAGCGGCAGCCGCCGGTAACGCCCGGGATTGTTCGGATCGCTGAAATGGTGCATCGGCCCATGTTCGGCGAAGTGTGCTGACCAGCGTTTCATGGCGGCAGGGTCAAGCTCGACGCCCAGCCCGTCATCCTCCGGCACACGCACCCTATTGCCGGTCTGCCGGAATGGGCCGTCCTTGATGACATCGCCGATCTGCCAGCGAAACAGCGACTGCGATGCTTCGGTGATCCACGGTGTCGCCGCCACGACGTGCAAATAAGCCGATGTCATGATGCCGAGATCGTTCGAATAGCACCAGAACCCCTTGCCCATCGCCTCACAGGCGGCGATGAATTTCAGAGTTTTCGACAATCCGCCGAGTGCTGCGAAATTGCAGACGAAGTAATCCGGCGCACCGAGCGCGACTGCCCGCCTGAGATCCGGGATGTGCGTGGAGAACGGAATGCGCGAATGCTGGCGCAGCGCCGCCATCTCCTCGAAGGTCGCGACCGGATCCTCGTAATTGCGGATGTTGAACGGCTCGATCTCGCGCAGTACCCAGCGCGCTGTGGTTAGCGACCACTGCATGTTGGAATCGAGTTTGATCTGCGCCTTGTCGCCAAGCGCCTCGCGCAGCATGCGCACTGTCCTGATCTCGAGCTCGGGATCGCCCATTATCAGCTTGCCCTCGAAGATCGTCGAGCCGTGCTGTTCTCGCATGCCGAGACAGTAGTCGACGATCGCTTCGGCGGTCATCTCGCCGCCGGCTCCGCCTTGAGCGGGGCGAAAGGCGAAATATTCCGAAAACGGAATGTCCTTGCGCACCGCGCCGCCGAGCAGCTTATAGAGCGGCATACCGAAGACCTTGCCTCTTATATCCCACAGCGCCAGTTCGACGGCGCCGAACGCCACCGTGGCTGCGTTCTCGCCGGTGTTGGCGGTGATCTGCCAGGGCGGCACACAGCGCGCCTCGCAGTCGGCGATGTCGAGCGGATCGGCGCCAATCAGCGCCGGCGCGATCTCGGCCTTGATCACCTCGCCGAAATGCCACCATGGCGCCTCGCCCAGTCCGACCACGCCTTCGTCCGTCTCGACCTCGATGATCGATTTCGAGGCGCCGCCGTAGAGACCAGCCGTCCACCAGAACGGAGCATCGAGCGGGACGTTGACGTGGGTGACGCGGATGTTGGTGATCTTCATCGGTTCCGTTCTCACTCGCACTGGTATTGGCTTAGCGCCCATTCGCCGGTCACCGAGAGAAGGTCCGATATCTTCCAGTCGCCATCGACTTTCCTGAATTTCCACTCCAGCCGGTGCGGGTTGCCGGCGACGACGAAGGCGACGACGACCTTGGCCTCGTCGCCCTTGATCGCTTCGATGGTCTTCAGGCTTTTGTCGATCTCCGCCTTGTCGTATTCGGAATTGTCGAGCGCCATGTTGGGATCGAGGCATTCGCCCTGCCCCGACTTCCGCAGCGCGTCGCTCTTGTCGAGCACCGACTTTGCCGGGTCGGTGAAATGGCCCCGCTGAGCCGGATCGACCTCGAGCCCGGCATGCTCGTAGAACGGCTTCACCACCGCGGTCGGCGAGCCCGGCTGCACGGGTGTGGCCGGCGCGTTTTCTGGCGGCGGCAACACTGCCGGCGGAGGTGCCGCACTGTCGGCCGGAGCGTTTGCGGGCGGCGCGCCGAACAGGCCCTGAGCGGCGGCGCTGCTCAATCCGGTCAGCAGGCACGCAGTCGCCAAAAGCCAGGGATGGCAGCGGAGCACGGCATCACTCCGGCGACTGCCCGGCCAGGCATTCGAGCGCGCTGAGTGTCCAACCGCTGGTCTTCGAGGTAATGTCGGCGACCTTCCACTGGCCGTCGATCTTCTTCAACGACCAGACCATTTCGCGTTTGGAATCATCCCCTTCCGGGAAAAGGTTGAAGGTCGCCGTCACCTCGGCGCTGTCGCCATCCAGCGTTTCGGCCAGCGTCAGCGTCTTGGCCACGGTCTTTTCGTCATAGTCCTGCGCATCGAGACCAGGGGCGAAGTCGATGCAGGGAACTTCATCCGGATGGTTCTTTGCCGCATTGTCGTTCAGTTCGAACAGTTTCGTCACCGGTGCGGTGAAGCGGTCGCGATATTGTGCATCGGCCTCGAATTTGACCGACGGGACATAGAAGAACTTCACGGCGTTGGCAGCGGGGCCGGCAAACGCGGCCGCCGGCAAGGCCATCGAAAGCGCGGCAACAAAAAGTGGCAGTTTCATGCGTGTCCCCGATTGTTCACTGACGGAAGCTATCAGTACCACGCATCTTGCCCGTCGGCTTTCTTGCGGTCCATGAAATCCTGCAACGCGTCCTTTGCTGGCAACTCAGGCGTTCAGCCAGACGTTCTGGAGATCCATCTCGAAGGTTTGGTGGACACCGTAGTTCTTCACCTTCTCGTTCATGTGGCTGAACAGCTTCTGCCAAAACGGCTGAATGATGACGCCCGAATCCTGCAGGATCTGCTCGATGTCCTTCATGACCTCGCGGCGCTTCTCGACGTCGATGAGCGAGAGAGCCTGCTTGAGCTTGGCGTCAAAATCAGGGTTCGAGTAGCCGGTTTCGTTCCAGGCCTCGCCGGTGCGATAGCCGAGCGCCAACACCTGGACGCCAAGCGGGCGCATGTACCAGATGGTCATGGAATAAGGATATTTCGTCCAGTCGTTCCAGAAGGTCGAACCCGGCAGCACCGTGCGTTTCACTTTGATCCCGGCATCGCGCAACTGGCCGGCAATCGCGTCGCCGGTGTTCTTTTGCCAATCGTCCTCGACGGTGATCAGTTCATGCTCGAAGTCGGCCTGCCCGGCCTCCGCCATCAGCTTCTTGGCGCCCGCGGCGTCGCGTGTCTTCTTGGGCAGCGCGTAGTATTCCGGATGAATCGGGCTGACGTGGTGATTTTCACCCACGGTGCCTCGCCCGGCATAGCCAAGTTCGAGCACCGCATTGTTGTCGACGGCCATCTGGAGGGCGTTGCGGACCCGCTTGTCATCGTAGGGTTTGTGCGTGATGTTGGTGCGGGCAACGAGCGTGGTCGCTGTCGCGACCTCCGATTTCACCAGCCCCATCTTGTCGAGGATGTCAATGAAGTCGGCAGGCGTCTCGAAGTTGAGATCGATTTCGCCGGAGTCGAATGCATTTATCGAGGCGTTGAAATCGGTTCCGTAGTCGATGAATTCGACGCCGTCGAGAAGCGCTTCACCACCCCACCATTTGCCAGTCTCACGACGTTTGACGACCGCTTTCTGGCCGACCGCATAAGACACCAGTTCGAACGGCCCGGTGCCAATCGGCTTCTCGATCGGATTGGCGCCGTCGGCGTCGAAGTTGCGATGGACCACCAGCGCCGGATAGTCGGTGAAGTTCGGGATCAGCGAGATGTCCGGTTCGTTCAGCTTCAGCTTCACCGTGTTGTCGTCGACCTTGGTGATCGCTCCTTCCCTGGCCTTGCCGGTCTTTGCATCAATCAGCGCACCAACGCGCGCGGCCATCGAATTGCCGGCGGCAGCCTTCTCGCACCAGCGCGTCAGATTGTAGACCACATCTTCGGCGCTAAAAGCATCGCCGTTGTTCCAGGCGATGCCCTTGCGAACATGCAGCACGTATTCGGTGGCGTCGTCGTTGACCTCCCAGCTTTCGAGCAGAACCGGCTCGAATGTAAACTGGCGGGTGTAGCGGACAAGCGGCTCCAGCCAGCAGCGTGAAATATTCGCGAGTTCCACCCAGTCGTAGGTGCGCGGATCCTTCTGTGCCTTCACCGACATCGAAACGTGGAGCGTGCCGCCTTTCTTCGGCTCTTCAGCCAAGGCCCGCTGCGGCACGGCAAGGCCGATCATGCCGTAGGCAAGGGCCGTCGATGCGCCGAAGGCGCTTGCCAGCGCCAGAAACTCGCGTCGGTCGACACGACCTGCACGAGCCTCGCTGGCCATCGCTTCGATGGCGCTCGGTACGCGATCGCCGTTGCTTCTGAAGAGTGTCATTTTTTCCTCCGTTATGGTTCCCATCGGGTCTTCGCCCGTTATCAACTAACGCTGTCCGGCAGTTTCTCCTCGCGCCGCGCAATCAAATCTTTGAGACCATCGGCGATGCCCTCATCGAGCTTCGGCTCCTCGTAATCGGCGAGCATGTTGCGCGCTTTCTCGCGGCCGCGGGTGTCGTGGTCCTTTGCTCCTTCCGCCTTCCACTGTTCGAACGAATTGAAGTCCATGATGCTCGGTATGAAGAAGGCGGACTCGAAATGTTCGAGCGTGTGCTGGGTGCCGAGGAAATGGCCCTGCGGTCCGACCTCGCGGATAGCCGCCATAGCCTCCTTGAAATCGTCGAATGGCAGCCCGCCAGCATATTTGTACCAGCCGACAAGCTGCTCGCAGTCGGTGGCAAATTTCGAATAGCCGCAGGTCAGGCCGGCCTCGAGCCAACCGGCGGAGTGCCAGATGTAGTTGGCGCCGGCAAGGATGGCGGCATGCATCAGCATGTTCGCCTCGTAGCCCGCCTGGGCGTCGTTCAGCTTCGAGCCGACATGGAAACCGGACGTGCGCCACGGCAGCCGATACTTCCGCGCCAGCGCGCCCATGAGATACATCATCTGGGCCGCCTCCGGCGTGCCGCCCATGGGAGCGCCGGTCTTCATGTCGACCGTCACCATGAACTGTCCGTAGATCTGCGGCGAACCCGGACGCAACAGCTGTGTGAACGCGACGCCCGCCAGCGCTTCGGCGTTGACCTGCGCGACCGCACCGACGGCAGAGGCCGAAGTCGAGGCGCCGCAAAGGGCGAAGGGCGCGAGGATCAGCGGCTGGTTGTGGCGCGCATAGACTTTCATCGCGTCCAGCATGGTGGCATCCCAGACCAGCGGCGAATTGCAATTGGTGATCGCCACCAGGACCGGGTTGTCGCGGACATAGTCCTCGCCGAACACGATGCCCGCCATCGCCATCGTGTCTTCGGCTCGATCCCTGGACGTCACGATGCCCATGAACGGCTTGTCGGAGTGCTTCAGCGCCGAATGGATGATGTGGAGGTGACGTTTCGGCACTGGAATTTCCATCGGCTCGCAGATGATGGAGCTCGACGAGTGCAGCGCCGGCGCCATGTAAGCGAGCTTGTGGAAATTGTTGAGGTCGGCGAGTGTGCCGTAGCGCCTGTTGTTGTCGAGGTCGCGCACGTAAGGCGCGCCATACATCGGCACAAAGATGGAGTTGTTGCCACCCACACGAACGGAACGCTGGGGATTCCTCGCATTGAGCGTGAACTCCGACGGGACCTTCGAGATGAGCTCCATCAGCAGGGCGCGGTCGATGCGGACCCTTGTCTCCGAGACATCGGCGCCCGCCGCCTTCCACATTGCAATCGCCTCGTCGTCGCGGAACTCGCATCCCACCTCTTCGAGGATGCTGAGCGATTCCTGGTGGATCAGCTCCACCGCCTCGTCCGGGACCATCTGATACACCGGAATCTTGCGGACCAGGGTCGGAAATGACGCAACGGGTGCGCCTCGCAGCGCCTTGCGCCCCAGGCGGCCACCTGCGCGACGATTGGTATGTTCGCTCACTTCAACGGCCGGTGCGTTCATGGAGGCTCCATCTTCCTGTTGGTGACCAATCTAGCCAGACAAAATGCAGCTGTGACGCTGGAAAATCCTGATCTCTTGTATAAGGTCAGCTTATGCGAAGCTTGCGCCATCTGCTGCCGTCGGCGGGCAGCCTGATCGTTTTCGAGGCTGCCGGGCGGCTGTCGAGCTTTACCGCCGCCGGACGGGAACTCGGCATGACGCAGGCTGCCGTGTCCTACGCGATCCGCGGGCTCGAAGAACAGCTCGGCGCCAAACTCTTCCAGCGCCGCCACCGGCAAGTCAGCCTTACCGAGGCCGGCGACCGCTTCCATGCCGACGTCTCGCTCGGCCTGTCGCACATCCGCAAGTCGGCGGAGGATCTGCGCCAGATCGCCGTCGGCGCGCATGTGACGCTCGCCGCCTCGACCGCCTTCGCCTCATTCTGGATGATGCCGCGCCTGCAGCAGTTTCGCGACGAATTGCCGGGCATCGACCTGCGCATCCAGACCGCCGACCGCGATCTCGACATCATCGCCGAGGACATCCCGCTCGGCGTGCGCGGCGGCGAGCCCAGGGAATGGCCGGATTATCATTCGCTGCCGTTGGCCGATGAAGTGATATTCCCCGTTGCCGGCGCGAGTTATGTGGCCCGGTTCGGGCTGCCGGAGCGTGTCGCGGACCTTCAATCGCACCGCCTCATCCATCTCGAAGAGCCGTTTCGCGAGGCCGCGAGCTGGGACGAATGGTTCGCCTCGGCCGGTGTCGACATCGCCGATGCCGGACGTGGCTTGCGCATCAACGACTATGCGCTGGTGATCCAGGCAGTCATGGAAGGGCAAGGCATCGCGCTCGGCTGGGGTCACCTCGCCGAGCGGCTGCTGGCATCAGGGCTGCTGGTGCGCGTCACCGGCCACACGATGACGACCGGCAAGGGCTTTCATGTCATCTGGTCGAGGAACCGCGAGCTCAGCGACAACGCCCGCAAGGTGCGGGACTGGCTGGCGGCGCAGGCGCGAGGCCGATAAATGCCCGGTCAAACCGTTACAACGATCTTGCCGAATTGTTCGTTCGCTTCGAGATAACGATGCGCCTCGACGATCCGGTCGAACGGAAAGGTTCTGGCGATTGCCGGCTTCAGCGAACCCGAGCTCAGTCCGTCAAGGATGAACGCCTTGGCGGCCTGCAGCCGGACCGGATCGCGCACGATCTCATGCATGAGATAACCGCGCAGCGTCAGTGTCTTCGCCAGCACTGCAGGTAGCGGAAAGGGTGTCGGGTCGAGGCTCAAGCCGCCATATTCGATGAGAATGCCACCCGGTGCCATCGCTGCCGTCAGAGACTCGAAAATCGGACCGCCGACGGCGTCGAACACCACGCGCACGCCGTCCGGGCCGGCGATTTGCTTCAGCCTGGCTTCCAGATCCTCCTCTGCCGAAGCGATGACGTGGGCCGCGCCGAACCCAACCAAAGCCCGCTTCTTGGCGGACGTCCGTGTGACCGCGATCGGGGTCGCGCCAATCAGGTTGGCGATCTGGATCGCCGCAAGTCCGACGCTGCTCGATGCCGCGGTGATGACGACAACGTCCTCCCTGCCAAGTTTGGCAATGTCGATCAGCGCACCATAGGCCGTGAGATATTGCATCCACGCGGCGGCGGCCTCTTCCCAGCTCAGCGCCGGCGGGTGCTTGACGACGAGCTCGGCGAGGTATGTGGCAATCTCACCATAGGCAGGCCAGCGGACCATCGACAATTGACGGCATCGCCCGGCGCAAAACCGCTCACGCCTTCGCCGAGCACCTCGACGATACCCGCCGCCTCAAGCCCAAGACCCGAAGGTAAGGGCGCAGTCTGGATATATCTGCCTGAACGCAGCAGCGCCTCGGCCCGGTTCAGACCCAACGCCCTGACGCGGATCTGGACCTCGCCTCGCCCGGGCGCAGGCATGTCGACATTCTCGATGCGCAGAACCTCGGGACCACCAAGCTCATGAAAACGAACGACACGCGCCATCGGTCACAACTCCAAAATATTTGAACTGAATCGTCTATGCCAGCGGCGATCAAGCGGATAAATAGCCGCTTGAGTAGATCAGCAGAAACTGTAGGTTTTGAATATGGATCGCCTTACGAGCATGGCCGTGTTCGTTAAAGCCGTCGATCTGGGCTCATTCGCGGCCGCGGCGGCCGCGCTCGATCTGTCCGGGCCGATGGTCGGCAAGCATGTCCGGTTTCTCGAGGAGCGCCTGAGCGTGCGCCTCATCAACCGGACCACACGCCGCCAAAGCCTGACGGATTTCGGGCGCGCCTATTACGAACGCTGCTGGCTGGTGCTTGCCGAGGCGGAGGCCGCGGATGCACTCGCCGCCGACCAGCTTGCCGAACCGCGCGGAAAGCTGCGCGTGCTCATGCCGGTGCATTTCGGCCGGCGCTGCGTTGCCCCGATCCTGTTCGGGCTTGCGCAGCAATATCCGGCGCTGGAACTTGACCTGTCGTTCAGCGACACCCTCGCCGACCTCGCCGAGGACGGCTGCGATCTTGCCATTAGAACGGGCGACCTGGAGGACCAGGCCGGGGTAATGGCGCGTCGCATCGCGCGCCAGCACATGGTCGTCTGCGCGTCGCCGTCCTATCTCGACAGGCACGGCCAGCCGCAGGAGATAGATGACCTGGGCCGCCATCACGCGATCATCTACCGCCGTTCCGGGCGCGCCGTTCAGCCGTGGCTGTTTCCGCGCAACGACCAGCTCGCGATGGAGATCCGGCCCGTCAGCAGATTGCGGCTCGACGATCTCGATGCCCTCGCCGATGCCGCGGCCGCCGGCATGGGGCTCGCCTGGCTGCCGTACTGGCTGGTTCGCCAGCGCATCCAGGCGGGCGCGCTTGTCCTGCTATTGCCGGAACAGCCGAGGTTTCTCTATGACGCCCATGCGCTGTGGCTGCAGACGCCACATCTGCCGATGAAAGTCCGCCTTGCCGTCGATGCACTGGCGGCAGCACTGCCCAAGCTCATGAGTTGAAGGCACGGTCGCGGTCAGCTGCGTGGATTTCCTCGAGAACGACCCGACGATTGAACAATAATCTATATGGTAAGATTTCGAATATACAGGAGGTAAACCAGAACAACTGTTAGCGATATCGAAATAATCGTCCAAATAGTGAACCAAATTACTCTTGCAATACGACTCTTTCGACGCTGTATCCATCGAGCGAAGTTTACCATTAAGTAATCTAGGATGACGTCCAAATGTCGCCTCCAACGGCCATTCGCTTCAGATTTTGGCCTTCGCCCGACTAAATCCACTAAGTCAATTGGGGGCCAAGCCCATTCACTTCAACAATATTCCTATCTCTACATCGTGGC
>NZ_JAMYTB010000035.1:0-32453 GCF_040322275.1 Mesorhizobium sp. M0174
GCGTGCCGCTCAGCCTGTCGACGCTCGCCGACCAGGTCGGCGCCGGCGCCGCGGCGCTGATGCCGCTGTTCAAGCGGCTCGAAGCCCATGTGCTGGCCGCTTCGCGTCTGCACGGCGACGACACGACGGTGCCGGTCCTGGCCAAGGGCAAGACCGATACCGGCCGATTATGGACCTATGTGCGCGATGACCGACCGTTCGGCGGCGCCGATCCGCCGGCGGCGGTGTTCTATTATTCCCGCGATCGCCGAGGCGAACATCCCGCGGCGCATCTCGCCGGCTGGAGCGGCATTCTGCAGGCCGATCCCTTTGGCGACTATGGCGATCTCTATGCGACAGGCCGTCAGCCGGCGCCTGTTCTGGAAGCCAGCTGCTGGGCCCACAGCCGGCGCAAAGTGTTCGAGCTGGCCGATATCGAAGCGGCAGTGCGCAAGAAGGCGCGCGGCGACAAGCCTAACCTGGTCTATCCGCTAGCGGTTGAAGCCGTGAATCGCATCGATGCCCTGTTCGATATCGAACGCGCGATCAACGGCCTGTCGCCAGGCCAACGCCTCGCCGTGCGCCAAGAGCGGAGCGCACCGCTGGTCACCGAGCTCGAGCGCTGGATGATCGAGACGCGCGACAAGCTCTCGCGCGGGCACGATCTGACCAAGGCCTTCAACTACATGCTGCGCCGCTGGTCATCCTTCACCCGGTTCCTCGACGATGGGCGGATCTGCCTATCCAACAATGCAGCCGAGCGAGCCCTGCGCGGCATCGCTCTCGGCAGAAAGTCCTGGCTCTTCTGCGGTTCCGATCGCGGCGGACAGCGCGCGGCCGTTCTCTACAGCCTGATCGTCAGCGCCAAGATGAACGATGTCGACCCGCAGGCCTGGCTCGCCGACGTCCTCGCCCGACTGCCCGCCTATCCGGCCCATCGGATCGATGATTTGCTGCCGTGGAATTGGAGATCCGCAAAATTGCGGACCCAACCAGCGGCGGCCTGATCATGCAGCGCAATAAGGTGCATCACGTCTACACCGTCGATCGTGTCGCCAGGGACCTCGGCGTCAGCGAAGCGCTCATCCAGGACCTGACCCTCGGTCTCGAGCCCGAGGACGGCGTCATCTGGGTGTACGGCGCCAACGATGACGACGGGATCTTGGCCTTCACCGATGAAGGCTTGAGGAGGTCAAGCTCCTCTCGAAGAATATCATCGCGTCTCCCCATCGAAAGGTTGACCCCAGCACCGCGGTGCTCAGGTGCTCATGGCCGCTGGATACGCACGTCTGCGGTCTTCACCGGACTTCACCGGATGGGTACGTTCGGCTATGGCAACGATGGGGACCTTAATGATGTCCATCTCATCGGCGGTGGCATCGACGCCAACGGTCGTGGCTTCTACAAGCAGTGGGGCGGCAACTGGGCTTGGTGGGCCGGCGGCACCTACAAGTTCAACGAGAAGACCGCGTTTAATCTCCAGGTGTCTGGTGACGACGACAAGAACTAGGTGTGGCTGCGAACGTCGCCTATACCGCTGTTCCTGGCTTCACGATCACGGCCGAAGTTGACTACAACCACTACGGCAACTTCGACACTCCGACCATCTACGGCAACTGGGTCGGCGCCGACAAGAAGAACAGCGTCGGCGGTATCCTCCGCTTCCAGCGCGACTTCTAATCGGCAGCATCTGACTGAAATCGACCCCGGCGGGCAACCGCCGGGTTTTTTCGTATACGTGACGCGATTATCTGATCAAGGTCGCACGAGGAACGTCGACGGCTTCGTCATCAGGATTTGTGGTCAGTCGCCAATCCTGTTCAAAGTACGGCAAGATCACCCAAGGCATCGATCAGTGGCTGGATCCTATTTTCATAGTTTTTCCAGCGCTTGACCGACGATTTATAGATCGGTTGCCGGACTTGCCAGCGACTGATAGTTCTGACCGACCCAGCCTTATCGAAAAAGCGAAGACAGGCATCATCCCAGGTCAAGCCAAGGTGATCTATCAAGCGACGCGATTGCCCTTCCTGGTCAGATATCAGCTCTTCGTAGCGATTCTCAAAAATTCGCCCGGGCAAGATCGAGTGCCAATGGCGCATAAGCCGCTCATACTCACGATAAGCCAGTCCAAGAGTCCCAAGGTCGTAACTGTAATCAAGGCCCTTTTTTAGGTCGGAAAAGAAACAGGAAAGACAATTGTCGATCGCGTCGCGCTTGCAGTGAATAAAACGCGCGTTCGGGAAGAGGATGGCGATCAGACCGATAAGCTCGAAATTATGAGGCAGTTTGTCGATAATGCGTGGTGCGGTAGGCGAATAGAGACGCAAGTTGGATAGATATTCCTCAGCCAACGCATGCGATTGCTGGATCGTCATCGACTTGACTGTCCATCCATAGGTTTGTCCCGGCTCCCCCTTCAGGCCGATGGAGGCCGCGATTCGCCCCAGTTTCGTAAGCTCTCCGGCCCCGTGAACGTAAGGATGGCTCGAGCAGATTTGCTCGGTCAGTGTTGTACCCGAGCGCGGCATCCCGAGGACAAACACGGGCGCTTCGGATGGGTTACCATACCCGGCTTTGGATGCCAGCAAGCCGGCATCGAATAGCCCGATCAGGGAATCGACCCACCTGCGGTAGGACTCAATGTCAAAATCTAAAGTCCTGAATGTCTTGGCCTTTAGAAAATGGTCCATCGCCTCGCCGTAACGGCCAAGGTCGTTCAGAACCTTGCCTGCCGCCAGATGAAGCCCATAGGGCTCGTCGGCGGAAATCGCCGGGTTGGCAAGTTCGTCCAGGATGGACTTGAGTTCGGGCGGTTCGGTAGAAAATTTCCGGATGCCTACAAGGGTGTTGTAAGCCCCTGGCACGTTAAGACGCCTGGCGATGTTTTCCGTTAAACAAGCTGCTGCCTCGTCCATCCGTCCGAGACTTACGAGCGTATCCGCTAGACCCATCCGGGCTTGCGGATGATAGTGGTCGATCCGCAGCGCCTTCTCATAGATGGGCAAAGCCATGTCGGCCTTGTCGAATTTGGCGTAGGCCTGCGCCAAGCCGCAAAGTGCCTCCAGAAGATCAGGCTTCAATTCGCAGGCCCGTTGCAAGTGCCTGATTGCGGGCAGGTAATCGCCAACGTTTAAATAGGTTTCGCCAAGTGTGAGCCGGTAGTACGGATTGTTAGGCTCTTGGGTGACCGCCCGGGCCAAGTATTTGATGGACAACTCATCATCGAAATCCAGCCCCAATGTGCCAAGTATGTACAATGCCAGCGGATGCTCACGCGTGCGCGCCAGAACGCGATGACAGAGCTCCTCGGCCTCAGGTAGCTGATCCAATTTCTGAAGTTCAAGCGCTTGCCTCAACAGCATGTCGTCGGCCTGCGCGCGAGGCGGGCGGGCCTGCGGCTTGGCTTTGGGTGGCGCAGCTTTCGGCGGTGCCGCCTTAGCCGGGGGTTGAGTTTTGAGGTGCTTTGCCCAGGCGGGCGGCAATCGGTTGCTCATACTATGTCGCTAGCAAAACGGCGCGGGAGAATCCAGCCTTGGGCGAACCGCCAAGTAAGCGCGACGATGCTCTCGGCCAGTCAGTACGACGGCGAAAACACCATGTCCGTCGAAGGCTCAACCCGGGATGCGTCGCTAAAAGGTTTTGAAATCGTCCTGTCACTCTTTCCGGGCGTTAGCGCCGCCCCTCACCTGCCTGCCGGCACCCTCTCCCCTTATAGTGACGGGGAGAGGGGCGCTGTGATCGGCGATCTCACCAATCGCCGGCCTGCAAGAGAGCCAGCGCTGCGGCGCGCCCCTTCTCCCGTCACTATCTAGCGTGCGCACACATTTGATTCAACTCCAATGAAATCAAAGTGATGGTCGCATTTCTGGAGCCGAGCATCGGGCTCAACAGCTTGGAAAACGTACGTTTTCAAGGCTCTTGGCTTATCAAAGAAATTGCCCCTTCGAATCAGATGTGTGCGCACGCTAGCCCGTCACTATACGGGGAGAAGTGCCCGGCAGGGCGATGAGGGGCAGCGCCGGCTTCGAGAATTGATGTTCCCACCACAAGTTGGAAGCGGTCAGTCGGCTGAAGCGATCGCCGCGGCTCGGCCACGCCGGAAAACTTGCACCCTTCCCCCGCCCACGCTAGCAAGTGACTCCCCTTCCACGCGAGCCTGTGCCATGCTCGCGCAAGGCGGCCTTCGCCGGAGGCGTACGCGCTACCCGTCTGATTTGACGGACGAGGAGTGGGAGCAGTTCGCGCCGCTGATGCCCAAGCCTGGGCGTCGCGGCCGTCCGCGCGAGCGTTGATGTCCGGGAGGTGGTCAACGCCGTGCGCTACCTGGTCCGCTCCGGTTGCGGTTGGCGAATGCTGCCGATCCATTTCGGGCCCTGGCAGACGGTCTACGGCTGGTTTCCCGAGTTGGCGCGGCGTTTTCTGTTCCAGACTATCCACGATGTGGCGCTGATGCTGGATCGCGAGCGAGCCGGGCGCGAGGCCAGTCCCACGGCTAGCGTGATCGACAGCCAGTCGGTCAAAGCTCCGCAAGCTGAAACAAGGGTTACGACGCCGGCAAGAAGATTGTCGGCCGCAAGCGACACGTTGCCGTCGATACGGATGGGCGGCTCTTGATGGTCAATCTCACCACCCCCGATATCTCCCACAGTGCCGGTGCTCAGGCGATCCTGGATGGTAGCCGCAAGCGTTGGCCCTGGTTGAAGCATCTATTCGCCGACGGCGCCTATGACAGGCTGAAGCTCATGGACAAAGCCGCCTATCTCGACTTCGTGGTCGAGATCACTCGTCGATCCGACGACCAGAAGGGCTTCCAGATCCTGCCCCGCCGCTGGGTCGTCGAGCGGACCTTCGGCTGGATGACAAGATGCCGCCGCCTCGTGCGCGACTACGAGCAGCGCATCGATGTCTCGCAAGCCATGATCCTTGTCGCAATGGGCGGCAATCTCATCCGCCGAAACGCTCATCCGTGAATTTCAAAACGGACTCTCAGAAGCGGCATGGATAGGCAATCCATCGTCCGGGATTGAACTGATAGTTTTGATTTTGATGCTCGAGCGCTCCCGCGCCAGTGAGTATATAGAGCCCCAAAATTCGGGTTCGCGCCGGTTCAGTCGCCGGATCTTTATGAGCGCATGATTTCTTCTGGCGCGGGAAGTGGATTAGGAAAACCTGCTGACGGCGCGGCCGCCTTCAATAAGAAAAACTGTGCAGCCTATAAGCTTCGGCTCGACGACATCCGGTTCTCGATTTCCTTTAGGATGTTGGTTGCGCGTGCGATGCGGCTATACCTGGCCAGAAAGTCTGCCTTCGCCTGCTGACCGATCTGATCCCGAAGCGCCTTGTTTTCGCGCAGGCGCTGAAGAGCTTTGACCCAGTCGGACGGGTTGTCTGGCGACACCAGAACGCTGTTGACGCTATCCCTCAAAACTTCTCGGATAACTGACAGGTCGGAGGACACTATGGGTTTGCCATGCGCCATATATTCGAAGAGCTTGAGCGGCGACATTCCCTCAGCGATATTTCGACCGCCGCCCTGGCCCTCTACATCTCTAAGATAGGGCGCGAGTACAACGTCCATTTCGGCCAAGTAGGCACATGTCGCGGCGTGAGGAACGTAGCCGTGAAACACTGTGTTCGGGCATTTGGCCAGCTTCGATGTCCAATACTCTATATCGCCTGGTGTTCCGCCGACGATGTGAAATGTCGCCCAGCCGCATCGAGGCGCAATAGCGCTGATTATCTCCATGCCTTTTCCCTTATACAGATGTCCGACATAACCAACCTTGAACGTGCCGCTGAGGCTGCATGGCTCGACATTCGGCGGAACCGGATCCGCGCCATTGGGCGCGATGAGAAATTTTCCCGCATGTTGAGGAAAGAGGCGGATGCTGTCGTCCCGCAGACGTTGCGACGTGACGACCAGCATACAGAATGCCTCTAGGCCTATCAGTTTGGCAAGGCGCTGACGCTGACGTCTGCTCAAACTGCCAATCGGGTCGTGAAGCTCAAAAACGGTCGTGAACCCGAAAAGTCCGGCAGAAACAAGCGCTACAGTAGCCGAGCGTGTAAAGACGACATGCGGCCGCAGCCAGACCGCAGCAAGAAGTGCCAACACAGCAAAAAAAAGCTCCCGGCCGGGCACAGGCCAAAAGGGTACAGGGAGAACGCGGAATGGGAACTCGGTACCGAATCCGTATTCGCGCGCGATCTTCTCATAATGATCCCGTGTATTCATGGAGGCGCGTGGAAGCGCTAGTAGGACCTCCGCTCCGGCAACCCGAAATGCATGGCACATCTTTGCGACTTGTACCGCATTGGCGGCCGGCGCCGGAACGTGCGCAGAATGTATATAGAGAAGCCGCATCCACAAAGCCTATCTTTCACGCCTCGCGGCTGGTCTAGTTCTTCGCCTCTGAGCCGCAAGTTCGGAGACCACGGGCTGGGCAGACGCACCAAGTCGAACGACAAAAGCGCCCTCCGCCCCGGTGGCTCCATGGGTTGTGATAGTACCACTCGCCGGTTGCCTCACCAAAATCGAGCGCCCTTTTTCGCGAACTGGGGGCAGGCCCAGCGACAGCACACGCCGCCCTTCACCGGACAGGTTCTGACCACAGCCGTCATCAAAGCCCCAGCCAGCCAGCAATTATGTTGCGCTGTATCTCAGAAGTTCCGGAATAGAGTTTGCTGCCGATGGCATCACGCACGGCACGTTCGACGTCGAATTCGCTCAAGAAACCATAGCCGCCGAAGACCTGGACGACATCGAGCGTGGTGCGAACAAGCGATTCGCTCACAAAGAGCTTCGAAACGGCGGCGTCGAGGGATACGGACTGGGAGCGTTCAAGGCCCCACGCCGCTTTGTAGACGAGCAGTCGGGCCGCCTCCACCTGCATCTTCATGTCGGCAATCTTATGGGCGACCGCCTGGTGCTTGGAGATGGTCTGGCCGGACTGACGTCGGGTGCGCGTATAGGCCACTGCCTTTTCCAGAAGCCGCTCCATGGTGCCTACATGACTGGCGAATAGGCACGCCCGCTCCCAGTCCATGCTATGGACGAACAGCCTGGAGCCGCCGCCCACTCCACCGAGAACAGCGTCCTTCGAAACAAATACGTCCTCGAAGACAAGCTCCCCGATCGGAGACGTCCGCAGTCCCATTTTTTCGAACTTTTGCGCGACCCGATAGCCGGGCAGCGTGCGGTCCACGAGGAAGCTCGTGATGCCGCCGAAATACCCCTTGGCGCGGTCAGTGACAGCAAAGACGACGGCAACATCCGCCACCGGCCCGTTGCTCACGAAGGTCTTCGTGCCGTTGATTAGAAAGCCGTCGCCATGAGGCTCCGCCCGGGTTTGCATCGCAAATGCATCGGAGCCCGACTCCGGTTCGCTCATCGCATTGGCCGCGATCAAAGTGCCATCACAGAGCCTCGGAAGATATCGATTCTTCTGCTCTTCAGTGCCGAACTTCCAAATCGGCACCACGCAGGCCAGAAGGTGGGCGCAGATCGAGAAGACCAAGCCGGAATCCTCGCAGCCGTAGCCGAGCGCGTCGATTGCAATGGCCGTGGACAGGGAATCGAGACCGGGTCCCCCGTAGGCCTCGGGGACTGGCAGGCCGGTCAGGCCCATCTGCGCGCAGGCCTGCCACAACTCGTGCTGGAATACTTGGTCCCGGTCGCGCTGCCTGACATCTTTATTGAGCTTATCTTGCGCGAAGCGATGGATCTCACCGCGCAGGATGCGCTGCTCCTCGTTCAGCGCGAAATCCACTACTCCATCCTTATCAGATGCTGGTAGTCAATTTTATCTGTCGATGTCTTCGGAAGTAACGGCTGATGCGAGAACCAGTCCGGGGCCATGTAGGCCGGCAAGTTGTGAGCGCAGAACCGCTTCAGCTCGATGAGCGACAGCGCATGGCCGTCGCGCGAGGCATAGAACACCTTAATGGAGACGCCCGACTCCTCCGAGCGAGCGATCGCCGCCACCTCGGAGATCGCTGGATGGCGATAGAGCGCCGTCTCGATCTCGCCGAGTTCGATCCGATATCCCCGCCTCTTCACCATCCGGTCGCGTCGACCACGGAAGGTGTAGACTCCGCCATCGCCTTCGATCACTACATCGCCGGTACGGTACCAGCGACCGCTTGAATCGACGTGAAAAGCGGCGCTTGTTCGCTCAGGCATGTTCCAATAGCCCAGCATCACGGGAGCACCGCTGATTGCGAGCTCGCCTTCCTGGCCTCGCGGCACGTTGCGACCATTCGCATCGATCACGCGTGCCTTAACATGCGCGCAGGCGCGCCCGATCGGAAACGGCGCCGAGCGGTCTTCGGCGATCGTCTGCGGGATTTCGTAGTAGGTACAGACGTTGGTTTCGGTTGGACCATAGAGATTCAGGTAGCGTGCGCGTGGGACCACAGCCTTTAGCCTGCGCAGATGCTTGACCGGAAAAACCTCGCCGGCAAATAGAATGAACCGAAGAGCGTGGTCGTCGCGAGCATCAAGGCTGCCGTGCTCGACCAGAAGCGTGAGTACGGAGGGCGTGGAATACCAGACGGTCAACCGCCGCTCGGCGATAACCGACGCCATCCGGGTCGGATTCTTGCCGAGCTCCTCACCGATGAGGAATACGGTCGCGCCGTGCTTCAGCGGTACGAAGATGTCGAGGATAGACAGGTCGAAGTGGAAAGGCGCATGGGAGGAGAAGCGGTCATTCTCGTCAGGGGCGAGGATCTCGGAGCACCAGTCCACGTAGCTCGAGCCATTACGATGCGTCAGCATCACGCCCTTCGGCTGGCCGGTCGAGCCCGAAGTGTAAAGCACGTAAGCGAGGTTGTCCGGCCCCGGCCGCGCCGATTCGTCCTCCACCGCCAAGCTGCCGGCCTCTACGCGAGCCAGGTACGTCGCGAGCGGCGAGGGACCGTCGGACCAGTCGAGCGGTAAGAGACACGGTTCCGCAGCCAAGCGCGCCAACTCACAGCGCAAAGTTTCGGCTCGGGACGCCTCCACGAAAATCGCGCGCACGCCGCAGTCGTTAAATATGAACGCGCTACGCGCAGGCGGTGCCAGAGAGTCGACGGGCACATAGGCCGCGCCCACCTTCAAGGTGCCGAACAGAACAGCGAGCGAGGCGATCGATTTTGGAAGGCAAATGCCGACGCGGTCCCCCGGCCGGACGCCGATCCGACGCAGATGGTCGCGGACTTGGTCCGACAGCGCGTCGAGCTCGCCGTAGGTGATCTGCCGCCCAGAGCTCGCCTCGACAGCGGCGCACGTCTGGGGATGCCGCCTCGCGCTCTGTTCCAGATACTCGTGTAAGGCAGCAACCGTCATGGCGGGCTCTATGTGGACGCCTGCTTCGACTGGACGAAATTGGCAATTTGGGCGATGGAGTTCAGGTTCTCCGGCACGAGTTCGTCAGGGGCGATTTCGATACCGCAGGATTTTTCCAGGTAGGCAACGAGCTTAAGCGTCGCCAACGAGTCGAGAATGCCGTCAGTTATCAGCTCCGTTGAATCCGTCAGATTCTCCGGCCTTTCACCGGGCAGAAACTCCTTCAATATGAAATCCTTGGCCATCGTCCTGATCTGGATCGCGTTCATTGTTCCTCCTTGTGTGGAGCAACCGCAAGGTTCAGGGGAATTAGATCCTGGTGTTGCTGCAGCACTTGGTAAAGCTTGTCGGCGATGAGCCGATGGCCGGCGGCGTTTGGGTGATCGTCCCAAGGTGCTACAAGAAGCGTCCGCCAGTCATACCCGTCATACACACCGGAAAGATCGAGAACGTTAAAGCCAGCCTCGGCAGCGAGGCGCTTCTCTAGCTCGGTGCTGGTCCTCTCGTCTGGTCTGGGTAGATAGATCCAAAAGACCCCGACCCCTTCTCGCTTCGCAGCTTCCACGATTCGAGAATAGATCGCACGCAGAAGTCTGTCTCCGTAGGGCATGAGCTTTCTTTGAAGTACCTCGTGGTCGGCACGGGGATCGATCCCGCTCTCGCGTACAATGTCGCGCACGAAGTCGTAGCGATATGCGGAGCCATTCTGGATTGCTTTCCCGAGACGCTTTAGCGTTCGTGGAACAAGCGCGCTGTGCTCGAAGTAAAAGATGTACTTTGGTTTGAATGCGAGCACTCGATCCTCGATGATGGCCAGAATGTCCAGAGGAACATAACCCCCAACGGCAAAGTTCAGCACCTCGTAGTGTCGATACCCGCTGTCGTCTGCCTGCGCATTCAGCCGCCGCTCCAACAGGCCCTCGAAAGTCTCGTCATCCGCGACGCCCTCGCCGAAGACATGCGAAGAGCCGACGATTGCGATTCGTGGGGTGCCGGGAGTAGGAATCTTTTCATAGTCCTGATCTCGCATGCCCCAGCGGTTGATGTGGACCCGCGTTCCCTTAAAGTCTGCTTGGGAGAGTGGTCGCAGATAGGTCGTGGGAAGCGCACCGGTGAACTCGCTCAGCGGCGTCTTGTCCAAATTGTCCCAACCGTCGTGTCGTCGTTGGCCATAGACAATCCACAGTTCTGGGTTAAATGCGCCGACATTGACGAGGTTCTCGTAGTAGCCGCGCTCCAGGTTCGCGTTGTCGCGGCTATTGAGGTTCGGCGCTCTAATGTCGGCCATTGCGGTACTGACCGTCTCCCCGAGGCGATCGTGAACCATGGGGAGCGAGATGCAAACCGCGATCAACCCGCAGACACCGACCGACGCAACCGACCGTCGGAAACTGTACTGGCGGTCGGCGCCGCCGCGCGCGAGCGCAAGCGCAGGAATGCCAATGATAGCTGCCACCGCGACCAGTACGAGGGCGGGCGTCATTTTGCCAGGAACTTCCACGCCCACAGTGTCGAAGACGGAGAACCATTGCGGGACCGAGCTCGCGCTCCAAAACGACCAAAGGAGGCAGATGACGACGAATACGCCAATGGTCCGGCTCGCAGTTTGCAGCGCACCGTTCCAGCTTAGTGCCCCGCCACGCAGGCGCCGCGTGCGACCGTGCCGCATTTCATAGTGGGCGTTGATCGTCACAAGCACGGCCAGGATCATCCAGAAGAGGAAGTCGTTCCAGGTGAATACCCAGGTGCCACGTAACCAGAACCACTGATAGTTGTGCAGCAGCCAAGTCGCGAGGAACGCGAGGAGGGTCGCGCTGACCAGCGCTACGCTCTCTCCCCAGCGTCGAAAGCGAAAATACAACGGATAGTATACAATCTTCATTATGAAGTCCTTCCAGTATATATTTATTCGACGCCAGAAATCTGTGAAACTTGAGGAAAGAAAGTACAGATTGTGGGTTTCTGGAAGGTTGAATCCAAATAAATGCAAAATCCCGGTGATTATGTGAAAAGTTCCTGAAACCTTCAGATAAAGTAAAAATGGCCATATGATAAATTGCAAAAGCTCAATCTGATTGTGTACGTCCGCAGCATCGATAACAAATCGCTGATATACGATGCGGTAGCATATCAAATGGATAGCGCCGCGAAACATCCACTGAATGCCCGTTTGATAGATGTAGTGCCGGTCAGCATTGTAGTAGCTGCTGCGGAAAGTTCTAAAATCTACGACCGGAAAGAGCGGGAAGCACACGTTCGGCAACATGAAAAAATACGCGAGCCGCTCCGAAAGCGTCGCCATCTTCTGTTCACGTCGCATTTCGTATGCATAGACAATGAGACGGAACATGAACATGGAAGCGAGCACTGGCCAGACGGCGCGCGTCCACGGGGTCGCTATCCAGTCCATTCGTGCGGCGGCGAGCCCGCAGCCGGCGCCAACCAGCGCCAGCACTCTCCATCCAAAAGCGATCGGTAGGTGGACAATTCCGATCAGTACGAGCCCAATGGCGACGATCCAGGCGGCATCGATGAGGCCGTCAAATCTCCAGTGGTGCCAGTTGGGCCCAAGGTTCGCGAAAACTGCGGCGATAGTCGCGAACGAGAGCAGCACGAAAAACGGCAGCCGGTAAGGCTGTGGCAGGAAGTAGTGCACGCACCAGCCGGCGAGGGCAACGAGCAGGACGCGGACAAGCGCAGTAGTCTCGAGCCTGAGGAGATAGACCAGCGCGATGAAGAGGGCCAGCTGGCAGGCTATGGCGAACCAAGCCAGGATGCTTCTCGACTCAGTCTCCGTAGGATCCGCCGACCAGGGACGAGACAATGTCTTGATCCAATGCACGCTCGCGCGCCTCAACCAGCTGCCGGCGGACATCGACAAGAAGTGGCTTTGGGGCATGCGAAAGATCCGCAAGCTGCTGGTCCCCCTCCCATGGCTCCCATCCCTGACGGGTAAAGCGCCCCGGTCCTTAGAGGGATGCCTTGACTTCTTTGAACGAGTCCGGTTCCGCGCAAACGCAGAAGTACATAAAACGCAGAAGTACATAAGTGTATCAGAAACAAATCGCTCCGCTGTGCCCGGGGTAACAGCGACTCGTCTCTAAGACGCTTAAAAACAAGCTAAATCTGATCGATTGAAAGCCGATTCCGAATGGGATCGATCTGCCCCGTAATCCGCGCCGCGAGCCGAACGCCGATGGCAGTCGACGCTCTGTCTGCCTTGGCCATCTTAGTCCGGAACGCTCGGGCACATGATCGACGAGTTCGCGGCACTTCCAGCCGAGGCAAAGGCGCAACTCACCATCCTGGGCGATGCCAATGCCGCGCCACTCTCGACGAACAGGCAGCCCGGTTGGGCCTTTCCAGCAGCGTCACTTTCGCTGGCGCGGTCGAAAATGTCTTTCCATTCCTGTGGGAGGCTGATTCTATCTTTCCACCTCGGTGTCGGAAGGTATGTCAAAGTCAACGCTCCTGAAAACAGCCTCTCTTCGTTGAAGATCGTTAAATACAATTCGACCTCGGAGGCAATTGTTGCCTACGTGCTGGCGTGATACTAGGCGGAACAACTTGACGGAACAATTTTGCCGTATAGCCGCCGTTGATAGCAACGGACCTGCTAAATGTTGATTGGCACACTAACTTTGCACACCGGTTACAACGAGGGGGCGCAGCTTCAGAGCCTCGCCCTCCAACGCTGCATTTCGGACCTGCGTCCCGGCTCGCCGGCGGAGATCGTGGACCACCGCTATCCAAGACGACTGGAGACTGGCTATGGGCCGGCGACAAACGCACGCCAGCGAACGCTTGCCGCCTTCGCCGATGGACTGCTGCTCAGCCCCAAGAGGTTCTACTCGGAGGATAGGTCACCAACGTTTCGCTACGTAAGCGACCGCTATGATGCGGTTGTGGTGGGTAGCGATGAGGTTTGGAAGATCGACTACGTCTCCCGTCTCGGTGGGCTGATCAAGCTTCAGACCAACCCACTATGTCCGCCATTTCCCAATGTCTACTGGCCAGAAGTGGCGTGCTCGAAGATAGCATATGCGGCGAGCACCGGCAGCAGCACCAAATGGACCGAAATGCCGCGCCGCAATCGATACTTGATGGCCAAATGCCTGAACGAATTTGTCGCGATCGGCGTGCGGGACGAGCGGACACGTGAGTTGGTCCTCTGGGCAGATCCAAGCCTCGCGGATCGTGTGACATTGACCCCAGACCCGACAGTCACTCACGATCTAACGTCGAATGCCACTCATGAAAGCCTGCGCGTAAAGCTGGCTTCCTGGGGCGTGGATTTCAATCGGCCCCGGGCGTTGGTGATAGCCGGCCAGCACGAGCTCTATGCAGAGGCCACGACCTCTCTGCGGGCGCGCGGCGTCCAGATTGTATCAGTCTCGGATCGCAATCACCTCGCAGACATCGATCTCACCGAAAAGCCGATTGATCCCCTCGAGTGGGCAAATCTGGCATCACAATTCTCCTACTGCTTGTCAGAGCGCATGCATGGGGCACTATTTGCTCTGCGGAACCGGTGCCCGTTAATTTGCCTGGACAGCCGGCGACCCGCCATCGGCTTCCCCACTAAGAATGAGGCTTTGATGACGCTGATGGGCATTCCCTCTCAGTACGTGTGTATTCACCGCAAGGGTGCCAGGGACCATTTGCTGGACATGTGCGAAAACCTCGGAAAACTTGTTCACGACTACATGAAGATAGACAACCGGTTCCGGGAACTAGCTGAGATTGGCCGTACGTTTCTGGATAGGGCCCTGCCTGCGGCCAAGTAAAATAACAAATCAAGATGTTGTAAAATGCTTCGAAAGCTGCAAATTCTTCTGTATGCTCAAGCGAAGGTAATCATCTCCTACGTATATGACGTTGGAAATTACCTACGTTACAACGGGGATTCGCTGCTGGTTCCAAAAAAAGAGCGGCTATATTACCGAATAATCGTGGACGCTCACTCGATTGAGAAGGGCCTTTCTCTAAAGGACAGGAGGCCCGGTTTTGGCCAGGAAAAAATCAAGCGACTTATGAATGAGGTGTCCTCCTACGACGCCTCGCTAGGGGCGTTTCCGCTTGAAATGGCTGTTGGCGCACTTCGCGCCTATGTTGACCTTCATCCACCAGGGGAGCCTGAGCAGCCCTTTGTTGAGAAAGTTCGTCAATTCGTCGAGCGTTTCAATGGGCTTGATGGAGTCGCCTTGACCGGCGGGGTTCAAAGCGCCGTTCTGCCAATTGGGGGGCCAGCCCTCACACTCCTGGAAGGACTTCAGTGTCGTCGCTCGGTTAGATACTTTGACGAACAATTAATAGATCGCACCACATTGCTAGAGTTGGTACGCTTGGCGCAAGGTGCGCCATCCCAATGCAACAGGCAGGCGACAAGAGTATACCTCTACCAGGGCCGTCATCAAATCGATCAGATACTCGCCCTGCAGGGCGGGGCGCGAGGCTTTTCAAAGTCCATATCAAACCTGGCCATTATCACGTCAGACACAAGGGCCTGGCGAGGAAGCAATCAACGAAACCAGATTTATGTCGATGGTGCGCTGTTCCTAATGCATTTCCTGTTGGCCGCGGAGGCACTTCGGCTCGTGGCTTGCCCCCTCAATCTTGCGGTCGATAGTCGAGTTGAACGGCAAATTCGTGACGTCGGTCGAATTCGAGCAGGCGAGAGATTGATTGCATGCGTCGCCCTTGGCCCTATGGCAGGTACTGCCATCAGATTTGCCAGGTCGCCGCGCAGGCCGATTGATGAGGTGGTCTCGTTTGTAACCGAGGAGTAAGTCTCCGCTGGCACTTGCAGAGCGATCGAACGAAGCTGGCTTCTCGGGGAAGGGACAATGTCTTGATCGACTGCCCGCTCGCGCGCGCCAACCAGCTGCCGCCGCACATCGACAATAAGTAACGTGGAGCACGCGAAAAATCCGCAAGCTGCGGGTCCGGCCTCTCCCATAGGTCCCTTAAAGCATTGCCTCCACTACTTTTTTGAACGAGTCCGGTTCCGATCCGATTTCGCGCAAACGCGGTGAGGCAGAAGTATTGGTCCAAGGTATACCACAGTATACCACAAAATAATCACTCCGCTGTGCCCGTGGTGACAGCGGCAGTTCTCTGGGACGTTTAAATCCAACAAGTTAGATCTGATCGACTGGAAGCCGTTGGAATAACCCTCCTTACGGACTGCATGTGCCATGGCCCAAGAAGGAAGGGCACACTTAGGATTCGGGGTTCATCTCCATACGGCATGCACCCACCGAGGCGTGGCATGTCACTCCAATGCAGTAGCACCGATATCGGGACGCATGGACCAAAAGCGCGGCTGGGCGTGGGAACGCACCCAACGGATAAATTCAGCGCGATCGGTGCGGCGATATGAAAGTACAGGACGCGGAAGGCAAGATTGACTTGGGGCGTCGACTGCGTATCGCTCATGTCATCACCCGTCTCATCAATGGCGGTGCTGATGAGAATACTGTCCATTCCTGCAATTGGGCCGCGCAAGGGGGGCATGATGTTGTCCTGCTACATGGCGAGACGGTCCAGCCGGAAATCATAGCTAAAGTGGACCCGCGGGTGGAACTCATTGGCGTCCCGGGCCTGACTCGGTCCATTTCGCCTGTCTCCGACATGCGGGCATTGTTGGCGCTCACCCGGAGATTCCGCGCCTTGAATGCCGACATCGTGCATACGCACACCAGCAAGGCAGGCATTCTCGGGCGGCTCGCCGCATGGGCGGCGGGAGTTCCAGCGATCGTTCATGGCGTGCATATCGTGCCTTTTGTCAATGTCGGCGTCGCCGAGCGGTTTGCTTATCTCGCCTTGGAAAAGCTGGCAGCGCCATTCACCAGTGCGTTCATCAGTGTGAGCGAGGGCATCCGCGACTTATGCCTGAGCGCAGGAGTGGGACATCCAGACAAACATTATGTCGTCCATTCCGGATTCGATCTCGATCGTTTTCGCAACGCCGGTCCGCCCGACGGTTGGCGCGATTTGTTGCGCTTGACCCCGGACGCGCCGCGCCCGTCCGTGCTCTTGATGATCGCGGCTTTCGAGCCACGCAAGCGACACACGGAATTTCTGGACGCTTTCAACAAAGTCGCCGTCCGGTTACCCGACGCGGTGCTTGTGCTCGCGGGCGACGGGCCGCTTCGCTCGACCGTAGAATCGCGGGCCAAGCGGCTTGGGCTCGAGCGACAAGTGGTCTTTACCGGTTATCGGGACGACCCCGAGCGGCTGATCGCGCTCGCGGATCTCTGCCTGCTCTGTTCCATGCGGGAGGGATTGCCCCGCGTAGTTATGCAATATCTCGCCGGTGGCAAGCCCTGCGTCGCTTGCGATCTGCCAGGTCTTCGCGAAGTGCTCCGCCCTGGTATCAACGGTGTGATTACACCCGCGGATGATTTGGCAGCCATGGCCGACGCCATTGCCGCCCTCCTGGAGGATCGTGCAAGACTGGCCTGCCTCGCCCAAGGTGCCGCCGCGGCGACGGATCTTTCGAACTGGGACGTCAAGCTGATGGGAAAGCGGACCCATGCCATTTACCGCGCGGCTCTTGACCAGCATCGGGCAAGCAAGGGAGTATCAACAGTACCTCCTGTCCGAAATGTGGCGCTTCCGCGATGATCGGGTGCAGCCTTATGCGTTTGACGGTGATCGGGCAACTTGCCGGATTGGTTAGCGGTGCATACTTCGCCGATTTCGGCGATGAGGTGGAGTGCGTCGATCTGGACGACAAGGGGATCGATGCGCTGAAGGCAGTGAGATGCCAAAGAGGCATCTTCTTTTTTGCACATGGGACGGGGTTGTAATCTTGGTGGCCGCCTTGGCTCCGGGAACGCTATCCGGCGGATTGATATGATTGCAGCAGAAGTTGCCTCCGCTTATCCGATGAAGACCCCGCGAGCCGAAGCTCTTCCCAGCATGCGTGTTCTGCTCGTGCTCCCAACCTATTTTCCTGAGTCATATGGCGGCGGCGAACAACAGGCGCGGCGATTTGCTCGGGTGCTGGTTGAAAGCGGCGTTTCCGCAACCATTCTGGCGCCCAGTCTGTCGCACTTGACCTCGAAACGGTCTGCCATCGACGGGGTGCCTATCCATCGCCTTCGTTTGCGCGCGGCTCCGTATTTGGGCGGGCGGCATATGCTGTCGTTCCTGTCGTGGTGTGTCCAAGTTGTGATCTGGATGCTGCGCCGTCGCGACGAATTCGATGTCGTACATATCATCCACGCCCGACTTCACGCTGTTCCGGCGGCGTTGGCAGGAGCCCTCCTGCGCAAACCGGTTCTCGCAAAATTGGGCCGGGGCGGACGGTGTTTCGATCTCGACGTTGTGCGCGAAAAGAAAATCATCGGTCGCTGGGCGTCCGCCTTGATTAAACGTCACGTCACGGCCTTCATCGCCAATAGCCGCCAAATCGCTGGTGATCTGAAGAGACATGGCATCGGCGCGGATCGCATTCATATGATTCCGAATGGGATCGATCTGCCCCGCAAGCCGCGCCGCGAGCCGAGCGCCGATGGCAGCCGACGCTTTATCTGCCTTGGCCGTCTCGATCCGGAAAAATGCCTCGAGCACATGATCGATGCGTTCGCGGCACTTCCCGCCGACGCAAAGGCGCAACTCACCATCCTGGGCGATGGCCAGTGCCGCGCCACCCTCGAGGAGCAGGCGGCCCGGTTGGGCCTTTCCAGCAGGGTCACTTTCGCCGGCGCGGTTGAAGATGTCTTTCCCTTTCTGCGGGAGGCTGATTTCTATCTTTCCACTTCGGTTACGGAAGGCATGTCAAACGCACTGCTCGAGGCCATGAGTTGCGGCGTGGTCCCGATCATCACCGATGTCAGCGGTGCATCCGACGTTGTGAAGCATGAGCGCAGCGGCTTCTTGGCTCGCTCGCATGTGGAGTATTGCGGACTCCTTCATCGCGCGCTCGGCCTATCGGAAGCCGAGCGCGATGAGATGGCGCGGCGCGCAGTACAAACAGTCACTGCGCGATTCAGCATGGAGAGCGTCGCAGCACGGCAAATGAGGTTGTATGCCACTCTTGTGGACACTGCCACCCAGATCGTGAGGCGGTAGGTTATTCAGGAGCAACCCCGAAGCCGGCCTACGCAATGACGACTATTGATGCCGGAGAGAGGCGCTGAACGAGATGCATCCACTGAAACTGGTTTTTGCGCTTCCGGCAATCCCCGGCCAAGCGGCAAACATGGTGCCGGTCGTGAACGCATGCAGCGCTTTTGAAGCAGCCGGTTGTCCGATAGCCACATTTTTAAGCAGCGTGGAGCTATGCGCGGCCCCTTTCCGCTATTCAATTATGAAGCAGCCAAGGCGGTTTGCTAGCCTTATCCGGAGGCTCTCACCCGAAAAGCGACAGGCAATAACGGGCAATAAAATGCCATTACAATCCCGCCGCTCGGCCTGTGGCTGGTGTAGGAGTGCCAGCGGACCAGCTATTGCTAATATCGTTGCGGCAACCGCCTTGTCGCTTGCTTTGAGCGCCTACAACGCAGCAAAGAGGCCAAGTAAGCAGCCATGACGGTCGACTCGCGCGAAAGGCTGAGATTCGTGGCTAGGGAAAAGTGTCCTGGATGCGGCAGTACAAATATAGCCATACTATACGACTCCCCCTTTTCCCAAACGGATGTTCGTAGGTTTGTGCACGAATGCTTTCGTGGACGGATCTCCGACCAAAACCTTAATGGTGCGCGATACACGATTGCGCAATGCCGCGCTTGTATCCTGTATTTTCAGAGAGAAATTCTAGACAGCAAAGGCATGGAATTTCTCTATGACGACGTTAGTGACGAATCTGTTTCTCTGGCCAAGAGGGAACGCGCGGGCCGAAGCTATTTCAATAACCTGCTGCGGTCTGCTGGGATGATCGAGGAATTGTTGTACATTCCTCCAGTGGCACGCCACATAAAGGTCTTGGATTTTGGGATGGGGTGGGGCCACTGGGCCATCGCAGCGCGCGCCCTTGGCTATGATGTTGTCGGGGCCGAGCTGTCAGCGCGGCGCAAATCATTCGCGGCCGCGCACGGCATTCAGACCATTGATCCGAGTGAAGTGGAAAATGAGAGGTTCGACTTCATACATATGAATCAGGTGCTGGAGCATGTGTCTGAGCCACGCGAATCCGTAAGACAGCTGGCTCGAATCTTGAAGCCTTCTGGCATTATAAAGATATCCGTTCCCTTTGGCGAATTGGTTGCGCCGCAGATAACATCGGGCTGGAAGATAGAAAAAAATGAACTGTACCCGCTCGGACATATCAATGCATTTACAGATCGATCTCTGGATACGCTCTGCGAGAGCGTAGGTCTCAAACGCGTTGCTCCTTCAGAATATGTAACACCTAAGGCGCGTCTACGTGCACTCTATCGGAAGCTGCGCTGGCCTCGAAGAGCAAATGGCTATTTCCGCAAAAATGAGGGGCGTCGCTGAAGAGATTGCTGCTGGATGCAACAAGGCGGTTCCAGTCAGCCTGTGCGACCGTGACGGCGCGGTGCTTATGCTGGGATGCCTATCCGCTGGCATTATGACTTGGGTTGATGAAGCGATGACGAAAACGGTGATTGGACGCCTGAGGAATTCACCCGCGAGGCGTGGGCGAGAAAATAGCTCATGAGGTTGGAGCACGCTTGCATGCACTGAAGCGTGGCAGTCGAATTGGACAGTCCGGAGCAGGTCAACTTGGACGAGGTAACTGGACATAAAAACCTGACACGAAGGGCAGCCAACGGCCTCTCGTGGTCGGGTGCCACATTGCTGGCCCGAACCTTTTTGAATGTCCTGGTCACGGCCATTCTCGCGCGCCTGCTTTCCCCCCAGGAGTACGGCGTTGCCGGCGCTGCGCTGATCATCGCATCCGTCGGCAATAACATTGCCAATCTCGGCATGTCGCAAGTCCTGGTCCAGCGACGGGACGTCGACGAGCGCCATATCGGAACCGCAATTTCTTTGTCCGTGATAATCGCTGCCATTCTCGGCATACTTCAATGGGTGTTTGCACCACAGATTGCAGATTTTCTTCATGTGCCGGAATTGGTCCTCATTTCGCGCCTCCTTGCTGTGATGATGGTCGCGAACGCGTTCAATCTGACCGCCGAGGCCATTTTGTCGCGGCACCTGAAATTCAGAATATCCTCCACAGCGAGTCTGGTCGCTTGGATTGCTTCCCATGTCGGCCTAGCCATTCCGCTTGCCTATTTTGGACTCAGCTATTGGGCCTTGGTGATCGCATATATGGCCGAGGCATCGATCTTGGCCAGCATCTATTTCTTCATCGCCAGGGACTATCTCGTGAGGCCCAGTTTCGACATGCAGTCCTATCGCGATATCCGCAGACAGAGCCTGGGCTATTCGCTGGCTGGTATATCAGCCGTCACCGCAAAATATATCGATAATGTTATTGTCGCGCGGTTGATCGGCACTGCAGAGCTGGGCATTTACTCGCGAGCGTATTATCTGATTGCGATGCCAGCAAGTCTGTTCGGAAATCTGAACAAGAGCGTGATTTTCCCGCTCCTGTCGAAGGTTCATCACGACAAGGCCAGGCTATGCAGCGCTCAGCTCAAGGGGTATGCTTTAACGGCGGCGCTTGCTCTACCGACTAGCGCGTTTCTATGCTGTTTCGCAAAAGAGATTGTTCTCACAATTCTCGGCCAGAAATGGACGGATGCCGTCGTTCCCATTATCATATTCTCTGCAGTAATTTATTTCCGCGTCGGTTACAGAGTGTGCGGAGTCGTGACGCTTGCGACGGGCCAAAGTTACCGAACGGCCTCCATGCAGATCATTTACATGGCCCTTGTCGCTTCATTCGCGTTCTTCTCGGCGCCCTACGGCGTGAACGCAGTGGCCTTTTCAGTGTCCGGCGCCATTGCGACGAGTTTCTTCCTTTATGCGGCGATGACTTGTCGGATAACGGGATTATCAGCTGTGGATTTCGCGCTCGTACATGTGCCGCCTGTCGCATTCGCCGCTGTGGTGTTCGCCACTGGCTCGGCGGTCAAAATGCTGCTTGCCGGATCGCCCGACTATCTTGTGCTCGCGACCGGGCTTCTCGTTATAGGTACATTGTCCGTTGTCACTGTCTATCTGAGAGCGTCGCTACTCTTCGGAAAACATGGTGCGGAAGTCTTGCAAACTCTAACATCCAAGAAAACGAAATGGATTAGATTTGTATAGCCCACGGTATCTGCACACTCGGCGCCTCTCCGACTGCCCATCCGACGACTTAGAGTCTCTTATACCGGGACTGGAGACACAGTCGGCGGCCTTGAGACGGCAGGCCTCCTTGACGCCGTTTTCTCTCATCGGAATTCGACCTTGCGCGGGGCAAACCGGGTTCAGTGAACGGCTGCTCCTCTGTGCTCGAACAGGCACTACGCACTGGGGACCGTGAAACTTGTCTATGCCTGTCCCGTGCCTGTTCGGGGCCAGGCGGCAAACGCCGTTAACCGCACAAGGTCAGAAATTATCATCTCCATAATCGAACAATTCTGCGGTTGCGCGGGTGCCTGTCGAAATCCGCTGTCGTGCTGAACGATCGAGGCGGGCAACCGCTCGGGTGTTGACGTCTGGTGCGATGTGATCGGATGCTTCGTCCAATTTTATCCGCAGCCTTTCGCCAGTTGCGGCGTCTGCGTTTGCCTTTCGCGCCGCCCCAAATGATTTAACCTTAAACCGGATCTTTCCGTCCTCCGCTGCCGCTATGCCGAGCGCGTCGTAAAGGCTTCTAACAAACGCATCCGGTGATTGGATCAAGTCCTCGAATCGAAGCGATAGCGCATCACGCTTCCTCGAGGCTTTGAACATCAGGCTAGTCACATCATTGTACCATTTGATCGCGAGCGCCTCGCTGAGACCGCTGCGTATCAGCCCTTCGCACATCGGTAATGGATGCCGCGTAAGCACAAGGTTCCGCGCTTCCATAAAGCCGCGCGCAATCGCGTCGTCGAATGCAATGTAGTAATCCATCACCTTCAGAACGACGTAGCGTGCTTGGGACTTTTCGTTGCGCTCCCCGGGGCGGACGGTCTCGGCAGTCGCTGCGCGGATATGACGCCAAAAGACGGGAACAGATGCCCAGTTGACGGCCCCGCCAATATGGCACGCGGCCTTGCGCAGCTTGTAGTAGCGTCCGAATACTCCCTCATGCCATTCGCGGTATGGCATCAACACATCCGGCGAGCTGCCGATGATATTCCAGACAATATTTGACCCACCTCGGCCAAAGCAATTCAATAGAAGCGCATTGGGCGGAAGAGCTTTGCCCGGCCTGGTGGGAGGCGAAGCACCGATCCTGTCAGCGGTCTGCATCTGCTTTCTCCAGTTATCGCATTAGGCGCGACCCACTTCCCCAGCTGTCGTTGAAAGGTTAAACTGAAACCTATGATATGCTGCGGAGCTTGTGAGGAGAAGCGCGATAGTAAGTAACGGGTGTCCATGCGGAGTCTCATCCCGAAACCAGCAATTATTGGCACACGACAATGACTAACCGCTTTTCTCGCCGGGACCTGGCGCGGGCCGCATGCGCCGCCCTTGTGCTGGCGGCATCCGGTCGCCCAGGACGGGATGCTCGCGCCGCCGGTCCGGCGCAAGGCTCGCAGCCGAAAGCTCACTCCTGGCATCCTGGTCTGTTCCCGGAAATGATTGTGAAATCCTGGTTTCAGGAGGATCTGGCCGAGGGCGAAGTCTCCTCATGGCAATCGGCCGGCGCGAAGCCGGTGGCTGCGATGCAAGCCGAGCCCTCCCTGCGCCCGACAAAGCTTCCGAATAACGGCGGAGTCCATTTCAAACAGGGTACGAGACAGGCGTTGACCTGGCCCGCCGATAGCGATGCGCCTTACCTTCACCGCTGGTGGCTCGTGATCGCCCGGTGCAATTCGGCGATCAATGCCGACGCGGAATGCGTTTCCGTTGTTTGCGCCAATGGCGCGGAGGGTGGCCCGGTGCATCGCCAACCCCAGGTCTGTTTCAAGCCATCGGCCGGCACATTCGTTTCGCGGCTCCATGACGGCAAGCTCAAGAGCGAGGAAGGGCAGTGCTCGACCGATTTTGACGAATGGAATGTCATGGTCGGGTACCGCCGCGGGTTCGTGATGCAGGCTGTGGTGAATGGGATCAAGACGGCCGGCCAGACGGTTTATGCATTGACACCCAACCGGATGAAATCGCAGAGCTTCATGGGCGATGTGAACAATCCGATGAGGGCCGATGTCGCGATCGATTGCGTCATTATCGGGCAAAGCGAACTAAATGACTCCCAGATCGACAGGCTGATGGGATGGGGCATGTGGCGCATCGGCCGGCAATCCGCCCTGCCCGACGTTCATCCCTATCGCCAGAGCCCTCCTTCAGCTGTGGATGCGAACGACAAACCGGCACGTTATGCCTTTGATTCAGTCTCGTGGGCGTCCTGGACAGCCATCGGCAATGAACGGCGATATGGTCATCGTGGTGAGGCGGCGCCGCCGATCCGCGGTTACACAACGGTTTTTTTTGACGACTTCGACTCCAACACGGTTGTCGATGATTCCAAAGGCGCGCAAAGCAGCATCTGGTATGCGCCGACCCATCTGACGACCGTTGGTGTTGACGCCGCTACGCCGCCGATGTCGGCGTCGCCCTCCTCCTATGTGCACGACGCCAGCAGCCACACGCTGGCGCTCCGGCTCTTGCACAAGCGGCGTTGGAGAACAGGTGCATTCTCTTCCGTGAACAACAATGGCCAGGGGCGGTGTTGGGGAAAGGGGATCTTTGAGATCCGCGCCAGAATGCCGAAGATACTCGCGCCCCGCCCTGGATTTTTTCCTGCTTTCTGGGCGTATGGGAAGGAGCATCTATTCTGGCGGACGCGCAATCGTCTTGAGACGGACTTTTGGGAATATGACGGTCTCAATGGGGCCTATATCAACATCAGCCAGCACGTGCACAAACCCAGACTCGGCTATGCAGATCCACATATCACGCCACGTAGCGTGCACCGGAAAATCGCCGGCTATCAAGTCGATCCATCAAGTGGTTTTCCCAGCACGATCGACGTATACGATGGCGAATTTCATACTTGGTATGCGCAGATCGAAGATGATTATACCTATTTCGTGATCGACGGCTATGAAGTGGCGCGCGTTCCGACGACACCGGAACTCGCAGCAAAAAAATACATCATTGTGGATTTCGCCTACGATGAAAAAAAGGGGCGCGCTCAACCGAACCCGTCGCAAACGTATGACATGGTGATTGACTATATAAGGGTCCGGCAGACGGAAACGGATCTGGCTAGGGCCCCGACGGCCTTCAGCGCATTGCCGGCCTTCTCGGGCCAGACCTCACCGGGCCAGGCGCTGACCGTCGTACCGAATGTTATTGCGTCGCAAATAGAGTATCTATGGTATCGTGACGGCGTTCCGATCGTGGGCGAAACCGGCACAAGCTATGAGCTCAGCTCGCGGGATGTCGGGCATAAGATTCGCTGCCATGTTCGCGCGGTCTCTGTGCTCGACCAGCCAGAAGCCTGGACCCCGGAGAGCGAGACCGTCGGCTAGAACGCATCGACTGCGCGACGCCAGGATGCGTCATCACTCTCGTCGGACTGCTGACGAGCTCTGCCGCCAGTAAGCCTCCCCACAGCCGAGGCGGGTGAGTTTTCCCAACAGGCGGAAACCTCTTCGATATGCGATGCCACAGCGGGCGGAACGATGAGGTCGTCGGCTGGAGCAGGGTGAAGTGTTTCTCCGCGGGCTGGCATTGATACATCCAATAAGTTCTGTCTCCGGGGAAGAGAATATGCTAAAGAAGATCGCGCCCAGCGAGAGAGCTGTGATGCGTTACCTTCTGACATTCGCGGTACTGAGCCTCTTCCTGCCAATCAGACTCGAGACGGGTCTTGTATTGCTGCGTCCGTTCGAGCTGATCGCATTGCTGATGCTCTTTTTTGGCCTGGCGACGGAGCGTTGGCGAAGGTTGGCTTTTTCAGCCGGTTTTCTACTGCTCCTGCCCTTCTTGGGCTGGCACGTGGTCTCGGCCTTCAGCGTGGACGCAGAGAATGGCCTGCGCGAGCTGTTGCAGATCTCCGCTGTGGGCGCCTTTGCGTTCGCCTTGGCACAGGAGGCCAGCCGCGTCGACACGCACAAGGCCGTCAACATCTTGCTTTTCGGCATGGTGCTGATCCTCGCCTATACGATCACCTGGCATGTCGCCCATGGCTACTTGGTCGGTTGGAAGCATCTGTTCGATCCGAGGCTCGCGTTCACCTTCCTTCCAATTGCGCTCGCAGGGCTCCTCCTCTTCGTCAACGGGGGCAAGCGGCGCACCCTTTGGTTTGTATGGGCGGGGATACTTCCCCTGCTCGTGCTATCTGGGGAACGCAAGGCGTTTTTGATCTATCTCTTTCTGACCGCCGCGCTTCTGATGCGCGGACGGCTCGCTGCGATGGTGCCAGCGATCGCCGCGGGCTTCGTGGCACTTTTCGTGCTGTCGACCACGGTCAATAACGCCTATGTCGAGAAGCAGATGCAGACCATTCTCGATCCGCTGAGCATGGGGCAATACGAATATCTGGCCGCGACGGGGAAATATGCCCCTGGAGACACCCCGAGCAATGTCCAGCGCGCGTTTGCTTTCACTCTGTCCAGACAACTCATCTCCGAACATCCACTGATGGGCGTGGGTACGAACCAATTCAAGAATATTATCGATACGGATTTCAGCGGACTTCCTGGCGAGTTGCGGCTTGGGATACATGGCGAGTTTCAACGTATCCTCACCGAGAACGGCATCATTGGGCTCAGCCTCTATGTTCTCATATGGATTGCTGCATGGTTTCGCTTAAGCCGTACTCTAAGCTGGGCGCTTTCTCACGGATTGATCGGAGCGGCCCAGGCACGGCTTCTGCCCCTCGTGCTCCTTGTTCCTTGCGCCTTTTACGTTGGAACAGAAGCCTCCGGCACACGAGCTTTCGTTACGCTGAGTCTTGTCTCGCTCCTGCCTGAATTGACGCGGCACGGGCTTTGCCTATCATTGCACAGGATGCGGAGGAGCCACCCCAGAGCATGAGACATCCTGGATTTCTCGCGAGCCCCTTGCAAGGAAACACGAGATGAGTGTTTCGGTTATCATGACATGCCACAATGAAGAACGCTTCATCGCGCAGGCAGTGGAAAGCGTGATTAGTCAGACCGCCTCGAGCCACATCAAAGAGATCATCATTGTCAATGATGGCTCGAAGGACGGCTCGTCGGAAGTGATTGCCTCGCTGGGTCGCAGGGAGCCGCGCGTGCATGTCCTGACGACGGCGGGTATCGGGCTTTCATCGGCGAGGAATCTTGCCATCAGACATGCTGCCGGCGATCTTATTGCAATTCTGGACGGCGATGACTTCTGGGCCGAGGACAAGCTTGAGCGTCAATTAGCCGTCTTGGGCAATGGCTGCAAGGCAGGTCTTGTCTATGGCGATTTCGTCGATTTTTCCGCTCCGGATCTGTCCGATGCTCTACACGTCGCCGTGCGCCGCTATCGCGCGGACCAATGCGATACGCTGCCGACATATTTTCTGCTTGATGGGCCGATTGTTCCTTCCAGTATGGTTATGCGGCGGGAAATGGTCGAAGATATCGGGTTATTCAACGAGGCATTTAGGGCTGGAGAGGATACAGAGTTTTGTATGCGCGCAGCCGAGCGTTGGACATTTCAATATGTGGCCGAAGCACTCGTCTATAAACGGCGCCATGGCTCGAACATAACCCGCAGACTCGACGCGCTTCTGCCGGTAGCCGAACGACTCACGCGAGAATGGGCCATGCGACGGCGGGAACTTACGCACCTCGCGCGCCGGCGCAACGCGCGTTTGTACGCAAAGGCGGGCAATGATTGCGTGGCTCAAGGCGAAAAGAAACGCGGAGCGCGCTTGCTCATTCGCGCGATGTGGCACGATCCATTGTCATGGCGGGTGTACGTTTACTTTTTTCTTTGCGCCCTGCCGAGGGGCATGGATCCGCAGGTGCGCCGTGCAGCCAAGCTATTGTTCTACCGCGCCTTGCGCAAAGACTTTGCTGACGGCTCTTAAAGATGCTGGCGGAATGGCGAGAGCTCGAGCATCTCAGGCGGCAGCCCTGGAATCCTTCCGTAGCGATTATTCTGTACCGCGACACAGGACCATAACGGAGGCGAAATCAGAGCTCTCCGCGGTCGCCAAGTCTCTCTTAACGCGGGTAAGAACTTGAAAGGTCTCCAGACCCACCACTGAGCCCTCACCACAAGCGCAGGAGAATTCCACACAAGATCGGGCTGTTAGTTGCGACAGTAAACACGAGGTGCAAGAGAATCGGAGCGCTTCACTATCACATGCGAATTCTTTACTTCATCAACGGATTCGATCCCGGTGGCGCCGAGCATGGGCTACTCACCTTGCTGCAAGCAGGATTTTTCAGCGGCCACGAGCTGAAGATTCTCGCCTTTTGCCGTGGTCGCGGGGCTCTTGCCGATGAAATCGCCGCACAGATCGGAGAGCATAATCTTATCCTGACGTCGCAGAGTGAAGAGCCTTCCTTGCGCACCTTTGTGGGTACGTTCTTTGTAATGTTGCGCCTTATCTGGGAGTGGCGGCCGGATATGGTTGCGTTGTCGCTCAAGCAGGCCAATCTCCTGGGACGGCTAGTTGCGATGTTTGCTCCTCGGCTGCACTGCGTTTCATTCGAACACACTACCCGCTACCGCTCCCGGCGCGCCGCAGGTATTTATGGCCCTGTGCTCAAGGCCCTGTCCTGGCGCGTCGACGAAATCTGGGCTGATTGCGAAAGTACGCTGCGGGAGACGCAAGCCTACTTCCTGCCGCGCAGGCGCCGCTCGCATATAGTGCCTTTGTTTTGCGCCGATGAGGCTTCCAGCCACAAGCGCGATTACGCGCTTCACACACCCTTGCGCCTTGCTGCTGCCGGACGGCTTATCGCGCTAAAGAACTTTGACCGCCTGATCGAGGCCGTCCGAATGCTCCAAGACCGCGGCGTTTCTGCAAGCCTCGATCTTTACGGCGATGGGCCGGAACGGCAGGGGCTTTCGCGCAAGGCGGATGAGCTCGGCGTTGGAGATCGCGTGCACTTCCATGGCTATGTCGCGCGCTGGTCCGAGCTCGCCTCTGATCGTGACGTGTTCATCAACCTGTCCGATACGGAAGGGTTCTGCATCGTCGTCGCCGAGGCGATGCTTGCCGGACTTCCGGTGATCGCGACTGACGTCGGCGGTATCCGAGATTACGGCAAGGATGGAAAGAATATGCTGAAGCTTACTGTTCCCTCGGCGGAGATGGCGGTGACGCAAGCACTGGTGTTCGCGGGCGATGAAACGCTCCGCAAGAAGATCGGAATGCAGGCACGACAGGATATGCTGCTGGCCTATTCGCAGGGTGCTTTGCGTGTCCGTGCTACGGCAGTGTTGGGTGGCGGAATGTAAGGAGCTGGCGACCAAGATAGCCGGGCCGATCGTGAATTCTGACGGCTCGGCATCGCACCTGTCTGACATGGTTCTCGACCTGGCGCTTCTCCCAGCCCGATGCCAGCGCGCGGGATTGTATTGCCGGTCCTTGCCGACGAACACCATCTCCACCGCCCTATTCGTGTTGTCGTAGATGATGCGCGCAGAAGGCGAACGCCCGGTCATGCTCGTCGAACACCATTTCCTGAATCTGGCGCGGATAAGCCCGGACGAATATCATTAGACTAGTCGTCATTCTCGGCATTCGAGGAGTTTGTCCGTCAAAGCCCTCCTCGGGCTATCTGCATAAGACAAAAAATGCTTGCTCCACAACTAGGCTTGGTAATACCGACTATGACGTTCACTGTAAAATTCGGCACTGCCGAACTTTTGATACAGCTTGATTCTTTTGAGATCGACCTTGTTAAGCAGAACGCCGATACATTTATCCGCAAGGATCGGATTGTTGTTGAGGTTTTCGCGCACGAATGTACGAGCGGTCACGCCCCATTCAACAACCAGAACAAGGCCGTCGAGATGCTGGACAAAGGACCTCACGTCCGCGACTGGAGCTAACGGGGGCAAATCAACGACGACGTAGTTGAACATAGAGCCCACCTTGAGCAGAAAGTCGCCCATTTTCTCGATAGGCTGTACGGTCTCTGCGAGCTTTTGTTGCCTCTGGTTCACCCCGGGCAGGAACCTCAATGACAATGACTGATGAGCAAGCAAATCTCTCCGATTGAAGTCTCCAGCCAACACATTGGCTAGGCCTCGTTCCCAGCCGTTGGCTAACATAGGGGACAAGCCCGGATTGTGGATGTCGGCATCGATCAACAGCGTCCTACAATGCTGCATAGCGAGAACCATCGCAAAATTAGCCGCGACCACCGACTTCCCTTCTCCCGGGAGGCAGGAAACGATGCCGATCGCCCTGGTGCTCTTCCTTGGTAACTCGACATCAACAGCGACTTTCACCGTTCGCATCGCTTCAGCGAATTCCGAGCGCGGATGTTGCTCTACCCAGTTGAAAGCGCTGTTCCCCACCTCGATGAATGACGGCTCTTCGGTCGCAATGAATGACGGCTCTTCGGTCGCACGATCACGCTTGTTTCGGCGAATTGGCTTTCCGTCCAGCAACGGGATCATTCCGAGCGTGTCAAGTCCGAGCTCATCGCGCACTTGACCCCTCGTGCGGAAAAAGCGCTCCCGGTACTCCCGAACTCCGCCCACACCGGCGCCAATCATGCCGCCAAGCACGGCGCAGACCGCCAACGTAAGAATGCTATTCGGAGAACTCGGTCTGCTGGGGTATGGTGCCTCCGAGATAACCCGCGCCTCCGGCAACGCCATCGAAAGGTTCTGCAGGCTCGCTTGGTATTGCTGCAGGACCTGTTCATATTGCGACTTGAGAGAGGACGCCTCAAGTTCGAGCTGGCGCAAGGTAACCAGCGTTTCCTTCGTCAGCGTATTGTCTGTTCGGAACCTGTGGACCGCGAGCTCGGCGTCGACCGATCGCTTCCGCACCCTCTCGAGCTCTTCCGCCAGTGCACTGCGAGCTCGGATAATCGACTCATCTTTGGCTCCGACTTGGTCAGAGATATAGATTTCCGCATACTTATTGGCTATTTTTTGCGCCATTTCAGCGCTAGGCGACTGAAATTGGACCTGCAGAATGTAAGAATCGCCTACACGAGCTACCGTTATATTTTCAGCCAGAATGCCAAATGCCTGCCATCGAGGATCGGGCCCTCGCGCTGCACTCGATTTCCACGGCGCTCCGCTTTCTTCGGAACTGCCAATGAATGACCGCACCACCCGAGCGACCGATCCTGTGAGACTGTTGAGCAACGAATACGGTGCTGACAAGAAAGGGCGATCGGTAGCAAGACCGAGGCTGTCAACGACCTTTAGCCCGATGCGGTCGGAACGCAACAATTCGACCTGGCTCAGCATCATCGGGTCAAGCTGTGTGGAGCTTCCGCTCTCTGTTAACTTCGTCACGACGGAGGGCTGGTTCTTGTCGATCAGGATTCTGGACGTCGACTCGTACAAGGGCACCTCGAGCCGAAGATACGCCAGCCCCAGCACAAGGCCTGCGAGCGCGCACGTAAGGACGAACCTCAACTGCCGTCGCGCTGCCGCCACGAGTGTTTCGAGATCAATCGTTGCCGACTGAGGATCGCCAAATATCAAGGCAGAATCCGGGTGCCGATTTTCAACTTCGCGGAGCATAAGCCTTCAGACCCGTGGGGTGAGACTGGCAGCGCATAGGTAGTCAAAAACACCATACCACATTGTCTGACCAAATGTCTTGAAATTCAGTATCCACGCCGGCGGAGCCGCCCCTCCCCAAAGACGCAAAATTTTAACCTCGGATTGCAATAAATGAACCTCACGCGGCCCATGCTGTCTGCAATTCCGCTACACGTCATGCGATCCAATTAAAGGAAGAAATCGGGTCGTATTGCCAAATGGCAAAACATCTGAGCAAGAGATTCCGGGTCTAGGTTGAGCCTGTCGTACGGGAAACAGGGACGTCGATTGGAATGACTCGTCGATCACCGGCGCGCGATATCGATCACCGTAAGAGTTCTGGGCGCATTTGGCGCATCGCCGAACGCCTCTCAGGTGCCCGAATAAGACAGGTTGCAGTCACATTTTGTATCGTGATGTGGGGTGTCATCCTGCTGATCGTCCTACTCTAAACAGCCAGAGCCTATAAAGGCGGAGAGTGGTCCACCTTATTCACTAAGTGGCTCGGCAGTTGCTCCCTTTCGGACTCATCGGGTGGGGTATTTGGCTTCGGAAACACGGATACTTTGGAGACCGAGCGCCACACTAGCAGCATGACAGCAACAAAGTACCCGATCTGTATCAAGATCCCACAAATTAACGTTTGGACAAACGTACTCCAGAGCGAGGCGGTAAGCAAATATGTACTGATGGCGAATGCCGACAGGACTATGATAAAGCCGCGCAAAAAAAGCAAAAAGGACATCGCCGTCCCACTCGCAGCCGCTCGCGCGACGCGCTCCTTGGCTATTCAGCCCTCAACGCATTAACCATCATAACATATCGGAACGGGTTAGAGCGATCAAATATTAGGAGATGCGAATAAAAACCCACCCTAACCTTTGCCAAGACGCTTTCGGCGGATATGGCGGCCGCGCCTCATGCGACCAATGCCATTCAGGCCTTCCTTCTTGTGCTCGCGTAGATGGCCAGCGTTTCGACCAAATGGCCGAAGCCATTGCTCGGTGCCTGGTCGACCATGAGCAGGTAGCGCGCGACCGGTCGCTCGCTGGTCGGCGGTGTCGCTCCCGATCGGCGATGCGATGGCCACGTCAGCCATAGCGCTTGCGGCTCCAGGTCTGCACCAGGTTGATGACCAGCAGCATGACGAAGGACAGCGCCAGCATGATCGCCGCGATCGCGGTCGCCGCCGCGTAATTATATTCCTCCAGCCGGATGACGATCAGAAGCGGTGCGATTTCGGATTTATAGGGCAGGTTGCCGGCGATGAAGATGACGGAACCGTACTCGCCGACGCCGCGTGCGAAGGCCAGCGCGAAACCGGTGACGATGGCCGGCGCCAGTCCGGGAAGCAGAACGCGGCTGATGATCTGGAAGCGATTGGCGCCGAGCGTGGCGGCCACTT
>NZ_JAMYTB010000036.1:0-2500 GCF_040322275.1 Mesorhizobium sp. M0174
TCCGATGATCTGCTCTTCAGAGAAGCGGCTACGTTTCATGTCCTGGTCCTCTCGATGGGCCAGAACGAACTTCAAACCGGATTAGATCAGAGGGGCAAGGTCATGCTGATCCCAACCGAGAAAATGGTCGCTGACGAGCTCCGGGCTGCACGACCTGGCCACTTATCGGACCTTGCAGAGTTGCGACGTAAGCTCGCGGCAAAATACGGAGCAGACGCCTGCTGCCGGTGACCGTGCGGCGGCATTTGGTGCATATCAGTCAAGACGGCAGCGCGCCCTTTTGGCGCGTCGTAAATCCCGATCGGCCATTCGCCCGACGTATGAGAGGTGGATCGGAGCACATACGCGAGAAATTGGCCGCGGCATGCTAAGTGTCCCGTCGCCGCACTTCAGCGCATACGAAAACGGCCCGCACAAGGCGGGCCGTTTTCGAATTTTGGTTGCGGGGACAGGATTTGAACCTGTGACCTTCAGGTTATGAGCCTGACGAGCTACCGGGCTGCTCCACCCCGCGTCAACCCTAAAGGTAAGCCTTGGCTCACCGAATTCAAGCTTCCGCCAAATGAAAGGGCCGCTTGCGCGGCCCGGAGTCCCGTTGGCGGGCCTGTTCGTAAGGAGAAGATTAAACAACGTGCGCTTGGCAGACCTGGCAGCGACCTACTCTCCCGCGTCTTGAGACGAAGTACCATCAGCGCTGGAGCGTTTCACGGCCGAGTTCGGAATGGGATCGGGTGCAGCCGCTCCGCCATAACCACCAGGTCGGCAAAACGCACGTTGCTCGAGAAGCTGTTTTCTGTGCCATCCATCTCGGCGCAATCCAGGGATTGTCGCCAAAAATGGGCATTAGGAATGAGAACGATCAAGCCGATCGAACTATTAGTACCGGTAAGCTTCAAGCGTTGCCGCTCTTCCACACCCGGCCTATCAACGTGGTCGTCTTCCACGGTTCTCAGGGAATACTCGTTTTAAGGTGGGTTTCCCGCTTAGATGCCTTCAGCGGTTATCCCGTCCGGATATAGCTACCCTGCTATGCGGCTGGCGCCACAACAGGTCCACCAGAGATCCGTCCATCCCGGTCCTCTCGTACTAGGGACAGATCCTTTCAATATTCCTACACCCACGGCAGATAGGGACCGAACTGTCTCACGACGTTCTGAACCCAACTCACGTACCGCTTTAAATGGCGAACAGCCATACCCTTGGGACCTGCTCCAGCCCCAGGATGCGATGAGTCGACATCGAGGTGCCAAACAACCCCGTCGATATGGACTCTTGGGGGTCATCAGCCTGTTATCCCCGGCGTACCTTTTATCCGTTGAGCGATGGCCCTTCCACGCGGGACCACCGGATCACTATGACCGACTTTCGTCTCTGCTCGACTTGTCAGTCTCGCAGTCAGGCAGGCTTATGCCATTGCACTCAGCGAACGATTTCCGACCGTTCTGAGCCCACCATCGCGCGCCTCCGTTACTCTTTAGGAGGCGACCGCCCCAGTCAAACTACCCACCATACATTGTCCCGGACCCGGATAACGGGCCGCGGTTAGACATCCATAGTGATAAGGGTGGTATTTCAAGGGTGGCTCCACCTGAGCTGGCGCCCAGGTTTCAAAGCCTACCACCTATCCTACACATGCCACTACGAATGCCAATGTAAAGCTATAGTAAAGGTGCACGGGGTCTTTCCGTCTAACCGCAGGAACCCCGCATCTTCACGGGGAATTCAATTTCACTGAGTCTATGCTGGAGACAGCGGGGAAGTCGTTACGCCATTCGTGCAGGTCGGAACTTACCCGACAAGGAATTTCGCTACCTTAGGACCGTTATAGTTACGGCCGCCGTTTACTGGGGCTTCGATTCAGAGCTTGCACCCCTCCTCTTAACCTTCCAGCACCGGGCAGGCGTCAGACCCTATACGTCGTCTTGCGACTTCGCAGAGCCCTGTGTTTTTGATAAACAGTCGCTACCCCCTGGTCTGTGCCACCCTCCCATGCTTGCGCATGAAAGGGTCACGCTTCTTCCGAAGTTACGCGTGCAATTTGCCGAGTTCCTTCAGCATAGTTCTCTCAAGCGCCTTGGTATACTCTACCAGTCCACCAGTGTCGGTTTCGGGTACGGTCTATAAGGAGGAGCTATTTCCTGGAACCACGCAGCAGCCCTTTCAATCCGATAAGATTGGACTACCTCAATGATCCGTCACTTCCTCCAGGCCCACGAATATTAACGTGGTTCCCATCGTCTACGCATTTCTGCCTCGACTTAGGGGCCGGCTAACCCTGCTCAGATTAGCTTTAAGCAGGAACCCTTGGACTTTCGGCGGGGGAGTCTCTCACTCCCCTTACGTTACTCATGTCAGCATTCGCACTTCTGATACCTCCACCATCCCTCACGGGTATGGCTTCATCAGCTTACAGAACGCTCCGCTACCGCTTGCATTGCTGCAAACCCTAAGCTTCGGTGTATGGCTTTAGCCCCGTTACATTTTCGGCGCAAAGACCCTT
>NZ_JAMYTB010000036.1:7500-28240 GCF_040322275.1 Mesorhizobium sp. M0174
TTCGCTGATTCGGGCTATACCGGCGAGGATGCCACCGGAATGGCCGAGGCGATCGCCAAATTGCTGAATGCCACGGCTCTCAAGGCAGGAACCGTGCTGCGCGTTGGGCTCGAGGTCCATGGCGACGCCGCCAAGATCGTTCGCACCAGCGTGTACGACAGGACCCAGCACATCGTCACCATCGCACTCGACGACCACGACCAATACGTGCCGGCGCAGGAGCCGGAGCCAAATCCCGAATTGCTGACGGCGTTCGACGATTCGCCTGCGCCCATAGTGCGCGGCAATCTGCCGAACGTCTATGACGGCATCTACCGCACCGCCTATTCCTACGGCATGTCCAAGGCGATGACGCAACGGCTGATCAAGTTGCTGGCATCCAGTGTCGACTTCCAGTCGCGCCTCAATCCCACGGACCGCATCGAGGTGCTGTTCTCGCAGCCCGATGGCGACGACCAGGCGTCCGACGAATCCGAGCTGCTTTACGTCTCCGCGACTTTCGGCGGCACGACGCGAAATTTCTACCGTTTCCAGATGCAGGACGGCAGCACCGACTATTTCGACGAAAACGGCAGCAGCGCCGAGCAGTTCCTGCTGCGCAATCCCTTGCCCAATGGCCGATTTACATCCGGGTTCGGTGCGAGGCGCCACCCCATTTTGGGGTATGTGAAGATGCATACCGGCACCGACTGGGCAGCTCCCGTAGGATCGCCGATCATTGCCGCAGGCAATGGCGTCGTCGAAAAGGCCGGCTGGGCCGGTGGCTATGGCAAGCAGATCATCTTGCGTCACGCCAATGGCTACGAGACGTCCTACAATCACCAGAGCGCGTTTGCCAAAGGCATCGAGCCGGGTGTTCGCGTTCGCCAGGGTCAGGTTATCGGCTATCTCGGCTCAACCGGCCTCTCCACCGGTCCGCACCTTCATTACGAACTGATCGTCAACGGCACCAAGGTCGATTCGATGCGCGTCCGCCTGCCGGTCGGCAAGACGCTGAAGGGCGACGACCTCGTCGCCTTCAAGCGCGAGCGCGAACGCATCGACGACCTGCTCAAGCAGGAAGACAGCAATCAGTTGAAGGTCGCGAGCGCCAAGATCGAAGGCTGAGCCGACGTTTTTTCGTGGTCAGCCCTGCTGATTCGCCGTGTCGCGCACCCATGGCAGCCGCTCGCCCGAAACCGTCGTCCAGGCGGTGATTGCCGAAAGCAGGCAAAGCAGCGCGGTCACCGCGGCAACGGCCGCGAATGCCGCGTCGCTGGCGGCAAGTCGTGCCGCATCGAGGCCGGGCGCCAGGCCGGCGGGCGGCGGTTCGCCGAAACCCGGAAGGCCGGTGCCGGCACCGGTGCCGAGCACGCCAGCATAGACCCATGCCGCCAGCGATCCCATCGCCGCCACAGCAATCAGGCCGCCGATCCGCGAAACGGCGTTGTTGATGCCCGAGGCCGCCCCCGTATCCTTGTCCTCGACCGCCGTCATGATGGCGGTCGACAGCGGCGATACCACCAGCGCCATGCCGAACCCCATCAGAGCCATCAGCGGGAATACCCCCAGCCAGAAACTGTGGATGCCCCAATAGGCCAGCAAGGCAAGTCCGGCAAAGGCAAGAGCCACAACCAGACTGCCGCTGGCGATCGGAAAGCGAGGCCCGATGCGGTCGGACCACTGGCCAACCGGTCCGGATAACAGTGCCATCAACGCCGACAGCGGCAGGAATATAAAGCCGACCTCGGCCGCGCTCAGCCCCCATCCGGCGATCATGAGCATCGGCAGATAGAACAAATTGGCCGACAGGGCAAAATAAAGGAAGAAGGTCGCCACGTTAGCGCCCGCGAACGCGCCGATTCGAAACAACGACAGGTCAATCATCGGCTCGCGCTGCCGGCGCTCGAAGACGATGAACACGACGAGCAAAACCGCACCGGCGGCAATACTCGGGCCGGACATCAGCCCCTCCCCGTCGCCGCTCATCGAGGTCAGGCCGTAAGCGAGAGCTCCGAACGCCAATATGGCGAGTGCAGCGCCGCCGAGATCGAGGCTGCGCTTTTCCGCCGGTGCATCGGCAGGGACCTTGGCCAGCAGAAGATAGATCGAGATGAGACCGAGCGGCAGATTAATGGCGAAGATCGCCCGCCAGATGCCGTCGCCGAAGGCTGACAGCACGAAGCCGCCCAGCACCGGGCCGAGCGCCGTCGTCAGTGCCGATGCCGCGGCCCAGATGCCGATCGCCCGGCCGCGTTCCTTTTTTGGATAGGCTTTGGCGATAATGGCCAGGCTGCCGGGCACCATGATGGCCGCTCCGATACCCTGGACAGCCCGAAATACAATAAGCATCGGCGGGTTAGGCGCCAGCGCGCAGGCAAGCGAGGCGGCAATGAACAGGACGATGCCGGCGACGAAAGAGTGGCGCAGGCCGAAGCGATCGCCAGCGGCGCCGCCGACGAGAATGAGGGCTGAAAGCGTCAACGCATAGGCGTTGGAGATCCATTGCGCCTCGGCCAGGCTGGCGCCGAGATCGACGCGGATCGCCGGCGTCGCAATGGCCAGGACCGATCCATCGATAAAACCGAGTGCGGAAGCCAGAATCGCGGCGATCAGCACGAACCGCCGCTGCGCCTGCGGGCAGAACGTGTCGGCCGGAAGTGGCCCGGTCAGGGGAACGGCGCCTGTACCGACTTTGGTTGGCGTGTGCATGCCGCCTTACCTAGACCGCTGGCATGCCGCCGACAACCGGCCAGCAGGCTGTTCTCGTTGAAACCAGGGCCGAACCTGGCCATACAGACAGGAGTACGCCAGTCCGGGTGCAAACGGTGGATGCCGTGCTAGATTTTCCGCAACGCTGCGACAAGGGGGAACTACCGCATGAAACGACCGCTCGAACCCTCGGCGGAAGGACGCGGGCGCGTCGTCGGCATCACCGACGGCGTGTTCGCCATCGCGCTCACCCTGATCGTTCTCGAGATCAGGGTGCCGGCGCATGAAACGGTGCATTCCGAAAGCGAGTTGATCGCCGCGATCACAGCACTGGCGCCCCGCTTCCTGACCTATGCGCTCAGCTTCCTGACGCTGACCATCTTCTGGTTCGGCCAGCAGGCGCAACACGGGTTGATCGCAAAATCCGACCGGCGGCTTGCCACGTTGAACCTCTGCTTCCTCGGCTTCATCGCCTTGCTGCCGTTCTCGACCGATCTTTTGGCCGACTTCCTTGAATTCAGGACCGCGGTGCTCGTCTACTGGCTCAATCTTCTGATGCTGGGACTGACGCTGCTCGCCAGTTGGCGCTATGCGGACAAAAACGGATTCCTGGCCGACGGTGTCGATGCGGAGACCACCCGAACGGTCTATCTGCGCATCGTCAAGGCACAGATCCTGTGGGCGATCGGCGCGGCACTATGCCTAGCCAGCCCGTTGCTCAGCGTCGGCTTCATCCTGGTGGTGCAGCTGACCTATGCCGCAGCGCTGCGCGCGCCACTGCTGCGCAAGGTCATCGGGTGACATCGTTCATCGCAGTGGGCTGTCGCAAACCGTGGACGTTGGCCGAGGCCCCTCAGCTTCGTCATCCCTGGGCGAAGCAGGAGCGAAGCTCCGTCGCGAAGACCCTGGGATCCATGCCGTGATCTCGGCCGAAGGGTGCGGCAGAGCAGAATTCCGCGCCGTCGCGGTGCTCCATCGTAACGGCATGGATCCAGGGGTCTGCGCCGCGTCGCTTCGCTCCTTGCTCCGCCCCAGGATGACGACACGATAGGGTTTCGGCAAATCTCCAAGGCTGGCGATCTGCGAAAGCATCCGACCTGCCAAACTTTTGAACCAGGGAAATTACTCGACGAACTCCACGATAACGCCGGGCGTCACGATCTTGGCGAGCTCGCGCGCATCCCAATTGGTCAGTCGCACGCAGCCATGGCTTTCGGTCTTGCCGATCTTGGACGGATCCGGCGTGCCGTGAATGCCGTAGGTCGGCTTGTCCAGTGCGATCCAGACCGAGCCGACCGGGCCGTTCGGCCCCGGCGGGATGGTCAGGATCCTGTCGTTTTCGCCCTGCTTGAAATTGATGTTAGGGTTGTAGGTGTAGTTCGGGTCCAATGCGACACGCGACACCGCATGCGTGCCGGACGGCGACGGCGTATCCGACGAGCCGATAGTCGCCGGATAGGCTGCGACCAGCTTGCCCGCCGCGTCGTAGGCACGGACCTGCTTGTTGGCCTTGTCGGCGATGATGCGCGCCACCGGCGTCGCCACCAGCCTGCCGAAATTGGCAACCTTGATGATGGTGCCCCGACGATTGAAATTGGCGTCCGGATTGAGCTGCTTCAGATAGGTTTCATCCATATGGAAGCGCTCGGCCAGCGCTTCGGGCACCGACGTGTAGCCCATGCGGTCGAGCTGGGCCTTTTGGCTGTAGTCCTCCGGTATCGAGGCAACATAAGGGCCGGCCGCATCCTCGGGCGTGATCGTATAGGAGGCGAAGGCATCGCCGCCGGATTGCGCCAGGGCCGCCTGGATGCCGATCGCGTCGGTCGATTTCAGATTGTTGCCGGTGATCTCGTTATAGGCGGCGAGCGCCTTGTCGACATTCGAGCCGAAGCGTCCGTCGATGACACCGGGCGACGCACCGGCGCGGTCGAGCAGCACCTGCAGCGCCGCCACGTCCTGGCGGGCGCCGAGCGAAAGCGGCGGGTCGACCGCCGTCTTGCCGCCAGTGCTTGGCGGCGGGGCTGTGTTTGGCGGCAAGGCCGCCTGCTCATTCGGCACTGTCGGCTCGACCGGCTCGATCGAGGCTTCGTTGAGCGGCTGGCGCTCGATGGTGCGTGGCCTCACCGGCTGCGCTGCCTCCGGATAATCGTTGCCGTAGCCGTCATCCCGCGGCGCTTCGGGGAAGGCTTCCATCGAATTGTCGCCATAGGGGTCGTACTCGTCGTCCGGCGGCACGATGATCCTGCCTTCGTCTTCCAACTGCCTGCGGCGGAACCGGGCCGTGTCCTCAGGGTCGTCGAGATAATAGGGATCGTCCTCCTCGACCGGCCCGAGGTTGCGCAAGCGCTCGCGACGCAAAACACGGCGGTCGAGCCTGGTCTGCGGCGGCTGGATGGCGATGACCTTGCCGGTTTCCGCATCGACGATGACGCGGTTTCCCCTGGCGTCGTAATAGATGTCGAGATTGCCGTCCTGGGCGACAAGAATGCCGCCGTCATTGGCAGCACGAACCACCCGCGGCGCGGTATCGGCCATCGGCGAGGCCATCGCATTCGACGCCAGCAGCCCGGCAGCAAACGCTGAAAGGGTGAGGATGGTGCGCAACATGATGGCCAAAATTCTCCGGTCCGTAATTGCCGCCGCCGGCATTGTCTCTCAAGAGCGCCGCGCGTCCTTTTGGGTGCAAGGACGCTCTAACGCTTCACATCTCCGCATCGTGCTTTGCGAAAATCAAACTCGATTTCGGGCCGATGTGGTCGCCAACCCCTTCGCCAGCAAATCACTTGCACACGATAAGGTTCCAATATGAACCGGGCATGAAGATGGCGGATTTCTGACCGATTAACCGGCAGCGAATCCCAATTCCTTGCGCGTCTGCTTCGTCAGCTTCAGCACGACGAGACGGTGGCTTTCGCGCAAATAATCCTTCAGCGCCTCATCATCCATGCTTTCGCTTGTCCGGCGCTGGATCCATTTCATGCCGCGCGAGGCGAGATACGGCGCCGGCCGAAGGCCCGGCTGTTCCCTCAGCACGTCATAAGCGATCTCGGAGCATTTGAAGGTGACGAACGGCTCCTTGCCTTCACTCCAGCCGCCGATCGCAAACACCTTGCCGCCGACTTTCCAGACATGCGCGCCACCCCACTGCACGACATGGGTCGTCGAAGGCAGCGAGGCGCAGAAACTGTTGTAGTCGTCCAAAGTCATCTGCGCCCGCCAGTGGTGTTAGACCATGGACCGACGGGTCCGCGTAGCAAAAAGCGGATGCCGGTTTTTCGGAAAAGATCATGGTCGAAATTGAAGATAGGAAATCCATCCCGATTCGATCGGGATGGAACAGGCTCTTGGCTTGAACTCAGGCGGCCGCCTCGGTTGCCACGACCGCGGGCTTCGAGCGGAAGTTCAAGCGGTCGGATCCGGCGGTGACCTTGACGGTCGAGCCGTCAAGGATCTCGCCGAGCAGTATCTTTTCCGCCAGCGGATCCTGCAATTCCTTCTGCATCACCCGCTTCAGCGGCCGCGCGCCATAGGCCGGGTCGTAACCCTTGGCCGCCAGCCAGTCGATCGCCTCCTGATCGAGCGAAAGCGATATCTTGCGGTCGACAAGCAGGTTTTCCAGCCGCTTGAGCTGGATTTGGACGATCTGGCCCATATCCTGGCGGCGCAGCCGGTGGAACAGGATGACCTCGTCGATGCGGTTGAGGAATTCCGGCCGGAACGAAGCCCTGACGACATTCATCACCTCGTCGCGCACGACGTCGACATCCTGGTCCTCGCCGAGATTGACCAGATATTCGGCGCCGAGATTGGACGTCATGATGATCAGCGTATTGCGGAAGTCGACCGTGCGGCCCTGGCCGTCCGTCAGCCGGCCGTCGTCGAGCACCTGCAGCAGCACGTTGAACACGTCCGGATGCGCCTTCTCGATCTCGTCGAACAGCACGACCTGATAGGGCCGGCGCCGCACCGCTTCGGTCAGCGCGCCGCCTTCCTCATAGCCGACATAGCCGGGAGGCGCGCCGATCAGCCGGGCGACCGAGTGCTTCTCCATGAACTCCGACATGTCGATACGCACCATCGCGCTCTCGTCATCGAACAGGAAGCTGGCCAGCGCCTTGGTCAGTTCGGTCTTGCCGACGCCCGTCGGCCCGAGGAACATGAACGAGCCGAGCGGCCGGTTCGGGTCCTGCAGACCGGCGCGCGCACGGCGTACCGCCTTCGACACTGCCTGCACGGCCTCGCCCTGGCCGACGACGCGCTTGCCGATCTCGTCTTCCATGCGCAACAGCTTGTCGCGCTCGCCTTCCAGCATCTTGTCGACCGGGATCCCCGTCCAGCGCGAGACGATATGAGCGACGTGATCGGGGCCGACCACTTCTTCGACCATGCCGGCCTTGCCATCCCTGGCTTCGGCCTGCTTCAGCTGCTTTTCGAGTTCCGGGATCTTGCCGTAGGCAAGTTCGCCGGCGCGCTGGAATTCACCCTGGCGCTGGGCGATGGCAAGTTCGTTGCGCGCCTCGTCGAGCTGTTTCTTGAGGTCGGCGGCAAGGCCGAGCTTCTGCTTCTCGGCCTGCCATTTCGAGGTCAGCTCGGTCGATTCCTCCTCGAGGTTCGAGAGTTCCTTCTCGAGCCGGGCGAGCCGGTCCTTCGAGGCGTCGTCCTTCTCGACCTTGAGCGCCTCGCGCTCGATCTTGAGCTGCATGATGCGGCGATCTATCTCGTCCAGCGCCTCGGGCTTCGAATCGACCTGCATGCGGAGCCGCGACGCGGCCTCGTCGACCAGGTCGATCGCCTTGTCCGGCAGGAAGCGGTCAGCGATGTAGCGGTTGGACAGGGTTGCGGCCGCGACCAGCGCCGAATCCGAGATGCGCACCTTGTGGTGCTGCTCGTATTTCTCTTTCAGGCCGCGCAGGATCGAAACGGTGTCTTCGACCGTTGGCTCATTGACGAAGACCGGCTGGAAGCGGCGGGCAAGGGCCGCATCCTTCTCGACATGCTTGCGGTATTCGTCGAGCGTAGTGGCGCCGACGCAGTGCAGTTCGCCGCGGGCCAGCGCCGGCTTCAGCAGGTTCGACGCGTCCATGGCGCCATCCGCCTTGCCGGCGCCGACCAACGTGTGCATCTCGTCGATGAACAGGATGATGCCGCCGGCGGCGGACGTGACCTCGGAAAGTACCGCCTTCAGCCGCTCCTCGAACTCGCCGCGGTATTTGGCGCCGGCGATCAGCGAGCCCATGTCGAGCGCCATCAGCTGCTTGTCCTTGAGCGATTCCGGCACATCGCCATTGACGATGCGCAGCGCCAGCCCTTCAGCGATCGCCGTCTTGCCGACGCCGGGGTCGCCGATCAGCACCGGGTTGTTCTTGGTGCGGCGCGACAGCACCTGGATCGTGCGGCGGATCTCGTCGTCACGGCCGATGACCGGATCGAGCTTGCCCGCGCGAGCGTCCGCCGTCAGGTCGCGCGCGTATTTCTTCAGCGCGTCGTAGCCCTGCTCGGCGCTCGCCGAATCGGCGGTACGACCTTTGCGTACGTCGTTGACGACCTGGTTCAGCTTCTGCGGCGTGACACCGGCCTTGGCCAGGATGTCGGCCGTCTTGGCCGATTTTTCCATGGCGAGCGCCTGCAACAGCCGTTCGACGGTGACGAAGCTGTCACCGGCCTTCTTGGCCAGTTCCTCGGCGGTCGAAAACACCTTTGCCAGCGGCTGGGCCAGATAGAGCTGGCCATTGCCGCCCTCGACCTTGGGCATTGCCTCCAGTGCCGTTTCGACGCCGAGCTTGACGTCCCGGACATTGCCGCCGGCGCGCTCGATCAGCGACGCAGCCAGGCCCTCGTCGTCATCGACGAGGACCTTGAGGATATGCTCGGGGGTGAATTGCTGGTGATTGCGGGAAAGCGCCATGGTTTGCGCGGACTGGATAAAGCCGCGCACGCGCTCGGAATATTTTTCAAGATTCATGCCTGTCTCCTTCCGTCACCGGCCCGCTTCGCGGCACCGGATCAGATTGCGGTGACGGACCCGCCCGTTCGAGCCGGATCCTGTTCACGCAAGATATGGGACGCAAACCACGGACCCTCAAGACGCCTCGACACTGGCGAATGGATAATATTGCGAGCGCGCAAAACAAAAACGGCGGAGATTTCTCTCCGCCGTCCATACATGTCGCGCAAAAGTGCGCAGCGAACGTTTTTTCGATCAATTCTCGACGTCTGCGATCACAGCTTGACCGCCGGGGCTTTCAGCCGGCGCTGCATCGACATTGCCAGCGTCGGTATTGCCAGTCCCGGCATTGCCAGTCTCGGCATTGCCAGTCCCGGCATTGCTTGTCTCGGCATTGCTTGTCTCGGCACTCTCAGGGCCGGCGTTGTCGTTGCCGCCATTTGCCTGTTCGACATCGAGGCGCGGGCGACGCGGGCGCCTGGGGCGGCGGGCCGGGCTGCTTTCGGCAGCGGCTTCGTTGAGCTCGGCCTGGGCGGCGAGACCCGCCGGCGAAAGGTTGTCAAATTGCTGTGCGGGCTCACCCACCAAGATCGGCTCAGCTGCCCGCACGGGCTCCGCCTGCGCCGGAACCTCGTCGCGCCGTGGCTGTTCGACGCGCTGGCCACCCTGCTGCTCGCCGCGCGAGCTATACTCGCCACGCTGGCCGTTCTGGCCGTAACCGCCATTGGGGCGACGGTCGCGGTGGCGTCCGCCATTATTGTCGCGGCCGTCACGGTTATCGCGGCCGCCGCGATTGTCACGGCTGTTTTCCTGGTTCAGCGCCAGCTCGGCCGGCGTGCCATCGATGACCGGCTGCGGGCCGGCCCCCTGATTGACCGTCGAGCCCGATGTCTCGTTGGCATTGTTGTTGCCGGCATTGTCGAACTCGTCGCGATCCTCGTCGCCATCATCGTCGAAATCATCGCGAATCTGCTGGGCGTTCTGGATCGGCATCTGCGCCTGAGCGGCTGCGATGATGCGGTTATAGTGTTCTGCGTGCTGGAGATAGTTTTCCGCCATCACCCGGTCGCCGGAGCTGTGCGCGTCACGGGCAAGGGTTGCGTACTTCTCGGCAATCTGCTGAGCCGATCCGCGGATCTTCACGTCCGGGCCGTTGCTCTCATAGTTGCGCGTCAGGGGATTCGGCCCCTTACGGTTGTTATTGTTATTGCCGCCGCCGCCATTGTTGTTGCGACCGCGCATGCGCCTGTTTTGCTGTTGTGGCCTCATTAGACTCTCTTCACTTTGAAATTTTCGAAAAACTCTTCACGAACGGAGGCGCTCATGCGGCCAGCCGTTTCGTTCTTTCACCGGCGTTCGCCCGCATCAATTGCGTTGGCGCCACGTGCCATCCTGTTCCGGTTACTTCACTTGCCGGACGATTCCCGCACGAAGCTTGGGCGTCGTTTGCGCAAGAAGGCAGCTATTTCCAAGGAAAACCGAATCGCTAAGAGCACTGCCTGCTTCGTCTCATCCGGTTAAGGCGACCCTAGCCGCATTCCCCGGTATTGCCAAGCGCTTTTTTCGCACTGCATCACGGCTTCCACCGTTCGAACACAAGAACTCTGTTGTTTCCGCCGAGATCACGAAACACCCCGACAGAACTGTACCCGGCCGCGGAGAATATCTCCGTAACCTGTTGGTGCTGCGTATGGCCGATCTCGACCGCAATCCTGCCTTGGACTTCCAAATACGCTGCCGCTCCTGCGGCGATCTTCCTGTAGGGGCTCAGACCGTCCACACCGCCATCCAGGGCCTGGCGTGGATCGAAACCGCGGACCTCGTCCTGCAGATTTCCAATGTCGTCTGAGGGTATATAGGGAGGGTTTGCGGCAATTACATGGTACCGGCCAGAAACTTTTTCAAACCAGTCGGATTTGAGCGCCGTGAACCGGCCGGCGAGCCCCAATTCCCTGGCATTGCGCGTGGCGGTGGCCAGCGCCTCTTGCGAAATGTCGACGCCGGTGGCGGTCGCGGCCGGAACCGCGCTGAGCAACGCCAGCGCGATGGCACCGGTGCCGGTCCCGAGATCGAGGATGCGGCAACCGCCTTCGCGTGCCGCCGTTGCCTTAACGAAAGGCAGCACCGCCTCGACCAGCGTTTCGGTATCCGGTCGCGGCTCCAGCGTTTGCGGCGAAAGCGAAAGGCGCAAGCCGTAGAATTCGCGGTAACCGAGGATGCGGTGCACCGGTTCGCCGGCGACGCGCCGCCGCAAAGCGGCATCGATTGCCGCCGTCACGTCCGCATCGACCGCGCACCCAGGATCGGCGATGGCCTGCGTGCGGTTCGTGCCGGAAAAATGCTCGACGATCAGCCTGGAATCGAGCGCCGGATCCGCAATCCCGGCTGCGGCGAGCCGGTTTCGCGCTTCCCGCAGCAGCGGCGCCAGAGTGGCGGGCAGGCTGTCAGCCATCGATGCCTATATCGGCGAGCAGCTTCGACTGGTGATCGGCTATCAGCGCGTCGATGATCTCGTCGAGTTCACCCATCATCACCCGGTCGAGCTTGTAGAGCGTCAGGTTGATGCGATGATCGGTGACGCGACCCTGCGGAAAATTATAGGTGCGGATGCGTTCCGAGCGGTCGCCCGAGCCAACCTGCGACTTGCGCGATTCTGAACGTTCCTCGTCCGCTTTGCTGCGTTCGAGGTCGTAAAGCCTGGCGCGCAGGATCTGCATGGCCTTCGCCCGGTTCTGGTGCTGCGATTTTTCCGCCTGCACTACCATGATGCCGGTCGGCAGATGGGTGATGCGCACGGCCGAATCGGTGGTGTTGACGTGCTGCCCGCCGGAACCCGAGGCGCGCATCGTGTCGATGCGGATGTCTTCGGCCCGGATGTCGATGTCGACCTCTTCGGCTTCCGGCAGCACCGCGACCGTCGCCGCCGAAGTGTGGATGCGCCCGCCCGCCTCGGTCGTCGGCACGCGCTGCACCCGGTGCACGCCGGATTCGAACTTCAGATGGGCAAAGACGCCCTTGCCCGAAACGGTGGCGATGATTTCCTTGTAGCCGCCGACTTCGCCTTCGCTGGCCGACACCGTCTCGAAACGCCAGCCATGCGCCGCTGCATAGCGCTCGTACATGCGAAACAGGTCGCCGGCAAAAAGCGCCGCCTCGTCACCGCCGGTGCCGGCGCGGATTTCGAGGATGGCGTTCTTGTCGTCTGCGGCATCCTTGGGCAACAGCAGGATCTGGATGTCCTTTTGCAGTACCTCGATGCGATGCTTGACCTCCGGCAGGTCGGCCTCGGCCAAGGCGCGCATCTCGGCGTCGGTGCCCTTGTCGGCGAGCATCGCCTCCAGATCGGCCTGTTCGCGCTCGGCGGCGCGCAGTGCCCTGATCTTTGCCACCATCTGCTGGATGTCGGCATATTCGGAGGCCATCCTCACATAGGCGTCCGGCGCCGGCCCGGCCGACATCTGCGCTTCGAGCATGTCGAAACGCTTGACGACTTGATCCATACGGTCGCGGGGCAGGTTGATCATGGTCCTGGAACTTCGATGGGATTCACGTCAGGGCGAGTCGAAAATGACGGATTTCGAGAACCGGAGCGGAATGTACATTTAAGTACATGGGCACCGGAAGCGCAGAAAATCGACATTTGCAGGCCGCCCTCACGTGAATCTACAGCGGTATGGAGCGGTCGTCGGCAAACGCCTGCAGCAGCGCCCGCATCGGCAGGCCATGCGCCGGCGCCATCAGATTGTCGTCGAAGAACGCTTCCAGCTCGCTGAGCGGCAGTTCCGTCAGCATCGCCTTGACCGGGCCGATCGATGCCGGCGACATCGAGATCGAGCGGTAACCAAGGCCGATCAGCGCCATCGCTGAAATCGGCTTGCCGGCAAGTTCGCCGCACAGGGTCACCGGCGTATTGTTGCGCGCCCCGGCGTCGGCAATCTGCTTCAGGACGCGCAGGAACGGCGTCGAGAGCGGGTCGAAGCGGTCGGACAACTGGGTGTTGCCGCGATCCACCGCCATCACGAACTGGAACAGGTCGTTCGAGCCGACCGAGACGAAATCGACCGCCTTCATCAGTTCGTCGAGCTGGAACAGCAGCGACGGCACCTCCAGCATCGCCCCGAGTTTGAGGCTGGTCGGCAAATGATGGGCAAAGCGCGACAGATGCCGCACCTCGCGATCGATGATCTCGCGCGCCTGCGCAATCTCGCCGAGTTCGGTCACCATCGGCAGCATCAGCTTCAGTTCGCGTCCGCCGCACGCCTTGAGCAGCGCGCGGATCTGGGTACGCAGCAATCCGGGCCGGTCGAGGGTCAGGCGGATGGCGCGCCAGCCGAGTGCCGGGTTCTCTTCCTGAATCGAGCCCTTGAAATAGGGCAGCACCTTGTCGCCGCCGATATCGATGGTGCGGAATGTCACCGGCTTGCCGCGCGCCGCTTCGAGCACGTCACGATAGAGCCGCTCCTGGGCTTCGGCGCGCGGAAAGGTCGAGGCGACCATGAATTGCAGTTCGGTGCGGAACAGGCCGATGCCGGCCGCACCTGCTTCGGCCAGTTGCGGCAAATCCACCGCCAGTCCGGCATTCATCAGAAGATCGACCTGGACTCCGTCCTTGGTCACCGACGGCTTCTTGCGCAGCTCGCGGTAGACCTCCTGCCGCCGCGCCCTGAAGCGCACTTTCTCGGCATAGGCCGCCTCGAGGTCGGGCTGCGGGCGCAGATGGATCGTGCCTTCCTCGCCGTCGACGATGATGGCATCGCCGTTTTCCGCCATGGAAACGGCGCCCTTCATCTGGCCGGCGACGGGTATGCCCATGGCTCGCGCCACGATGACGACATGGCTGGTCGCGGCGCCGTCTTCCAGCACCAGCCCGCGCAGCTTGTCCCTGGGATAATCGAGCAGCTCGGCAGCCCCCATCGAGCGGGCGACGATGATGGCGTCCTTGGGCAGCGAGGCCGCGACGTCCTCCGGTCCGCGCCCCATCAGCTGCCGCAGCAGCCGATTGGCGAGATCGTCGAAATCGCTCATCCGTTCCCGCAGATACGGATCGGTCATATGCAGCATGCGGGCACGCATGTCGCTCTGCACCTTTTCGACCGCCGCTTCGGCCGTCAGGCCATTGCGGATCGCCTCCTCCAGCCGGCGCACCCAGCCGCGGTCGTTGGCGAACATGCGATAGGCTTCGAGCACCTGGCGATGCTCGCCCTCGAAGGCGACATCGCGGCGCTCCAGCATGTCGTCGATGGAGAGCCTGAGCGAGCCGAGCGAGGCGTCGAGCCGCCTGACCTCTTCCTCGCTGTCCTCGTTGAACAGGTTGGTGACGACGATACGCGGCTCGTGCAGCACCACATGGCCGAGCCCGACGCCTTCATTGAAGGACAGGCCGGTAAAGCTTACCGGCCGACGCAGATCGAGCTCAAGGCCGGGCCTTGTCAGCCGCTCCAGATCGCCGGTGGCGATCATCTCGGCGATCACCATCGCCGTCGTTTCCAGCGCCTCGACCTCGTCGTCGCGATAATGGCGCATGGTCTTGTTCTGCACGACCAGGACGCCGAGCGTCCGCCCTGCCCGCAGCACCGGCACGCCGAGGAAGGAATTGTATATCTCTTCTCCTGTCTCCGGCAGGTAGGCGAAGGCAGGATGCTCCTGCGCGTTGGAGAGGTTGAGCGGCCGCGCCGAGGCCGCGATCGTGCCGACCAGGCCTTGGCCCAGCCTGAGCTGCGCCAGGTGGACGGCGTTCGGGTTCAAGCCTTCGGTGGCGTAGAGTTCGAGCACCGAATCGGCGCGCAGAACATAAAGCGAGCAGACCTCGGCAACCATGTTGGAGGCGATGTCGCGCACGATTCGGTCAAGCCGCTCCTGCGGCTCCAGCGGCTCTTGCATGAGCTCGCGGAGCCGTTTCAGCAAAACGCGCGGGCCACTGGCCGAATCACGCATCGCGGCTTCTTCTCCAATAGCGTTTCAACCGGTGCAGGTTGCCCTGCACAGCGGCACAAACGCAACAACTCAATTAGAGCGCCATCGTCCAATTGGACGCATAAAGACCGCTCCAAGCCTTTCGATCCGCCGCATCCCGCCTTCCGAAAATCGACTCCGATTTTCGGGCCGATGCAGTCTGCTACTGCTTATCCAGACCGTACACGGAATGCAAAGTGCGAACTGCTAGTTCCGTATAGGGACCGTCGATCAGGATCGAAATCTTGATTTCGGACGTTGTGATGGCGCGGATGTTGATCGCGCGGTCGGCCAGCGCCTTGAAGGCGGTGGCGGCGACGCCTGCATGGCTGCGCATGCCGATGCCGATGACCGAGACCTTCGACATGCCGGCTTCCGACTGCACCACGTCGTAGCCGATCGTCGCCTTCAGCCGTTCGAGCACGGCAAGCGCCTTGTCGACGTCGCCGGATGGCACGGTGAAGGTCATGTCAGTGAACTTGCCGTCCTCGGAAATGTTCTGGACGATCATATCGACATTGATGTTGGCCTCGGCCAGCGGCCCGAAAATGCCGGCGGCGACGCCCGGCCGGTCGCCGACGCGGCGCAGCGAAATCTGCGCTTCGTCCTTGGCATAGGCAATTCCGGTGACGACCTGCTGTTCCACGATCTCTTCCTCGTCGCAAATAAGCGTTCCCGGCGGATTGAGCAAATCCCCCATTCCTGGTGCATCGGGATCGTCGAAGGACGACCGCACAAAGGTACGCACCCTGTGCACCATGGCAAGCTCGACCGAGCGCACCTGCAGGACCTTGGCCCCGAGCGAGGCCATTTCGAGCATTTCCTCGAAGGAAATCTTGGCCAGCCGCCGGGCCTTCGGCTCGATGCGCGGATCGGTCGTGTAGACCCCATCGACATCGGTGTAGATATCGCAGCGGTCGGCCTTGACCGCCGCCGCGATGGCGACTGCGCTGGTATCGGAACCGCCGCGGCCGAGTGTTGCGATCCGGTTGTCCGGCCCGATGCCCTGGAAACCGGCGACCACCGCCACCTGGCCTTCGCCGAAGCGCTTGATCAGGAATCCGCCGTCGATATCGAGAATGCGCGCCGCGCCATGCGCGTTATCGGTCTTGATCGGAATCTGCCAGCCTTGCCAGGAACGGGCATGCACGCCGATGTTCTGCAGCGCGATCGCCAGCAAGCCGGCCGTAACCTGTTCGCCGGAAGCGACTACGGCGTCGTATTCGCGCGCATCGTGCATTGGCGAGGCCTCGCGCGTCCATTGCACGAGCTCGTTGGTCTTGCCGGCCATCGCCGAGACCACCACTGCGACCTCATGCCCGGCATCGACCTCGCGTTTGACATGGCGCGCCACATTGCGGATGCGGGCGATGTCGGCGACGGAGGTCCCGCCGAATTTCATCACGATGCGCGCCATGGAAGCGAAATGCCTTTGACTGGATGCCGGACCGAAGGCCGAAAAGTGGAAAAATGCGCCAAGCTGTGGCGAGGCGCTCAATGCGCGGCCTCCTTAGCCAAATGACAGTCGTTTCGCAAGGCGTGCCGCCGCTGGCGGCCGGGCGACACACCAGCGCAGCATCGTGCCTGCCCTGCGTCTTGCCAATATGGTGCGCGCTTCAGCCCAGCCGTGCCGTGGCTCTCCACAGGCGCGGATAGTCGAGGACGAAACCGATCGGCGAGACCTCCAGCATCTCATTGTAGCCGAACATCGGGGCTTCGTAGGCGTAATGTGCCGCATCGACGCGCTGGTAGGTCTGTTCCAGGCGCACGAGCCTGAGTTCGGGAAATGTCAGATAGGCTGCCGGCGCGGGCGTCGCCATGCCGACATCGAGGGCAAAACGGCGAAGCGCCAAAAGGTTTGTGGCGGGTGTGAAGCCGAGATCGACATCGATGAGACCGTCGACTTCCGCTTGATGATCGCCGTTCAGCGTCCATTGGCGCTCGGTCAGCCGCTCGATCCCATAATGCAGCTCTTGCGTGCCGAGAAAGCCGTCGGCACGCGCCGAGCGTGTACGCCAATCGGCGTCGCAGTTCACTTCGTACGCGATGCTGCACGGTCTGCCGTCCTGGACGAAAAGCGCGTGTCCCCTGAGGTTCCACCCGGAACTCGCTTCCGACAGAAGACAAGCGTCGTGGCCTTCCTGGTCAGGCCGGCGCCAAAGAATGGAAGCTACCGTCCGCATCGTTGTGCACTCCTCCGAACCCGATGTCTCTGCTTCGTTCGCCAAAGCATTGGTGTTTCCTTCCGGCACACCATCAACTGACACGTGCTGACACAAATGCAGCCGGCAAAAGGCGGCGCCGGCAGGCATCGCGCGCATCGCGCAGCCGGCGGTGAATTTCGCGCCTTGACATTCGCAGCCTCGCGCCCGACTTCCTAGCGTCCGAGGAGACCACGCCATGCCTGAGCCCCGACGATCGACGATCGATGCCGGAGAGGTGGAACGCTTTTCCGCCCTTGCCGCCGAATGGTGGAACCCGAACGGCAAGTTCCGCCCGTTGCACAAGTTCAACCCGATCCGGCTTGCCTATATCCGCGACCAGGTGGCGGCCCGCTTCGGCCGCGATCCGCGTGCGGCACGGCCGTTCGAAGGCCTGCGCTTCCTTGACATCGGCTGCGGCGGCGGGCTTTTGTGCGAACCGATGGCGCGGCTTGGCGCCGAGGTGGTCGGCGCCGATGCCTCCGCCACCAACATCGAAGTGGCCAAGCTGCATGCGGCGGAAGTCGGCGTGAGCGTTGATTACCGCGCCACCACCGCGGAAGACCTGGCCGACGCCGGCGAAAAATTCGACGTCATCCTCAACATGGAAGTGGTCGAGCATGTCGCCGATGTCGATCTGTTCCTGGCCAAATGCGGCGAGATGGTCAAGCCCGGCGGCATCATGTTCGTGGCCACCATCAACCGCACGCTGAAGGCCCTGGGCCTGGCCATCATCGGCGCCGAATATGTGCTGCGCTGGCTGCCCCGCGGCACCCACCAGTTCGGCAAGCTGGTGCGCCCCGAGGAACTGGAAAAGGCGCTTGCCGGCGCCGGCCTGACCGTCATTGACCGCACCGGCGTCACCTACAACCCGCTCGCCGACCGCTGGCAGCGCTCGAAGGACATGGACGTCAACTACATGGTGCTGGCGGAGAAGGCATCCGTCTGAACTTACGCCTCCTCGCCCCTAGGTCTTCTGGCTTTGCGCCTTGGTGGTGATGAACACGCCGGCGGTGATGATGACGGCACCGGCCCAGGTCAGCAGTTGATAGCGCTCGCCGAGGAAGAGGGTCCCGGCAAACAGCCCGACCGCCGCCGCGACGTAGCCGATCTGGCTGAGATAGACCGGGCCGCCGACCGCTTGCAGGCGGAAGAAGAAGGCGAACATCGCCGAGGCTGATGCCACCTGTGCCGCAGCGACCAGCGGCACGCCGCCGAGCGAGCCGAATGCATTGCCTTCCAGCAGCACCAGAATGCCGGCAAGCAGCATCAAAGCTGCTGCCAGATGGCTGCCGACGGCGAGCTCGATCGGGCCGGTGCCTTCGGGCCAGTCGACGGTACGGTAAATGTTGCCGGCGGCGAGGCTGACGGGGATGAGCAGGCCCATCGCAACCCAGAAAAATTCGGCCGGCTGGCCCGCTTCGCCGCGCGTCACGGCCACCATGACTGCGCCCACGAAACCGACGGCGATGCCGACGACGCCCAGCGTGGTCGGGCGCCTGACGCCGAGCAGCATCGAGAACACCAGCGTGACGACCGGCGACAGCGTGAACATGATGCCGCTATAGCCGGCGCCCAGATGCGGAATCGCTGAAAACATCAGCAGATTGGGGATTGCGTAGGAGACGGCCGCGGTCACGAAGAAATAGCGCAGCCTGTGCAGCGTAAGCCGCATGCGCTGCCCGTTGAGCAGCAATGCGCACAAAAGCACGCCGCCGGCGCCAAGCGAGATGACGAAGGCCCAGACCATGGCGGGCACGCCGGCCGTCGTCGCGATCTTGCCGAACGGCAGCGTCAGGCCGAGCAGTCCGCCGGTGACGACCAGAAGGCCAAGCGCCGAGTCCCAGAGAAATTTCATCGCACCATCCCGTCGCCCGTTCGCGGCCCTTGGCCTACACCACAAGCTGAGGTAAGATAATATAAAGATTCTTCACGTCAAGATACGTAACGGTGAGAGACATGGATCGCGCGGCAAAAGCGATCGAGCAATGGAAAAAGGAACGGCCGGATCTCGATGTCTCGCCGATGGCCGTGCTTGGACGGTTGAACGAGGCCGCCTCGTTGATCGCACGAGAGCGGCTGGCGCCGCTGTTTGCAAGTTACGGGCTGCAATCCGGAGAATTCGACGTGCTGGCGACGCTGCGTCGTTGCGGGCCGCCATATGCGCTGACGCCGACGGCTCTGTACGAGGCGACGATGGTGACGTCGGGCGCGATGACCAACCGCCTCGATCGGCTCGAGAAATCCGGCCTGATCAAGCGCGGGCCGCACCCCGACGATCGCCGCGGGATTATTGTGCAGCTGACCGGGAAGGGCCTCGCTTTGATCGATGAGGCGGTGACTGCTCACGTCACCAACGAGCACCAGATACTTTCTGGGTTAGCACGCCCGGAGCAGACCATGCTGGCCCGCCTGCTCGAAAAACTGATCGCGAGCTTGAGCTAACCGAACCGGCCAAGGGCCGGGCCGAGGGGATGGAAAAAGCTCAGATCTTGGTCGCAGAGCCTCGTTTGGGCCGGCGAACAGCTCTGATCTTGCCGCTGTTTCCGCCACCGCAGAAAAACTGGTCGCCGCCATCGGATTCGAGCCCCGACACGCCTGTTCCCGGCGGCATATCGAGCTTCTCCAGAACCTTTCCCGTTTCAGGATCGATCCGCCGGACATCGCTCTCCTCGCCCTCCCAAGTCCCATGCCACAGCTCGCCGTCGACCCAGCTGACGCCGGTGACGACGCGGTTGGAAACGATGGTGCGAAGGATTGCCCCTGTCTCGGGATCGACCTGATGAATCTTTCGGCCCCGATGCTGCCCGACCCAGAGCGTTCCTTCGGCCCAGGCGAGCCCGGAATCACCGCCATTGCCAGGCGCCGGGATCGACGCCAGCACCTGGCCATTCTTTGGATCGATCTTCTGGATGCGATCCTCGGCGATTTGATAGAGGTGCTGGCCGTCGAAGGCCGTTCCGGCGTGTGCGGCGACCTCGATCGACCGCACCACTTTGCCGCTTGCCGGATCGAAGGCGTTCAATCTGTCGCCTGAGGCAAACCAGACATGCTCACCGTCGAAGGTAACGCCGTCTACGTGGTCGACACCCGGAAAGGGTCCGTATTCACGGATGATTTCGGCAGAGGATCGTTCCATAATTCCATCCTAGTAGCCCGGCAGTGGACCGGGGAGTAACAAGATTGTCGGGAAACCCGGCAGCGGCGGGGTCATCCAGCGACGCGCCCGTCCGCGGCCGAACGACTGCACCTTGCCGGCCTGGGCGAGCTGCTCGAGCGCCCGCTGCACGGTACGCGAACTGGCTCCAAGCGCAATCGCCAAGGCCGAACTCGACCAAGACTCGCCGTCAGCGAGGAAGGCGAGCACGGCGGCATGCTCTTCTTCGACGGGCGGCGCCAGCACGACGACCTCACCTGCGCGGCGCGGCGCCAGCGCAAACCCCCGCTTCGTTGCGCTCACATCGGCCAAGCTACGAAGCTCCGCGCGAAGCCGCCCGACTTCGACCCGTAACCGTGCGCGATGTGATTCGTCCGCGTCCTTTCCGCGGAAAGCGCGCGCGATAAGCGTCGATCTTGCCACGTCCCCCGGCCAGGCTTCGGCCAGCGCGCGGGCCAGCGCGAACAGCACCGGGCGGGTCGCCAGCGAGACGACCGTATCTGCTACCCGCATCACATTGCGGCATGCATCCACCACGAGCGCCCCCGACGCCAGAAGCGCTTCGACTTCATCGAGCAGGAGGGGCCGTTCCTCACCACGGGCGATAAGGCGTGCCGCCGGCGTATCCAGCACCACCGATGCGCTCTCCACCTCCGCGATCAGCGCGGGGATGCCGGACGCGCGCCCCCCCCCCCCCCCCCCCCCCCAGGACGGCCGCCCCCCGCCCCGCCGCCAACCGCGGCGGGGCCGACACGCCGCCCCCACCAACGGGGCGGGCCCCCCCGGCCGGGGGCC
>NZ_JAMYTB010000037.1:0-23204 GCF_040322275.1 Mesorhizobium sp. M0174
CAGCGAATCCAAGCCAAGGGCTGGAAATCGACGTAGACATTGCCGGACGAGTGTTGACGCTGGCGGAGAGATTCCCGCTATACCCCACCTAACCGGTGGGGCAAATGTTCCTCCAGCTGTTATCCCTGCCAGTGCCAATGGTAAGTGGCACAGGATCAGCGTGCAGAGAGCGCGAGACACTCGGACATGCTCCCTGCAGCGCAGCAAGCTGCCCTAAACAAGGCCAACTCAGAGCGGACTACAATATGACTCCGTACGTACTTACCGTATCTTGCAAGTCAACGCGTGGTATTGTAGCTGCGATCTCGACTTTTCTTTCAGATCAAGGCTGCAATATCGTTGATAGCTCGCAGTTCGACGACCTAGACACCGGAAAATTCTTCATGCGAGTGGGCTTCATCTCGGAAGAACGTGTACTGGCCCCGCAATTGAAGGAGAGCTTCAAGCCGATCGCGGACAAATTTGAAATGAAGTCGGAGCTGTTTGACGGCGAAAGCCGGATGAAGGTCCTGCTGATGGTGTCTCGCTTCGGCCATTGCCTGAACGATCTGCTTTACCGATGGAAGATCGGGGCTCTGCCAATCGATGTCGTGGGGGTCGTCTCCAACCACTTCGATTACCAGAAGGTGGTCGTCAATCACGACATACCCTTCCATCACATAAAGGTAACCAGAGAAAACAAGCCGCAGGCAGAGGCTCAACTCATCGAAGTTGTCGAACAGACCGCAACCGAGTTGATCGTGCTTGCCCGCTACATGCAGGTTCTCTCGGATGCTCTTTGCAAGCGGATGTCTGGCCAGATCATCAACATCCACCATTCCTTCCTGCCGAGCTTCAAGGGTGCCAACCCATATAGACAGGCTTACGAGCGCGGGGTGAAGCTGATCGGTGCCACGGCGCATTACGTCACAGCCGATCTCGACGAGGGGCCGATTATCGAGCAAGACACAGTTCGCGTCACACATGCACAAAGCCCAGAAGATTACGTCTCGCTGGGCCGCGATGTGGAGAGCCAGGTGCTGGCGCGCGCTGTCCATGCGCATATTCATCACCGCTCTTTCATCAACGGCAATCGCACCGTCGTCTTCCCGGCAAGCCCCGGCAGCTTTGCGTCAGAACGGATGGGGTAGCCCTTTTGCCCTATGGTCGACGGTAAGTCGGTAGCGGCGTGCCGATAATGCGGCGGAAGATTTCTTCGGGGGAATGGCATGAAGGTTGTGGTGCTTGGGGCCGGCGTTGTCGGAACGGCGGCCGCCTACTATCTGGCCGCCAATGGCCATGAGGTTACCGGCATCGAGCGCCATCCGGCGCCTGCGCGCGGCACCAGCCAGTCCAATGCCGGCCTAGTGTCGCCGGGCGACGCCACCGCCTGGGCCTCACCGGCGGCGCTGAAGACATTCCTGCGCGGGCTCTACAACCATGATCTCGGCATCAAGGTGCGGCTGCGCTTCGATCCTTATTTCATTGCCTGGAGCCTGCGCTTCCTGCGCCAATGTACCAAAGAGCGCCTGCGCGCCAACAGCCAGGTCAAGCTGCGCCTGGCCCTCTATTCCCGCGACTGCATCAACGCCATCTCCGCCGACACCGGAATTCACTATGACGAGCGCAAGAAGGGCATCCTTTACTTCTTCCGCACGCAGCATAGTCTCGACACCGGCACCGACAATTACCGCTATCTGGCCGAGCATGGCCTGCCGATCGAGATCGTCGGCCGCGAGCGGCTGGTCGAGCTTGAACCGGGTCTTGCCGGCGTGAAGGAAAAGATCGCCGGCGGCGTCTATTCGCCGATCGACCAGACCGGCGATTCCCGGCAGTTCGTGGAAAAACTCGCGGCCTATTCAGCCGAAAAGCTCGGCGTGAACTTTCTCTACGCAACGACGGTCGAGGGCCTCGCCATCGAGGGCGACCGGGTGAGTGCGGTGATGACTTCGGCTGGACCGGTCACCGGGGATGCCGTGGTCATCTCGATGGGCCCGGAAAGCGGCCTGCTCGGCCGCCGCTACGGCATCGACCTGCCTGTCTATCCGGTGAAGGGTTATACCGCGACTATTCCGCTGGAAGACGAGAGCAAGGGGCCAACCATGGGCGGTGTCGACGAAGACCAGCTGATCGCCTATTCCAGGCTGGGCAACCGCCTGCGCCTCGCCTCGACCGCCGAATTTACCGGCTTCGACCGCACGTTCCAGCCGCGCGACTTCGTCCCCATGTTCAGGACCGGCAAGGAGCTGTTCCCAGGCGCCTTCGATGAGAAGAAAGCCGAACTCTGGGCCGGGCTGCGGCCGATGATGCCGAACTCAGTGCCGGTCATCGGCCTGGCGCGTTACAAAAACCTCTATCTCGACACCGGCCACGGCCATGTCGGCTGGACCATGGCCTGCGGCTCGGGAAAATTCCTCGCCGACCTAGTCGCCGGCCGCGACCCGGATATCGATCCGCGAGGGTTAGTCTACAGGAACTGAGGTGCGGGCAACTATCCGGACCGCCAGTCGCCATTGGGGCGAAGAGGTGGAGACTGCCCTTTCCGCGACCCAGAGCGAACTCGGTCATGCGGTCAATCACAAGCCGAAGGGTGCGCCGCGCCGCGCAAGGCTTTGGCGCGCATCTCGAACGCATCGAGGAAGTCCTCAAGCGGAAATCCGAATCGACTGCGCGGAGCTGGGGAACAGATTGAACAATCTGATGACTTTCTTTGTGAAGGAGCCCACATGCGAGCCAGCATCATCGATGGAAAGCCTATGCCGATCGTCTTGCCGCACGGATAACTGCCGCTCTGCCAGCGTTCATGGAAAAGGCTGGGCGCCCGCCGGGCTTGGCGGTCGTGCTTGTTGGCAGCGATCCGGCAAGCGAAATTTACGTCCGCAGCAAGGGTCGAAAGACACGCGAACTGGGTATGGCCAGCTTCCAACACATCCTACCGGAGGAGACGCGCCAGGACAAAATCTTGCAGCTGATCGAAGAATTGAATGCGGATGATGCAGTAGACGGCATCCTCGTACAGTTGCCTCTTCCGGCTCACATTGATGAACTAACTGTCATCCGTGCGATCGATCCGACAAGGATGTCGATGGTCTTCACCCCGAAAGCGCAGGTCGTCTGGCCGCCGGGCGACCAGGCTATACCCTGTACGCCGCTCGGGTGCCTCATGCTTCTGCGGGATCAGTTGGGCGACCTGACGGGACTTGATGCAATCGTTATCGGCCGTTCGATCCTCGTGGGCAAACCGATGGGACAGCTATTGTTAGGAGCGAACTGCACTGTAACAATGGCGCATTCTCGAACGCGGAGCTTGGCTGACAAGGTGCGACAGGCCGATATCGTAGTGGCGGCAGCGGGACAAGCCGAAATGATCAAGGGAGACTGGATCAGGCCGGGAGCAACGGTGATCGATGTAGGAACTACGAGAGCGGTTTTGGACGGCAAGAAGCGGCTTGTTGGTGATGTGGACTTCGCAGCCGCTTTCGAAAGGGCGAGAGCCATTACACCAGTGCCCGGAGGCGTTGGACCGATGACGATCATGACGCTAATGCACAACACGATACTGGCGGCACACTGCCGCGAAGGGTTTCCGCATTTACAGTTCTGGTGGGTAAAAATCGTGAGAGAGCGACCCATATCCGAAGACACAACGCATCGCACTATCGTCCACAAAGGTGCCCCTCCAAGCAGTTGTTGCCCGCTTCGCTGCCGGCTGATGGTCCACGAATCCCACCGGCTCTCCAGATGAAAGCGGGGCGCGCCTGCGCGAACGCGGTCTATCCAGAGCTGGCAATGCTGCTTTGGCGCAATGGTTTCAGAAGCGGACCGAGGACGGTCGCGGCGGCAGGCGCAAGACCATGATGATCGTGGCCGATGCGCATTACTGCATCATGGAAGCCTGCCGGGAGCGAAAGATGCTCTCGCGCAAGAGATGCTCTCGCTTACTTGCATGCGGTGGGCTCTGAGCCCCGAGGGGTAGCGGAGTGACCTCCCAACGCAAACGAGGCTAGGAATTGGATCCAAAAAGGCCGTTGACAGACCATCCCCAAACAAGTGCCAAGAAACAACCGTCGTCAGTCGACGTCCGTGTTGCCGTGTTCAGCCGTATCCGGTTGAAGACGTCCCAGTTCGGAATCCGACAAACAGAGGAGCGCGTGTACCGCCGTTGCGGCGCGAAGTATATGGTTTTGTTCCTCTTGCTCTCACGATATCGGCGGCACGCCGATTGCAAGGACACGATGGAGGATGCGTTACGACCCACAGAGGCCTCCCGGTGTCCGGCCGAGGAGGTCTAAATGAACTTGCTCGAAGTCCTCCGCAAGAAGGAGGGAGTACCTCATGCGAATAGCTGTTGTGTGGAACGATGATCATACAGGCGTGATCAACCGGTTCGGCCAGCCTTGTCGGCAGGAATTCGGCCGCGAGACGGTCAAAAGCATGGCGGCGGTACTGCAAGAGGGTGGCCACGAGACGCTGGTGTGCCAAGGCGACAAAGGACTGCTTGCCACGCTTGAGCAGTTCATGCCACCCAGGCCCAATGCCCGCCCCTCGGGTATCGTTTTCAACATGTCGTACGGAATTCAGGGCGAGTGCCGTCTCACCCACGTACCGGCTATGCTCGAGATGGCAGGCGTCCCGTACACCGGATCCGGCCCGCTCGGGCATGGGCTGACGCTCGACAAGGTTATCACCAAAAGGCTCATTTGCGCTCTCGGTGTGCCGACGCCGAACTTTCGCGTGATGCGTCGGGGCACAGAGAGTACCGGCAGCCTGCGATTCCCGATGGTAGTGAAGCCGCGTCACGAGTCCGACAGTTGCGGAGTGCAGCTCGTACATGAGCCCGCTCAGTTGAGGCAGGCCGTAGATGTGATCGTCACGCAGTATGCGCAGGAGGCGCTTGTGGAAGAATACATCGAGGGGCGAGAAATCACTATCGCGCTGCTGGGAAACAGAGAACTCGAGGTGTTGCCTCTGGTGGAGCAGGATTTCGGTGACCACAAGGCGCGTCTTCTGACACGGGGCGCGGTTGCGGCGGCGAAGCGTATCTGCCCCGTGAAAATCGGGAGCAAGCTTGCGACCAGGCTGCGGGATATTTCGATTGCGACCTTCCGTGCCTGTCACTGTCGGGATTACGCGCGTGTCGATCTCCGGATCGACCGCTCCGGCCAGCCCTTTGTCCTTGAGATCAACTCCATGCCGGGGCTCGGCATGCGCGGCCCTTATGTCCTGGCCGCGACGACCGCCGGCTACAGCTTTTCAAGTTTGGTCAACCGCATCCTCGATATCGCTTATACGCGGTCTTTCGACATCCACTAGGCAAACTTGGGCCGGCAGGGGCGCTTCCGAGAGGACGGCTGCCGCCATCAGGGCCGCTTGCCCCGCTGCCGCATGATCGAGATCGACGTGGCAGGCAGCCGGTGCGTGTGGAACCCCGATGTCGACACGGAGGCGCGCGGTTAGGATCGGCTACCTCCGAGATGTTCGCGCCCGCTCGGGCTTTCCACCTCTGCCGATGGCCCGAAATCAGCTCGATCCGCAGACCTCTCTCTGGCTTCGAACCTGCTCAAGTCTGACTGCATTCGACATCGCAATACTCCCGTCTCAACATCGACAAGAGTATCCGTCACTCCGAGATGATACGAGTGGGTATTGATGAGAACATCAGTATTTTTGCCACTGGAAGAAAGAGTTGGCTGTTCAGCGACACTGTGGACGGAGCCGGGGCCAGTGCCGTCGTCTACAGCCTCATGCTGACATGCCGAGCTTGCGGCATCGAGCCCTTGGCCTATTTGCGCCACGTCCTCACGGAATTGCCGCAGCGCGCGGACAATGCCGACATCACCGATCTGTTGCCATTCAACTTCGCCAAACCCGCCCCTGCTTGATCCGATGCAACTGGCCGACAGCGACCCCGGTCAAACGGGCCGCGTCAACGCGCATGGAAATGAGCGCTTACTTATCGCATGCATGGAACCGCACATGAAACGCACCTACTCCCAGATCGATTTGGATGAACGCCGCAAGATCGAGCGCTGGCGCCATGCTGGCGTCAGTGTCGATGCGATTGCTGAGAAACTCGGTCGCCATCGCTCGACGATTTTCCGCGAGATCGCGCGGAATAAGTTTGAGGATCGGGAGATGCCGGATCTGACAGGCTATTTCTGTGTGGCGGCCAACCATCTGGCCAAGGAATGTCGCAGCCGTTATCGTAAACTGGTTCGGCATCCGAAGCTTCGCGCATCAATCATCGAGCGTATCAAGCATGGCTGGTCACCGGAGCAGATCGCCGGTCGATTGGCTTATGAACGCAGCAGCGTTCGCGTCTGCCACGAGACGATCTATCGCTTTGCTTATTCGCCCTATGGCCAGGAGATAAAGCTGTGGCGCTATCTTCCCGAGAGCCGCGCCCGACGCCGGCCGAGGCACGTAAGGGCGGCGTCATGGCCGTCGATTTAGCCCGGAATTGAGCATTTTGCATCGTCCGGACATCGTCCGCGACAGAAAGCAGCTCGGTGGGGGATGCGATCTGATCCAGTTCCGCAAGAAATTCGGCAAAGCGTACGTCACTTCGCTGGTCGAACGGGTTAGCCGCTTCACGGTCTTCCTGCGCAACAACGACCGACAGTCCCGCGCGATCATGGATGGCTTGATTGACGTGCTTGGTCCACTTCCCCATTCGGCCCGCCGATCGATCACCTTCGACCGCGGCACCGAGTTCACAGACTGGCCCTACCTTCAGGCCGGTCTCGGCGTTCAGACATGGTTCTGCGATCCGCAGGCGCCGTGGCAGAAAGGCACGGTGGAAAACGCCAACCGCCGCGCTCGCAAATGGCTTCCACGAGACATCGATCCGTTGTCGATAGAGCATCGAGACCTGCACCAGGTGTGCGCCCATCTCAACTCGACGCCCCGCAAATGCCTCGGCTTCAGAACACCGGCCGAAGTCTTCCGTCAGAAGATACTGTTGGCCAATCGGTGAACGCGCTAACCTGACTCGCTGCTTGTCGCACTTCAGCTGGAACTCACAGGCGCAGTGGGTTCTATCAAACACCATTGGGAGGAAGCAGCCCACAAGTGGGCTGCAGTGTTTCTCGGCTCGATCTGCCTCATTCGAATGCTTTCTCTGCGATGCGGTTTTGCTCTGCCATGGAATCCGTCTCGACGATTTTGCAGAGGAGCGAATTGAGTACCTAGGGGGCAGGATGAGTTTTCGATCGGGCTGCTGATTCGCGCTGATCTCGCGAGCCGCTGCGGTCGACGAGCTCGATCCTGACCCTACTTGATCAACTCAGCCCTGAGACTCGACCATGTTGCCAGTGCTGTCTCGACTCTCTGATGCAATCCATCGACAAGCGCCCATTCCTGCTGTCTGGGCGAAGTGTAGACTTCAAGTTCGTGCGGGAAGCAGTAAGCAGTGGCGAAAGAGTTTGTCTTCACCTTTACGAGCGCGGCGTCGATGGAGTCCATTTCGCCGGTAAGTTGTGCCAGCTTGGATGCGGATACGCTCATTTTGCCGACATGAGCCTGATCCGCCGTGCGTGGGCGCCGTTTCCTGAGTTCGTTCATCGCTTTGTGGAGCCGATCGATATCCTTCAATACCGCCGATTGCAGAGCGACCCGTTCCGCGTTCGCCCCTTCCCTCCCAGCGGCGCGGGGATCAATGGCCAAGGTCAAAGGCCGCTCGTAAGTCCTTCCGTCAACATTGAGGCGCACCATGTATCTGCCGGGAGTGACCAGTACGCCGCGAGCGAAACCGCCATAATAATAAGCTCCCGGCACCTGCTCTGGGTCGCTGGTGCGGAAGTCCCAATAAACCCTGTTCATCCCTACTTCGGTGGGGATCTTGTCCGAACGGACGGTGTCCGTGACATATTGGGGAGCCTGTTGCTCTTTGCTTGCTTCGATGCTCGAGAGGCGGCGGATCAGCGCGCCATGCACATCCAGAATGTCGAGAGTGACCTCTCCCTGGGGTCTTTTTGTCAGCACATAGTCAATCGCGGCTCCCGGGGGCGGGTTCTTGCCAACGGCGTCGGTTGAACCGCCAAATGTCTGGGTGCCTATCATGTAAGCGGTCTTGGGCGTTAAGAGCATGGCTTCGCGCGCTCCCGCTCCGGCAGTGATCTGGCGCAGCGGCGTTACATTGTCGAGAATCCAAAAACCGCGGCCGTGGGTTGCGACCACCAAATCATCATTTTTTACCATGATGTCGTAAATCGGAGTGGCGGGAAGATTCAATTGCAGCGGCTGCCAGTGAACTCCGTCGTCGAGCGAAACGAAGACCCCGCGCTCAGTTGCGGCATAAAGTAACCCTTGACGTGCCGGATCCTCCCGCACCGCATGCACAACGGCATCTTCGGGCAAATCGCCCGCAATGGAGACCCAGGTCCTTCCGCCGTCAGCGGTTTTGAAGCCTGAAGGCTTCCAATCGTCAAGTCTGTGACTGTCGATCGCAACATACGCGGCCTCGGCATTGAACCGTGACGGCTCGATCATCGACACGAAGGACCAAGGAGCCACCCCGCCCGGCGTGACGTCGGTCCAATGGGTGCCGCCATCACGCGTCATATTGATCAGCCCGTCGTCCGAGCCAACCCAGAGCAGCCCCTTTCTGAGCGGGGACTCGGCAAGCGAGACAATAGCATCATAGCTGCCCCAAATTGCCTTCCACTGCTGTTTGCTCTTGTCATTCCGCGTGAGGTCGGGGCTGATCGCGGTCCAGTTGTTGCCCTGATCGGACGATTTCCACACCATCTCAGATGCGGCGTACAGCACGTCCGGATCATGCGGTGAGAGCATCAGAGGGGAACTCCACCAGTTGAATCGGTGCGCGAGTTCGGCGCCCACTCCCCAGGGGTCGGGAGCAGTCGAAGCGCTGATGTTCTGCCACTGTTCCTTCTGCTTGTCATAGCGGCCGATCATCTCGGCAGTCGTCGAAAAGATAATCATCGGATTACGCGGATCCGGTATGACGAACCCAGCTTCTCCGCCGCCCGCCGGATACCAGGAGCGAGGCCCGATTGCCCCTTCGCTGGAGTAGGAAGCGATTGCTATGTTCCCAAAGTCCTGCTGCGCGCCGTAGACCCAATAGGGAAAACGATTGTCGGCTGCGACATGATAGAATTGGGCGAGCGGCTGATTGTCATATGTCGACCAGGTCTGTCCTTCGTCGATTGAGACGCTGGCACCAACGTCACAGCCGCTGATGATCCGATGCGGGTCGGCTGGGTCGATCCAGAGATAATGATGATCATAACCAGGAAATGGTGCAGGGGCGAAACTCTTGCCACCATCCGTCGAACGCAGCACCGCAGTATTGACAATATAAATGGTGTCCGCGAAGCGGGGATCGGCAAAAACCTTTCCGTAGTACAAGGGCCTGTTCCGAATTCGCGAGTCGTCGCTAGTCCGGGCCCAGTGCTCACCACCATCGTCTGATCGGTAGAGCCCTCCCCTGTCGGGCTCTCCGATTGGCGGGCTACCGAACAGCTTATCCGACCAATCGGCCTCGATCAGCGCGTAGACACGACGCGAGTCCGCGCCAGAGACCGAAACCCCGATCCGTCCTAACGGCCCATTAGGAAGACCGTTGCCTTTAAGTTCAACCCACGTTCTGCCTCCGTCCTGCGAGCGGAACAAGCCGCTCCCAGGGCCTGACGAGGTATCGCCCCACGGACGCATGCTGACCTGCCACAGTGAGGCATAGACAACGTCGGGATTGTCCGGATCATAAGTGACATCTGCAGCGCCGGTGTTTTCGTCGCGATAGAGAACCTTTTTCCAGCTCTTGCCGCCATCGGTGCTTCTGAACACACCTCTTTCTGAATTAGGGCCGAACGGGTGCCCGATCGCAGCCACGAGCACGATATCCGCATTTCGGGGATCCACGACCAGCTCGCCAATCTGGCCGGTGTCGGACAAGCCGATATGGGTCCAGCTTTTTCCGCCATCGATCGACTTATAGACTCCTCGCCCATTGGTGATGTCGTTACGCAAAGCCCCCTCGCCGGTGCCGACGTAGATTACCTGATGATTGGACGGCGCGACAGCAATCGCCCCGATTGAACTGTCGGGCACCTGATCGAAGATTGGCGTCCAATGTCCTCCATTGTCTTGCGTCTTCCAGACACCGCCCGCCGCCGCGCCGAAGTAAAAGAGACCAGGCTCACCGGGTACGCCGGTCACCGCAGTCACCCGTCCCCCACGAAAGGGACCGATGTGTCGCCAGCGCAGCGCTTTGAACAGGGCAGGATCAATCCATCCGGATTTTTCCGCTCGAGCCGCTCGGAATGTTTTCATCAAAATGTACCTGGTTACCGATTCAGATCACCAGCCGCGCCACTGCTCCGGAAGAATTGTGTCCCATCGCCGGTGCAGCCGATCTCGCGCGTCCGCGCTGCAACCCATTTCGACTCCCAGTGCGCTTCCAGCTGGGAAAGCGTATGAGTCAAAGCGGACGCCCTTGGCTAGGCATTGTAAACTTAGCGACGCTCTGCACAGAGCTCGCTAAGTTTTGCAGTGCCCCGGAAGACTTGCCCGTGGCCGATACGGTTGCACAATCTCGAGCCTAAAAGAGCTAGCGGCGGCGCTTTGCCGCACGTCGGCGGAGCCAAACGGGTGCGGCCACCGTCGCTGCGACTACGAGCGCGACCGCAATGTAAAGCATCTCGGTGGTGCCGTCGCCCCCATCCGGGGCCACGCCGAAAATCCGCTCGATAAAATCCATGTCTGTCTCCTTCCAGGGTATGCTGAATTAGCGTGTCTACAGTACCGAACCGTGTGGCCCCGCAACGGGAGTGAGCTGAGGGCTGCCCGCCATATCTTGCCGTCCCGGAAATTCCGCGGAGGGAGCGCGCACGTGGCAAGCCACAACCCGCCCGTCCGCCATCGGCACCAAAGGCGGCACCTCGATGCGGCAACGCTCGACAGCGAGCGGGCAGCGCGGGTGGAACGCGCACCCAGCCGGCGGATTGATCGGGCTCGGCACCTCGCCCTCGACGGGCGCCTCCAGCCGAACCCGCGTCGGATCCGGCACCGGAGCCGCCGCGATCAACGCCTCGGTGTAGGGATGGACCGGTTTGGCGAACAGCGCCTCGCTCGGGGCGAGCTCCACTATCCGCCCCAAGTACATGACCGCAACGCGATGCGCGATATGCTCCACGACGCCAAGATCATGCGAGATGAAGACGAAGGCGATGCCCATCTGCTGTTGCAGATCCAGAAGCAGATTCAGAATCTGCGCCTGCACGGAGACGTCAAGGGCTGACACCGCCTCGTCGGCGATGATAAGAGAGGGGTTGAGCGACAAAGCGCGCGCAATGCCGAGCCTCTGGCGCTGACCGCCTGACAATTCGGACGGCAGCCTGTGCATCATTTCGGGCGACATTCCGACTTTTCGGAGAAGGTCCCCGGCAAGTGCCTGACGCTGCCTTCGGCTGAGACGTTCAAAGTTCTCGACAGGCTCCGTAATAATTTGCCCGGCAGTAAGGCGCGGGTTCAGCGACGAGTAAGGATCCTGAAAGACCATCTGCATCCGACGGCGCCACGCGCGAAGGGCGTCCTTCTTGAGGCCCGCAATGTCGGTCCCGTCGATCATTACGTGCCCGCTAGTCGGCTGCACGAGCCGCATCAAGAGCCGCGCGACGGTGGACTTGCCGCAACCGGATTCGCCGACGATGCAAAGCGTCTCGCCCGCCTCGACGATGAAGGATACATCCTCTACCGCCCGGATCATCGGAATGCTTTTTTTGAAGATTCCCGAGCCAAGCGAATAATGCTTGGTCAGATTCTCCACTTTCAGCAAAGGACCACTCATGCGCCCATCACCTCTTCGGCGCGCCAGCAAGCTGCGGCGTGGCTCGACCCGACATCACGCAGGATGGGTGTCTTCTCTCGGCAAATATCGATCGCGAACGGGCAGCGAGGCGCAAAGCTGCAGCCGACAATCGGCTCGCGAAGACTTGGCACGATCCCGAGAATTTCTGGAAGGCGGCGCTGGCGGCCGCGCCGCGGATCAGGCACCGATCGCATCAGGCCCTGGGTGTAGGGATGCGCGGGAGCCGTGAAGAGATCCGTCACCGACGCCTGCTCGACGATCCGGCCGGCATACATCACGATCACGCGCTGGCATGTCTCGGCGACGACGCCCAGGTCATGGGTGATGAACATGACGGCCGTTCCCGTGCGCTCTTTCAGATCGACGATGAGCCGCAGGATCTGCGCCTGGATAGTAACGTCAAGCGCAGTCGTCGGCTCATCGGCGATCAACAGTTCCGGTGAGCAGGCCAGCGCCATCGCGATCATCGCGCGCTGGCGCATGCCGCCCGACAGCTCGTGAGGGTAGTTGCTGACGCGCCGCTCGGGGTCGGCGATGCGGACGAGGCGCAGCATCTCTTCGGCCCTGGCCAGTGCAGCCGAGCGGGAGGCGCCCGTGTGGATTTCCACCGCCTCGGCGATCTGCCGTCCGACCGTGTGAACCGGGCTGAGACTCGTCATGGGATCCTGGAAGATCATGGCGATCTTGTTGCCGCGGATCCTTCGCATCTCCCGATCGGACAGATCCAGCAGGTTGCGCCCATGAAAGCGGACCGTGCCACCGACGATCTCGGCGGTCAATTTCGGCAGCAGACGCAGGATCGAGAGGGCGGTGACGCTCTTGCCGCATCCGGATTCGCCGACCACGCCGAGCGTCTCACCCTTCTTCACCTGGAAGCTGATGCCGCCCAGGGCGCGGGTAACGCTGTCCTCGCCAAAGAAATGTGTCTCGAGATCCTGGACATCGAGGAGCACGTCATTCTCGACGGCTCTATCCTCCATGAAGTTCTGCATCAGCATCTCAGCGCCTCCGCTTCGCGCGGGGGTCGAAGAGGTCGCGCAGGCCATCGCCGAGGAGATTGACCGCAAGGACCGTGACCGCAAGGCAGATGCCGGGGGCGAAGACCGTCAAGGGCGCGATCGCGAGATAGAGGCGCGAGCCTGAAATCATGTTGCCCCAGCTCGGGATCTCGGGCGGCACGCCCACGCCGAGGAAGCTCAGCCCCGCCTCGGTCAGGATCGCGCTGGCGCAGACAATGGCGCTCTGCACCATCAGGGCCGGAATGGTGCTTGGCAGGATATGCCACCACAGGATCTTCGGCAGCCGCGCCCCGCCGCAGAGCGCGGCCTCGACATAGGGGCGCTCGCGCACACCCAGGACCACCGAGCGAACCAGCCGCGTGACGGCGGGCGTCTCGGGGATCGCGATGGCGACGATGAGGATTCCGATGCCTGGCCCCGTCAGGGAGATGAGCGCAATGGCCAGCAGGAAGGTCGGGATCGACATCAGCGCGTCCATGATTCGCATGATGACATTGTCGAATGCGCGGACATAGCCGGCGACGACACCGATCAGGAGCCCGGCACAGGCCGCCAACAGCGCCGAGATCAGGCCCACCAGAAGCGAGATGCGCGCCCCGAAGATGGTTCGGGCAAACACGTCCCGGCCCAGATTGTCTGTCCCGAACCAGTGTTCATCGGAAGGCGGCTGCAGTCGGAAAAAGGGATCCATGTCTACTGGATCGCGTGCAAAGAGAGGGGCAGAAATCGCTAGAACAATCAGAAGGGTCAAGAGACCGGCGCCGATCAAGACAACCGGATACCGGCGTGCAAGATGAGCGAGGCCGACGATCCGGAACCGGTCCGGTTGCCCAGTGCTCGTTAAGGAATTCGTGAACAACATGTCAGTACCTAATTCGAGGATCGACCAGCGTGTAGGCGAGGTCGACTGCAAGATTGATGAGAACGTAGATGCCCGAGATGAGGATGAGCATACCTTGAATGATTGGGTAGTCACGATTATTGATCGCATCGACAATAAGCCGCCCTATCCCAGGAATGTTAAACACTGTTTCAGTCAGCACGACACCGCTAATCAAATAAGCGAAGCTGAGGCCGATAACCGTGAGGATTGGTGCTGCGGAATTCTTCAGGGCATGGTGAAACAGCATAGCATACGGGGACGCGCCCTTGGCCGCGGCCGTACGCATGTAATCCTCCGACAGCACCTCGAGCATACTTGCCCGCGTGATCCGAGCAATGAAAGCAATATAAGCCAAACTTAACGCGATCGTTGGCAAGATTAAGTGAGCAAGCCAGGGGCCTATGCCATCGTTGATTGATGCGTAGCCTTGAACCGGCAACCATCGCGTCTGAATAGCAAAGAAGTAAATAAGGCAATAGCTCACCACGAACACCGGAACAGAGTAACTGAGGGCCGAAAACGCGATCAGGACGCGGTCGAGGATGCCTCCGGCTCGCCAAGCCGTGAGGATTCCAAACGTCACTCCAACGGTTACCGAAACGAACAGTGTCAAGAGCGAGAGTGAAAGGGTCGGCTGCAGTCTTTGCCGGATGAGCTGGAGAACAGGACGCCCGGCAAAAACCGACATGCCTAAATCGCCATTCAGCAGGTTCCCCGCCCATTGCCGGAACTGCACCGGTAGTGGCGCATTGAGACCAAGTTGCTCCCGTATATCCGCAACAGTTTGGTCGGTGGCTGACGGTCCAGCGATGATGTCTGCGGGATCACCCGGCGCCAACCTGACAAGTAGGAAGATGAACACCCCGACCATCGCCATAACGACGATGGCCGAGATCATTCTGCGAAAGATGTAGGTAACCAAAACTCAGTCCTTTCGCATATTCCACATCAGCAAACGTCCTGCCTGCACGCCGATAAGGCCAGTGAGGTCCTTTCGGTATGCCGAAAGCACGGGAACTTGCCCCAAGTGAGCCGAACTCGCATAGTCCCAAAAAATCTGCTGCATTTCGCGGGCCAGAGCGCGGTGCGCTTCGATTCCTGTGACGTCCGCCCATTTAGCTCGAAGAACCTCATATTGGTCGTCCTGAGGCCAGCCAACCCAGCCCTGTTCGCCATTCATTGCCATGAATGCAGCAGAGTTGGGACTAGTTAGTGAAAAGTCGGGAAGGTTGCTGATAAAAATGCTCCAGCCACCGTTTTCAACCGAGTCTTTCCTAGCCCTTCTAGCAACAAGGGCAGCCCAATCGCTAGATGCTAGTTCGACGTTCAATCCAATCTTACGAAGTTCCGACGCCAAGAATAGCGATGCATTATGGGCCTCAGGCCAGTCGGCGGGGTCGAGAATAACAACTTTCTCGCCAGCATAGCCAGCCTCTTGTAGTAGTTGTTTGGCCTTTTCCGGGTCGCCGCCCTTCCGGAACCAGTTGGTGTTTGCGTCGTTGGAAAATGGCGTATCGGTTCCAAACAATGATGTCACATTGCGATTGCCCTTTAGAGATGGATTAATGACACTCAGGAACGCGTCTTGATTAATAAGATGCAGCACCGCCTGCCGGGCCTTCACGTTGTCAAATGGCTTCTGAAGACAATTCATACGCAAGAAATAGTCGAAACCCGACTTGTATAGATTTTCGAGCACAAGGTTCGGGTCACTTTCGATGACAGGGAAAAGATCGGCGGGAAGGGGGTCAACCAGGACATCGACTTCGCCGGCTTGCAGCGCCGCCATGGCCGTTTGCGGATCGGGGAGCTTAGCCCAAACTACGCGGCGAACCCTAGCGATTTTGGCACCAGCCAGTCCGTCGGGAGCATCGTCGCGCGGGACGTAGCCATCATACTTGTCAAAAGTGATGCTCGCCCCGGGTGCATAGAGTTCCTCATTAAATTTAAATGGTCCCGAACCAATATGTGTGGTTACCGCATCCGTAGGAGGGCGACGAGCATCTTGTTCACGCATGATGAAAAGCGGGTAAACGGCAACCTGCGCAAGTTGATCAATCAGCACGCCGAGCGGTTTCTTTAATGTGATTACGAAGGACTTTTCGTCGAGCTTTGAGACATCCTTCGTGCGCTCATTCACGAGTTGCCCGCCGGGCGTTTGGAACCAACGGCGTATCGAAGCAACACAATCTGCGGCCGTCACCGGGGTGCCATCGTGCCAGCTTAGCCGATCACGAAGGGAGAAGGTATAGGTCTTCTTGTCGTCGGACGCACTCCAACTATCCAACATTTGCGGCTGCGGAACAAGCTTTGAGTCGAGTCCAAATAACATGTCGTAAACACCAAACGCGTAGTCGACAGTATTCGCGTCGGTCGTTGTGTACGGGTCGAGAATTGTGGGCAGACCTCTTGCCCACCTCACCGTATCTCCTCCGGCATCGGCTTGAGCTCGAAGCATTGAAGGAAACGACAAGGTCGCTCCCACGGCTACTAGGCCCGTATTGATAAGTGTCCGCCGAGTTATATTCATCTCTTCAGTTCCCCTTTGTAGCTAATTCTCACAGATATGAAGTAGCCAGTCAATCTCCGGTCATGATCTCCCACTTGGCCGGCTTTTTATAAGACAACTACAAGATGTGCCGGACCTCTCCTATTCTGCCATCCGAACTTCAGAAACTCACCGATGGAAAGCCATATCACATTTGCTATTCAATTCTTTGTGCAAGAGGATTCGATCCGTGGCTAGCTAGGGTCGTCCGCTTTCAATCTAAAGCCATACCTTCCGCTAAGCGACAAATAGCTCAGAACTATTGTAGGCATAGATGGCGTCTATTCATGTGCCTCTCCTTCGCGCCAATCGCGACGGAGAGACCCTAATCTATGCCGTTCCAGCTGGGGCTAAGCCATGAAAAACGATGGCGGAAACGCGCCAGCCCGGCATAGTTCGCGATCGGCATAAACGGCCAAAATAAACAATGGCCTGCTGCCGGTTTTTCGGACACCAGGTTAAGCTAACATAGCTTTCTCCTCGACAGGGCTCATATAGCCCAACGTCGAGTGCCGTCGCCGAGGGTTGTAGAAGCTCTCGATGTAATCGAACACGTCGGCCCTTGCGTCATCCCTCATCCTGTAGACCTTGCGAGAAGAAGCTCTCCATCGCAGCAATGTCCCATACGTTGCCCGACCGGCTCATCGAGCAGGAGATGCCGTGATCGGCCATCAGCCGCTGGAACTGCTCGCTCGTATATTGGGCGGCCTTGGTCGCTGTGGTGCAGCAGGCTGGGGTCAGAACAATGGGGTGGTTGCCGCCCATCTCAGACGGCATCGAATGTGCCAATAGTGGGTGACCCCACCAGCAGAGAGGACGGCAACCGCGATGAAGGATACGATGATCGGCGTGGATCTGGCAAAAGCAGTTTTCCAGATCCATGGAGCGTGGCTGACAGGACATGCACAGTTTCGCAGGAAATTGTCGCGTCGGCAGTTCCGGAACCTCATGGCCGGTCACCCGCCGGTGATCGTGGTCATGGAGGCCTGTGGCAGCGCCCAGTACTGGGCGCGGGAGTTGGAAGGGTTGGCCATGAGGTGAGGCTTGTCGCCCCACAGTATGTTCGGCCTTTCGTGAAGAGGCAGAAGGAATGATGCGGCGGATGCTGAGGCGATTGTGATTGCAGCGCAGCGGCCGGAGATGCGTTTCGTCGAGCCGAAGTCGGAGGCTCAACAGGCCAGAGCTGGAGACCGGTAACTTCTCCGGGGTTACGCGGCGCACAGTAAGGGCGGCTTGAATAGTGAGGTCACGCTCGGCTCTGGTGCTCGAAATCGTGCCCGCAGTCGGTCGCGAAGCTCACTATTCATCTCGGCTGTCCGAACCCTGCATCAGCATGTGGGCACCGCGGAGAGACCAGCGCATCTGCTGCTTCTTGACCATGCGTTTGGCGATCACGGAATTGACTGCCGACTCGGCAAGGGTCGTGGCCACGCGAAGTCCGGCTTGGTAGCGCTTTCCGTAATTTACGATCGCACTGCGGTTCGAACGGACGTAGGTGAGGAGCTGAGACCCGAGGCTGTGGAGGCGCGACATCGAGAGCTCGCCTTCTCCTTGCCAGACATGCAAGCTTGCCAAGAGCTGCTCCAGGTCGTGGATCGCGCGATCCACGCGACCGTGCCACAGACGCCACTTCACAGCTCTGATGTCCCTGCCGATGGTCGGAAGTATTTCAGCAAGACCAGACTGGGATCGGATTACGTGATCAGCGATCTGCTGCATGGGTTGGATCTTCATGGCGATGTGGAACCAGTCGATGATACGGGTCGCCGGTTTCGGCATGGCGCGCGGAAGCCGCTTCAGGATTTCGGCGCCGTCCGAGATCACGGTGACGTCCCCAAAGACGCAATACCCCTCTTCCCGAAGAGCGTGGACGCTCGATCGCGTATCGCAGGTTGGTCAGTGTTGGCGGTGACAAAGTAGCGACCGCCGACTTCTCCCCGACCTCCGCGACCGCATCTGGCCACGACGAGCTCGAAGTTTCGCGCTGAATTGGGATCGGCGCTGCGAACGTGCGCCGTATCGATGCTGATGACGAACTCTTTGCGTCGATCGCCAGGAAGCTGCATTTCGAGCTGATGTCGTTCCTTCATCTGCATTCTCGCGCGCCAGGTTTCCTCAGTGATCTGGTCGTCGAGCCGCTCGCCGACTTTGATGGTCCGCTTTCGCACGGTTGCATGCGTCGGTCGGTTCGATGGGCAGGAATTCGGCGAGCACGCTGGCGGCCTGCCGGTACGGCATCATGCTTCCCAGCCGCGCCGTCAGTTCCATCAGCTCGGACGTTGCCCGATCCGGACAGATTTCCTTCAGCGGCGCGAACGCGGCTACCATTCCTGTGACAGTCCTGGCACAGCATCCATCGTGGATTTGGCACCTCAATTGTTTCGAAAACCGTCCGGATTCGGCGCATCGTATAGTCTTTGACCGGCCGAAATTTGTGGCACTCGGGGCAGACCCGGCGAAAAACGGCATAGGTCTCCGCCTCGTGGTTCACGACCGCGCTGCAGGGCCGTCATGATTTTCTTGCCCTCGTCGATCGACAGGCCGATATCACCGTCGAGCAAGCGTTCGTCGCTTTTCTCAATCCGAACTTGTTGGCGACAGACATCCCCAAGCGCGCTTTTCCCCTTGATCGAGATCGTCCACTCCATCGCGTCACTTTCTCCGCAACAAAAGCGATGGTGATGGACCAGCGGGTGCTAACAATTCGTGGCCAACCCCGGAGAAGTTACCGGCCTCCGCGAGTGGATCACCGTCGACGACGGTGCAGCCGAAGGCGATCGCCCACCCCACCGACAGCCGGCTCGACCTCAAGGCAATCCAGATCCTGGTGCGTCAGGCCAAGCGGTACGGCATCATGCTCAGGCAGAGCCCACATGCGGCTGGCCAAGGCAGCGGCGGTGCGGGCGGGCCGCTATGCGCATGCCCGGCAGTTCCGCCGGATGCGTCGCGAACTCAAGCGCCTTCGCACCAATCTCGGCCGGGTGTTCCGCGACGTCGGCGGCAAGATCGCCGGCAATGCCGAACTCGAGACCAGATTTGCCCGGTTGCTCGGGCTGGTCGAGCGGCTCTTGACGCAGAAGCCGAAGGACAGCAACAAGATCTACTCCCTGCACGCGCCCGAGGCGGTCTGCATCGCGAAGGGCAAAGCCCGCAACCTTACGAATTCGGCTGCAAGGTCGGGATCGCGGCAACCAACCGCGAGGGCCTCGTGCTGGCGGCCAAGGCGTTCGAGGGCAATTCGTATGATGGCCACACGCTTGCAGCAACGGTCGATCAGGCCGTGGAGGTCGGCGGCGTCGATCCGGACCGCATCTACGTACAAGGGCTATCGCGGCCACGACTATGTCGCCTCGGGATCGGGGATGATCGCCGGCCGCAAGCGTGGCCTGATGGCCACCATGTCTCGGGAACTGAAACGGCGATCGGCCATCGAGGCCACCATCGGTCACAACATGAACACCGACGGCCGGCTGGACCGCAACTTTCCTCCTCGGCCATGCTGGCGATGTGATCAATGCCCTGCTCGTCGCCGCAGGCCAAAATCTGCGCCTGATCCTCACGGTTCTCGCTCTTTGGCTTGCCTGGTGCCTGCAAGCACTCCAGCCGAAAACGGCGAAATCGGATGCTTCCACCCGTCTTCACGCGTTCGGAATATCAACGCCTTAGCCGTTATTCAGGCCGACTACTTAAAAAAGCTTCAGCCGCGACTGCAAGCTTATGAGTCAGAATGCAACTGTGACCCTGCAGCGATACCAATGACTGCATGGAACCGCACATGAAACGCACCTTGCGGCAGTTGGCCGGGCAGCCGCCCGTCGCTACCCCTGACCGGCTCGGGGAGACACTCGACCAGCTTGGCCTCCATTGGGATGTCGAGGCGCTGGCTGCGCTTTGTGAACACATCGACGACCTGGCGCGATCGGAGCGGCCGGCGCCGTTCGCCGCCGCGGCGATCGCCGCTCGCGTCGTCGCTATGAGGCCTGACTACGAGCTGTTGGCCTTGGTGGCCAGCTGACCTGGTGCTGGCGCAAAGCCTGCGCTGGCCGCGGCCGCTGCCGCTCATCAGGGCGGCGGTCTGCGTCGCGCTGGTTCATGCGGCGGCCGATGCCTGTCGGTTGGCCGGCGAGCTCTCGCGCCCGCCGAGAAGCTCCTCGCCGTCGCGCCAAAACTGCGCGCCAAGGGTGCCGGCGACGTTGTTGCTGCTGAATGAAGACGCCGTCTCCGGATCGCTGACGAGAAGAATCTGTCGCGCTTTGCATCTCATGCGGGGTTTTCAGATAGCGATCAAGATGACGGTTCAGAGCCCGACATCTAAAAGCAGACCCAATCCGACCTTGAGGTTTGCAGCCCAATATCGCCTTTATCCGCCTTGCGCCAGGCGACCTTGGGTCCGTTAAACGAGCGCGCTTAGCTGTCGATTGCGAGATCCGACCAACAGTCCAACGCCTCATCAACAGGCAAAGGAGCCAATTGCCGGGGCTGGCCAAAGGCCAACCGATAGGTAGCCGAAGACTTTTTCAGATTCTCGTAGCGCTCTACCTCCCGACTAAACGGACGGATCGGGACCATGCGCTCGATTTTAGCGTGGCCAGGGTAGACCCAGTAGGGCACGATATCGCCAGCACGTCCTGCCGCATCACGGCTCGGATCATAACTTCGACCGCCAATTGATCCCGGCGATCGATGCTGAGATTTTGTAGTGGCCCCGATCGTTATGGCACTTGGCGTCATCCAGGTTCGCATGTCGTCAAGAAGTCGCCTCAGCCGGCCGCTTCCTGTCATGTTCAGCCGTATCCGATTGCAGAGGTCTTTGTCTGAGACACGACACACTTAGGCGCGAGTATTACGCAGCCCGGCGCGAAAAGCAGGCTTCCTCTTTGTTTTAACACCATCGTGGGTGGCACGCGGATTGCATGTGACTGTGAAGGCGCGGAGTCTACAACTAAATCCGACTGATGAACTGACGCAGCGAAACATAAAAGGAGTAGCCTCATGCGGGTAGCCGTCGTTTGGAACCACGATCGTACGGGCGTGATCAATCGGTTCGGTCAGCCCCGTCCAGAGGAACCAGAGGAACTTGGCCGCGAGACATTCGATGACGTGGTGGCGGCACTGCAAGAGGGGGGCCACGAGACGCTGCTGTGCGAAGGCGATAAAGGTCTGCTCGCTACGCTCGAGCGGTTCATGCCACCCGATCCGCAGGCCCGCCCCTCGGGAATGGTTTTCAACATGGCGTACGGAATTCAGGGCGAATGCTCTTGTGCCCACGTTCCGGCCATGCTCGAGATGGCGGGCGTTCCTTACACCGGACCGACCCCGCTCGGGCATGGGCTGGCGGACGATAAGGTCATCACCAAGAGGCTCTTACGCGATAGTGGCGTGCCGACGCCAAACTTTCGGGTCATGCGTCGCGGCACCGAGAGTACCGACGACCTACGCTTCCCAGTGATAGTGAAACCGCGTCACGAAGATTACAGCTTCGGATTACAGCTCGTACATGAGCCCGCTCAGTTAGGTGAGGCTGTGGAAGCGATCGTCACGCAATATGCGCAGGATGCGCTTGTGGAAGAATACATCGAGGGTCGTGAAATCTGCGTTGCTCTGCTTGGAAACGAAGAGCTCGAGGTGTTTCCCCCGGTAGAGATCGACCTCGGCGAAACTGGCCTTTTTACTTGGGAAAAGAAGAGGAACCTCGCGGCGGCGAAGCAGCCGATGATTTGGCCGGCACAAATCGCGAGCAGCCTTGCGACTTTGCTGCAGGATATTTCGGTTGCGTCCTTCCGTGCCTGCCAGTGCCGGGACTATGCCCGCCTCGACCTCCGGATCGATCGCTCCGGCCGGCCGTTCGTCCTGGAGATGAACTCGCCGGGGCTCAGTATGTACTCTACTTTTGCTAAAGCCGCGATGACGGCCGGACACAGCTACTCGAGCTTGATCAATCGAATCCTCCATGTCGGCCAGATGCGCTACTTCGGAATTGGCATCCCCCGGCCATGTTGGACATCTTGAAATTGTCTGAATGGCGGGGTGGGTGTGAATGCCCAGGAGACAAACCAGGCGCCCTCTTGGGCAATCTGGGGGGCCAAAACCTGAGCTGGAACCTCCTGCGCAGTTTTTGCATCATCGCTGAAGAGAGGAGCATCACCGGCGCCGCGAAACGTCTTCGAATGAGCCTGCGATCCGTCAGCCTTGCGCTGCAAAAACTCGAAGATCAACTCGACTGCAAGCTCGTCTTCCGTGACCCTCGCCATTTTGCGCTAACATTGCGCGGCGAACAGATTTACCAGGAATGTTCCGAGATGTCCCGGTGCGTTGACCGAATCGGCATCCTCTCTCTCGACGGGAGCGATGACGAATTCGCAGAGCTGAAACTCAGCATGGATACCCGGCTACAGTCCACGCTTGTAGACGAAACACTCCAGCTCTACCACCAGAGATACCCATCTGTCACATGGCGCATTGACATCAAGACGTCGCTCGAAATCGTGCGCCAGATCTCGATGGACAAGGCTGGCATCGGCATCTGTCTTTTGACGAGGGAAATGCCGACGCTGCGATGCCGCCACTTATTTCGCGAGGATTTTGGCATATTTTGTGGTGCCGAACACCCTCTATTCGGAGTTCAGGAGGTAGATGTCCGCAGGCTTCAACAAGAGCCCTTCATCGCCTTCGATTGCGCCACTGATGGGAGCGGATTCGAGCCGATGATCTTTCTACGAGAAGGCCTTGGTCTCGGACGTCGGGTTAGCGGATGGAGCCGCGATCTCAACGAGGTGCGCCGCATGCTGATATCGGGTTTGGGCATAGGCCTATTGCCCGTTCTCACCGCCCACGATGACGTGGCCCAGGGGCGACTGTGGCCGTTGCGGCTGTTCGATGAGCCGCTCGGCGCGGATGTCTACCTCATCTCTTCCAACTTGAGCTCGCTGACCCCTCCGGAACAAA
>NZ_JAMYTB010000038.1:0-20367 GCF_040322275.1 Mesorhizobium sp. M0174
CCTTGCCGCTATTTTTTTGTCCCCGTAAATCCCTGGAGTCCCCCCCCAACCCCAAATGGGTTTTTTCAAAACCAAAACCCCAAAAAACGGGGGCGCCCGCCCCCCCCCCCCCCACCAGGCTTGGGAGGCTTAGCGAGCTGCGGTCCAGCCCTTGTAATCCTTCAAATTGTCGGCCGTGATCAGCTTCGGGTCGAGCAGTACCGTCGGCTCGGCCGGCTTCTTGCCGGCAAGCAGGTCAGCCGCCATCGTCAGCGACTGGCCGGCCATCACATAGGGATCCTGCGAGGCCGAGGCTTTGATCATCGACGTGCCGGAAGCGAGTTCCTTCTCGATATCGGGCGCGCCGTCGACCGCGGTGAAGATGAACTCCGAGCGGTTGAGCTGCTTGGCCGCAAGCTGGGCGCCGATCGCCGTCGGATCGTTGATGGCGAAGACCGCGTCGATCTTGTCGAAACGGGTCAGCAGCGACTGGAACACTTTCAAGCCGCCGTCACGTGAGCCTTCGGCGTTCTGGTCGTCGGAAAGGATCTTGATGTCGGGGTGTTTTGCCAGCACGTCCTTGCAGCCCTTGACCCGCTCCAGGATCGATGACGAGGCCGGGCCGTTGAGGATGACGTAGTCGCCCTTGCCGCCGGTATGATCGACCAGATACTGGCACGCCTCTTCGCCGGCCTTGACGTTGTTGGTCATCACGGTGACGTCGGCGCCCGGCGCCGAAACGTCGAAGGCGGCAACGACGATGCCGGCCGCCTGTGCCTTCTTGACCGCCGGCGCGATCGCTTTGGCATCGACGGCGTTGAGCATGATGACGTCGACGCCGGCGGCGATGAAGGAATCGACCTGCGAAACCTGCTTGTTGAGGTCGTAGTCGGCCGATACCGAGGTCACCTGCACATTCGGATTGATCTTCTTGGCCGCGTCCTCGATGCCCTTGATGGTGGCGACGAAGAACGGATTGCCGAGCAGGCCGACCGAGATGCCGACCTTGTTCAGGTCCTTGGCCGATGCCGGCGCGATGACGGCGGCCGCAAAGGCTACGCCGCAGAGCAGTTTAGCGATGGTCTTCATTGTTTTATTTTCCTCCTGATGCCCCGCGCCTCTCACGGTGCGTTACACATGAAACCGGCTCGTTGGATGCCGGCGACTAAGGGCCATCACGTTCTTGCTCCTGCCTGGAGCCGGTAACGGTCGAGGGCGACCGCCACGATGATGACCAATCCCTTGATGATGTACTGCCAGATGTCCGAAACGCCGGCGAGGATGAGCCCGTTGGACAGCACGGCGATGATCAGGCCGCCGATCAGCGTGCCCCAGATCGAGCCGACGCCGCCGACGAAACTGGTGCCGCCGAGGATGACCGCGGCAATGGCGTCGAGTTCGTAGGACTGGCCGAGCTGCAGCCCGTTGGCGGCATAGAGCCGGGCCGCCGACATAGCGCCGCCAAGCCCGGCCAGAAGGCCGGAAACGCCATAGACGAAGAGCAGCACCAGCGGCACTTTGATGCCGGTCAGCCTGGCGGCCTCGGCGTTACCACCGACGGCGTAGATCCAGGTGCCGAGCACGGTGCGCTTGAGCACCAGCCAGGACAGCACCACCACCGCCAGCGCGATGATTACCAGCCACGGAATGGCGAACAGCGAACCGTTGCCGATGAAGTCGAACGGCAGGTCCGCGTTGAACACCGTAGTGTCCTGGCCAAGCAGGCGGGCGACGCCGCGCACGGCGGTCAGCGACCCCAGCGTGACGATGAAAGGCGGCAGCTTGATATAGGCGATCAGCAGCCCGTTGATGATGCCGAAGCCGAGCCCGACGAGAATGGCCGCCGGCACGCCCAGCAGTCCCCAATCGGGCACCAGCGACACCATCACCGCCACCATCGCCGAGGCGGCAAGGATCGAGCCGACGGACAGGTCGATGCCGCCGGTCAGGATGACGAAGGTCATGCCGGCTGCCAGCACGATGTTGATCGACGATTGCTGCATGACGATCAGCAGATTGGTTTGGGTGAAAAAGCGCGGGTTGATGAACTGGAAGCCGACCGCCAGCAGAATCAGGATCGGCAGCATGCCGAGTGCGGCGATGGCGGTGCGCCACCTCGTACTTCTGCCGATCGCCCGGTCGTCCGCTTTCATCGTGTCGGCCACCTTGTCGGTCATCGCTGAGCCGCTCCCGTTGCAAGTTCAATGATCGCTTCCTGCCGCAGCGGCTCGCCTTCCGAGGCCGTCACCTCGCCGGCAATGGTGCCGTCGCGCATCACCAGCACGCGGTCGGCGATGCCGATCACCTCCGGCAGTTCGCTGGAGATCATCAGGATGGCGATGCCTTTCTTGGCCAGGTTGTCGATCAGCCGGTAGATTTCCGACTTCGCCCCGACATCGACGCCGCGGGTCGGCTCGTCGAGGATGACGACCTGCGGCTCGGTTTCCAGCAGGCGGCCGAGCAGCACCCTCTGCTGGTTGCCGCCCGACAGCGAGCCGGCATTGGCCTGCACCGAGCTGGTGCGGATGGAGAGGTCTGACACCGCCTTGGCGGCGCGCTTTTCGGCAGCCGCGAAGTCGCGGAGACCGCCGGCCTTCGCGTCCTTTGCCAGCACGCCCATGCTGATGTTGTCGGAGATCGACATGTCGAGAAACAGGCCAAGTTGCTTGCGGTCCTCGGTCAGGTAGGCGATGCCGGCATCGAGCGCCTCGCTCGGCGAACCGATGGATATCGGTTTGCCGCCGAGCTCCAGCGTGCCCGAGATGTGCCTGTCGGCGCCGAAGATCAGCCGTGCCAGTTCGGTCCGGCCCGAGCCGACCAGGCCGGCCAGTGCCAGCACCTCGCCTTTGTGGAGGTCGAAGGAACAATTCTTTATGAGATTGCCGTCCGACATGCCGCGCACCGACAGCGCGACGGCGCGCTTGCTGTCCGGCGGGCGGTGATCCTTCTTGTAGAAGGTCGACAGATCGCGCCCGACCATCATCGATACCAGGCGCGAGGCGTTCAGGTCGGCGCGGTCGAGCGTGCCGACATAGCCGCTGTCGCGCAGCACGCTGACGCGGTCGGCGAGCTGGTAGACCTCTTCCATGCGGTGGCTGATGTAGATGATGGCGATGCCTTGCGACTTCAGCGTCGCGATCACCTCGAACAGCCGGTCGGTCTCACGCGAGGTCAGCGACGTGGTCGGCTCGTCCATGACGATAATGCGCGCATTGGTCGACAGCGCCCGGGCGATTTCCACCAGCTGGCGCTCGCCGAGCGACAGGCTGGTGACCGGGGTGCGCGCCGAAAAGGCCACGCCGAGCCGCGCGATGATCTCGCTGGCGCGCCGGTTGCACTGCTCGCGGTCGACGATGCCGAACCGTCTTGGCTCGTTGCCGAGGAAGATGTTCTGCGCCACCGACAGATTGGGCGCCAGCGACAGCTCCTGATAGATGACCGCAATGCCGGCGGCGCGCGCCTTGATCGGGTCGCCGGTGGCGGCCGGTACGCCGTCGATCAGGATTTCGCCGCCGGGGTCCGGCCGGTAGGCGCCGGACAGCACCTTCATCAGCGTCGACTTGCCGGCACCGTTCTCGCCCATCAACGCGTGCAACTCGCCGGCGTGAACGGTCAGCGACACATCATGCAAGGCGCGGATCGCCCCGAACGTCTTCGAGATGTGGCGCATCTCCAGCACCGGCTGGCGCACCGTCTCGATCCGAGCGGCGGCGCTCATCGTGCCCCTCCCGAGGCTGCCATGGCCACGCCCCGGTCGGCGGCAAGGCCGCGCCAGTCGTTGCGGTAGCCGGCAAGGCCGCTGAAGCTTGCCGCATGCACCGCCTCCGGCGCCTCGGTGGCAAACTCGCGTCCGACGCTTTCAAAGGCAAGTGCGGCAGCACCGGTGGCGCTGCCCTCCAGCGTTGCGCCCTGCAGGAAGGCCTGCCCGGGCCGCAATTGCGCCAGCAGCGCGGCAAGCAGCCCGCCATTGTTCAGGCCGCCATCGACGATCACCGTATTGTCCGAATGGATCAGCTCGAGGCACAGATCGAGCATCAGCGCGACGTAGAGCAGCGCCACGGCCGCGCGTTCCTCGGCATTGGGCGTACGCCCGACCAGTTCGCCGCTGCGGTGCGGCATCGGGCCGCCGGGCGCGAAGCTCGGCAGCGCCATGATGCCGGCGTCGATCACCCGTTGTACCGATGACGGCGCGATTGCGCCCTGCCAGCCGGCGCTGATCGTGGCGAATTCGCGGCCGCCCATGAAGCGGATGGTCGGCACCGGGCCGCCGTCGACATCGACATTGACCAGCATGTCGCGCTCGCCATCGAGTGCATCGAGCGGACAGTCGGGATTGAGCACGACCACCCAGGTGCCGGTCGAGACCACGGTCACCGGCCCGAGCTGCTGTCGGCGGTAGGCATGGAGCGCAGCATTGCTGTCATGGACGCCGTTGTGGACGGCGACCGGCTTGGCGGCCCGGCTGAAGCGCTGCTCGCCGATCACCGCGCCGGCACGCTCGAAGGCGGGCATCTGGCCGCGCCAGCCCTCGGCATCGACCAGCGAGCTGAAATCGCGTTTGCGCGGCGCCCATAGATGCGAATGGCAGCCGAGATAGGAGACCTCCGACACCGGCCGGCCGCCAAATCGCCAGCTCCAATATTGGGGGTAGCCGAGGATCGACGTCGCTGTGGCGAAGGCACCGGGCTCCACCTCCTTCAGCCACAACATGTGGCGGCCGTAGTTGAAGCCAAGCGGCAGGCGCGGTGAAAAGGTCTCGGCAAAATCTGGAATGCGGCGGTCGATCTGCGCGGCGATTTCAGCTGGCGGTTCCTGCTCGTAATCGAGGATCGGATGCGTCAGCTCGGCTTCGTCGATCAACGCGAAGGTGCAGCCATGGCCGGATACCATCAGCCCTTCCACGCCATGCGTATCGACGGCGTCATCAATGGCGCGAGCCGCCCAGTCGTGCAGCGTTGCCTCGTCGAGCACGCTGAAGCCGCCTTTGCGGATCCAGCTCGGCTGGGTGCGGCGCTCGTCTAGGATCTGTCCGTTCTGGCCGAAGACGAACAGCTTCGAATTGGTCTTGCCGAAATCGAGGACCGCGATGTTCACTGGGCGCCTCCCGAGGAAGCGGCGATCCTCACCGTGACGCCGGCATCTTCGAGCATGCGGGCATCTGTCTCGGACAGGCCGTCATCGGTGACCAGCGTGCCGATCCGCGACAGCGGCAGCGCCACATTGCGCGCGTGGATCGACAGTTTTCGGCTGTCGGCCAGCACGACGATCTGGTCGGCGCAGAGGCTGAGCTCGACGATCGAGCGGACCAGCAGCGGGTGCGATTCCAGAAGGCCTTCCTGGCCGATGCCTTGCGCGCCGAGAAAAAACTTCGAGGCGTAGAACGGCACCGTCTGCGTCAGCGAATGGATGATGCCCGGCTCGCGGTAAAGGTCGCCGCCGGCAACGGTCAGACTGCAATGGCCGTGATCGCTGAGATAGGCCGCGAGCGGCATCGAGTTGGTGTAAAGCCGGATATTGCGGTCGGCGAGCTTGACGCCGAGATGGAAGCAGGTCGAACCGCCATGCACGATGACCGCGTCGCCGTCGCGCACCATGGTGGCGGCGAGAGCGGCGATCTGCCGCTTGGCCTCGACGGCGAGGTCGCGGTTCTCGTCATAGGGCCTGGCATAGGCGACGCCGGCTTGCGAAGCGCCATCGAGCGCCGAGATGCCGCCATAGACCTTGCGCGCTTCGCCGGCCTCATCGATCTTGTCGATGTCGCGCCGCACCGTCGCCGCCGACACGCCAAGCCGCTCCTGCAGCTCGCGCACCGATGCGAAAGGCCGGTCCCGCAAAAGCTCGACGATCTGACGCTGGCGGCCGGAGTCGCTCAACCGTTACCTCCCAATGTGCTTGCCTCCCAAGCCACTGCACGGCATGCCATTTTGCACGGCAATTGGTGCAACTTACTCAACGGCCCTCGGATTGCAAGCCTGATTTGACGCGATAACATCACTGTTGACGTAACTTACTCGCATCTGCGATACCAGCGTCGGTCTTCGTCCCGGCAACAGGGCGTCCAAAGCCGTGGCCACGCGGCCGGTTTGTGGAGGAATTTCGATGACGATCAGTGCGGATGCGCAGGAATTGGCAGCGCTGCGGTCGCTTTCCGCCGAGATTGGCAGCGACCCGCATCTGACCCAGGCCGCCGGCGGCAACACCTCGCTAAAAGCCGGTGGCACGCTCTGGATCAAGGCCTCCGGCACCTGGCTGAAGGACGCGCTCACCGCGGACATCATGGTGCCGGTCAGCATTCCGCCATTGCTCGACGCCATCGAACGACGCGACCCGACCGCCGAACAGCCACAGGCCTTCGCTGTCGGCGCCCTCAATCCGCGCGGCTTGCGCCCCTCGATCGAGACCACCGTACATGCGCTGATGCCGCAGCGCATCGTTCTGCATGTCCACTGTGTCGAGACCATTTCGCTGGCCGTGCAGGCCGACTGCGAGGCCGAGGCCGCCAGGCGGCTCGACGGCCACCAATGGGCATATGTTCCCTATCGCCGGCCGGGACTGCCGCTCGCCCAGGGCATCGCCGAGCGCCTGCGGCCAGGCGTGGACATACTGATCCTCGGCAACCACGGCCTGGTCGTTGCAGCCGACACTGTCGCTGAGGCAGGCATGCTGCTGCGCCGCGTAACCCGGCTGTTGGCACGGCCGCCGCGCCAGGTGGCTGAGCCGGACACCGCGGCATTGATGGCGCGCGCCGGCGACAGCGACTACAGATTGCCGGCGGATGTCGAGGCGCACGCGGTGGCGATCGACCCCGAAAGCTGCCGCATGGCTTCGGGCGGCAGCCTCTACCCCGACCACGTCATCTTTCTCGGCAAGGGCTCGGTCGTGGCGAGGCCGGCCGAGGGTGTGAAGCGCGTCATCGAGCGCTGCGGCGCCGCACCCGCGGCGATCCTGTTTCCCGGCCTCGGCGTGTTGATGCGCGGCGACGCGGGCGCCGGTGCCGACGCCATGCAGCGCTGCCTCGCCGATGTGACCGCGCGGGTCGATGTCGCAGCGAAGCTTAATTATCTGACAGCGGCAGAGAATGACGAACTGATCAACTGGGACGCCGAAAAATATCGCCAGAAACTCAATGCGGGAGGCAGCTGACATGCCGCGTTCGTCTGGCCCGCTTGCCATCGGCATCGACATCGGTACATCCGGCGCGCGCGCCGTCGCCATGCGCCCGGACTTTTCCATTGCCGCGCATTACGCTATTGCCCTCGAGCGATTTGGGCCGAACGGCCGCGACCCCGCCATCTGGTGGGAGGCGGTCGGCGCGACGTTGGCGGAACTGCTCAAATGTATCGATCGCGCGGCAGTGCGCTCGATCGCCGTCGACGGTACGTCGGGTACGCTGCTGCCGGTCGACGGCGCCGGGCGGCCGCTGGCCGAACCGCTGATGTACAACGACAAGGTCGCTGACCACACAATTCTGAGTGAAATAGCCGGCGCAGCACCGGCAACGAGCGCTGCCCTTGGGGCGACGTCCGGTCTCGCCAAGGCATTGTCTTTCCAGCACCTGCCCGGCGTCGCCGCTGTGCTGCACCAGGCCGACTGGATCGCCGGACAGTTCTCCGGCCGCTTCGATGGCAGCGACGAAAACAACGCATTGAAAACCGGCTACGATGTCGAAACCCGCCGCTGGCCGGACTGGATCGCGGCCACCGGAATGCGCATGGAATTGCTGCCTGGCGTCGTGCGGCCGGGCGATGTCACGGGTACGCTCACCGCCAGCGCCGCGAAAATGTTCGGCCTGCCGCGTGATGTGGTCGTGGTCGCCGGCACCACCGATGGCTGTGCGTCGTTCCTGGCAACCGGCGCGACGGCGGCGGGCGACGGCGTCACTGCGCTCGGCTCATCGCTGACCATCAAGATTCTCTCCGACCGGCCGATCTCGGCGCCGCAATTCGGCATCTACAGCCATCGGCTGGGTGACACCTATCTGGCGGGCGGCGCCTCGAACTCCGGCGGCAAGGTTCTGGCCCAGCATTTCCCCGTCGCCCGCATTGTCGAACTCAGCAAAAAAATCGACCCGGCGACCGAGACCGGTCTCGACTATTACCCGCTGCCGGCGCCGGGCGAACGCTTCCCCATAGCCGATCCGGCGCTGCCGCCGCGCCTCGAGCCGCGGCCCGCCGACGACGCCGATTATCTGAAAGCGATGCTCGAGGGTATTGCGGCGATCGAAGCGCTCGGCTATCGCCGGCTTGCCGAACTCGGCGCACCCCGGCTGACATCGGTCAGGAGCGTCGGCGGCGGAGCGGCCAATCCGGCCTGGACGGCAATCCGGCAGCGCAAGCTTGGCGTCGCTCTCGTGCCGGCTCTTTCGGAGGAGGCCGCCGCCGGCACGGCGCGGCTGGCGCTGATGGGCGCTAGCGCAGCGGGGCTTCTATGACGGCCAAGGCAATTCAACACCTCGACGGCATCGCCGCGCTGGCCGAGCGCTATCAGGTATTCCTGCTCGACCAATTTGGTGTGCTGCACGACGGCACCAGCGCCTATCCAGGCGCTGTCGAGGCCTTGTCGGCACTCAAGCGTGCCGGCAAGACCATCGTGCTGATCTCGAATTCCGGCAAGCGGGCGCAACCCAATGAGCGCCGCCTATTGAAGCTCGGCTTCGAACCGGGAAGCTGGGATCACTTTGTCTCCTCCGGCGAGGTGGCGTGGCGCTCCTTCCATCAAATGGCGGCATCCGGAGCCCTGCGCCCGCAGACAAAATGCCTGCTGATCCGCCGCGACAATGACCGTTCGGCTGTCGACGGCCTGCCGTTCGTGCTGGCCAAGGACGGCGACGATGCAGAACTGGTGCTGATTTCCGCCAGCGAGGGCGATCGCTACGACCTCGACCACTATCGCCGGCTTCTTGGTCCGGCGGCGGCGCGCCGGGTGCCATGCTTCTGCACCAATCCCGACAAGATCATGCTGACTGCCGTCGGCCCTCGCTTCGGCGCCGGCCGGCTCGCCGATCTCTATGAGAGCCTCGGCGGCAGCGTGGCGCGCATCGGCAAGCCCAATCCGCAGATATTCGAGGCAGCGCTGGCACTGGCGGGTCACCCGGAGCGCGCCAGCGTGGTCTGCGTCGGCGACAGCGTCGAGCACGACATCGCCGGCGGCAACGGCGTCGGCGTCGCGACGACGCTGGTCCTGTCGGGCATATTGGCGGGGGCGCCTGATCTGCACGACGTTTTCGCCGCGCTCAACGCCCGTCCCGACTACATCGCGGATAGCTTCAGGTTTCGTTGAGTTGTTAAGGCGAGACAAAGCTAATCGAGGTTGAAACGCCCGATCACCGGCACGTGGTCCGAGGGTCGTTCCCAGCCGCGTGCCGGCCGCAGGATTTCGTAGCCGGCAAAATGCGGCACCAGGTTTGGCGACGACCAGATATGGTCGAGGCGGCGGCCACGATTTGAGGCCTGCCAATCCTGGGCGCGATAGCTCCACCAGGTGTAGAGTTTCTCCTCGTAAGGCACATTGAGCCGCATCAGGTCGACCCAGTCGCCGGAGAGCCGCATCGCCTCGAAATTTTCCGTCTCGACCGGCGTATGGCTGACGACGTTGAGGAGCTGCTTGTGCGACCAGACATCGTGCTCGAGCGGCGCGATGTTGAGGTCGCCGACCAGGATCGAGCCGGAGTGCTCGTCATGCTCGGCCCGCACGGCGTTCATCTCGGCAACGAAATCGAGCTTGTGCTTGAACTTGCGGTTGACGGCCGGGTCGGGCTCATCGCCGCCGGCCGGAACGTAGAAGTTGTGCAGCAGGATCGTTTTGCCGCCGGCCTTGACGGTGACCGACAGATGCCGGCTGTCGTCGATCTCGCAGAAGCGGCGCTTTTCGACCACCTCGATCGGACGGCGCGCTATGGTCGCAACGCCGTGATAGCCCTTCTGGCCATGGAAGGCGATGTGCTCGTAGCCGAGCTTGCGGAACGCCTTCTCCGGAAACAATTCGTCCGGAACCTTGGTTTCCTGCAGGCAGAGCACGTCCGGCGCCTGCTCGACCAGCAGGCGCTCGACGATCGGCATGCGCAGTCGAACGGAGTTGATATTCCAGGTAGCGACGGAAAACGGCATTTGGGGTTCCGGACAACGCAAGATCCGCCGGATGGCTCCGACGGAAGTCAATCGCGGAAACTACTGCCAGCCGCGCACCGCAAAAACAAGCCGCCCGCACCAACGCGGAAAAGCCATCCCGCAGCAGCAGAAAGTTACCGCGTCTTGGTGTTCAGCTCGCGGTTCGCCGTATAATCGATGGCGAAGGTGTCGGGGGCGAAGCTGACGCCCTCCTTGGTGTTGAAGATCATCACCGTTGTGTCCTTGCCTTGCGCATCGGTGATGGTCCACTGCCGCAATTCATAGGATTTCGGATCGAACATCATGGTGATCTTCGAATTGCCGAACACCGATTTGTCGGCAAGCTGGATGGTGGTGAGATCGTTTTCTTCCTTGACGCTTCTGACGCGTCCGCCCGAGAGATCGATCTTGTCGTCGAGCAGCAGCTTCAGCGGCGTCTTCGACAGCGGATAGAGGTCGGAGGTCCGCAGTTTCTTGTTGAGGATGACCACCGACTTGCCGTCGGAAATCACCCTGAAATTCGAGGCGCCGTCATAATTGAAGCGGATCTTGCCCGGCCGTTCCAGAAAGAACTTGCCGCCGGTCTGCTCGCCCTTGGGCCCGAACTGCACGAACTCGCCGCTCATCGATTTGACCGAGGAGAAATGATCGGCGATCTTCTGCGCCGTCGCCGGAACCGCTGCTTGCGCCGACGCCAGCAGCTGGAAGCCGGGCACGACATTGGCGGCCGCTGCACCGGCCAGGACCAGACCGAGGCCGAGCACCTGCCGGCGGGTTGGGGCGAAATCCTTTTTTGGGGCGAGAGTTGCGTTTTTCATGCCGGTCACCATCATCTGATTGCTTGCTCGTTATATTGGTCTGGCCCCCCAGTTGGGCTTAAGTTTGGCGGGCCGCACGGCGCTCATCGTTGCAACGCGCCAAAAGGTTCAAAGTTGCCGGCGCGGATGCGCTCTAGAACTTGTCGTCCTCCGTCGGCACCAGGATTTCGCGTTTTCCGGCATGGTTGGCCGGGCCGACAATGCCTTCCTTCTCCATCTTCTCGATAATCGAGGCGGCGCGGTTGTAGCCAATGCCGAGCCGGCGCTGGATGTAGCTGGTCGAGGCCTTGCCGTCGCGCAGCACCACCGCAACCGCCTGGTCGTAGGGGTCGTCGGAATCCTCGAAATTACCGCCGTCGCCGCCGCCACTGCCTTTGCCCGTCGGCTCGTCGTCATCCTTGTCGTCGTCCTCGGTGATGGCGTCGAGATATTCCGGCACGCCCTGCAGCTTCAGATGCGCGACGATCTTCTCCACCTCGTCGTCGGAGACGAAGGGACCGTGCACGCGCTGGATGCGGCCGCCGCCGGCCATGTAGAGCATGTCGCCCATCCCGAGCAGCTGTTCGGCGCCCTGCTCGCCCAGGATGGTGCGGCTGTCGATCTTCGATGTCACCTGGAACGAGATACGGGTCGGGAAATTCGCCTTGATGGTGCCGGTGATGACGTCGACCGACGGCCGCTGCGTTGCCATGATGACATGGATGCCGGCGGCGCGCGCCATCTGCGCCAGGCGCTGCACCGCGCCTTCGATGTCCTTGCCGGCGACCATCATCAAATCGGCCATCTCGTCGATGATGACGACGATGTAGGGCATCGGCTCGAGGTCGAGGTTCTCCGTCTCGTAGATCGCTTCGCCGGTCTGGCGGTCGAAGCCGGTCTGCACGGTGCGGGAAATCCTTTCACCCTTTTTCTCGGCCTGCTGCACGCGCGCGTTGAAGCCGTCGATGTTGCGGACGCCGACCTTCGACATCTTGCGGTAGCGGTCCTCCATCTCGCGCACGGTCCATTTCAGCGCCACCACCGCCTTCTTCGGATCGGTGACCACCGGCGTCAGAAGATGCGGGATGCCGTCATAGACCGAGAGTTCCAGCATCTTTGGATCGATCATGATCAGCCGGCAGTCCTGCGGCGTCAGCCGATAGAGCAGCGACAGGATCATGGTGTTGATGGCGACGGACTTGCCCGAGCCGGTGGTACCGGCGACCAGCACGTGCGGCATTTTGGCGATGTCGACGATCACCGCCTCGCCATTGATGGTCTTGCCCAGCGCCAGCGCCAGCTTGGCCTTGGTGGTCTCGAAATCGCGGCTGGCCATGATCTCGCGCAAATAGACGGTCTCGCGCCTGGCGTTCGGCAATTCGATGCCGATGGCGTTGCGGCCGGGCACCACGGCGACACGGCAGGCGATGGCGCTCATCGAGCGGGCAATGTCGTCGGACAGGCCGATGACCCGCGACGATTTGATGCCGGGCGCGGGTTCCAGCTCGTAGAGCGTGACGACCGGACCCGGACGCACATGGATGATTTCGCCTTTGACGCCGAAATCCTCCAGCACGCCCTCGAGCAGGCGGGCGTTCTGCTCCAGCGCGTCCTTGGACAGGCTTGCGTCGCGCACCACGTTCTTCGGTTCCGACAGGAAATGCAGCGACGGCATCTCGAATTTCTCCGAGCCGATCAGCGAGGTCTGCGCCTCGCGCTGGACGCGGGCGCCTGGTGCCGGCCGCGGCGCCGGCGCCTCGACGCGCGTCGCCGCGTCGGAGCGGAAGTTCTGCACCTTGGCCGTCGGCGCGGCGCGGCGTTGACCGGCCGGCTCGGGCGCGAAATCCATGTCGTCATTGTCGTCGTTGTCGAAGACGTCGGCATCGTCGGGGTCGATCGAGGCACTGCGGTCGTTGACCATGGCGGCGAAGAATTCCGGCTCGACGCGGGCGCGCCCGCCCGGGCTCATCCGCGCCTCGGCGAACTCGGCCGATTCGACCCGTTCGGCCGCTCGCCGCCAGGCGCTGGGGCGCGGTTCCATCTCCGGTTCGAAATCGTCGCGCTCGCGCCGACGCGCGGCGCGGCGGCGCAGATAGGCCCGCAGCGACAGCCACCAGTGGGTGATGGCGCCAAGCGCCAATATGCCTTCGTCGCCCTCGTCCTCCTCATTGTCGAAAAGCAGGTCGTCCTGCGGATCGGGCACGGCAGGCAGATCAAGGACGGCAAAGCCGTTCTTGCGAGAAATCAGCGCCGAGCCATACAAGAATACCCACAGCGCCGGCGCTGCCAGGAGCACGGCGAGCACGCTGGCGACGAGGCCGGTCGGATAGCCGCCGATGATGAGGCCTGGGATATTGAGCACCATATCGCCGAATACGCCGCCGAGGCCGGTCGGCAGCGGCCAGGTCTTGGGCGGCACCACGCAGCCGGCGATTGCCGCGCCAAGCAGCGAAAACCCGAACCAGGCGAGCGCCCGTTTCGGCAGCCGGTCGACGCCACGCGCGGTAAACAGCAGAAACCCCCAGATCACCGCCGGCACCAGCGCCGCAACCGCCGCAAGTCCGAAGAACTGCATGGCGATGTCGGAAAATACGGCGCCCGCATAACCCATTGCATTGGTGACGATATTATCGGTGGCGTGCGAAAAGCTCGGATCGGCGACGTTCCAGGTGGCAAGGGCGGCGACGCCGAAGCCAACCAGGGCAAACAGCCCGGCACCGACCAGCCGCCCGACCTGGCGCCTCGCGAACGCCCGGATGCCGTGCCCCGTATCGGCCAGCGCAAGCGGTGCTGAAGCCCCTGAACGCATGCTCTTCCTCGTCTGTCGTTGCCCGGCCGGGCGCGGACGCGCAACACGGCAGATTCGGCTGTCAGACTAGCGGCGGGAAGGTTAAGGGCGCATTAACCATGGGCATTCTGCGTCACCGGAACGGGCGACCGCCACCACAGTTCGGAGCCGCCGCGGCCGATGTTTCACGCCGCCGGCGGATCGAGCACCTTGATCAAGCGACCGTGATCGAGCCATCACGGCCATCCGCGCGCAAAAAAGAGGCCCGGAAGGTTTCCGGGCCTCAAGGCGTGAGTCCTTTCGGGAGCGTCACGACGGGATCTTCCCGGCACCGGCAAAACGCCGATGCCGGCCAATGCCTTTACGCCACCACTTCGCCGTGCTGGCTGATGTCGAGGCCTTCGACCTCTTCCTGGGTGGAAGGACGCAGGCCGACCAGCGCCTTGACGATGTAGAGGATCACGAAGCTCGCGATCGCCGTCCACAGGATGGTGAAGACGATACCGTAGAGCTGCTTGCCGACGGAGGCGCCCGAGCCGAGGCTGTTGATCGCCGGATCGGCGAGCACGCCGGTCAGCAATGCACCGATGATGCCGCCGATGCCGTGCACACCGAATGCATCGAGCGAGTCGTCATAGCCGAACGCGTGCTTGAGCTTGACGGCCGAGACGTAGCACAGCACGCCGGCGACGATGCCGACGATGAAGGCGCCGGTCGGATTGACGAAGCCGGAAGCCGGCGTCACCGCGACCAGGCCGGCGACGGCGCCCGAGATGATGCCAAGAACGCTCGGCTTCTTGGCGACGATCCATTCGGCGAACATCCAGGCGAGCGCCGCAGCGGCAGCGGCAACCTGGGTGTTCAGCATCGCGGCACCGGCAAGGCCGTCGGCGGCCAGTTCCGAACCGGCGTTGAAGCCGAACCAGCCGACCCACAGCAGCGAAGCACCGATTACGGAGTAGACCAGGTTGTGCGGCGCCATGTTGGTGGTGCCGTAGCCTTCACGCTTGCCGAGAACCAGCGCGCAGACCAGGCCGGCAACACCGGCATTGATGTGAACGACCGTGCCGCCGGCGAAATCGAGAACGCCGGCTGTGCCGAGGAAGCCGCCGCCCCACACCCAGTGCGCGATCGGGGCATAGACCACCAGCAGCCACGCCCCCATGAAGATGAGCAGCGCCGAGAACTTCATGCGTTCGGCGAAGGCGCCGGCAATCAGCGCCGGCGTGATGATGGCGAAGGTCATCTGGAACATCGAGAAGACGAACTCAGGGATGTTCGCCACGCCCGGCAGCCACAGCGACGAGGTGGTGATGCCGTTGTGGAAGAACTTCGAGAAGCCGCCGAGATAGGCATTCATGCCGCCGCCATCCGAGAAGGCCAGCGAGTAGCCGAACATGAACCACAGCACCGTCACCAGGCACGTGATGGCAAAGCTCTGCATGATGGTGGCGAGCACGTTCTTCTTGCGCACCATGCCGCCATAAAACAGCGCCAGGCCCGGTATGGTCATCATCAGCACCAGCGCCGTCGAGGTCAGCATCCAAGCGGTGTTGCCGGTGTCGAGCGCGGGCGCAGGGGTAGCCGGTGCTGCCGGAGCCGCTTCCTGCGCGAACGCAGCAACCGTGCCCAGTGCAGCGAGAGCGAGCGAGCCCAAAACGGCCGCGCGTCCCGTTATCTTCAAGGTGGAAGGAATATTCATTGAACTCTCCATTGGAATACGCATCGGCGGCTCAAAGCGCGTCGGTGTCTGTTTCGCCGGTGCGAATCCGCACCGCCTGGTCGATGCCGAAAACGAAGATCTTGCCGTCGCCGATCTGGCCGGTCTTGGCCGCCGCGGTGATGGCCTCGACGGCCTTGTCGACCATGTCGACAGCGACCGCGACTTCGATCTTGATCTTCGGCAGGAAGCTGACCGCGTATTCCGCCCCGCGATAGATTTCCGTGTGCCCCTTCTGGCGTCCGTAGCCTTTTACTTCGGTGACGGTCAGGCCCTGGATGCCGACCGCGGTGAGCGCCTCGCGCACCTCGTCGAGCTTGAACGGCTTTATGATTGCCATCACGATCTTCATAAGGTTTCACCCTTTGCTGTTGCGGGTCCCCGCGTTTTGCACGACTTCGCCGATCCCCATGAGAGCCGGAGAGTGCCCGCTGGGATTCAAGCTCCGTGCCAATTGCCGAAGCAGGGTGTTAAGCTGTTGTTAAACAACGAAATCGGGAAGGTTTGCCGACTGCCTGTTCACAGTCGCGGCAGTGCATATGATTAAAAAATAGGCAAATTTCGAAAAATGCCTACTCCGCAGGCGGTCGCTTCAGCCGGATGAGTCCTTCTTGGGCAACCGAGGCGATCAACGTGCCGTCGCGGGCAAACAGCGAGCCGCGGGTAAAACCGCGTGATCCTTGCGTCGACGGGCTGTCTTGCGTGTACAGCATCCAGTCGTCGAGTGGATGGCTGCGATGGAACCACATGGCGTGGTCGAGGCTCGCCGCCTGGATATCGCGATCGAAAATGGCGCGGCCATGGGCGAAGGTCGAGGTGTCGAGCAGCGTCATGTCGGAGAGGTAAGCGAGCACAGCCGCCCGCGTGGCGCGATCGGCCGGCACCGGACCGGTGGTGCGGATCCAGATGTTCTGCTTCGGCTCGAGCTTTTCCCGGCTGGTATAATGCTTCAGCATCACCGGCTTCATCTCGATCGGCCGGTCGCGCTCCCAATAGCGCTTGATGCCCTCGGGCACCGCCTCGCCGAACTTGCCCAGCAACTCGCGTTGCGACAGCAACGTGTCGGGCGCCGGCACGTCCTGCGGCATCGGCACCTGATGTTCCAGGCCGACCTCATCCTGCTGGAACGAGGCTTCCAGCGAAAAGATCGCCTGGCCGTGCTGGATAGCGACGACGCGGCGCGTGGTGAAGGAGCCGCCATCACGGATACGGTCGACCTCGTAGATGATCGGCACCTTGGTGTCGCCCGGCCGCATGAAATAGCCATGCAGTGAGTGTACATGGCGCTCGGGCTCGACCGTTCGCTGCGCGGCGACCAGCGCCTGGGCGATGGTCTGGCCGCCGAAGATGCGCTGCCAGTCGAGCTTGGGGCTGCGACCACGATACAGGTTGTGTTCCAGCTGCTCGAGGTCGAGAATGCCGAGAAGCTCGTCCATGGCTGCCGTCATCTTGACCTCGCCGCAGAATTACCATGGCGGTTTCCGACAGGAACGGCGGGCAGTCAAGGGCGGAAAGCCCGGCGACGGTCAGGCTGCGAAAGGAATTGCCATGGTGGACAGCAAGAATTCGCTCGACGTTCTTGTCGCCGGCGCCGGCTATGTCGGCCTGGCCGCCGCCGTATCGCTGAAGCAGGCGCGGCCGAGCCTTGCCGTTGCCGTCGTCGATGCAGCACCCGCCGGGGTCTGGCGGAAGGACGGCCGCGCCTCGGCGATTGCCGCCGCCGCGTGCCGCATGCTCGACCAGCTCGGCGTCTGGAACGAGATCGCGCCGGAGGCGCAGGCGATCACCGAAATGATCGTCACTGATTCGCGCACATCCGATCCGGTCCGCCCGGTGTTCCTCACTTTCGATGGCGAGGTCGCGCCCGGCGAACCCTTCGCGCATATGGTCGCCAACAAGGATTTGAACGGCGCCTTGCGCCGGCGCGCCGAACAACTCGGCATCGGCATCATCGAAGGCGTCGCCGTCAGCGCCTTCGACATCAACGGCGCCGGCATAACCGTGCATCTTGCCGACGGCGCGACGCTGAAGGCGCGGCTGCTGGTTGCCGCCGACGGCGTCAATTCGAAGCTGCGCGACATGGCAGGCATCAAGACGGTGAAATGGGAGTATGGCCAGTCCGGCATCGTCTGCACGGTGGCGCATGAGCGGCCGCACAACGGCCGCGCCGAAGAGCATTTCCTTCCCGCAGGCCCGTTCGCCACGCTGCCGCTCAAGCCGGGCAAGGACGGCACCAACCGCTCGTCGATCGTCTGGGTCGAACGGTCGCAGGACGCCGACAAGCTGGTCAGTGGCGACACCCTGGTCCTGGAATATGAGCTCGAGCAGCGCTTTGGCCTGAAACTCGGCGAAATCCATATCGCCGACAAGCCGCGTGCCTGGCCGCTTGGACTGATCATTGCGCGCGCCTTCGTCGCGCCGCGCATCGCCTTGGCCGGCGACGCCGCCCACGGCATCCACCCGATCGCCGGCCAGGGTCTGAATCTCGGTTTCAAGGACGTGGCGGCGCTGGCCGAAGTGGTGGTCGAGGCCGACCGGCTCGGCCAGGACATCGGCGCGCTGGACGTGCTTGAGCGCTACCAGCAATGGCGGCGTTTCGACACGGTGCAGATGGGCATCACCACCGATGTGCTGAACCGGCTGTTTTCCAACGATTTCGGCCCGCTGCGCACTTTGCGCGACATCGGCCTCGGCCTTGTCGAGCGCATGCCGCGGCTGAAGGGGTTCTTCATCCGCCAGGCGTCGGGTCTGTCCGGCGACACGCCGAAACTGTTGAAGGGCGAGGCGATCTAGGCCCGGCAAGCGCGCGTTTTACTAGCGTTCGGTCAGTTGACCTCAAAGCCTAGCTTCTGGCGCAGCCGGAGCATGCGCTGGTCGGGAATCGGCAGGTTTTGTCCACCAGCTTCCGCCGCACGGCTGACCATTCGCAGCAGATCGTTCCTTTCAGCTGCGTCGAGCCGTTCGCGCAGGAACGGCGCCAGCTTGTCGATGACGACCGTGACGTCGTCGATTTGCGATGCCGCCCATTTGGCGTAGATCACGGCTTCATCGGTCTGCTTTTTGTCGGCGATCTCCGAGATCACCGATCGAATGGCGGCTTCGCGTTGCGGCAGCACAGGACCATGCTCGGAAACAATCGCGGTGATCAGCGTCGCGGCGGCGACGACCGGATCGTCGATCGCCGTCAGCGGCGAGAGCGCCGCCTGCTTGCGCAGCTTCTTGCGGCGGATATTGCCCTGGACGCGGCCAACGACGTCGGCAACCTCACGCGCCGCGTCGTTCATGATCTTCAGCCGGTACCACCAGAACGCCGCTGCCCCCAGCAGGCCGATTGCAGCAATCAATATATGCATACCCCAAGATCCCCAATCTCGGGCGACGATAGGAGAAGTATTGCGTCGCCTCAACACGCAAAAGTTGCATCGATCGAAGAAAACGAAAGCCTGCGCCAGTCATCGGCCGCCATCACTTTGCCAAGGATCTTATCGGGACATCCCTACGACCCCGGTACGTTGTAGATCGCCCGCACCTCGATCGTGCCGATTTCGGCCAGCGGGATTCCGCCGGCGATCTCCAGCGCCTCGTCGAGATCCCCGGCCTCGATCATGACGAAACCGAGCAGCTGCTCCTTGGTCTCGGCGAAGGGGCCGTCAGTGACCAGCCGCTTGCCCTGGCGCCGGCGCACGGTCTTCGATGTCTTCACCGATTGCAGCGCCTGCGCGATGATCAGGCGGCCGCTTTGCGCCACCGACCTGTCATAGGCCAGCGAATCGGCGTCGAGCTTGGCCAGCCTCGCAGGCGTCATTGCGTAGAGATCTTTTTCTTCACCATAGACCAGGCAAACGTATCTCATCTTTACCTCCATTCCTGGGTTGGACCGTAGGGCGAGGCGACGGACACGTCAGCTGGGCCTTTGGCCGCTGCATAGTCGAGAAAGGACACCGTAATGCCGATGATGGCAATCGCCGCAAGCAGTCGGCCGAAGCCGGAAGGCCGCAGGCGCGACCAGTCGGCTTGTTGTTCACCGGCCATGTGGCTGGTGCTTGTCCAGTGAGCAGAAAACAGATTGTTCATGTGGTCCTCCATCCGGCCACCAATTCCATGGCCGCCCGCAGGACGGCCGGGACAGATGGAAGTCGACATTTTTGCACGCGTATTTTTTCGAATTTTTTTCGCTCGAACATGGTGTGTCACGCTGCCGCCGATACGAAAGCGTGGGTGGCCTTCGCTCCGGCGCGCGCTATAGTCGACCGGACGCCGACTACGGGCTCAATCACGACAATCAAGGAGGAATTGATGGACCGCACCGCCAACGCCGTTTGGAAAGGCAGTTTCAAGGAAGGCAAAGGCACGCTCGATACCCAGAGCGGGACGCTGAAAGGCACGCCCTATTCTGCCAAGATGCGTTTCGAGGACGAGAGCGGCAAATCCGGCACCAACCCGGAAGAGCTGATCGCCGCCGCCCATGCCGGCTGCTTTGCCATGCAACTTTCGCATCTTCTTGCCGAGAACGGCACTCCGGCTACCGAGCTCGACGCCAAGGCCGTGGTGACACTGGTCCCCGGCACCGGTATCACCGGCAGCGCGATCACGCTGATCGGCAAGGTACCGGGCATCGATGCCGCCAAATTCCAGGAACTAGCCGAAAAAGCCAAGGGCGGATGCCCGGTCTCGAAGGCGCTCGGCGCCATCAAGGTGTCGCTCGACGCCAGGCTCGGGTGAGCCGCCAAACGAACGTCGGCGATCCTTCGCGCCCCCCTCTGCCCTGCCGGGCATCTCCCCCTCAAGGGGGGAGATTGGCAGTTTTGGCGACGGCTCTCGTCCTTCAACCTTGGTGATTGGCGAAAGTGGAGATGACAGCGCAATCTCCCCCCTGTTTGGACCGGGGACATCGCGAACAGCTGTGCGAGGACATCGCGAACAGTTTGCCATCCTATCGTTGGCTTGCATTGAGGTCGATGGTCTGGATTTTCTGGT
>NZ_JAMYTB010000039.1:0-18352 GCF_040322275.1 Mesorhizobium sp. M0174
TTGGATGAAGAGCTGGCCGCTATCTCCCTCCGCCGCGACGGATGGAGAAAGGGCCCATGTCGGCCCTATCGCGTTCGGTAACATTCCTCGGTGAGGCAATAGGGGGGGTCAGTTTCTCAATTCGGCCAACACACGCCAATGTTCGCGACACCTACTGGTATCTATCCGCCGCGCGGGAGTTAATGACCCATGCCGCACGACTGCGGATAAGGGTGGGAGGCTCGCTCATGTGTGGGTCGAACGATCTGGCCGTGCTGATCGAACGGTGGTTCACCGATTGGCTGTTGCAGGCTCCAGCCTTCCTCAGCAAGGCGGCATCAGGGTGGGGATATTTTCTTCACACCCTGACCGTAGACGCGGAGTATCAGTTTGTAGCCTTAACGGCGCACGTCCTGACAGTTGTCAGCAGCGCGATAGCTCACAGATCAGCGATACTGTCGATGTTTGCGATAGAAACTCAATCAGGGGCTATCGGTAGCACTAGCCGCGAAGGTGTAGATGGTCCTGATATTATGGTGTTCTGTGCCACTAAACCTTCTGTTTCTAAGAAGCCGTTTCCTCCGGTATTCAAGTTGCGGTCGAAACGCGGAAAGTTGCTGGAACTCACTTCGAGCCGGATACGATGTCCCGGAGCAAACCAGTTGGCGATTGCATTCAGCTCGACCTCAATCTCATAAGTCTTTCCAGGGGTAAGCAATTCCGGCTCGAGGAAGCCATTTCGGTACCGAGCTCGAAGAATGCCAAGCTGGAGCTGGATGGCGCGTCCGTCGGGATATACGTCGACTAACTTACCCGTAAAATCGGTGTCGACGGCAGAAGAGGAAACATGCAGGACCATCTTGATTGCGCCGACCACGGTGAGCCCTTGCCTGAGTGGCTCGCTCGTATAAACTAAGACGTCGTGCCGCGCTTCGACCGAGCGTTGGTCGGTCAATAGCACGTTCCACGCTACAGCCTCTGTCGGCACCGGATCTCTCGGATCATATCGATAAGTGTCTCGGGTTGACGTGGGGGCGGGGGCGAGGGAAAGCTTGCCGTCTCCGTCAAGGCTGTTTGCCCCACTTTGGCTTGAAAGATACCAATCTTGGTAGAGCGTGCCTGGCACCGGCATGTCGGTGGAGGTCCGCCATTCGTTCTTGCCGTAAAGCCAGTAAGTGACTTTTGGCATCCCGTCGATTGCACGGACATCGCCCTTCACCCAGCGATCGTTCCATTTAAGCACGATGTCCCAAAAGGGAAAACGCGTATCGCCCACTTCAAGATCATCTATCTCTGCGTTTTCGCTCTCGCCGCGCCCTAAGTCACAGTGATGCCCAGGCCCGATCACTAAATATTGATTGTCGCGCGCGGCGGCATTCGCTGCATTCGTCTTAGCCCAGTTGAAGCCGTCGATCGCCTCACCAGGCAGAATGTCGTTCCAGTTGTTCATCCATAGCGCCGGAGTGTAGATCTTGTCCTTATTGTTAATCATCTCATTATCGTCGGACCAATACCTTGACTCCGGCAGATTGGACATAAGCTTGTTGAATTCGGTGGGTGGCAAACCTGCGCGGTCGAGAATCCCTAACAGTGGAAGATCTCGCGCTAGTTTGTCGAAGTCGATCTTGTAATCGGGCCTAGGGTCATAACAATTATGGAATCGCGCCCACGTTTCCGAATCCACGGCCGGGTCTGGTTTAAGAAAAATAGACGCATTGGCGGGACTGGCAAACCAGTCGAGCATGCTGGCGTACTCGCGCGCGCCGCCCCGGTAAGTCGCCATACCGGAGTAACGGCCGAGGGCAGTACTCCATGCTCCCTGGACACCGTTTGGATTAACCGCTTTGAGGCTAGGTGTGTCGGTAACTGAGGCCACCGCTTGAACATGGCCCAAATAAGAACAGCCCCACATGCCCATTCGCCGCGCAGACCACGGCTGCGCGTCAAGCCATCTGGCAGTGTCCTCGAAGTCGCGTCGTTCAGATTTGCTGTACTGAAAGACGCCTTCGGATTCGTACTTTCCGCGAAAGTCCTGGATGACCAAGGCGTAGCTGGCGCCGATGAAGACATCGACAACTCTGGCGCCGATGAAGCCATCGACAACTCTCCTGTGTCTAGACACGTCGACTGTCCGGCCACCGCGTTGCACTGCGGAGGAGGTGCCTTGCGCCACCCATGCGGGACGATAGTCGTTTTTGTTGTATGGTGTGCGGATCAGAATTATAGGAAACGGCCCAGGCCCATTCGGAAGATAGACGTCGGTTGCAAGGTTGACGTCGTCTCGCATCGGAACCTTAATACTCGGCAAGAGACGGTAGTCATCATTGGGTGCATGCAAGCCCGCTGACACTGCAAGAGCCTCGGTAGACATCGCAGATACTCCTAACTGATCTTTCGGCTGAGCGATTTCCCGCGTGCAGATAGGGGTCGCCTTGAAGTTTGTTGCGGCGTTCATAGCACGGGATACCCGCTTCACAGCCGTAATAAAAATCAACCGAGAGGTTAGATTTTTTCTGCAACGCATCGAGAACCTGAAGTACTTCGCGCGAATGTAGGTTGCGACCTCGTTGGCTTTCGCAACGTGCGGGGAGGTCGACAATCAGGTCATAGTTGCGCAGCGACGTCTGCCATCATCTTTACCAAAGGGCCGCTAAGTTAGCGTCCGTGGCGCTACTGTTCTCAAGCACACTGAAATAGACTACTGTAGACTACTGCAGTGCGAGTGTCGGGGTTTGCGAGCATGTACTGTCCGCCGAAGCCTCCATGGCCGAGGAACGTGCTCTGGCGGCTATAGCGCATCCAGTCGCGCGGCTTCTGTAGGGGAGGGCCTGGATCACGGCGAGTGTCTTCGATGAAGGCGGGATCACCGACGCGGCGGCCGTCGATACCCTCGCCCTTGCGCGCAAACAGCAGCCCCTAGCGTGCGAGATCGCGGGCGGTGAGGCAGGCGCAAGAAAGCCGGCCTCAGGATCGAGGACATGGTCAGAAGCAAAAAGCTCTACCGCAAGCTGCGCAAAGTCCGGGCCGGCATCGAGGCCGACATCCCATGCCTCAAGCGCGCTTATGGGTTGGCGCGCTGCACCTGGCGCGGCCTTGATCATTTCAAGAGCTACGTGTGGTCCTCGATCGTGGCTTACAATCTCGTCGTCTTCACGCGCCTCAAGCCGACCTGATGCCGCCGCTATTGGAATTGCGTCGCACCGGCCAGAGCCGGCTCGTGGCGTGCGCGTAATCGCGCCCACAACCTGTCTGCTCGATAGCCCAGCGCCCTTGATCCTGTCCACGACGCGAAAAGGAGCATCCAGTTAAGGACAAGTGATTGTAAACACACCAGAATACGTGCGTCTATGGACGGAAACTAGATTACATCGTGTGGCAGGAGGTCATTTTGCTGATCGAGGGACCTGAGCTTACCACCGCTGAGCTTGACCGTCGCCTTGATGCGGCCCGTGCGAGCGAGCCACCGAAGAAACGGCAGGAGGCGGTCGAACGCGACCTCACGCCGGCCGGCAAAGGCATCGAGCGCCTCTTGACCGCCTACCCGGAAGATCTCCTGCCTTTGGACGAACTGCGCGGCCCCATGCCAGGCCGCCGACCGCATGTCATTCATGCGATTGGCCGAAACATTGGCCTCTTTCCTCCAACGCCTGCGGCAATCGGCAGAGACTTTGGAAACCAGCGACCGTCCGAGAATCGTCCGCTTGTTGGTCAAGGAGGTCTTGGTGGATGACGACATCATCACGATCCGCCACTCGATCCCGGCGCAACCGACTAGGCCTGCGACCCGGCGAACCGCCCTCCTCAAATGGTAATGCGCCGTCCTTCGACCGAAGTTACCTTTTGCGTTCAGGGCGTGATCTCACCATTGCTTGCCAATATCGTGCTCAGTGCGATTGAGGAACGTTACCAGCGGTGGACCTACCAACGCCAGACGCGGGGCCGTCACCAGAAAAACGGAATGGCGGCAGCGAGGTGCGCTCGGCGTACAGCCGGGCGCTGTGCGTTCTTGCCTGTGCGCTACGCGGATGATTTTGTGGTTCTTGTCTCGGGGACGAAGGAAGATGCCCACGCGGAAAGACGGCGCGGGCGGAATACCTTCGCCGGTTGTCATCGGAAAAGACGAAGGTCACGTCCATGACGGACGGGTTCGAGTTCCTCGGATTCCGCTTCGGCATATGTGGGACAAACGCTCTGGCTACGGCCCGCGCGTCCAAATCCCCAAGGCCAAGGCCAGTGATCTTCGTCGGAAAGTCAAGCAACTGACAGGTCGCAACACCTCGTCTAGGTTTGCAATAATCTCAAAGAGATCAATCCGAACCTGCGTCGATGGGCGAACTATTATCGTCACTGCGCCTATGGCAGGCCGGGTGTTCACAAGTCTTGACTGGTACACGGGCATGCGAATCTGGCGTTGGTTGCGAAAGAAACGCCCAAAAGCACGAGAACGCGACTCATGGGAAGATCAACCCAGCAGTCGCCGCACAATGAGACGGCTTTGGCGCGAGGGTCCGATCGAGCAACATCTGCTCGCCTGGACACCCACATGCCGGTTCCGTCTCGCATGGATGGAAACGCCTGACTTCGCCGTGTATTCTGGAGAGCCGGATGCGCAACGAAAGGCGCACGTCCGGCTCGGCGAGAGGCAGTGAGAAACCAGCCGTTGAAAGGCGGCATGGCGCTCATTGCCTACTCTACTCTCGATGAAAGAAGGAGTGGTTGCCGCCCCCCAGACGGCATGGATTTGGCAAAGACGGTTTTTCAGCTCGACGGGGCGTCGATGACGGGAGAGCTTGCTGGCGGCTGAAACCGACACGGCTCGGCGACTACAAACAAGTCCAGGTGTCGGCCCGTTGACCGCCTTGGCTGTTGAGGCCTTTGCCCCCCATAGAGAGCTTTCGGTGCGGGCGCAAACTTTGCCGCATGGCTAGGTCTTGTTCCGCGCCAATTCTCCTCCGGTGGAAAAGAGCGGCTCGGACGCATTTCTAAGGCGGGCCGCTGCATATCACCGACTGCTAATCATTGGCGCGATGTCGCGCCTGACCTGGCTGACCCGCAAATCGATCACCGAAGGCTCATGGCTCGCGCGTGTGGAGGGAGCTGTCCACATATGCCGGGACGTGAGCCGAGCCATTCCGCTGATTGGGTTGCGCCGCTGTTTCAGCAAAGTGCGTCGTCCACATTAAAGGTTCGTCAAAGGTTCGTCCGCAGAACTCCATCATGCGTCGACTGTCAGGTCAGAGTCGCACGAAAAAAAACAACGCGGCAGTTGAGTTTTTTTCGACTGCGAAGAAGTAGTCCCGCCTCTATGTTGGCAAAAAACTAAGCCAGCTCAGCTGTGCATGGGAACTGTTAACTGGGAGGAAATCATGAAAAACATGCAATTCCACGTGAGCCGCCGAGGCTTTCTCAAAACGGGCGCCGCGCTCGGCGGGGGTGTTCTCGCCGGCCTACCATTGTCGCAGGCCATCTGGGCATCCGAGGGTAAGGTTCTCAAGGCGCGCGTGAGTAGTGATTTCACCAACGTCGACCCCGCCTTCTACAATCTACCTCAGGAAGTGGACGTGATGAGTTGCATTTACTCAAAACTCACGCACTACAAACCGAGCTCCGAATGGGCGTGGGAGCTGGAAGCGGCAGAAAAGGTCGAACAGGTGGATCCCACTCATATCCGCTTCCGCCTGAAGAAAGGAATCAAGTTCACTGGCGGTTATGGGGAAATGACCGCCAAGGATATCAAATTCTCGTTTGAGCGCGTGATCAAGCTCAATTCGCCGGTGAAGAGCGAATGGGGTTCGCTCGATCGCGTTGAAATTGAGGACGACTACACGGGAGTCATCGTGCTGAAGACGCCGTTCGTCCCGCTCTGGAACATCTCGTTACCCTTTTCGGTTGGCCATATCCTTTCTGAGGATGCAATGATGAAGGCAGGCGGGGAAGGCGGCAGTTTGGGCATGAAGCCGCCGGCTTTTTCCGGCCCATATGTGCTCGCTGACTGGAAGCCGAACCAATACCTGCTACTGGCGCGCAATCCCGATTGGTCAGGGCCGAAACCGGGCTTCGACGAAATCCGCATCGTTCCAATCGGCGACGACAAGGCGGCTGAGCGAGCCTATCAAGCGGGCGACATCGACTTCACTCAAGTTTCTTTAGATTCGCTGGCGAAGTTCAAGAGCGCTCCACCGGCCGAGACCAAGCTTGAAGAGCACTCCTCGCTTTTTTACTGGTGGATCGGAATGAACATGGATCACCCGAAACTTAAGGATATCAATGTCCGAAAGGCGATCCAATGGGCAATCAATGTGCCGCAAGTCCTGGATGCTGCCTTTGCGGGTCAGGCAGCCGTCTCAACGGGGCTGATTCCTCCGGGTATCGTCGGACATCGCGACAAGGCGCTCGTTCCGCCGGAAGGCGATCTCGTAAAGGCCAAGGAGTTCTTGGGAAAAGCCGGCTTGAATGATCTAACCCTAACGATCGCTTGCTCCAATAGGAGCGCCAATACGACCATAGCCCAGATAGTGCAGGCGCAGTTGTCGCAGATCGGCATTACCCTTGAGGTCAATGTCCTGGATTCCGGCACAATCAATACCCTCGGCATGGAGTCTCAAGGCGAGCGCTGGAAGGAGATGCAGCTCATCGTCAACTACTTTTCCTCGATGCCGGATCCGTCCTATCCGACGTACGCCTTCAAACAAGATCAGGTGGGCATCTGGAATTGGGAGCGCTTCCGCAGCAAGCGCTATGATGAACTGGCGTCAGAGGCGATCGCGATCAGCGACCCGAAGGAGCGGGCGAAGCGGTACTACGAAATGCAGGATCTCATGGAGGATTCGGGCGCCTACCGGTTCCTGACCCATGGGGGCAGTCCAGTCATGTATCGCACAACGCAAATGCAGGCTGCAACCCGCCCGGATGGAGTGCCGTTGTATCTAGCTTTTAAGCCGGTTTAGGCTTGAGTTACGTGGTCTGATTAGAACATGTGGCTCTATGCGCTCAAGCGGATCTGCCTCGCGGTCGCAATAGTTGTGATCGCGGTGGCGCTTCTCTTCCTGATGATTCATGCCGTACCGGGAGACCCTGCCGCAATTCTGCTCGGCCAAAGCGCGACGCCAGAGATAGTAGCGCAGCTTCATCAGAAGATGGGGCTGGACAAACCGCTTGCCGTGCAGATCGCCACCTTCTTCGGAGGGCTGCTCAAAGGCAATCTCGGTTTTGATGTGTTCAGCCAGCGACCTGTTGCGGACATCGTGTTCGAGCAGCTGCCCTATACAATCGAACTCATCTTCGTCTCGATCTTATGGCCGGTCGCGGTCGCGGTGCCGCTCGGCTGTTACTCGGCCATGAGGCGAAATTCTGTGATCGATCAGGTTGTCGGCGTCATGGCGGTCGCCACGATCGCCATTCCATCGTTTGTCATGGCAGTTTACGCCCTTCTGATATTCGCTGTGGCCCTGGGTTGGTTGCCAGCAATTGGGACCGGCGAGGGCTTTGGAGACGGATTCGTCCATCTCATTCTGCCGGCCTTCGCCATCGGCGTCGGCTGGGTTGGATATATCTCCCGACTGGTACGGGCATCCATGCTCGAAATCCTGGGTGAGAACCACGTACGCATGGCTCGCTCCTTCGGGATTTCGGAATGGCGCATCGTTTCGCGTTACGCTTTACCGCTCGCGATCCTGCCGACCGTGACCATCCTCGGCGTGGGCATGGCATGGTTGCTCTCGTCTGCTGTCTTTATCGAGGTGGTTTTCGCAAGACCTGGCATCGGTGCGTTGATCGTGCAGGCGGTCAATGCGCGCAACTATCCGGTCGTAATGGGGATTGTGCTCGTCACCACCTTTCTTACGGTCGTCGCCACCACGGTCTCCGATCTGATCGCTGCGTCTCTCGATCCTCGAACCCGCGAGAACCTAGCATGACTGGGGTTGAGTCCATCCGTGGCGAAGCCAATGAAGAGCACGGCCCCGGCGCCTTGGGCACGTTTCTCCGACAATTGCACAAGAACCGTCTGGGCGTGCTTGGAACCGTGCTCGTCGTGCTCGTCTTCTCGAGCGCGATGTTCGCTCCGCTCATCATTACACATGATCCGATCCGCATCATGGTCGGGCCGCGTTTGGCAGACCCTTCACGGGATTTTCTCCTGGGCACCGATCAACTGGGCCGCGACACATTCTCGCGCGTCATCATGGGCGGCCGGATCCCGCTACTCGTCGCTTTCGCCTCCCTCGGCAGTTCACTAGTGGTCGGCCTGGCGCTTGGTCTGATCGCAGGCTTCGGGCCGAGGTGGCTGGACAATTTGCTCCTCCTTTTTTTCGATACGATCCGCTCCTTTCCTGGCATTATTTTTGCATTGGCCATAATCGGGCTGCTTGGACCCAGTCTAGGGAGCGTCATTTTCGTCATCGCAATAACCTCCATGCCTATTTATGCGAGAGTCGCGCGGACTCAGACAGAGGCGCTTCGCAACAGTGAATATATTGCCGCGGAGCGCAGCATGGGCGCCAGCACGACGCGCATCCTCGCCGTGCACGTACTGCCTAATGTCATCGGCCCGCTTATCATTCTGGTGAGCATGGACGTGCCGGCTGTCATTGCCGTTGAGGCAGGTCTCAGCTTTCTTGGCTTGGGCGTACGCCCACCGACGCCCGATTGGGGAGCTATCCTGAACGATGGCTATAATTACATCCAAAACACGCCCTGGCTGGTGATCGCCGGAGGCATTCCGATCGTTCTCGCAACGCTAGGCTTCACATTCCTGGGAGAGGCGCTGCGCGACATATTCGATCCCAAATTGCGGAAAGAACTATGAGACGCGACGGTCTGACACAACATACGTCCGCCCGTCCACTCCTTGAGATTCGTGGGCTCGATCTCGATTTCGGTACGCCCCGCGGCCGTATTCATGCGCTGCGGAACGTTTCGCTCGATGTGCCGGTCGCGCAGGTGGTTGGCATCGTCGGCGAAAGCGGATCCGGAAAGTCGACCCTCGCCTATACGGTGATGGGCTTGCTTTCTGAAAACGCGGATATTGCCGCCGGCAGCATCCTTTTCGAAGGTCGGGATCTACTCAAAATGGCCGCTCCAGCGCGTCGGAACCTGCTCGGCGATCGTCTTTCGATGATCTTTCAGGACCCAATGACCGCACTCAATCCGGTGCGGACCATCGAAAACCAGATGATCGACATCCAGCACCACGAACAACGAGGCTGGGGCGAGAAGCGCGCTCGTGCCATCGAGATGCTTCACCGGGTCGGCATTCCCGATCCGCAAAGCCGGATCGACGCCTATCCGCATCAGTTTTCCGGCGGCATGCGTCAGCGCATCTGCATCGCAATGGCACTACTTGTAAGACCCGCGCTCCTCATCGCCGACGAGCCAACCACTGCGCTCGATGCAACGCTGGAAGTCCAGATCATTCATCTCCTCAAAGATCTGCAGAAGGAGATCGGGTGTTCAATCCTCTTTGTCTCCCACCATCTCGGCGCGGTGGCTGAGCTGTGTGACCGGGTCGTGGTCATGTATGCGGGCGAAGTGGTGGAGCACGGGGCCGTACGCGACATCTTCCATAATCCTTGTCACCCCTATACCCGCGCGCTGCTTGAGTGCGATCCGGGGCGGATCAGACAAACGACCCGCACTTTGCCGACCATTTCCGGCGAGGTGCCCAGTCTCCTCGGCCACAAAAAAGGGTGCATCTTCAGCGCGCGATGCCCACAGGCGTTCGATCGCTGTGTCCATGAGATACCAATCGAGCACCCCACCGGCTTGGAGCAGACCGCCCGATGCCATCTGCTCGATGAAGAGCGGTTGGTTTCGGTATGAGTGCCCTTCTCCGCGTTCAGGACCTCTGCGTCCGCTTCCGCACGATGGGACCGATCAAGGCGCTCGCAACCGGAACGAAAGCACCTTTCATCGATGCATTATGCGGTATCTCCTTTCAAATCCACAAGGGCGAGACGCTGGCCCTTGTCGGCGAAAGCGGCTCAGGAAAATCCACCATCGCTCGCACGATAATCGGCTTGCAGCGGGCTGTGAGCGGCAGCATCAGCTTCGATGGACAGGAACTCACGGCACTCAGCGCGGCCGAACGCAAGCCCTATTTGCGGCGCATGGCGATGACGTTCCAAGATCCGATCGGTTCACTCTCGCCAAGGCTGACCGTGCGATCGCTCCTGACGGAGCCCTTCTGCATACACGGGCTAAAGGATCGCGATGCCGGAGCCGAAGCGACGCGCCTGCTGCGAATGGTGGGCTTGCCGGCGGATTTTGTTGGCCGGTATCCCCATCAGCTTTCCGGCGGTCAGGCCAGGCGCGTGAGCGTCGCGCGGGCCCTTGCGCTCAATCCAGACTTGATCATCGCCGACGAGCCGACCGCAGGCCTCGACGTCTCGGTGCAGGGCGAGGTGCTCAACCTTCTTACGCGCCTGCAGGATCAACTCGGCATCGCGATCCTCATAATTACGCACAATCTCAATGTGGTACGCCACATAACCGACCGCATGGCGATTATGTATCTCGGCCGCTTCATGGAAGTCGGCTCGACCGAGCGTATTTTCCATCAACCACGACATCCCTATACCGAAGCGCTGCTTGCGGCCAATCCCGAGGCTGACCCGGATGCGGTGCTCAATAGGATTGAGCTTAAGGGTGAGGTGCCTAGCCTGATGAGGCGGCCATCCGGCTGCGAGTTTCACACGCGCTGTCGCTATGCGCAGGACATCTGTAGCTGCGTCTTCCCTGAACCTTCAACAAGCCCAGGTGATACGGAGCACAGCTTCAGATGCCATTTCCCGCTGGAGCGCGAAAGCGAAATACTCGTTTGAGCAGAAACGGCTGTCTTTAGCTGGGACGACCCTGAAATGACAAGCATCCAAGGCTCCTCCCAGACCATGTGAAGAAAATAAACGCCGATGAAAATGCGACGAATACATAAAGTACGACGACATCGGTGCGCTCATGCGCGCGGGCTAAGTGACATTGGCGAAATCGATGCGCCTGGCCCGCGAGGCGCACGACGAGGTCAACCGTGCATCAACGAAGATGCTGCGTTCGTCGGCTTCGCGCACAGGGGGCTTTTCGATGGCATACCATTCCTTTCGCAAGAATCTCGGAGCTAGCGAAGTCGGTTGTCCTCAAGACAAAGAAAGCCGGCAATTCAAAGGCTACCACTTCAGCACGACAGCTTCTTTTTCGTCGCGGACGGGCCGCCGGGTTCACTGCCCTCGGCACAACGACGACATCGGAATTTGGGAATGAAACCATTCAAACGCGCAGCGTGCGCCCGTTGATCAGTCCCACGAACTACCCCAACTTGGAAAGGCCCGCCACATGACGCTGCCCTCGATCGCCAATCCCGACCTGGTCACCTTGTTCGACCACAAGGCGCGCTGGAACTTGCCCGATTACCGCCGCGCTGGCTTTCACAACCTCCACACCACCTTGCGCTATGGCTTTTCGATGCGCGCCCCCCGCGTCTTGCCACTCAGGAAGGAGATTGACTGGACCATCGGCGAGCGGCCCGAGGTCGCACGCTATCTGGCCATGCCACATTTCTCGGCCATCGTCGTAGTACGCGGAGAGCGCGTCCTCTACGAGGCCTATGCGCCCGACTTCGGGCCCGACAGGCCGCATCCCATTATGTCTATCACCAAGACGACCCTCAACCTGATGCTCGGCCGCGTAGTGGCCGACGGCCTCGTCAACCTCGATGACCAAGTACGCACCTATCTCCCGGAGATCGGTACGGGCTACGCCGAGGCTACCGTCAGGGCGGTCGCCGACATGAACGTCGCCAACGACTTCACCGAGGACTACAACGACCCCCAGTCGACGGTCCACCAACTGGATTACGCCACCGGCTTTCGCCTGCCGCCCGAGGGTCAAAAGGAAGAGACGACCCGCTCCTTCGTCTGCGGCATCACCGGCGGCGACCTGGCGAATCGCACCGGAGAGGCGCTGTATAAGTCGACCAACACCGATGTGCTTGGCTGGATCGTCGAGCGCGTCAGCGGCCGGCCGCTACGCGACTGGCTGATCGAGATCGTCGAGGCGGCAGGCCTCGAGGGATGCTTCCATATCACCTGCGACCGAGAGGGTGTGCCGCTGGTCTGCGGTGGCGCCTGCCTCACCGCCCGCGATCTCGCACGCTACGGGCTGCTGTTTGCGCGCAAGGGCGAGGGCATCGATGGCCGCCGGGTCGGCGATGCCGCCTTCATCGAAGCGACACGCCGCAATCCCGGCCCTGTCTATCGAACAGTTGCAGGGGAAGGCCCGAGCGTCTCGCGATATAGCCGCCAGACGTTCACCGACGGCACATGGCTCGGTCACGGCGGTTACGGCGGCCAATTCATGCTCGCGAACCCCGACACCGACACCGCGGTCGTCTACTTCAGCGTTCTCGAAAACCAGAGCGCCTCCGTGCGCGACTTCATCGGTCCTCTGGTGAAGATGATGGCCGAGGTCGCTGCAGAGTGATGCGCCGGTTGCCAACCGCTTCGGCATGGTGCTCGTCCGGACCCTGCGCGGCAAGCTACTGCGTACCCCTTAATTCGGCCGCCGCGGCAATGCGAGCAGACGCTTATTCCAGCGTCAGCGCGCTCAGGGACGACCTCGACCTACTGATGACACGCCGATGCAATGTCGCGCGGCGCAGAACCGCTTGAAATCGACCTTCCGCTGAAACTGCGCGTATCAACTCTACTTGGTTTGAGGAGGAGTTATCATAGAGGGAACAAAAAAACGATTGTCGTCTATCTCGTCCGAGAGGCAGATTTGTTCATGTTCGCCGCGGGCCGGAAATGATGTGATCGAACAATCGATTAGGTCGGTGGCCCGCTGAAGTATCGCCTGGGTCCGAGCAAGCGTGGGTGAAGCGGCGACGACATGTCCGATACAGTCTCGCTCATCGCCTTTTCTAACGATGGGTGTTTTTGGTTCAACATTCAATTTGACTTCGACGACACCTGGTATCGCAGCTGCCCGACTGACGCCATCGATCCGATCGACGATGCCATCGCGATCCGCAACGAGGAATCGCGCAGCCCCAGTCTGCGAATGGCTTCTGCACAAATTCCATTCGTCGCCGATGACAAGCTTGATGTGCTCTGTCAGGAGATCGATTCCGCAAGCCGCCTGAACCACTTCAGGTCCGGGCGCGCCGCTAAGACGCGGATTGACTTCAATGACGACTGGGCCGCGCTTCGTCCACCGGAATTCAATGTTCGTCGGCCCCCAGCCAAGGCCGAGAGCCCGCAAACAACTCAGCGAAACATCGGTGATAAGCTCATGCTCGGTATCAGTCAGCGGAGCCGGAAAGGTATACTGATGACAGACGAAATGCGGCGGTGGGCCGAAGTCAGAGGTGCCAATTCCAATGACCTCATCTCCCATTATCTCGGTCCAATAATGGGGACCTTGTGCGAATTCTTCGACCAGTATCCTCGGCGAAGACCGCGGTATGTGCTTCCCGCCCAACAGATAGGTCGTATGTTCGGCCAACTCATCGACATTGCGGCACAGTCGGACACCGATGCTGCCGATGCCTACGGCTGGCTTAAGAACCACCGGCAGGCCGATCTCCGCGCCGGAGCGTTCTACGTCCGTCGCGTTCGCTGCCAAGCGATAAGCCGGTATCGGAATGCCGGCCTCGGCGAGAAGCTGACGTTGAACGAATTTATCGCAGCATCGTTCAATAGACGTAGGGTTCGGCCCTGGCAGTTCGAAATGCCGACAAAGCTTGCCAACTGTCGCATAGGTCAACTCCGTGGCGGACGTAATGCCAGCAATGTCATAGGCTGCACCCAGCCGGGAACATGCGTGGATCAGCGCATCGATACTGTTTGTATCCACACGTATTGTCTCAATGCTTTCTGCCGCAAGATATTCGTACCGGGTTGGGTTAGCCGACAGGGCGATTGGATGAAGGCCATGATGCTGAGCCGTTTGGACGTACCGCAGCATATTACTTGCGCCTTCAACCAGGATAAGCGCTCTTCCCGCCATGCTGTTAACTCCAACATTGCTTGTTGTGTGGCCGCCTGAGCGCAAACCGAAAACTCGGTTTTTCAGCCGTGCCTGACCTCAGACTTTCTTTGAATATATCATTGTCGCCGACTTGCATTCGTAATGATTCCGTAAAGATATTTGGAGGTTTTGTTGTAATAGCTAAAGCAGCATTCGAGGAGGATCGGCGAGCTTCAGGTCAGGCGGCGATGGCGAACTGCTCGGCAAGCGAGCGATTCGAGCCGTCAGGGATCAACCGCACTTACCGCCTTTATCATGAGGGAGGGCTGGTCGCCGCAAGCGCAGAGTCCGAACGCGGTCCGCAGACGTCCCGCTAGTCGAAGTGTGGCCGAACGCCGCGCTGGTCGCGGATTCGGAAGCTCAGGCTTCATCAAAGATCTCAACCCGGTGGTGGATAGTGACCTGCGCTGTAAGTGATGCGGCAAGGCACCTTGCAATAGGCCGATGAACATGGAGCTTTCGGGCCATGACATTGGAACATGCCAAGGGCGATATGGTCGCCGAGCTTAGCGGTGCCGCGCCGGCCGGAGATCGTGGAACGATGCCCGGGCGCTCGCGGCAACGGAGGCTGTGGAGTTGCACCGAGAAGCGCGCGTTGGTCGACCTGGCGAGCGCGGCGGGTCGTCGGTGACGAAGGTTGCGGAAGCCTTCGGCGTAGCTCCGTCACAGCTCTATGCTTGGCGCAAGCAGATGGCCGGTGGCGAGCTTGATGGCGATCAGGCGATGGCGACCTTCGCGCGCATCGACGACTGGCGCCTGTCGGTTCTCAGTGCCGCCGAGCACCGCGACCTTCCGGAAATCCTGGATGATCGGATGATCGCCATGGCCGCGCATCCACAATCGTCACCAGCCAAGTTCCCGTGGAACACTGGCACGACGATTCTGGATCGCCTCGTTCACAACGCTCACCGCCTTCAACTCACCGGAGAAAGCATGCAAAAACACCGCGCTCGCGCCCACGCTCTTGACGACCCGCGTCTGGCCGGCGCGGTTCCGCTTCACCATCAGACGGGTATGGGGTCACCCGGGAAGCTTCCGCGATCGGCCCCGATGCGGCCTTGCTGTGCCAGAAGATACCGGCGGATCGGCCGCATCCCGAACAAGGCTTCCGCGCCTGTCTTGGCATCATCCGGCTCGTCAAGGGCTTCGGCCGCGAGCGCGTCAACGCCGCCTGCGGCGGGCGCTGGAGATCAACGCCCGGACTTATGGCTCAGTCCGCTCAAACCTCGACGATCACCTCGACGGGGCATCGTCGCGCCAGGCGACGGCTCGCGAGCTCATCGACCACCCCAATATCCGCGGTTCCCGCTATTACCACTGAAGGAGAATGACATGCTTGCACATCCCACTCTCGACCGGCTCAACGCCATGGGCCTAACCGGAATGGCCGAAGCGTTCAATGAACTGGCCGCCAATGCCGAGGCCGAACAGCTGTCGCATGGCGAATGGCTGGCGCTGTTGCTCGACCGGGAATGGAGCTGGCGCTACGATCGCAAGCTCGGCGCCCGCCTGCGCTTTGCCAAGCTGCGCCAGGAGGCCGCCCTGAGGATGTGGATTATCGTGGCGATCGCGGCCTCTATCGAGCCTTGTTCCACAAGCTCATCGCGGGCGACTGGATCGATGCCCACGACAATCTGGCCATCTGCGGCCCATCAGGGGCCGGCAAGAGTCTTGGTTGGCCTGCGCGCTCGGGCATGTTCGCCAACCTGGCGCTCTCCAGAGGCGATGGTCGCTACGCACGCCTGCAACGCACGCTCGCCCGCGTCCAATTGCTGATCCTTGATCTCGGGGCCTAGAACCACTCGACGATCAGGCCCGGCGCGATCTCCCTTGAAATCCTCGAGGATCGCTACGGCCTCAGCTCCACCATCATCACCATGCCGACGCCATCTTGGATCGCCTCGTTCACAACGCTCATCGCATCGATCTGACGGGCGAAAGCCTGCGGCGAAAGCAGCCGCAAAAAGCTTGACACATGACCCATATGAAATGACAACAATCAGCGCCAGCAGAGCCCTAGTACCCCTGCACAGAGATTATACTCTTTGGCGGTTGGCTTTGGATAGGTTTTGGCCATTTTGAGACGGGCCTGCTCGGTCGAGAACATCCAATTGATGCAGGCGCCACTGGCGTTTCTCTGGTGTTCCCAAGCGGCGACCTCGGCGACGAGGCATGCGCGACTTTCGATACGGCGGTCGAGCACTGGCTGCGCAGCACACCGATTTCGATCTCGACCAGGTTGAGCCAACTGGCGTGCTTGGGCGTGTAATGGGACTCCAACCGTCGGAGGATACGTCGCGCCTCCGACGCCGGCACGCTCTGGTAGAGCGCGGCGGGCGTGTGGGTCGACAGATTGTCGAGTAGGACGCGGATGCGCTCGGCCTGCGGGTAATGGAGATTGGCAAGATCGCGCATGCAGTGGGCAAACTCGTCTGCCCGCGCCGATCGGTGACCTTCACCTTGCGCCAGGATCGGTGCGCATCGAGGAGACGAACAGGTTGGCGGTGCCGTTGCGCTTGTATTCGCAGTCGTAGCGCTCCAGCCGGCCCGGCGCGGGCGGGATCGGCTGGCGCACCTCGCCGATGAGCTGGGTCGGGCTTTCGTGGAAGCACACCACCGGCCGCTGCGGATCGGAGGCTTCGGTGTAGAGATCGAGCATATCCTCCATGCGCGCACATACTCCGCGTCGGCCTTGGGAATACACCACATGTCCTTGCGCAAAGGCTTGAGATCGTTCGCGGCCAGGCGACGGCGCATCGTCTCGCGCGACAGCTGCTTGTGCTCGGTCAATTTGACGAACTCATCGGCCAGCAGCTCCAGCGTCCAGCGGGCTCGGCCCGGTGGCGGGTTCGAGCAGGCCGCGGCGACCAGCAGGGCTTCCTCTCTGCCCGTCAGCTTGCGCTCCGCGCCAGGCACGGCTCTTCGCTGAGCGCCGCCTCCAGACCGATGTCCACGAAACGGCGCTTGGTGCGATAGACGGTGGAGCCGCCGACCACCACTGTCGCAGCAATGGCCTCATCACCCAGGCCGGCATCGGCGGCGAGCAGGATCTACGCCCGCTTGAGCTTGCGCGCCGGATGCCTGCCGCCTGCCAGCATCGCTGTGAGTTCATCACGCTCGGGTTGGTCGAGATCGACGCGATAGCGCACATTCGTCCGGAAGGCCTCCTTCGATTGCCAAGGTTCCGGATGAATCGACAAATGAGTTAAATACTTGACGGGCATCCGCCGCACGCCCCCCAATTCACCGACAAACAGGGTCAGTATCTCGCCTTCATCTGGGCTTATATGCAGGTCAGCCGCCAGCCGCCGGCCGAACGCGACATGCAGCGCTATTTCGGCGTCACCCCGCCTTCAGTCCACCAGATGGTGCTGACCCTTGAGCGCTTAGGCGTTATCCGCAGGCAGCCTGGTGTTGCCGAAGCATCGAACTGCTCATCGACCACAACAGCCTACCGCCGCTGCAATCCATCCAACCCGTCATATCCTCTGTGCAGAGGTACTAGCCGCAGGGGCGAGATCATCTCGGAATCCGGGGGCGCAATCATATCGGAACAAAGGGGCGGCTTCGTCGGAATCTGGAGGGTTATGAGGTCGCCTCAGACGGTTCCACGCCTTCGCAGCGACCTCACATAAGCCGGATTGAAGTAAGGCGCGGGTTGTTAGCCGCTGATATGGAGATAGTAGGGCACGCTGTTTGACGGCGATAGCGAATTCGTCGCGTGCAGCGGTGGCACGACCGAGTATTGGCTTGATCCGGCGACCTTCGCGAGCAGCTTGCCGGACGATCGGCGGCGATCTTTGCGCTCTCAATGCACACTGTCGGTCTTTGGGTGTGGCCGGGGCCGAGCGGTGTCGCGCCGCGGCGTGACGCTTGGTTTTGCAGGCATATAAGGGGGGCAGATTGTCGGATTCATGACGTATCGCACCAGAAAGGTGATGGCCGGGGCGGCGAAACAGGCGCAACGGTGATTCCTGTCCTGCGCATGGGACGCTGGCAGTCGGGGCATTCGTGGGATTGCCCGTGCTGGGATTTGTAAGGCTGGGGCTTCCCGCCTGCTGGTAATGGCTGGTCGAGGATCTGCCCGCGGAGACCAATCCGATCCCGTCGGTGGCTGTCAATATCGCTCGAATTTTCCCCAAAAGTGCCGAAGTAAAATTCCCCAGTTTCGCCGCTCAGACTGTGGCGGAGGGGTGTCCATTTTTCGGTGGCCGGCCGCGCGGTCGCGATGGTGGATTTAATGTCGGCGGGGTGATGGAGGCTTTTGATCGCAAGTGTTCGGGCATGAGCTCGGCGTGCTGGCGGAGCCGATAACTCGATCCTTCGATCTGGACGACGACCGCATGGTGAAGCA
>NZ_JAMYTB010000040.1:0-16909 GCF_040322275.1 Mesorhizobium sp. M0174
CGCCAAAGGCTCCGCGCCAGCGCCCGTCGCTTCACCCGCCCAGCAGGGCACAACCCACGCCGGAAACGAACTCAAAACTGGATAGAAACTGGGGGCAACGTCAAGCATGCTCTGCATAAGGGTCTTGCCTTTGCGTCTCGTTTTGACCACCGGCAATTCGCTCATAATTCACCTCCAGGAACTCCCTACGGAAGACGAACAAGGATGCCGCAATTCCGACAAGTCTCGGATTGATTTGATTGCCGTGGCCTTACGCCGCTGGGAGTTTTTGTTGGCTCTGTGCTGCCCAACGGAACGGAACTCTACGTCTTCGCCGACATGGCTCGAGTTGTAGCTCTAACCGGCATCCCGGTTGGTCAAAGCGATGTGGCAGCAGCCGAAACCGTGGCCCGGTGTCCAGGTGACATTGTCGAAGCGTACCCCGGTAGCCTCGAACAGGCCGCGATCGAAGGCGCCGGCGATGCGGCAGAGCGTGGCGAGTTTCTCGTCGTCGACGCCGGCTTCGACCCAGGCGTCCTTCAGCGGGCAGCGCCTGACCTTGAGGCAATGCGGTCCGGACCGCGTTCGACGTCGGTCGGATACATGCGACCGCCATCCGGGCTGACGGCCAGGAACGCCTCGCCGATCGCCGGTGCGTCGTTGGGGCCGAAATCGGCGAAGGCCGCCGCCGCAACCTCCCTGCCTCGCCGTTCAATGGTGCGGATCATGATCGCCTCAGCCTTTTCCGCGCCAACTTCCGCGGTTAGCTCGTCGAGCAACAGACGATAGAGATCGGCACGGTTGCGGAAGGCGGAATCGAGTTCGCGTGACAGTTTTTCGGCTCGGGCTTCGGCGTCGGTCATGATGCGTCCCGTTCGATCCTCGACAGTCTTGGCGCTGCCGCCACCAGCGCCTTGCCGATCGCGGATTGCGGCGCGTCGATGACGGTGCGGGCATCGCCGCTCTCGGCAATCCGCCCGCCGTCCAGAATGGCGATGCGGTGGGCGATGGCACGGACGACGCCGAGATCGTGCGAAATGAAGAGATAGGCGATGCGCTCCTCGCGTTGAAGGTCGAGCAGCAGCCGCAGGATCTGCGCGCGCACCGAAACGTCGAGCGCCGACACCGCCTCGTCGAGCACGACCAGCGACGGTTTCGTGGCGATGGCGCGGGCGATTGCAACGCGCTGGCGCTGACCGCCGGAGATTTCGTGAATGGCGCGGCCGGCGAGACCGGCGCTGAGGCCGACGCGTTCCAGCAGAGCGACGATACGGCGCGGGCGTTCGGCGCGAGAGGCGATGTGATGGATGCGCAAGGGGTCGTCGAGCACACGTGCCACCGTGGCGCGTGGGTTCAAGGCGGCGAGCGGATCCTGAAACACCGTCTGCAGACGAGCGCGCCGGTCGCGCAACGCAGCGCCGTTCAACGACAGGAAATCACTGCCTTCAAATTCGATTCGGCCAGCATCGGCTTCGATGAGCCGCAGTATGAGCCGAGCGATCGTCGATTTGCCGCTGCCGGAAGGTCCGGCCAGCGCCAGCGTCTCGCCATACTCGATGTGGAAGGAAACATCGTCGGCCGCGGCGATGATCTTGCCGCCGCTACTGTATCGTTTGGTCAGGCCGGAAACGGCGAGCAGCGGACTGGTCATGTTCGCTGCAGCAGCGGCTCGGCGTCTAGGCCGAGATTGGCGTCGAGCAGCGCCCTTGTGTACGCGTGACGCGGCGCACTGACCACCTGCGCCGTCGCACCGAGCTCGAGCAGCTCGCCATGCCGGAACACGGCGATGCGCTCTCCAAGCTCAGCGGCCAGCCCAATGTCGTGGCTGATGAACAGCAGCGTCATGCCGTCCTCGGTCACGAGTCGCCGGATCAGCCCGACGATTTCGGCCTGCACGATGGTGTCCAGGGCACTGGTCGCCTCGTCGGCGATCAGCAGTTTCGGCCCGGCCGCGATCGCGGCGGCGATCGCCACGCGCTGCTTCTGGCCGCCGGAGAGCTGATGTGGAAAGGCGCGCAGAGCGGCATCGAGGTCGGGCAGACGGACGCGTTCGAGCAAGGCTTTTGCTCTGGCATAGGCGTGTCGCCAGTCAAGTCCGAGATGCGTGCGCGCGACTTCCGCGATCTGCTTGCCGATTGGCATGACCGGATCGAGACTGGCGGATGGGTCCTGGAAAACGAAGCCGATATCACGGCCTCCGAGAGGAAGGCTATTGAGAACAAGGAAAGATTGATGATCTTTCGAATGAGACGATCGAAATTCCGTCATCTGCCACTCGATCGCTCCGCCGATCTTGGCACTGGCCGGCAGCAGCCCAGCAATCGCCAGCGCCAACGTGCTCTTGCCCGAGCCGCTCTCGCCGATGATGGCGAGGCGCTCGCCGGCGGCGACATCGAAGCTGATATGTTTCAGCGCCGCCACCTCGGCGCCGTCGCGGCGATAGGTCACCGTCAGATTGCGGATCGAAGCAAGCGCCGTCACGACAGGCTCCTCCTCACCGATGTCGTCTCGACGACGCCTTCGCCGGCGAGATAGACGCCGAGCACGGTCAGCACGAGTGCTATTCCCGGAACGATCGAGAGGAAGGGCGCGGTGCGCAGCACGGCGCGGCCTTCGGCGATCATGCCGCCCCAGGTCACGCGGTTGGGGTCGCCGAGGCCGAGAAAAGACAATGCCGCTTCGGTGAGAATAGCCGCGGCGACGATCACCGACGACAAGGCCAGTACCGGCGGCAGCGCGTTGGGCAGCACCTCGCGAAAGGCGATCTCCAGCGGATGCATGCCGATGACGCGGGCGCCGGCAACAAAATCGCGCTCGCGGATCGACAGCACTTCGGCCCGCGTCACGCGTGCCGGTCCGGTCCAGGCGCCCAGCGCGATCGCAGTGACGACGACGCCGAGCGACGGCCCGACAATGCTGACGAAAGCCAAAGCCAGCAGGAAGGCTGGGACGGTCTGGAAAGCGTCGGTGATGCGCATCAGCACCTCGTCGACAAGGCCGCCGGCAAAACCGGCCAACGTGCCGATTACGGCGCCGACGACAAGCGCGGTGGCTGCTGCTGCCAGGCCGACCGCGAGCGAGGTGCGGGCGCCGTGGAAAAGCTCGGCCAGCACGTCACGGCCGAGGCGGTCGGTACCGAGTGGCAGCGACCAGTCCTGGAACGGCGACAGCAATGCCGGCCCGGCAATGGCCTGCGGATCGCTCGGAAAGAACAAAGGTGCGGCAAGCGCCACGGCAGACAGCGCCGTCAGGATGACCGCGCCGGCGATCGCTTCCGGCGTGCGAAGAAAGCGGCGAAGCGGGCTCACGCGCCGGCCTCACTGGCCCCGACGCGCGGATCAAGGACGGCGTAGGCGATGTCGACGAGAAGGTTGATGATGACGACCAGGACGGCGCTGATGAGAATGATGCCGAGCAGCAACGGCGTGTCGCGTGCCGCCACCGCTTCCTGCGCCAGCCGGCCAAGGCCTGGCACGGAAAAGACGCTTTCGATAACGACGCTGCCGCCCAACATCTGCGCGGACTGCAGGCCAAGCATGGTGACCAGCGGCAACAGCGCATTGCGGGCGACGTGAGCGAGCACGATGCGGCGGCGGGAAAGTCCCCTGGCGCGGGCGGCCAGCACAAAATCCTGTCGCCAGACCTCGGCCATGCCGGCGCGCATCATGCGCAGATAGAGCGCGAGATAGATGAAGCCGAGCGCCGAAACCGGCAGGACGAGATGGCGGGCGATATCGGCGGCGCGATCGAGGCCGGTCCGGGCCGAGGCGATACTCTCGATCCCGCCGATCGGAAACCATCGCAGGTCGACGGCAAAGACGATGATCAGCACCAGCCCAAGCCAGAAGCCCGGCACGGCATAGAGCGCCAGCGAACCGATGGACAGAAAGCGATCGCGAAAACTGCCGGGCCTGGCGCCGGCATAGATGCCGAGTGCCGAGCCGAGACCGAAGGAGAGCGCGGTGGCGCTGCCCATCAACAGCAGCGTGTTGGGCAGGCGCTCGAGGATGACGTCGCGGATCGGCCGCGAAAAGGTGACCGATTGGCCGAGATCGAGATGCAGCAGCGCCCAAAGATAATTGGCGAGCCGCGTCAGTTCCGTCTGGTCGAGACCCCAGCGGTGACGCAACAGCTCGATCATCCCGGCGTCGCCGCCGGTCGAGACGATGTAGGCATCGACCGCGTCGCCGGGAGCGGCTTCGAGTAACAGGAAGGTGCCGATGACGACAATCAGCAGCACGAAGATGCTGCCGACGAGACGGCGGCGAAGGAGGATGACAGCGCGGGTCATGGCATAACGCCGATAGGAGAGCCAAGTCTTCGGTGCCGCGCTCTACGGCGCCCCCTCTGTCCTGCCGGACATCTCCCCCACAAGGGGGGAGATCAGCTGTCATTGTCGCTTTCGCCAATCTCCAGCGTTGCAAGACGGCCGGCAACGCCAAAGCTGCCAATCTCCCTCCTTGTGGGGGAGATGTCCGGCAGGACAGAGGGGGGCGCGAAAAAGCTCTCATCGTTGAAGCTGAGCACACAAGCGGCGCGCAAGTCTGGAGAGACTTCCTTACCCCTCCAGCCAAGTGTCCGCCCAGTTCGATACCGCCCAGCGCGGATTGTTGGCGATGTTCTTGACCGTATCACGTGCGACGCTGATGAAACTCCATTCGGCGACGTTGATCAGTGGCAGGTCGGCGGCAACTTTTCTCTGGAACTCCTTGTAGAGTTCGGTGCGGGCGGCGGTGTCGAGCGTCTCCGATGCCTTGGCGATCAGGGCATCGAGTTCGGCGTTCTTATAGCCGCCTTGGTTGGAGAAGGGCACGCCGTCTGGAATGCCGCTCTGCACCAGGATGGTGGTCGAGATCGCAGGATCGCCGCGGAACACCGGCGGCCCGACCGCAAGGTCGAAGGCGTGGTCGGTGTAAACAGCCTTGATATGCGCGGCCGAGTCGTTGTTGACCAGATGAGCGTCGATGCCGATGGCGGCGAGCGCCTGGCGCAGATAGTCGCCGAACTGCTTGGTCTCGTTGAAATAGGGCGCCGGCAGCAGTTTCAGTGAAAAGCGCTTGCCGTCATCGCCTCGGCTGTAGCCGGCCTCGTCCAGCAAGGTGTTGGCCTTGACGAGGTCGAAGGCGTACGTCGGCACGTCGGCGGTGTAGAATTGCGGGTCGTTTTTCGGCACCGGGCCAGTGGCGGTGGCGGCATAGCCGAGAAACACCGTCTTGACGACGAAATCCTTGTCGATGGCGTGAGCGATCGCCTGGCGCACTTTCAGGTCGGCCAGCTCCTTGCGGCGATGGTTGATCTCGACGACGAGTTGGTAAGTCAGCCCTTCGTAGCCTTCGGTGATCACCTTGAGGCCGGGCACTTTGGAGATGCGGTCGAGATCGGCGAGGGGCACGGCAGAGAAGGCGGCGAGCTGGATCTCTTCGGCCTCGAGCGCGCTGGCCGCTGCTGTGCGGTCCGGCAGCACCTGATAGATGATCTCGTCGAGATAGGGCTCGTCCTTGCCCCAATAATCCGTATTCTTCTCCAGCCGGTAATATTCGCCGGGTTTGTATTCGGCGAATTTGAACGGGCCGGTGCCGACCGGGGCGTTGTTGGCCGGGTTGTCCTCGATCTTTCCGGTCTCGTAGATGTGCTTGGGCACCACGCTGCTCAGCGCCGGCAAGGCGTTGCGGATCAGTTGGAACGGTGTCGGCTTGGCGAATTTGAACACGGCGGTGGCTTCGTCCGGCGTGTCGACCGCCTCCAGATCCTTGAACACGGTGCGGCCGAGATTCTGCAGCGGCTTCCAGATATGCAGCGCCGAGAACGCGACATCGCCGGAGGTGAAAGGTTTACCGTCATGCCATTTGACGCCCTCGCGCAGCTTGAACGTCACCGATAGGCCGTCGGCGGCACCTTCCCAGCTGAGTGCCAGGCGCGGATCGAGCCCGTCCTTGCCCTCAAAGGAGGCCTCAGCCAAGGTTTCTACGATCTTGCTCGAAATGAAGAAGACGCCGTTCGAGGCGACGATCGCCGGATTGAGATTGCGCGGCTCGGAATCAGCGGCGACAACCAGTCGTCCGCCCTTTTTCGGCGTCTGCGCCGACCCGATCGTCGGCATCGCGGTGGAGGCCAGCAGCAATGCCGAACCCGCAAGCATCGTACGTCTGGAAATGGTGAACTCTGGCATGATCGAACTCCGTCCTCTCCGCGGACCCGGCCGGGTCCGCCGTACCCCTCGGACGCTCGTAAGCATCCTGCACGGCTGATTATGGGCCTTGTGCGGGGTTTCGCCAAAGACGGAATTGGCGCATCCTCACGTGGCTTTGAAATTTCCGTCCGTTGGACCAGTTGTACGGAAACGGTTCGATGCGCGGTTCTGGCAGGACCCAGACTGGAGTAAAGTGCAGCAGGTGGACCAGCTTTGGGGCTGGTTCGCCCGTTCTGGCTGGACCAGATCGGGCAAAATGATGCAGATTAAGCATAGCCGAGGGTCAGAGCCGGAAAGCCGGTGCCGGCGAGCGGCCGGCCAAGGGATTTCAGGGAGAGAGACATGAACATTGCCCCAGGCAAGAATGCCGTCGGCGGCGTGCCGTTCGACCAGGCTCGGGTGGACGGGCTGATGGAGGAGGCCGGCATCGACGTGCTGCTCGCCACCTCCAAGCACAACACGCAGTATCTGCTTGGCGGCTACAAGTTCATCTTCTTCGCCGCCATGGATGCGATCGGCCACAGCCGTTATCTGCCTGTCGTCGTCTATGAGAAAGGTGGGCCGGAGCATGCCGCCTATATCGGCAACCGCATGGAAGGCGGCGAGCACCAGAACCATCCATTCTGGACGCCGACACTGCATGCCGCCTGCTGGGGCACGCTCGATGCCGCCAACCTGGCGGTCGAGCATTTGCGAAAGATCGGCAAGGGCAATGCCCGCGTCGGCATCGAGCCCGCCTTCCTGCCGTCCGACGCCTATATGCTGATCCGCAACGCGCTGCCGGATGCCAAGCTGATCGATGCGACTGATATGCTGGAGCGCATGCGCGCAATCAAAACCGAGGCCGAGTTGGAGAAGCTGCGCATCGCCTCCGAGCTGATCACCGATTCCATGCTGGCGACCATCGGCTGGGCACGCGAAGGCACGACCAAGAGCGAGATCATCGAACAGCTCAGGCGCGAGGAGACCAATCGCGGCGCGCATTTCGAATATTGCCTGTTGACGCTAGGCTCCAGCCACAACCGCGCCGCCTCGCCGCAGGCGTGGAAACGGGGCGAGGTGATGTCGATCGATTCCGGCGGCAACTACCACGGCTATATCGGCGACCTTTGCCGCATGGGCGTGCTGGGCGAGCCTGACGCCGAACTCGAGGATCTGCTGGCCGAGATCGAGACAGTGCAGCAGGCGGCCTTCTCCAAGGTCAAGGCGGGCACGCTGGGCGGTGACATGATTTCTCATGCCGAAGGCGTGCTGAAGAAGTCGAAGGTTGCGCCCTATACCGATTTCTTCGCGCATGGCATGGGGCTGATCACGCATGAAGCGCCGTTCCTGATGACCAACCATCCGGTGACCTATGAAGGCACCTATGCCGCAAAGCCGCTGGAGAAGAACATGGTGCTTTCGGTCGAGACGACCATGCTCCACCCGACGCGCGGCTTCATCAAGCTGGAGGACACGGTGGCGGTCACCGACACAGGGTACGTGATGTTCGGCGATCGGGGCCGGGGCTGGAACGCGGGCGGGGGTTAGGCGCTTCTATCCCCGCCCGGCGGGATCAACCTGAAATCCGGCAACTCCCGCAACGCCAGTTCCGGCCCGGCCGGCGAATAGACGACGAAAAGCTGCATCGGCCCATCGCCGGTATTGAGCGTCGAGTGGAAGCGGCTTTCCGGCACATAGATGGTGCAGCCGGGGCCGACTTTCTCGACGACCGGGTTGCCTTTCTCGTCCTCGACCATCTGCTCGCCATCGCCTGAGATGACGAAGATGATCTCCTCCGCACCCGGATGGTTATGACGCGTATGGCCCTTGCCCGACGGGAGGTCGACGACACCACCGGAAAATCGCTTTGCGCCGTTCACTTCGGGAGCGACCGTCAGCGACAGCCTGCCCCAGTCGAAGCCGAAGGCGCTGACGTCTTTTGGATATACGAACACCTTGCTGTTGTCGGTCATCGTCCCACCTTCTTTTGCTGGTCTCTACGCAGCGCCGAACGTGACGGCCTTGAAATCCGCCGTCTGCCTGGCGATCGAGGCTTCCGCCGGCAGCCGCTCCATCGAACTGGCGCCATAGAACCCGTGCAGGCCCTTGCAGCGCTCGAGAATATATCTGGCGTCGTCCGGCATCGAGATCGGCCCGCCATGGCAAAGCAGGATTATATCCTCGCGCACTGAGCGTGCCGCTTTGGCGATGGCGTCGATCTCGCTGACACAGTCGTCCAGCGATTTAGCCGACGTCGCGCCGATCGAGCCGCCGGTGGTCACCCCCATATGGGCGACGACGATGTCGGCGCCGGCTGTTGTCATGGCGCGCGCCTCGTCTGGGTTGAAGACATAGGGCGTGGTCAACAGGTCGAGTCTGTGAGCCTCGGCGATCATGTCGATCTCGAGCCCGAAGCCCATGCCGGTTTCTTCAAAACTCCGCCGCATCTGGCCGTCGAACAGGCCGATGGTCGGAAAATTCTGGACGCCGGAAAAGCCCATCGTCTTCAACTCGGCCAAAAGCAGCGGCATGATGACGAAGGGATCAGTGCCGTTGACGCCGGCCAGCACCGGCGTCTTCTTCACCACCGGCAGCACTTCGTAGGCCATCTCCTTGACGATCTCGTTGGCGTTGCCATAGGCGAGCAGGCCGGCGGCCGAGCCGCGCCCGGCCATGCGGTAGCGGCCGGAATTGTAGATGATGATCAGGTCGATGCCGCCGGCTTCCTCGGCCTTGGCCGACAGGCCGGTGCCGGCACCGCCGCCGACGATCGGCACGCCATCCGCAATCATCATGCGGAATTTCTCCAGGATTTTCTTGCGCGGTATGGCGGCCATGTCTTGGTGTCTCACTGTCTGGCGATGTCGAGGAAGGCCGTTGTGGCGGCCCAGGCGAATTCCGGATCGTTGATGTGCAGCGGCAGGCGCAGCACGCGCCGCGTTTTGGCGGGTTTGATGGTACGCTCGATCGCCTCGAACAAAGCGGCATCGGCTTCAGGGTCGAAGAAGGCGCCGCCTTCGATGTCGAGCGCCGACACGCCTTTCTCCGGAATGAGGAAACGAACCGGACCCTGGCAGAGGCTCAGCCTTGTCCCGATCCATTCGCCGATCGTTCTGCTTTCGTCGGCAGTGGTGCGCATCAGTGTGACGTTTGGATTGTGCTCATAGAACAGCCGGCCGCGATAGCGTTCCGGAATTGTCGGCGGCGCCCAGAAATTGACCATGTCGAGCGCGCCGACCGAGCCGACATAAGGCAGCCTGGTGCGGGCGATGGCGCCAAAGCGATCTTCGGTCGCCGGCAGCACGCCGCCAAACAGCAAGTCGCAGACTTCGGTCGTTGTGATGTCGATGACGCCGGACAACAGGCCGCTGTCGGCCAATTTTTCCATAGTGCGGCCGCCGGTTCCGGTGGCATGAAAGACCATGCAGTCATAGGTCGAACGAAGCTCGTCGGCGACGGCGGTCACGCACGGCGTGGTGACGCCGAACATGGTGAGGCCGAGCGACGGTTTGCCGTCGGGCGGCGGCGCCGGCTTTGTCGCCATGCCTGATATCGCCTGGGCGGCATTGTGCAGCACGACACGCGAAAGCCGGTTGAGGCCGGCAATGTCGGTCACCGACGGCATCATGACGATGTCGGAGATGCCGACATAAGGTCCGGTGTCGCCGGAAGCCAAGGTCGAAACCATGATCTTGGGCAGGCCGAGCGGCAGCGTGCGCATGCCTGCGGTGATGATCGAGGTGCCGCCACCGCCGCCGATACCGACAATCCCGGCAATGTCGCTGCGCGATTGAACAAACCGGGCAAAGGCGGCAGCCATTGCCGCCACAGCGGTGCCGCGATCGTCGACGCCGAGCACGGCATTGCGACCCTCGGAATGGTGGCTGGCGACCTCGTCGGCCGAAATGTCGACCGGCACGGTCGCGCCGCGTGTTCCGATGTCGACACGGGCAATCGAAGCGCCGGTAGCGGCGACCGCATCGGACAGAAATGCGAGTTCCTCGCCCTTGGTGTCGGCGGTGCCCACCACATAGATGCGCTTCATCGCGTTTCCCCGGTCTTGGGCGTGTTCGGCGCTGCCGCCCCTTTGCCTGGCCGTTCGATGGGCGAAGGGCCATTGCAATTTTTTGAGACGCGCGTATCGTATTGACATGGATGTCTCACGTCAACAAGCGAGAGTGAACGACGACGCCGGCCAAGGCGCCAGCCCGCGGGCTGAGCGCGGGGCCCGCGCGCGCACCAAGCGGCTGATGCTGGAGACGGCGACAAAGCTGATGCAGGCGGGCGCCACGCCCTCCGTCAGCGAGGTGGCGGAAGCAGCGGAAGTCTCGCGCGCCACCGCTTATCGGTATTTTCCGAGCCAGGCGGCGCTGGTGCAGGCGGTGGTCGACGAAGGGCTCGGGCCGATCCTTACCTGGCAATCGAGCTCTGCCGATCCGGAGCGCCGGGTGGCCGAGCTGTTCGACACCGCCATGCCGCGCATCGAGGCCTTCGAAGCGACGTTCAAGGCGGCGCTGAAACTGTCGCTCGACCAGTGGGCACAGCGACAGGCAGGCACGCTGGGCGGCGAACCGGCCTTCACGCGCGGCCATCGCATCGAGCTTTTGAAGGATGCGATCGCGCCACTCAAGGGCCAGTTGCCGCCGCGCGAATTCAAGCGGCTCGCGCAGGCGCTGTCGCTGATCTTCGGCGTTGAGGTGCTGATCGTTTTGAAGGATATATGGGGACTGGATAGCCGCCGCATGATGTCGGTCGCGCAATGGGCGGCCGGCGCTCTGGTGCGCGCGGCGGTGACGGAATCGGTGACTGAATGAGATGGGATCGCGCCGACGTCGGCCGCTAGATAACGTCAATCTGGTTCGACCAGATTTTCAACCTGACTATTCATGCTACTACCGATGCAGCGGTCCAAGCAAGGCATTTATGTATCAAAGAGTAGGAAAATTCAGGGAAAACAGGCAGATATCGCAGAAACCAACTTGTCTGCGTGTCCGTCGCCGTCCAAGAAAGGGCTTGACGTTCCTCTGGAATTGGTAATACCAGATCAGGACAAATAAAGCGGATCAAAAGGGTGAAGGCTAATATCCGTTTCGGTCGAACGAGGAGGCTCAAAAACCGGAACGGTGCCCTCACGGGAGGACTACCAGGGCCGGCCTCGATGCCGGTTCTCATGAACGGTAGAATGCGCACAAGGGAGGAAATCATTATGCGCAAGACAATGACCAGCTTGCTTGCTGGTATCGGCCTAGTGCTCGCCTGCGGAACGTCCGTCTACGCGCAGGAAAAGGAACTTACAATCTTCTGGGCGGAATGGGATCCGGCCAATTACCTGCAGGAACTCGGCAACGAGTACGAGAAGGAAACCGGCGTCAAGATCACGGTGGAAACCACACCGTGGCCCGACTTCCAGACCAAGGCCTTCACCGAGTTCAACGCCCATGGCGACGCCTACGATATGGTCGTCGGCGACTCGCAATGGCTCGGTGCCGGCTCGACCGGTGGCCACTATGTCGACCTGACCGACTTCTTCAACAAGCACAAGGTCGGTGAAGTGATGGCACCGGCCACGGTGAAATACTATGCCGAATATCCGGGCGGCAGCAGCAAATACTGGGCCATTCCGCTCGAAGGCGACGCCGTCGGCTGGTCCTATCGCAAGGACTGGTTCGAAGACCCCAAGGAAAAGGAAGCCTTCAAGGCCAAGTATGGCTACGATCTCGACGTGCCGAAGGACTGGAAGGCTTTGCGCGACATCGCCGAATTCTTCCACCGTCCGGACCAGAAGAAATACGGCATAGCCATCTACACCGACAATTCCTACGACGCGATGGCGATGGGCTTCGAAAACGCGCTGTTCTCCTTTGGCGGCGAGCTGGGTGACTATAAGACCTACAAGGTCGATGGCTTCATCAACTCCGACAAGGCGGTCGCGGCGCTCGACGCCTACAAGGAACTCTACAAGTTCACGCCCCCGGGCTGGGCCAAGTCGTTCTTCGTCGAGGACAACCAGGCGATCACTGAAAACCTGGCCGCAATGAGCATGAACTACTTCGCGTTCTTCCCCTCGCTGATCAACGAGGCGTCGAACCCGAATGCCAAGAACACCGGTTTCTTCGCCAATCCTCCCGGCCCGAACGGGGACCAGTTCGCCGCACTCGGCGGTCAGGGCATCTCCATCGTTTCCTACTCGCAGAAGCAGGAAGAGGCGACGAAGTTCCTGGAATGGTTCATCAAGGACGAGACCCAGAAGAAGTGGGCAGCGCTCGGCGGCTACACCTGTAGTGCCGCCGTGCTCAAGTCGCCCGAATTCCAGAACGCCACGCCCTACAACAAGGCGTTCTACGAGACCATGTTCAAGGTAAAGGACTTCTGGGCGGTTCCGGAATATGCGGAACTGCTGCAGCAGCTCAACCAGCGCATCTATCCCTACATGATCGGCGGCGAAGGCACCGCCAAGGAGACGCTGGACGCACTGGCAGCCGACTGGAACGCGACCTTCAAGAAATACGGCCGCGGCCAATAAGCATGAAGTTTCACGGAGGGGGCGCTCGTGCCTCCTCCGTTTCTTTTTCTGATTTTTGAAATCTTTCTGATTTCTGAACTGGGAGCAGGGTCTTGGCGACCACAATGATCACCACGCTGGACAGGTCCTCGCGGGCCGCCGCTCGCGGTCTAAGCGACATTTCGATCCGCAATCTCTTCATCATCCCGACGATCCTGTTTCTGATCGTCTTCAACATCTTCCCGCTGATCTATTCGCTGGGTTATTCGTTCACCGATTTCCGAGCCTCGACCAGCGCGGCAGCGAATTTCGTCGGGTTGCAAAACTATCGCGACCTGCTCAGCGATCCCTATGTCTGGTCCAACTTCGCCATCACCGCGAAATACGTCATCATCTCGGTCGCCGGCCAGCTGCTCGTCGGCTTCGGCGTGGCCATGCTGCTCAACCGCGACATTCCGCTCAAGGGCCTGCTGACGACGCTTCTGTTGTTGCCGATGATGCTGTCGATGGCCGTCGTCGGCCTGTTCTGGAAGCTGCTCTACGATCCGTCCTTCGGCATCATCAATTATGCGCTGGGCCTCGGCACCTTCGAATGGCTGTCGAATCCGAAAATGGCGCTCTATGCGGTCGCGCTGACCGACATCTGGATGTGGTCGCCCTTTGTCATGCTGTTGTCGCTGGCCGGCCTGTCGGCTGTGCCCAAGCATCTCTACGAGGCAGCCGCGATCGACAGGGCCGGGCCGTTCTACACCTTCTTCCGCATAACGCTGCCGCTGGTTGCGCCGATCCTGATGATCGCGGTCATCTTCCGCACCATGGAGGCGTTCAAGACCTTCGACCTCGCCTACATTCTCACCAGCCAGCCGACGGCCGAGCTGATCTCGATCCGGCTCTATAAGATGGCGTTTCAGGAATGGCAGACCGGGCGTTCCTGCGCGCTCGCCTACATCGTGCTGATCATGGTGCTGGCGATCACCAACATCTATGTCAAATACCTCAACAAGGTGAAGGAGCGCTGAGATGGCCGCAGTCCGCACTTCTTCCGAAATCACCTTCAACCGGGTCGCCATCGTCGCTGTCCTGCTGGTGACGATCATCTTCCTGGCGCCGATCTACTGGATCGCCTCGACGGCTTTCAAGCCGCGCAACCTCGCCACCACCATTCCGCCGACGGTGGTTTTCCAGCCGGAGATATCGCCCTTCGTCAAGTTGTTCACCAAGCGTTCGCAGCTGCGCAGCCCGCCGTCGCCGGAGGAGTACGCGGCTGCGCCGTGGTGGGAGCGCGTCGTCTTCAATGGCGGCGAAAAGATCGTGCGCGACGGCAAGGGCCAGGTGCAGTGGTCGGGCTATCCGAGCCGTTTCATGAACTCGCTGATCGTCGCCATAACCTCGACCGTCCTGGCCGTCGGCATGGGCACCTTCACCGCCTATGGCTTCTCGCGCTTCAAGGTGAAGGGAGAGGCGGATCTGCTCTTCTTCATCCTGTCGACGCGCATGCTGCCGCCGGTGGTCGTCGCCATCCCAATGTTCCTGATGTACCGGGCGGTAGGGCTCAACGATTCCCATGTCGGCCTGATCATTCTCTACACCGCCTTCAACTTGTCCTTCTCGGTCTGGCTGATGAAGGGCTTCATGGACGAAATCCCGAAGGAGTATGAAGAGGCGGCGCTCGTCGACGGCTACACGCGCATGGAGGCCTTCTTCAAGATCGTGCTGCCCGAGGCCGCCACCGGCATCGCCGCCACCGCCGTGTTCTGCTTCATCACGGCGTGGAACGAATATGCCTTCGCACTGATCATGACCAGCCGCCGTGCCCAGACGGCACCGCCCTTCATCCCCAGCCAGGTCGGTTCCGGCCTGCCGGACTGGACGGTGATCGCCGCCGGAACCTTCCTGTTCCTGCTGCCGGTCGCGATCTTCACCTTCCTGCTCCGCAACCACCTGTTGCGCGGCATGTCCTTCGGAGCGATCCGCAAATGAGCTTTCGCGACATCAACCAGAAATATCTCGAACCGGGCAGCCAGGTGCTGATGGTGCTCGGTATCATCGCGCTCTGCCAGCCGTGGAACATGCTGCTGCACAGCTACGGCGTGACCATCATCCTGATGGGCCTGGTCGGCTTCAACATCACCTCCAAGATCGCGCCGGAGGAGAAGGCCGGCACCGGGCAAGGGGCAAATCCGGGGGCACAGCATTGACCCAGATCGAGCTTCGCGGCGTCCAGAAATATTTCGGCGCCGTCCAGGTCATCAAGGACCTCAACCTGAAGATCGACGATAACGAGTTCATCGTGCTGCTCGGCCAGTCGGGCTGCGGCAAGACGACGACACTCAGGGCCGTTGCCGGACTGGAGACGATCGACGGCGGCGACATCCTCATCGACGGCAAGCCGGTCCAGCACCTCAAGGCCGCCGACCGCGACATCGCCATGGTCTTCCAATCGTTTTCGCTCTATCCGCATATGAGCGTTTACGAGAACATCGCCTTTCCACTGAGAGCGACGCGCAAGAGCAAGGCCGAGATCGACAGCGAGGTGCGCTCGGTCGCCAAGACGCTGCAGATCAGCGATCTCCTCGCCAAGAAACCGTCCGCGCTGTCGGGCGGCGACATGCAACGCGTGGCGATCGGCCGGGCCTTGGTGCGGCGGCCGAAGGCGATGCTGATGGACGAGCCGATCGGCGCGCTCGATGCCAAGCTGCGCGAGGAGATGCGGGCCGAGATCAAGCGGCTGCACATCAAGCAGGGTTCGACCAGCATCTATGTCACCCACGACCAGATCGAGGCGATGAGCCTCGCCGACCGCATCGTCATCATGCATGAAGGTGTACTGCAGCAGGTCGGCTCGCCGGACGAGGTCTATTCGCATCCGGCGAATCTTTTCGTCGCGCAATTTGTCGGCAGCCCGGTGATGAACGTCGCCGACGCTTCGGTGACCGAGAAACCCTCATCGGCCTCGGTCACGGTCGGCGATGCGGCCGCTGGCTTCGAATTCCCGCGCGCCTTGCTGTCGAAGCTCAATGGCCATGCCGGCAGCCAACTCGCGCTCGGCATCCGGCCGGAAGGCGTCCTCGTCCGCCGCGAAGCCGCCGAGGGGTTCCTGCCGGTGGAGACGCAGATCGTCGAGCCGCTCGGGTCCTTCGACATCGTCGACCTCAAGGTCGGCTCCAAGATGCTGCGTGCGCGCACCAAGAGCGGCTTCATCAGCGGCCCCGGCGAAAGGGTCTTCGTCAGAATCGATCCCAGCCAGGCGCATTTCTTCGACACGGCGAGCGGCAAATCGCTGGGAGTGAGACTCTGATGGCCCACATCCAGCTCAAGAACATCTCAAAGAAGTTTGATAACCACACCGCCTTGACCGGGCTCGATCTCGACATCGCCGATGGCGAGTTCTTCGTCCTGCTTGGCGAGACCGGCGCCGGCAAGACGACGACGCTGCGCATGATTGCCGGCCTGGAAAAACCGAGCGAAGGCCAGGTCTTCATCGATGGCGTCGATGTCGCCGACTGGGGCGCGGCCGAGCGCGACGTGGCGCTGGTGCTGCAGCAATATTCGCTCTATCCGCGCTATACGGTGCGCCAGAACCTCGAATTTCCGCTGAAGCCGAAGATCCGCCGGCTGCCCGATGCCGAGATCAAGGATCGTGTCGACCGCGCGGCCAGGACGCTGCGCATCGAGCATCTGCTCGACCGCAAGACCGACAGGCTTTCAGGCGGCGAGATGCAGCGCGTCTCGATCGGCCGCGCCATCGTGCGCAAGCCGCGGGTATTCCTGATGGACGAGCCGTTGTCGGCGCTCGACGCCAAATTGCGCGAGGCGCTGCGCACCGAATTGAAGAACCTGCAGATGCAGCTTGGCGCCACCTTCCTGTTCGTGACGCACGATCAGATCGAGGCGATGTCGATGGGTGACAAGGTCGGCGTGCTCAACCATGGCCGCATCGTCCAGACCGGCACGCCGTACGAGATCTACAACAATCCGCGCGACACCTACGTGGCAAGCTTCGTCGGCTCGCCGCCGATGAACCTCATCGACGGCAAGCTCGTCAACGGACGTGCGGTGATGGCGCCGCTCAATTTCGAATTGCCGTTTGCGGGGGGTGCCAAGACTTCGGGGGGTGCCAAGACGGGCGCGGGGGCCCCCCGGGGCCCCCCCGGGGGGGGGTTTAGTGGCCCCGGCCGGGGTAGAGAGTCCCCGGCCCCGGGGGCGGGGCGGGGCGCGGTACGGGGGCAACCAAGCGGGGGGAAGAGACGGCCCGG
>NZ_JAMYTB010000041.1:0-16773 GCF_040322275.1 Mesorhizobium sp. M0174
GCTACTGCACTGACAACGCACTCAGAGAGATTTTTGACTTACTTGATCCCAGGTATGTTGCGATCGTGGCTTACGAGGAGCAAATTATTCTGAATCAATTTGAGCAAAAATGTGAATACATCCTCGGCCCCGGCGACCGACTGCTAACAGCCCTAATGAGTGACGGTTAACCGTTTGTTAGGCATGCCTGAGGCCGTGACGGGACTGTTTCCAAACGTTGGTCGACGGTTGTCGGAGCGGTCGGTACGAAGCCGGTATGCATCATCTTCCGGTAGGCGTCGCCCTGGCCATTTCGCTTGTCTTGGGTTTGGTCGTGGCGGCGATCGCCTCAAAGGACCCGTCCGAAACCTGCTGCTTCAGAGGCTCTTTCGTCCTCGGCGATGAAGTTCACAGGAGGGCTGCCACGCCCCAAGGCAGGAGTGTCGAGAACGGCGGGCACAATTGCCCCCGGGTCGGTCCTGACCCTAAATCCCCTGCTGACATCTTGACAGAAGGTACACCGCTCAGGCACGAAGAGGTACACCGAGCTCAACCGCTTCGGGGGAAGATCCCCTTCTACCCCCTTGATTTTTTTGGTAAGTTCGGGTGGAACGCTCCGGTTGGATTTGGCCCGTAGCGCCGTTCGGGGGCACCGCGATCTCAGTTCTCACCGCAAGCTTCGGACGTCGTCTCGCAATTGAACCGGACAGTGGACACCACCCCTCCGGGACGGGCGGTTCGTCTCAAGTTGAAGACATTCAACACTAACGGCGACAAGATCGAGAAGCTGATCAGGCTCAATCTCGCCGAAGCGAAAATGCGACGGAGCGACTGGAGAGCGCGGGACTGACGGTGAGTACGCTAGGCGACACGATGACAGTCGGGATTGTGCACCTCGGCAGCCAGGCGGCAAAATTCGGTCTGCAGCCCGGCGACAAATCACGGGATCATGGTGCCGACCGGCCGACCGTCCCGCTACTGGTTCGTTCTCCCCGAGCTTTTGCTGTTCGGGCTCGTTTTCTGGCTGCAGAACCGCCGAAGGGCGGTTGGCTTACCGGCTGGCGTCGCGCCCTGAGGCCTCAGCCGGTCGACTTCTGGCCCGTCATCGCTTTTACCCATCCCTTGCAGGGCACGACGGCCGGCAAGTCGCCGGCGGCGTCGCAATTGCTAGGCCCCTAAGCCCGAATAGCGCTCCGAGAACTGCCCAAAGGAACGTAGGGGCCCCCATCCAAGCGCAAAGCTATCAAATCCGGTTCTTCCGGCGGCGTCGAATGGCCAAAGCCGCATCTGCCGGTCAATTGCCTCCGTACATGACCTTCGGCAGCCACACGACGATCGAGGGGAACACAATGCAGAGGCTCACTCCGATCGCTTGCAGACACAAGAAGGGGACCGCGGACCTGAAGATTGTCGCCATTGAGATCTCCGGCGGCGCGACACTCTTCAGGTAAAACAGCGAATAGCCGAACGGTGGGCTGAGGAAAGCCATCTGCATGTTGACCATGAATATGACGCCGTACCAAAGCAGCAGGTCTTCGGCAGTTACGCCGGCGAACCCGAAGGCGCCGCCGAACTGAAGCGACTTGAGGATGGGCAGAAAGATCGGCACGGCCAGAAGGAGGATCCCCACCCAGTCCAGAAACATGCCCAGGACAAAAAGGATCACCATCATCAGAACAAGAACGCCATAGGGCGCCAGACCCGTTCCAAGAATGGATTCAGCCACGAAGTTCTGCCCGCCCTTCAGGATGAAGAAGCCGACGAACATGGTGGCGCCGAAAAATATCCACATGACCATCGCCGTCGCCTTGAAGGAAATGATGGCCGAACGCGGTGTCAACGTCGGCCGTTCCAAGATCCATCGCCGGGCCGTCCACTTCTCGCCGTTGCTGCTGAGCCGCTTCAAATCGGCCGTCTTTGCCCAAGATCAAGGAATGCCTAGTTCATGCTTGTAGGCTTTGGGGCATCAACACCCAAAGGCGCACTGGCGAGGAATGACTATCGATCTGCCAAACATCACTAACTGACGGAAACATGAGGATGTGCCTTCTGGTGCTTCTGTCGAATTGACAGCGTGGTGATTGAAGGCGGAACCTGATGCTACGCCAACGTTGTCTCTTCTGAGGCAGGCTGTTCCAGGAGCTGAAAGGGAGGATGAGCATGAGCGAGGATCTGTCCGGTCGTCATGCCGACCGCATTCAGGCCGCGATCGCTTCGGACGCCGCCGCGAAGTCCGCGCTGGTCGCCTCATGGCGACGCTCTTCCAGTTTGCACCGGCTCGATCCCGCCGATTGCAGGCCGCCACGCTACCTGACGGAAATGGAGTTGATCGCGGCCCGGCAACGCATTGAACCGCTCGTCCGGGCGGCCCAATCCAGCCTGGACCGTCTCTATCTCGCGGTGGGCGGCGTTGGCTGCTGCGTGCTTCTTGCCGATCGTGACGGCGTGCCGGTCGAGCGGCGCGGCGCGGCAGTAGACGACGAGACTTTTCATTCCTGGGGCTTGTGGACCGGCTCCGTCTGGAACGAAGAAAGCCAGGGCACCAACGGGATCGGCACCTGCCTGGTGGAACAGCGAGCGCTGACAATCCATCGCGACCAGCACTTTCACACGCGCAACACGGGGCTGAGTTGCACCACGGCCCCGATCTATGATCACCGGGGAGACCTTGTGGCTGCGCTTGACGTGTCTTCCTGCCGTGCCGATCTAACCGAAGCCTTCGCCAATCTTATTTCGGTGGCCGTGGTCGACGCGGTGCGTCGGATCGAGGCGGAGAACTTCAGGCTGGCCTTCCCGAAGGCGCGGATCCTTCTGGCGCCAGTGGCCGATAAGGGCTCCGGCGCGCTGATCGCGGTTGATGCGGACGACCTTGTGGTCGGCGCGACGCGGTCGGCTCGCCTGGCGCTTGGAATAACCCAGCGGTGTCTCGACAAGCCGATGCCCGCGGCCGATCTGCTCGGTTGGGCGGAGAGCGGCCCCGCAGTTCTCGCCGAGGCTGAGCGCGGCGTTCTGCAGCGGGCGCTGGCGCGAGCAGACGGAAATGTCTCTGCTGCGGCTCAGGCACTTGGGATTAGCCGCGCGACGCTTCACCGCAAGCTCAACCGCCTTGACGTTCACCGGAAGCACTGACCTTTCGGTCTGACTGTCGCAATTCTGCGACACATCGTCGCCGGCCACTGTGACCGGTACGGTGACAACCACAGACGGAAATCGCAAGTCTCTTCCGAAGCGTCGCATCCCGCGACGTCAGCTTTGGGAGGAATACGCATGAACAAGGTTGAATTCTCACGCTCGGTCAAGGCGCCCTTCGACAAGCGCTACGGCAATTTCATCGGCGGTAAGTGGACCGAGCCGCGCGCCGGTCGCTATTTTGAGAACCACTCGCCGGTGAACGGTCAGCTACTTTGCGAGGTGGCGCGCTCGGATGCCCAGGACATCGAGGTGGCCCTGGACGCGGCACATGCCGCCAAGGACGCCTGGGGGCGCACCAGCGTTGCAGAGCGGTCACTCATCCTCATCCGCATCGCCGACCGCATGGAGGAGAACCTCGATCTCCTCGCATGCGCCGAAACCTGGGACAACGGCAAGCCGATCCGTGAAACAACCGCCGCCGACCTGCCCTTGGCCATCGACCATTTCCGCTATTTCGCCGGCGCCGTGCGCGGCCAGGAAGGCAGCCTTTCCCAGATCGACGACGACACCGTCGCCTATCATTTCCATGAGCCGCTCGGTGTGGTTGGCCAGATCATCCCCTGGAACTTTCCGCTGCTGATGGCATGCTGGAAGCTTGCTCCCGCACTTGCGGCCGGCAACTGCGTCGTGCTGAAGCCTGCCGAGCAGACCCCGGCTGCCATCCTGCTGTGGGCCGACCTTATTGGCGATCTGCTGCCGCCGGGCGTGCTCAACATCGTCAACGGCTTTGGTCTCGAGGCGGGCAAGCCGCTCGCGTCGTCGCCGCGCATTGCCAAGATCGCCTTTACCGGCGAGACGACGACCGGCCGGCTGATCATGCAATATGCCAGCCAGAACCTGATCCCGGTCACGCTGGAACTCGGCGGCAAATCGCCAAACATCTTCTTCAAGGATATTGTCGCCGAGGACGACGATTTCTTCGACAAGGCGATCGAAGGCTTCGTCATGTTTGCGCTAAACCAGGGCGAGGTCTGTACCTGCCCGAGCCGCGCGCTCATCCATGAATCCATCTACGATACGTTCATGGAACGCGCCCTCAAGCGCGTCGAGGCGATCGTGCAGGGCGATCCGCTCGATCCGGCGACGATGATTGGCGCCCAGGCCTCGTCCGAGCAGTTGGAAAAGATCCTGTCCTATATCGACATTGGCCGCCAGGAAGGCGCGGAGGTGCTGACCGGTGGCGCCCGCAATGTTCTGCCTGGTGATCTGGCGGGCGGCTATTACGTCAAGCCGACGGTGTTCAAGGGACACAACAAAATGCGCATCTTCCAGGAGGAGATCTTCGGGCCGGTGATTTCTGTCACGACCTTCAAGGACGATGACGAAGCGCTCAGCATTGCCAACGACACGCTTTACGGCCTCGGGGCCGGGGTCTGGACCCGCGATGGCAACCGTGCCTATCGCTTCGGCCGCGCGATCCAGGCCGGCCGCGTCTGGACCAACTGCTACCACGCCTATCCCGCGCATGCGGCCTTCGGCGGCTACAAGCAGTCTGGCATCGGCCGCGAGACACACAAGATGATGCTCGACCACTATCAGCAGACCAAGAACATGCTGGTCAGCTATAGCCCGAAGAAGCTCGGCTTCTTCTGATCACCTCTTTGTCTCACAGGCGCGGCCCGCGATGGGCCGCGCCCATAATGACTGGAAACCGGATTGGACCATGCATGCAAAAGTCACGGCGACGCCGGAAGCCCTTGAACTGATCGCAGAGATTGTTGCCGAGCACGGACCAGTGCTGTTCCATCAATCCGGCGGCTGCTGCGACGGGTCTTCGCCGATGTGCTATCCGCGTGCTGGCTTCATCGTCGGCGATCAGGATGTGTTGCTCGGCCACATCGGCGACGCGCCCTTCTACATCGGTGCTTCGCAATTCGAGGCCTGGAAGCATACCGATCTCATCATCGACGTAGTGCCTGGCCGCGGCGGCATGTTCTCCCTCGATAACGGACGGGAGAAGCGATTCCTGACACGGTCGAAGATCTGCACCGCATAGGCGAAACTTGCCGGTTTTGATTTCGAGCAAGGAAGGCACCGCAGCAATCTCTACCTTGCCAAGATGATCCTCAATTTGCTCATCGGTACCGTCGTCATTAGCCTCACGGTCCTGGTTCACACCTTTGGTCTGATAATGGTCACACATGCGATGGGACACCTAGTCGCCCGGTTTCGCATGCACGGGCGCCGCAGCCGCATCGTTGCGATGATCAGCGTGGTGATGGGGCTCTTTGCCATTATGACCACAGAGGTGTGGCTCTGGGCAGGACTATACCGGTTGCTCGATATCTTTGCTGACTTCGAAACCGCGCTGTACTTTTCCACCATCACCTTCTCGACCGTCGGCTACGGCGACATTGTGCCCGCTCACGCATGGCGCGTCCTCGCGCCTCTAGAGGGCGTGAACGGATTTCTTCTGATTGGCTGGTCGACCGCCTATCTGATCGCGGCCGGCACCCGCATTGGCCCATTCAAGGCCGGCGAGCACTTCTGAACGGGCGATCGTTCAGACCGTTACGGAATGCCTGGCTGTACCGGTTTCGAAATATCTGTCGAACTTCGCCGCGATGCTTCTGACAAAGGGCCGGCTTTTCGCCGGCACGACGAAGCGGTCACCATCAAGTTCAAGCAGCCGCGCAGGACCATGAAGAGCCGTGGAACTCGCCTTGAGGAGAAGTCTTTGGCCGGCTTCGCCAAAGCGCTCCACCAGCTCAATCGCCGAAAAGGCGAAGTCACACATCAGTCGCTCGATGATCCAGCCGCGAACGCGGTCGTCTTCGGAAAGCGCAATGCCTCGGACCGCTGCGAGCCCTCCTTCTGCAACCATGCGTCCATATTCGGCGGTCGAAGGCATGTTCTGTGCATAGCCCTGGCGAAACTGGCTGATGGATGACGGACCAAGGCCGATCAAGGTCTCGCAACGATCCTCGGTATAGCCCTGAAAGTTCCGGTGCAACGTCCCGGTTCGGGCCGCGACGGCCAACGCATCGTTGGGCTTGGCGAAATGGTCCATGCCGACGGTTTCATATCCCGCGTTCAGCATAAGACAAGCTGCCAGTTGCGACTGGGCAAACCGCTCCGCCGGACCCGGCAGCCAAGCCTCGTCGATCATCGTCTGATGTTTCTTGAACCACGGCACGTGGGCGTAGCCAAAAAGCGCGATCCGATCCGGTTCCAGGGTCAGTGCCTGCGCAACCGTGGAGGCGATACTCTCCCTGGTCTGATGCGGCAGGCCGTAGAGCAGATCGAGATTGACGGATTCGACCCCGCGCGAACGAACGGCATCAACAACCGTCTTGGTCTGCAGAAAGCTCTGCTCGCGGTTGATCGCTTTCTGCACCTTCGGGTCGAAATCCTGGACGCAGAGGCTCGCCCTTGTCATGCCGATTTCGGCAAGTGCATCGAGGCGGGCATCGTCCATATCGTTGGGTTCGATCTCAACGCTGATCTTTGCACCGGGGAGAAACGTGAAGCTGTTGCGCAGGACGGTTCCCAGCGCCACGATATCCTGCGGTTTGAGCATCGTCGGCGAACCGCCGCCGAAATGGGCCGCACGCACGCGGCCCTTGCCTGCGACAAGACCGGCGACGGTGGCGATCTCGGCATGCAGTGAGCGCAGATATGTGGTCACTGGTTCGTAGTGGCGTGTCTGCTTGGTATGGCAAGCGCAGAACCAGCAAAGCTTGTCGCAATACGGGATGTGCAGATAGAGCGAGATCTCATCGCCATCGTTGAGCGCCTGCAGCCAACCACGACAAATTGCAGCATCAACGCCTGTATGAAAATGCGGCGCTGTTGGGTAGCTTGTATAGCGCGGCACGTTCTCACCAAGTCTGGCAACTAATTCTGGCCGCATATCTCTATCCGCTCCACTTTGCATGGCGCGACATTGCTCACATTGGAGGCCGGCGGCCTTGATTTCGGTCAATGCCATCTTGCCGCGGACAAACTGCCGCAAGGCTTTTTCGGGCGGATGCTATATCCTGCTGGCATCTTCGGATTTCTCGAACCATCGTGGTGACAGTGCGTCAGGATGTTCACAGCGCCGGCGTTCCCGTGCTTTGCCAATCATGCGAAGCGCGCCACCATGGTGTATGCGGTGCGCTCGATCCCGATCAACTGGTGGGTCTGGCCAAAACCTCATCGAAGCATACCGTTGAACCGGGCGCAGAACTGATTGGTGACACCGAGACCGTCGACAGTTATTCGAACGTGCTTTCCGGCGTGGTGAAGCTGACCAAGAGCCTGTCGGACGGACGCCAGCAGATTGTCGGGCTCCAGTTCGCCCCCGATTTTCTGGGGCGGCCCTTCAAGGTGGAAAGCGCAATCAACGCCGAAGCCGCAACGTCCGTTTCCCTGTGTTCGTTTCCAAGGGCGTCTATCGAAAGGATGATGAGAGAGTCACCAGAACTCGAGCACCGCCTGCTCAAGCAGACGCTGAATGAACTCGACGAGGCACGCGACTGGATGGTCACGCTGGGCCGCAAGACCGCTGCGGAAAAAGTGGCGAGTTTTCTGCTGATGATTGCCAGAAACATCGATCCCACGCTCGATCCGGCCGCTCAGTCGACAAGTTTCGATCTGCCGTTGACGCGCGCCGATATCGCCGATTTCCTTGGCCTGACGATCGAGACAGTGAGCCGGCAGCTAACCCGGCTGCGATCAGATGGTGTGATCCGGATCGAGAACAATCGGGAAGTCACCATCGACAACTTGACCCGGCTACAACGACGCTCTGGCGTCTAGGATCAATCGACGATCCCGATCATTGGCAGGACGTGCTCGCGTTCAAACGCGATGTGCCGGCGCAAGCTCTCGAACAGGCCGCGCAACATGAAACCGATTGCTTCGGGGTTCTCGACCGTCTCGCCGTGACCGATGGCCAGCAGAATTTCGGTCACCTCGCCGGCAAAGCATTCATCTTCGACATGTTCGGCCCGCAACCGCCTGGTGGAGGCAAGGTTCGCATTGCTGCCTGCCGTGGCCCCCTCATAGGCGGGGAAGATGACCGTCTCTTCGTATCGATGAATGTCGCGCAGCAGCGGAACGATCGCGTTGGCCGTGCCGAGGCACTTCAGACGGTCGACCCTGGGCAAGGCATCTGCAATTGTCTCCAAAGCATCGCAGAGTTGCAGCTTTTCCCTGTGTGCGCGCCTCATAACGGCAGCCGGGATCGCTTCTCTGCTGGATCGACCAGCTGGTATGGGTTTTTCGTCGCCTTCTTCGAACAGCCACGATCCCTGCCATTTCTTCCGGTTCAACGGCGGCCTCCAGTCATTTGCAAAGACCACGCTGCCCAATCCGAAAGGGCTGAGCTTTGACATGGATCAAGGCGGCGAGACCGCGACTGCGGAATTGGTGTCGACGCGGATTTGCGTCCGCGCACCACAATCCGAAGTCGGGGACATCTCATGAAGTTCGGCACTCAAATCTTCGCTTTGTGCCTTTTCACATTTGCGGCTCTGATAGCCGCTGGCTTCGGCGTGGACGAGCCGTTCCGGCAGCATATGTGGGTGCTGTTTTTTGTGTTGCTCGGCTTTGTCGCCATCCTAATGCGCAACACAAGCTTCGAAGTGGCCGCTCCGATCGACCCATCCGCTTACATGGACGGGCCCATCCGCTACGGCGCCATAGCCACCATGTTCTGGGGTATCGTCGGCATGCTGGTCGGCGTGGTCATCGCGCTGCAGCTTGCCTCCCCCGATCTAAACATCCAGCCCTGGTTCAATTTCGGCCGTTTGCGGCCATTGCACACGTCGGGCGTCGTCTTTGCCTTCGGCGGCAACGCATTGCTTTGCACGTCATTGTATGTCGTGCAACGCACCTGCCGCGCGCGGCTGTTCGGCGGCGATCTCGGCTGGTTCGTGTTCTGGGGCTATCAGCTTTTCATCGTCATGGCCGCGACCGGCTATCTGCTCGGCATCACCGAGAGCCGCGAATACGCCGAACCTGAATGGTATGTGGACATCTGGCTGACCATCGTCTGGGTCGCCTATCTCATCCTGTTCCTCGGCACGATCCTGAAGCGCAAGGAACCGCACATCTACGTCGCGAACTGGTTTTACCTCTCCTTCATCGTGACCATCGCGATGCTGCATGTGGTTAACAACCTGTCGATGCCGGCCTCGTTCCTCGGCTCCAAGAGTTACTCGGCTTTTTCCGGGGTCCAGGACGCCCTGACGCAATGGTGGTATGGCCACAACGCCGTCGGCTTCTTCCTGACTGCAGGCTTCCTCGGCATGATGTACTATTTCGTGCCCAAGCAGGCGAACCGGCCTGTCTATTCCTACCGGCTGTCGATCATCCATTTCTGGGCGATCATCTTTCTCTACATCTGGGCCGGGCCGCATCACCTGCACTACACCGCCCTGCCCGATTGGGCACAGACGCTCGGCATGGTGTTTTCGATCATGCTGTGGATGCCGTCCTGGGGCGGCATGATCAACGGCCTTATGACTCTGTCCGGCGCCTGGGACAAGCTCCGCACCGATCCGATTATCCGCATGATGGTGATGGCCATCGCCTTCTACGGCATGTCCACCTTCGAGGGCCCGATGATGTCGATCAAGGCGGTCAATTCACTGTCGCACTATACCGACTGGACCATTGGCCATGTCCACTCCGGTGCGCTCGGCTGGGTCGGCATGATCTCGTTCGGTGCGATCTACTTCATGGTGCCGAAGCTTTGGAACCGTGAACGGCTCTACTCGCTGCGCCTCGTCACCTGGCACTTCTGGCTGGCGACGCTCGGCATCGTCGTCTACGCCGCCGTCATGTGGGTGTCCGGCATAATGCAGGGCCTGATGTGGCGCGAATACGACGAGCAGGGCTTCCTGGTCTACTCCTTCGCTGAAACCGTGGCCGCCATGCACCCCTACTATGTCATGCGTGCCATCGGCGGGGCCATGTACCTCTCCGGCGCCCTGGTCATGGCCTGGAACGTCGCCATGACCATCCTCGGATACCAGCGGGAGGAGGAGCCGATGCCCGGCTCGGTTCCCGCCCTTCAGCCTGCCGAATAGGGAGCCAGAAAATGGCCTTGATGGACAAACACGCACTCATTGAGAAGAACGCCACGCTTCTTCTCATCGGCTCTCTCCTCGTGGTGACTGTCGGCGGCATCGTCGAGATCGCACCGCTCTTCTATCTCGACAACACCATCGAGAAGGTCGAAGGCATGCGCCCCTACTCGCCACTCGAACTGGTGGGGCGCAACATCTATGTGCGCGAGGGCTGCTACCTCTGCCACAGCCAGATGATCAGGCCATTCCGCGACGAAGTCGAGCGCTATGGCCATTACAGCCTGGCGGCCGAGTCGATGTACGATCATCCCTTCCAGTGGGGATCGAAGCGCACCGGACCGGACCTTGCCAGGGTTGGCGACCGCTACTCGAATGTATGGCATGTCGACCACCTTACGGATCCACGTTCGGTGGTGCCGGAATCGATCATGCCGAGCTACGCGTTTCTGAAAGACACGCCGATCGACGTGAAGGATTTCTCGACACATCTGGTCGCCAACAGCCGTGTCGGTGTCCCGTACAACGATGACATGATCGCCCACGCCAATGTCGACCTGATAGCGCAAGCCGATCCCAACGCCGATACATCCGGCCTCGAAGCCCGCTACCCAAAAGCCAAGATCGGCGACTTCGACGGCAACCCGCAACAGGTCACCGAAATGGATGCCCTCGTCGCCTATCTGCAGATGCTCGGCACGCTGGTCGATTTCAAGAACTACGACGAAGCCGCCGGCTACCGCTGAGGAGTTTTATCCATGGATTACAATTTGATGCGAGAGTTTGCGGACAGCTGGGGGCTGGTCGCCATGGCGCTTTTCTTTGTCGGCGCCATCGCCTTCGCCTTGCGCCCCGGCAGCCGCAAGCTGGCCGACGAAGCTGCCCAGATTCCCCTTGAGGACGAGTGATCATGAGCGACGAGCACATCGATGAAATCTCCGGCGTCTCGACTACCGGCCACGAATGGGATGGCATCCGGGAGCTGAACAACCCGCTTCCACGCTGGTGGGTCGTAACCTTCTACGTCACCATTGTCTGGGCGATCGGCTACACCATCGCCTATCCGGCATGGCCTCTGCTGCACTCGGCGACGAAGGGTGTGCTGGGTTACTCCAGCCGCAACGAGGTCAAGAATGAGCTGACCGCGGCTGAAGCCGCCAAGGGAAAATATGTCGCGGCCGTAGAATCCAAGAGCGTCTCGGAGATTGCCGCGGACGATGGCCTGCGCGAATTCGCGGTCGCTGCCGGTGGTGCCGCCTTCAAGGTCAATTGCGTACAATGTCATGGCTCGGGCGCCCAAGGTTCCAAGGGCTTTCCCAATCTCAACGACGACGATTGGCTGTGGGGCGGCAAAGCCGAGCAGATCCAGCAGACGATCACGCATGGCATCCGCTTCGCATCCGATCCGGACACGCGCCTGTCGGAAATGCCTGCCTTTGGCGACATCATAACCGCTGACCAGATCGCCCAGGTCAGCGCCTACGCCGCCGGCCTGTCGGGAAAGGTCCAGGACGCAAGTCTGATCAAACCCGGCGCCAAGGTCTTTGCCGAAAATTGCGTCGCCTGCCATGGCGACAACGCAAAAGGCAACAAGGAACTCGGCGCCCCCGATCTGACCGACGCGATCTGGCTCTATGGGTCCGGCGAGGCAGCCATCGCCGCCCAGGTCCGCGCGCCGAAACAAGGCGTGATGCCGGCCTGGGGCGGGCGCCTGGGTGAGACCAAAGTCAAGGAACTCGCCGTCTACATCCATTCGCTTGGTGGCGGGGAATAGGAAGAGGGGGCCTATTCCCGGCCCTCCGCCGGCCAAGCGACGAGGCCCGGCAATGCCGGGCCTCAACTTGCATTCCGGCAACGGGTTTGACCTGCATCAACGCGACCGGCCCTGGGCTGCGGCAAGACTTGCTCACGCCGGCAGCCCAGGCATGGGCGGATTGCCGCCGGCGCGAGTGGAGATGCAGGTGCTGGACAATACGCAGGTAGAACGGCTCGAAGCCGAGGCGGTCAACTCCGCCAAAGTGCGCCAGCCACTGTATGCCGCGCGCAAGAAGATTTTCCCGAAACGGGCAACGGGAAGCTTTCGCCAGTTCAAATGGCTGGTGATGGCGATCACACTCGGTATCTACTACCTGACACCGTGGTTGCGATGGGACCGTGGCCCGTTTGCCCCGGACCAGGCCGTGCTGCTCGATCTCGCCAACCGGCGTTTCTACTTCTTCTTCATCGAGATATGGCCGCAGGAATTCTACTATGTGGCCGGCCTTCTCGTGATGGCCGGCGTCGGTCTGTTCCTGATCACGTCGACTGTCGGCCGTGCCTGGTGCGGCTATACATGCCCCCAGACCGTATGGGTCGACCTGTTTCTGGTTGTCGAGCGCGCGATCGAGGGCGATCGCAACGCTCGCATCAAGCTCGATGCCGGTCCCTGGACCGCCCGCAAGTTCGTTCTGAGGGTATCGAAACACGCCATCTGGCTGATCATAGGCGCGGCGACCGGTGGCGCCTGGATCTTCTACTTCGCCGATGCACCGACGCTGGTCGGCGAGCTCTTCACCGGCACCGCGGCACCTGTCGCCTATATCACCGTCGCCGTACTGACGGCGACGACCTATACGTTCGGCGGGCTGATGCGCGAGCAGGTCTGCACCTACATGTGCCCATGGCCGCGCATCCAGGCAGCCATGCTCGACGAAAGTTCGCTCACCGTCACCTACAACGACTGGCGCGGCGAACCGCGCTCCCGTCACGCCAAGAAGGTTCTCGCCGCAGGGCAGCCCGTCGGCGACTGCGTCGACTGCAATGCCTGTGTCGCTGTCTGCCCGATGGGCATCGACATTCGCGACGGCCAGCAGCTCGAATGCATCACCTGCGCGCTTTGCATCGATGCCTGCAACGGCGTCATGGACAAGCTCGGCAGGGAGCGCGGGCTAATCTCCTACGCGACGCTCTCCGACTACAACGCCAATATGATGCTGGCGACCGCGGGCGGCTCCAGTTCGGTCAATCCGTCGCTGGTCAGGACAGCCGATGGCCTGTTCTCCGACAACGTGGCGCATTTCCATATTCGTAAGATCTTTCGGCCACGCACCTATGTCTACATGGGTTTGTGGTCGCTGATTGGCCTCGGCCTGCTCTATTCGCTGCTCACGCGCGATCGGCTCGAAGTCAACGTGTTGCACGACCGCAATCCGCAATTCGTCACGCTGTCCGACGGCTCGATCCGCAACGGCTACATCGTCAAGCTGCTCAACATGATCCCCGAGCCAAGGACGATCGTCGTCACGATGCAGGGCTTGCAGGGCGCCGAGATGAGCGTGGTCGGCGACATCCCGGCAGGCCGTTCTTTCGCTATTCCGGTCGAACCCGACCGCCTGAAAATGCTGAAGGTCTTCGTGCGCCAGCCGGCGGATCAAATTCAGGCCACAGCGCAGACCTTCACGTTCCGTGTCGAGGACAAGGCGAGCTTCGAATCGGACGAATACACCGCCACCTTCAACGCGCCGGAGACTGCCAGATGACTGCCAGAACACAAAAGACCCGCGAATTCACCGGCAGGCAGATGCTGTTCACCATCCTTGCCTTCTTCGGGGTGGTCATCGCGGTCAATCTGACGATGGCCACGCTCGCCAACACGAGCTGGACCGGCCTTGTCGTCGAAAACACCTATGTGGCAAGTCAGCAATTCAACAAGAAGGCCGAGGAGGGTCGCGCGCAGGCAGCACTTGGCTGGACCGGCAAGCTGACCATCGCATGGGGCGAGGTCCGCTACAGCCTCACCGACGCCGCCGGCAAGCGGGTTCCCTTGCATGGCGTCAAGGTGCTGTTTCGCCATCCCGCATTCGAGAAAGAAGACAAGTCCGTCACGCTCGCCCTCACCTCCGGCCAGGAATTCGCAGCGCAGCACATGCCGAGCGATGGCGTCTGGATTGTGGAGGTCGACGCCGATGCCGGCCTGGATAAACCATGCCGCGAGGTCCGCCGGATCATGATTTCCCACGGAGCGCTGCAATGAGCTGTTGTGCACCGGGCGCTGAAATGGCGCTGGATATGGGCAGCATCACATCGGTCCTGCCGTCTAGTCAGGAAATCAAATTGGCCAGCCGATCGCTTGGCGATGATCTTCGCCAGACCGAGCTTTCGGTGCCGAGCGTTCATTGCGCAGCTTGTATCCAGACGATCGAGACGGCGTTGGGAAAGCTCGATCGCGTCGAGCGCGCCCGCGTCAACCTGTCAACGAAACGGGTCTCGGTCCGGTGGCATGGGGACGAGGTTCCACCGTTCGTCGTCGCGCTAAGGCGGCTGGGCTACCAGGCGCATCTCTTCGCCCCCGAGGTCGACGAAAAGGACAGGACGCTTTCGGAATTGATCCGCGCCGTCGCGGTTGCCGGGTTCGCGGCGGGCAACATCATGCTGCTTTCGGTCTCGGTCTGGTCCGGCGCTGAAGGTGCGACCCGCGACCTGTTCCATTGGATCTCGGCGCTGATTGCCATCCCTGCCCTCGCCTTCGCCGGCGGCATTTACTTCCGCTCGGCATGGAACGCGTTGCGCCACGGCCGCATGAACATGGATGTGCCGATTGCTGTTGGGGTCTCGCTCGCCTATGCGATGAGCCTCTACGAAACCATCAAGCATGGCGACCACGCTTACTTCGACGCATCGGTGTCGCTGCTGTTCTTCCTGCTGATCGGCCGCACGCTTGATCACGTGATGCGGGAGCGTGCCCGGACCGCGGTGAACAGTCTGTCACGGCTGGCGGCGCGTGGCGCCATGGTGATGCGTGATGATGGCACGCGCGATTACCGGCCGGTTGGCGAGATAGAACCCGGCATGCAGTTGCTGATCGCGGCGGGTGAGCGGATTCCGGTCGACGGCAAGATTATTCGTGGCTTCTCGGATCTCGACTGTTCGCTGGTTTCCGGTGAGAGCGTTCCCAGAACCGTGGCGTCAGGAGAAGCCGTACAGGCAGGCATTCTCAATCTCACGGGCCCACTGACGGTCGAGGCGACAGCCGCCGCAAAAGACTCTTTCCTGGCAGAGATGGTCCGACTAATGGAAGCGGCCGAGGGCGGTCGCGCGCATTATCGCCGGATCGCCGACCGCGTTTCGGCGCTCTATGCGCCGGTGGTCCATCTGACCGCCTTCGTGACGTTTCTCGGCTGGATGGTGGCCATCGGCGACTGGCACCGGGCAATGACGATCGCCATCGCCGTCCTCATTATCACATGTCCCTGTGCGCTTGGACTCGCCGTGCCGATCGTGCAGGTTGTCGCCGCGCGGCGTCTGTTCGAAGCTGGCGTCATGGTCAAGGACGGTTCCGGCATGGAGCGCTTGGCGACGATCGACGTCGCGGTGTTCGACAAGACCGGCACGCTAACGCTCGGACAGCCCCGGCTCCTCAACGCACCGTCCATCCACCCGACTATGCTGGCAATCGCAGCCGATATGGCCGCGCATTCCCGTCACCCACTTTCAAAGGCCATTGCAAACTTTGCAGGTTTCGCCGGCCAGCCAAAGCTCGATTCTGTCAGCGAGCACCCTGGATTCGGCATCGAGGCCACTGCCGCGGGCAGCACCTGGCGGCTGGGTAGGCGCGGATGGGCCGGATGGAAGGCCCGAACCGGCCGCGAAAGCAGATATGGCGGAACGGTTCTGACGAAAGATGGGATCATTGTGGCTTCCTTTGTCTTCGAGGACGCGTTGCGTGCAGACGCCAGAGCGGCCGTCGAGCAATTGAACAACGCGAGGGTTTCCGCGCAAATGCTGTCGGGCGACACCGCCGCTGCCTGCGGCGAGGTCGCGGCAGCGTTGGGCATCCATCACTTTGTTCCGGCGCTGCTTCCTTCGGGCAAGGTAGAGTATATCGAAACGCTGGCGAAGGACGGCCACAAGGTGCTGATGATTGGCGACGGCCTCAACGACACCCCTGCGCTAAGCGCGGCACACGTCTCGATAGCTCCAGCCACAGCCGCCGATGTCGGCCGCAAGGCAGCGGACTTCGTGTTCCTGCGCGAAAGCCTTTCGGCGGTACCGCTTGCCCTCGACGTCTCGCGCAAGGCCGGACGACTGATCCGGCAAAACATCGCCATCGCCATTATCTACAATGCCGTCGCCGTGCCGATCGCCATTTCGGGGCACGTCACACCGTTGATCGCCGCAATCGCCATGTCCGCCTCGTCGCTGCTTGTCATCGGAAATGCATTACGCCTGGCGTCCTTTGCGACGAATGCACCGGAGACGGCGGGCAGGCGCGGCAACCGGTCCGTCATCGGCCCACTGGCGCGATCGTCATGACGACGCTCGTCTATCTGATACCTGTGGCCCTGTTCCTCGGTGCTCTTGGGCTATCTGGGTTTCTGTGGGCTTTGAGGAGCGGGCAATACGAGGACCTCGACGGAGCCGCGGAGCGCATCCTCATCGACCGAGATGATAGATTGGAAAGCTGACTGGCTCCGCTGTGCTGGCATGATGGCGATGCCAGCGGCACTAGAGCGGCGGACTTTCATGTGAGTCCATAGCCTGCGGCAGTGAAGTAGTTTCTGCATTCTGTTGGAGAGAAGAGATTGCAGATATCGCCAATGGCCTGCCA
>NZ_JAMYTB010000042.1:0-15137 GCF_040322275.1 Mesorhizobium sp. M0174
GCCTCAGAAGGATGCATGTGCACGCCGGTGTCGACCCGGCCTTCACCCAACCGGTCGAGCCGCAGCGCACCGTCGGGATTGACCATCACCTCAATGACGGTCGCATCGGCAAGGGCTTCGGTGATCGCCGGACCCATGGCGGTGCGCAGCATGGCGCGGCGGCGATGGTCGGCTTCCGGATGAGAACTCATCCTTCCCCTCCCCTGCGATCGTCGGTGCCAAGTGACCGTTTCCCGGAAGCGATTTGGCGGCCGACTTGTTCGACGAACTTCTCGAAGCGCTCCTGGGCAATCGCTTGCGTCGCCTTGTCCGGCACCGGCGTGTGAGCATGAAGCGTGATCGAAAAGCGGATGAAGCGCGCCAGGCTCTCCAGGATCATCTCGACATCGCGCCTGACATGTCCGAGGTCACGGGAAAGACGGTCGAGCCTCTTGCCGTAGCGGTGGTCGAGTTCATTCTCCCCACGCCGCTCGATAAAGGCCTCGACCGCGTGCGCCACAATGGCCGATTTGGTGGTCGATGGATTGCGGCTGAGGTTCTCCAGCTTCTCGCTCAACTCGGGTCCAAGCAAAAACTGGTGACGAATGCGGTGGGGCTTCATGCTGCTTGTTCCCTCTGACCGGCGCTGATGCACCGGCGACGGGAACGAGCATCGTCGAGATCCTCGAAATCGCTTACGGCCGTTATCTACGCTGAGATGCGCCCGCGTATGGCGCGCCGTTCAGAAGCCGGGCACGATGTCCTTGTCGTCGCCCATTCCCTCATTGAGGCCGTACGCACGTGCTGCGGTGGAAATCCGATCCATGACGCGCTTGTCGGCGAGCGTCTCGCAGTCATCGTCTGCGGGCGTGAACAGATCGCCATGATCAGGCTCCTGGGCGACGAGGGTCCGTTCTTCGGGCAGGCCCGGATGGCGCTGCTGCTGGACACCTCCGTCTTCGATTGCCGCGCCGGCACTGTCGTCGTCGCCAGCAAGACGCCGATCCACGCCGCGCACCTGTCCGCTCCAATCGTCCGGGCGCGACGTGGGCCGATCCGCGTAGGCACCGTCGCGCAGCACCGGCGAAGGCAGCACTCGCTCCGTGAAATTCGGATCCTGGTAATAACGCAACTTCTTGGCGCGAATCGGCGGCAATCCCGAAACCAGGATTAGTTCGTCAGCCTGCGGCAACTGCATCACCTCACCCGGCGTCAGCAGGGGGCGAGCGGTCTCTTGGCGGCTTACCATGACGTGGGACAACCAGGGCGCCAACCGATGGCCGGCATAGTTACGCATCGATCTGAGTTCCGTCGCGGTACCGAGCGCGTCCGAGATGCGTTTGGCCGTGCGCTCGTCATTTGAGGAAAAGGCAATCCGCACATGGCAATTGTCGAGAATGGCGTTGTTCTCGCCATAGGCCTTGGAGATTTGGTTCAACGATTGCGCTATCAGATAAGCGCGGATGCCGTAGCCTGCCATGAAGGCGAGCGCAGTCTCGAAGAAGTCGAGCCGACCGAGCGCCGGAAATTCATCCAGCATCATCAGGAGCTGATGCTTGCGGCTCTTCTTTGGATCGCCCTCCAGGCGCTCGGTCAGCCGCCGGCCGATTTGATTGAGCACCAATCGCACCAGGGGCTTAGTGCGGGAGATATCCGACGGCGGCACGACCAGATACAGCGACATCGGTCGCTCGGCATCCACAAGGTCGGCAATGCGCCAGTCGCAGGCCGATGTTGCCGCGGCCACCGTTGGATCACGATAGAGCCCGAGAAACGACATGGCGGTCGAGAGAACGCCTGAGCGCTCGTTCTCTGACTTGTTCAGCACCTCACGAGCCGCCGAGGCCACGACCGGATGGACCTGGGGCTTGTCCACCGTGCCGAGGTGGTTGGTGGTCATCATCCGCTGCAGTGTCGCAGCGAATGAGCGTTGCGGGTCCGACAGGAAGGTGGCGACACGGGCGAGTGTCTTTTCCTCTTCGGCGTAGAGCACGTGCAAGATGGCGCCAACTAGAAGTGAATGACTGGTCTTCTCCCAATGGCTCCGCCGCTCCAGCGCGCCTTCCGGATCGACGAGAATGTCGGCGATGTTCTGAACGTCGCGGACCTCATCTGGACCTTTGCGCACTTCCAGCAGCGGGTTGTACCGCGCCGATCTCGGATCGGTCGGATTGAACAAGAGACAGTGCGAGAACTTCGACCTCCAGCCAGAGGTCAGCTGCCAGTTCTCGCCTTTGATGTCGTGAATGACGGCCGAGCCGGTCCAGGAAAGAAGGGTTGGAACAACGAGTCCGACGCCCTTGCCCGAACGTGTCGGCGCAAAGGCCATGACGTGTTCCGGTCCGTCATGGCGCAGATAGCGATAATTCAGTCCGCCAAGGAAAACGCCGGCCGGCTGAAACAGCCCCGCCTTCTCGATTTCCAGCTTCATGGCCCATCGTGAGGACCCATAGGTGGTGACCAACCCCCGCTGCCGTGCGCGCCAGAGGGACCCAGCTATCGCGGCGGCACAGCCCAGGAACCCACTGGCTCCGGCAAGTATGCCAGCCTTGTCAAAGACCTCAGGCGCATAGGCGTCAAATTGGAACCACCATTCGAACAGCTTCCACGGCTGGTAGATCGGCCAGCCGACTGTCACAAACCATGGTGCGCCGAGTGACGGCTGATAGGAGAGCATGTGGGCGCACCATTGGGTTGCAGTCCACACGCCAAGAATGACAATTGCGAATACGACAGCGATCTGCCCAATCAGCAACTTCGTGGGTGTCAATGGCTTGCTCCGCTCTTCTGGCCAGACGGACCAAACATCGCGCCGAGCGATGAGAATTCGAACGGCCGCTACGTGCGACCAGGTGCGATGACAAGGTTGATAGGCATTATTCAGCTGCGAACAGCGAAAATCCGCCGCAGCAACCGATCGGCGGTGCCAGGTACGCGGTTAGGTCGCAGAAGATGTTGGGGCTTCAGGCGCGGGCACATTGAAGATGTGCTGACAGACAAACCTTTGGAGCCGACGCGTTTGTGCGAGTAGCGAGCTGAAGGGCTCGGCGAGAAATCGTCGTTCTCAATCGGGCGACGGGGGATACATCGGCGAAGACAGGGAGGATGGGCCAGACCGAGCCGACGGAAAGGTCGTAGCCAAGGCGGCCTTGGAGCGCATAGCGCCTGGCCGGGAGGCCGCCGCCAGTCAGACTTACGCGGCGCGTCGTTGAGCGAGGTGAAGACCCGAACGGGCTCGACGAGGGTCCACGGCGGTCACAATGTGGTGGTGGTGATCGCAGTAGACGCGATCCGGCGAAGTTGGCCCAGCACAAAAACGATAACCGCCGGGTACAGAAGCGTCTTCGCTCACCGGGAAGCGGCACTGATAGAGGCCTAGCTGAATGAGGGGGACATCTCTCGAAGTTGGTCTGATATTTTCAGGCATGATGGTTTCCTAGTTCGTAGCAGTTACCAGCTGACGGCCGCAGTGCGACCCGTCGGGACGAGCTTCTCTCGTTTTGGAGGGCTATGGGTCACCATATGGTGTTGGTAGCACCATCAATGAAGCCCTACGCCCTGCTTCTGAAGCCAATAGTTTGCGACTTAAGGCCACACGCGCGAACGCATTAGCAATCTACCATCGTGTCCCCGAGGCACTCGCCCGCCGCGGTTTGCCGGCGGCGGGGTGGCACTGGCTTGTGGGGCCCTAGGCCCACTCGCGGCGCTCGCACTGGATCTCGGTGCGGGTTTCCCTTGTCTCATCGCCCTGTCAGCGCCTTGCAAATGAGCGAAACCAAGCTGTCGCGCGCTCGCTCGTGGAGTGCGCCTTTCGGCCGCCATGCAAGGAAATCATCAACGCTCATCCAATCAGCCGGGTTTGTGTCGGCGTCTGGCTGGCTGAATTCCACATACAGATGCAGTTCGTCCGGCACGAAGACGACCCTCCACAATCCTTCGATGTCATTGGCAAGGTTGTAGGCGAGGACGGTCATGGCGGGGCACTCCTTTCGCCGTGGAGCGTGCCTATCTCACGGGAAAATTCCATCGCCAGAAGTTGGTATTGACGCTCCCGCTTTCTCACAAATCCAACGTCCGCATGATGCCGAAAGGTGCAGCTAGCTTTTTTGTATCCTGGTTGGAACACGGGACCGCCGCGCAAGTTCGGTGCACGCAGCCATTCCTCCCCTCCAGGTATTGCTGCAGATCGGTATCCCGATCGGCCCGCGCTCCCCGCAAGGCGCGGGCCCTGGGGCTGTGGTGCTCATGCCATCTACTTCGATCCGCAAGATGGAATATGATCGGGATAGAAGAACCCTCTCGGTGTGGTTCGTCGCCAGCCGTAAACGGTACGAGTTTGAGGGGGTACCGCCGGAAACCTTTGCCGCGTTCCGGGCCGCGTTCGCCAAGGGCCGCTATTTCAACGACCACATCCGCAACAATTTCCGCTACCGTCTGGTTGCGAGCGATAGCGACCCGGGATGACCTGACCTGCCGGCGGCTCAGTCGTCCTATCGCTCCAACCGGCGGTTGGTGGACGCGTTGCCGCTGTGGCGCTTAGGGTTGGTTACGGTCCGCGCTCACTTGGCAAGCCCACCCCCCGCATCCCCCCGCCTGGTGCAAAGCGTTTGATCGGTCCCGCCGTTCTGGCAGTGCGGCGGGACTTTTTTGCGGTCCAGGTGGAGCATCGGCGCGCGGGGAAGGCGCGGTGCACGCAGCACCCTTTTCTCATCCAACGTACGTCGGTGGCGCGCTGAAGGGTCTCAATGACGGTCTGCCGCCGGAGCTCAATTAGCTGGACTATTGCTCGACCGGAAGCGGCTGGTGCTGCGGCTCAGCGTGATGAAAGACCTGTCCAAGATCGCGCGCGTCGAACGTTTGGCCGCAGACTGGGCAGTAGACCAAGTGCTTCGACTCGTCCTCTACCGGCCCGTCATGCGGCCTGCCCTCATAGCCGGTCGCGATGTTGTCGGTTCTAATCCGGGGCATCGACAAGTGCCTTTCGTCGTTTTGGCGGCCGATATTTCTCCATTAGCCGGACCTTGTCACGGTCGACCGTGACCAGCGGCCCGAGGTCGATCGTCACGGTGTCCTCGTCGATGCGCGTGACCTCGCCTTTCAGGTCGATTTGCTGGCCTCGGTTCACCTTGGTGTGGTCGATGATGGAATGTGGGAAGTCGTAACCTGGGATAGAGACGCTTACGCGGTCCTCTGTTATTGTTATCCGCCTTCGAACCCTGGCCGTAATCGCCACCTGGTCACCAATGCCTATTCCCCGAGCCATGCCATGGATTCTGGTGCGGGCAGTGTCCTCTTCAAGAGGCTTCTAATATACGCCCGCAATCGTAAGGCTGACCTACGACCAGAGTTACAAAAGTTGAACTTCATCGGGGAACACTCCTTCTGTCTGCCTGTTCAATTTGCCAGGCGCATCCCGCGCATTCAGACAGGAGAAAGATGATGAAACGCATCCTTTTGGCTTCGGCCGTGCTGGCGGTGTCGGCCGGGCTTTCCTTTGCCCAGACGACTAGCGGAACTTCGAGCGGAACCTCGACCACCACAACCATGCCCAGTACGACGGATCAGGGCACCGGCACGACGAGCAGCGGCACCAACATGTCCGGCGATCAGGGCACCGACACGACGACCACCAGCGGCACCACAAATCCGAACTCGGCCAGAGACTGCGCGCCGGGCCAGCAGACTGGCAGCGCTCAGCAGGCGGCGCCTGGTCAGCAGGACACGACAGCCAATACCGCGGCGCCGGGCCAGGTGAAAAAGACCGACGAAGGTTGCTGATTGGCACATCGGCTCGGGTTGGAATCACCAGCGTGTGGCTGGCTGATCTCCCCCGACCACCGCCTGAACTCAACTCGGCTGGCGAGCAAGTTCCCGCCAGCTCAACGTTCTGATGCTGAAAATACTGGACCAGATCTATGCGTTCTCACCGTGGCGCCAGCGAAGCGACGACACCGGGGCGGGACAGGCGAGGCCGCTACAGCTCCAGGCTTGTCTTCCCGGTGCGCACGGCGTCGACGACTTCGCTCATCGAGTCGAGGACGAGCTGGCCGACGATCCCCATGCGGATCAGCAACTCAGGGTCGATCGAGGGACGGCCGATCGGGCAGGCCGCACCCTAATACCCAGGCGGAAAGGCCACGCCCACGCCTGGACACGGCCAGTGTATAGCGGCGGACTGCTTGCCAATGAGCTCTAGTGATGTCGAGCGCCCGCTGCGCCGATATGAGCGTGGAGGCCACGAACAGGCGTTTCAAAGGTCTGGCCTGATCGCGCCGGTTGATGATGCGGATAAAGGCCTGGTGGCCAGGCATCAGCGGCTCGGCCGCCGCCACGATCTCGGCCTGCCGCCACTTGTAGAAGGGCGCCAGATACTGGCGGATGGCCTTGAGCGTAGCGTCATGCTGGAGCGCCAACGGATCGGGATCGATGCCGCCAAAAGGCGACAAGACCAAGTACCCAGGACCGAAGCCAACAGCGATGGGGAAGCGCGACAAGATCGTGAAGTTGGATGCCGAGGGCATGACCAGAACAGCGATAGCCAAAGGAACTGGGGTCAGTGAGCGGAGCGTTTATCGGGAGCTTCAGGGGACCGGTGAGCGCCGATAGGTGACCACTAGGACTACGAGGCGAATTAGGCCCCACCAGACTATGAAACGCTCCTCTCCCAAGCTGACCCGCGCTCTTCCGTATCTTGACCCTCAGCTTCAGACGCCTGTCGAGGAAGTGTTCGACGCTGGCCATCACCCGTGCGCCCGCACGCTCGCTGCGAACATAGAGGGCAGTCGTCGGCGTAGCGAACGAAGCAGTGCTTGCGTCGCTCCAGTTCCTTGTCGAGTTCGTCCAGCATTCCGACTTTGAAACATGGCTGATTTCCACACAGTCGCGGCGGGGCAAGACCGGCTTTTAAGCGTTTGAGACGGATCTCATGGATGGTCGCTGGCTCTGGATGACGGAAACGGATCAAAACGACGGCTGGATGCTCTGCATAGCCAACGAGATCACAATCTGCGGCTTCGGAAGCGAGGCTAGTCTCCATGACGTCAGGGCACGCCGCCGCTTCCGGTCTGCCAGCCTGACGCATGTGTCAACAGTTCCGAGCCGAAGCACTGCACCGCCCTCCCAGCCAAAGAAAGTTGGCTCGCCCGACTGGCAGAAGAAGGCCTCGATGCTTCGCGCCTTCGCGGGGCCGTCAGCCAGACCATCGCCGGTGGGCCGCCGAAGGAACGTGGCATCCTTGCCGCGCTGCGCCGATCCCGCTGCCGGAGCCGATCTCCAGGTCAAGATCTGATGCGACATCTGCTCGATACAAACCGCCTCGGAGCCCCTGCTCTAAAGGAGGGCCCAACGAAACGACCATAATCTTTTCATCTCCTCCCTCACAGCCGTCGAATTCGTCGCGGTGTGCTTGAGAAGCCGTCGGCAAGCGGCGTGACGAGCTCGAAAAATAGTTCGCGGCGTCGGACGGTGCACAGATGCTTTTTGCCGGCCGGGTCCTGTTGTACGACGAGAGGATGGTCCGGCTAGGCAAAGTGCCGGGCCCAAGGAGAGCCAGCTCAGCCTCAATCGCATCGGCCAGCGATTCTTTGAATTCGCGGTAGTCCACATTCATGCAACCACTGCCCTTGTCTTCGCGTTTAGCTGCGTTCAATCGTGGGGAGCGACAAGAATGCGGGCCTTCAGTCCAATTACAATCTGCCTCAATCGCAACCTGACGGTGGTCGCGTCCATAGCCGACGCAATGAAGGTGCTTCAGCAACCATGGCCTAGAATGGGAAAGCCGGGGCGGCTCAACGCGATCCGAATGGTCGAGGAGTCCCTCGCCGGGCATTGCAGCCAGCAAGCTGCGCTCGAGGCCTTCAAGGCGGCCGCGGCTGAACAGGGACTCCTTAGAACAAGAGGGACCACCGCAGGTCTGGGGAAAATTGCGCGGATGGTTGAAGATCTGATGTGAGGTCATGCCGGCCTCCCTAACACTGAAGAGCCGCCCCACTTGAAGCCCGAAATACTGCCTTCTCCCGCGGCAGCCGAAACGCCTCAAAACGGGCTATTAGCCTGGACGTGAGAAGGCCCTCGCTGTACAGTCTAAATGAGATCGACTGGTCGTCGTAGGCCCGTCGAAGTCAACGGGCTGGACCAAGCGTGTCAAAGGCACGACTGGCGAAGAGATCGTGCCCAGCAGAGCGTGAGGGATCGCGATGCCAAGACCGATGCCGTCGAGCCGAGACACTCGCGGTCGAAGAGACCACGGAGAATCATCTGCTCATCAAGCCCAGTTCTCCGCGCAATCCTGATCGCGATTTTTGATAAGGTGCAGCCGCACTGTTTGGCCAGCGCAGAAATTCACCGTCGGTTAAGTGGGTCCTGGCTGTCCCGGACGCGGACAGCCGAGCGTCCGTGCGAAGCGTCGCGAGATTTTTGAACAAAAGCGCGAGCTCTCTACCTTACCGAGGGCTTCAGGCGGAAAGCGTTCAAGAGGGCCGTAGCGGCCAAGCAGCCGGGCAGCCGAGACCAGGCCGATGCCTTCGAGACCCGGATAGCCATCGGCGGCATCACCGACGAGCGCGAGGAAATCTGGAATGAGGGCCGGCTCAACTCCGAACTTCTCGCGTACACCCGCGCCATCGCGAATTTTCTGGGTCCTGCGGTCTACCTGGACCACGTGGTCACCGCGGACACACTGCGCGAGATCCTTGTCCGGCGTCCAGATGCACGCCTTCTGCACGCGCTCATCGGCAGCCGCGCTGTGCGCCGCGGAGGCCAGCGCGTCGTCGGCTTCGAGCTCCATCATCGGCCAGACCGCCACTCCCATCGCCGCCAAGGCTTCCTCGAGGGGGTGAAACTGCGCGAGCAACGCCGGCTCGATGCCATCCCCGGTCTTGTAGCCGGGCCAGAGCTGATTTCTAAAGATTCGACTACATGATCGGTAGCCACCCCAACGTGTGTGGCGCCATTCTCGATCATCTCCAGCACTGTGTTCAGCACGCCGACGACGGCGCCAAACGGCTTGTCATGGCCGTTGTTGAACCGGCGTTGGCCGTAGAAGTGGCGAAACAGTTCGTATGTGCCGTCCACTAAATGTACGATCATTGCAATCCTCGAGGAAAAGCATCCGGCCCGGTCTGCAAAGCTAGACGACAGTTGGCCTTCTCCAAACCTTCAAGTAGGTGCGCTCCGCGAACAACGAGAAGATCAGCTACCTGCCGCGCAAGCTCAGCGAAGAGGGCAGCGGCCCGTTCGGGACCTCTGCTACTATGCACCTTGGGGCAAACTTGCGATCTTCTACGCCGGCTACCACTGGTCCAGGGATTGATTAGGCTCGGTCGCATCGACGGCGGCTTCGATCCTCTGCTGGTGGGAGGCGAATTCCGCTCCGCATCGAACTCCTCTCCTGATCCCATACTGACGACAGGACAACAACAATGCTTGGAAGCTTGGAACAGTTCTTTATGGTCCTGGCGACATCCGCTGCGATGAAGTCGCCGACCCGAAGGTTCTTCATCCGACTGACCCATCATCCAGCTCTCGGCGACCTGCATTTGCGGCTCGGACCTGTGGCCGTATAGGGGGATCCAGAATGTCGAAGCCCCATGCACATGGGTCAAGAATACTGCGGCATCGTCATGGAGGTCGGCAGCGAAATCAGGACGGTTCGTCCCGGCCAGTTCGCTGGCGGAGAGTTGGCTTTCGAGTTTGCTGAGGCCGAGTGAGACGGCGCAAGCCACCTTGATGTTCTGAGTTCGCTCTGCACTGGGGTCATACACCTTGATATGGTCTTATGTCCTAGGACAGAGGACACACCGCATGAATGGGATGAAAAGTCAGGATATCGTGATGCTTCTGAAGCTCGTGAGCTTGCAGGAGCAGGAGGGGCAAGTTGGCTCCGGGGAGCTTCATTGGAGCTTCTCGGGCGAGGCCCCGTACTCAGTTCGCGGCCTGGAATCGCTACCCGGGATCAGCAAAACGAGATCGACGCTTCGATCAAGCGAACCCTCTCGTCGGGACTCGCCATCAAAGATCGAGATACGGGCCGAGCCAATCCCCCTCGCCGCAATCTACACAATTTTCTCGTCCACGGACTGAAATTTGTGTTCCCCGCAAGGCGGGCGGCATCACGCGCGGCATGCCGACGGCCTTTGCCGCGCCAATGCTAAAAGGACTGCTGATGAGCGGCGGTGAGTACATCCACATCTGGCCGTTTGCGGAAGGCCGGGATATGGGCCAATCGATCGAGCCCTTGTTCAAGAGCGTGCCTGAAGCTGTTCCGAAAGATGAGCGGCTGGACGAATATCTTGCGCTTGTCGATGCGATCCGGCTCGGAAACCAGCGGGAGGTGGGCCTTGCCGGTGAGCGGCTTTCTGAAAGGCTTCTGAAGAAATGACTACCATCAGAGGCGAGCTGCTCCACATGCTACAGATAGTAGCCGAGGCGCTGGGAAGCGACTTTCGGGAGCGTCTGATATTTGTGGGCGGATGCACGACCGCTCTTTTCATTACCGACGAAGTCACGCTTGGGGATGTCAGGGCGACGGACGATGTCGATCTCATTGTCGATCTACTCCGCAAAGCGCGGTGTTGGTCGGAGATAATAGAACCTTATACCGCAATCCAACTTAGCTAGTTGTAATGTCCCCTCCTCTTTTGCCGCAGCCAGGAATGCCCTGCAGGCCTCCTCCGGCTCCATCTGACGCTGCCCCCAGTTTCTATCCATTTTTGAGTTCCTCAGCCCTCCAGGAACGCCAGAAGCGCCGCATTCACCGCGTTGCTCTCTTCGCGTTGAACCCAATGCGTCCCCTCCTCGAAAGTCTGCAGGCGGCCATCGTCGCAAAGGGCGAGACTGCGCTTGGCCAGCCCGGATTCCAGAGCCTGGTCCTGCATCCCCCACATAACAAGAGTGGGCGTCGTGATCCGCTCCTTCAGGCTCGGGCGAAAGCGCAAGGCGCGATACCAGTTGAGCATGCTGGTCAGCGCCCCCGGCCGCTCCCAAGCCTGCCGATATTCTGCAATCTCCTCTTCTTCGAAGGCGCCTTCCCGGCTGGATGTCCTGAGTGCTCGTGCGAGCAAGGCGGAGCGCCGCGCACCCAAAACGGCTTCGGGCAGCAATGGGATCTGGAAGAAAACCACGTAACTGCTCCGCAGAAACTGCGTCGGAGATCGCAGGGCATGGGTAAACACCACGTCGGGATGGGGCGCATTCAGGATGACGAGCTTGTCCAGGCGATGAGGCAACTTTCCCCCGGCGGCCCAAGCGACGATGCCGCCCCAGTCATGGCCGGCGAGGTGAAACCTTCCGATGCCGAGCGCGTCGGCCAAGGCGAAGACATCGCCGAGGAGCTTGGGGAGCGTGTACTCGCGGATGCCCCCTGGCTTGTCGCTGGTGTTGTAGCCCCTCTGGTCGGGAACGATGACCCGATATCCGGCGGAAGCGAGCGTACCGATCTGCCGTCTCCAGCCGATCCAGAAGTCCGGGAAGCCGTGCAGGAGCATGACCGGCTTACCCCCGGCAGGCCCGGCCTGAACGACATGAAACCGAATGCTTCCGGCGTTGACGAACTGATGTTCAGGCGCGAGCGAGATCATGGCTGGTAACGCGAGTGTCCTAAAACTGATCCAGCGCAATGAGGATTATCAGGCTGTCGTCCCGACAACATGCACGCTCAGCCGTCGCATCCCAGCAGATGGGCATGGGAGCCGAAGGTCCAAGTGGGGATGCCGCGAGTGTTTCTGCAGCCGGGGTGTTATTTGCAAGCGCAGGTCTGCACCTGCATCCTTTGGCGCTACTATACGTTTCCCTGCGACGAAGGTGCTCCGGACCGGCGGCCATGTCGAAGAAAACAACCGAGGACGCTTACGAAGGTAAAGTGCAACTTGAGCGGCCGCCCGACCCGGAGGGCCGGGGACGCAATGCCGAATGGCCGTCAGAGATTCCTGGCCGCGGCTGGAAGGACGTGCTGTGGCGGGTGTTCGCTGAGCTCACCGAGGACCGTGTTATGCTTATCGCGGCCGGGGCCGCATTCTATCTGCTTCTTGCCTTCTTTCCAGCGCTTGCCGCCTTCGTGTCCATCTACGGTCTCGTCGCCGATCCTCAGACCATCGCTGAGCACGTTGCGTTCCTTGGCGGCGTACTGCCCTCGGGAGGTCTGGATATTATCAGATCTCAGCTTGCGTCCTTAGCCGCTCAGAAGACTGGCGCGCTCAGCTTCGGCTTCATCTTCGGCCTTGCCGTCACACTGTGGAGCGCCAGTAACGGCATAAAGACGCTATTCGAAGCCATGAACATCGCCTACGAGGAGAGTGAAAAGCGCGGCTTCATCCACCTGAATCTCCTGGCCTTGGGCTTCACACTTGGCGCCATCCTCATTGGCATCGGCTTTATCGTCGCGGTGGGGATTGTGCCGGCCGTGCTTGCACTGCTGAACCTCGGCGGCTGGATCGAAGCCCTTGTGCGGATCCTTCGATGGCCGATGATGCTCATCATGGCTGGCGTTGGGACCACGCTGATTTACCGCTACGGGCCCAGCCGTGAAAGGGCAAAGTGGAAATGGGCGACATGGGGCGCCTTCCTCGCGGCTGTGGTCTGGATCGCAGTCTCGATAGGATTCTCCTACTATCTTGAAAACTTCGCCAACTACAACGCGACGTATGGAGCCCTTGGGGCAGTGATCGGCTTGATGATGTGGACTTGGATTTCTGTGATTATCCTGGTTGTAGGTGCGGAGCTGAATTCCGAGATGGAGCATCAGACAGCGATGGACACCACCACAGGTGCGCAGCAGCCGATGGGTTCGCGAGGTGCCACGGTCGCCGACACGCTGGGCGGATCGGCCGATGACGCCGACCAGCAGTCGCGTTTTGACGAGCGCAATGCGTAGCGCGCAGCTCACTTTGCATGCCATGGTCAAGCGGCTGTAACCACGCCGCGGAGCGTGGCCCAGAACGGCTCAAGCCGCGGGCCCGGCTTGCCGAGGTGACAGGCGATCTCACCATCCAGAAGCAACGCAAAAGCGCCGTCGCCGATGCCGAACCCCTCGCCAGCCTCGACGAGGTCGTTGTTCTGCTGAAGCGTCAGAGCCACCGACTTGAAGGCGAGATCGCCTCTCTACGCGACGACGACCCGCTGTGGGCCTGTCTCGATTAGATCTTCCGTCCGGTCAACGGTGTCGCCCGCGTACTCCTGATGGCCGAGTTGTCCGAGATTGGCACCCTTTCCAATAAAGCCATCGCCAAACTCGTAGGCTTGGCGCCGATCGCCAGTGACAGCGGGAGGCGCAGCGGTCGAAGACCGGTGCGCGGCGGCCGTGAAGGTCCGCGCAGCCTCTCCTCGTCGCGCTCACCGTCGCCAGATATGGTCCCCACCTCGGCGCCTTCCATCAGAGTTGAAGCAGGCAGGGAAGGGACAGATGGGTGATTCGCATTGCGCTCGCCCGCAAGCAACTCGTCATTCCCAATGCAAACGCACCCGATCCGCGCACCGAGTTCGAAAATGCAACTTGGACACCCTAGCCAGTCGCTCATTGGGAACCAACGGGCCTTACCTCCGTTTGCTCCTCGAATGGAGGAAACCATGAACAACCGGAATTCTGAACGGCGTCCCCCAACTGCGGTAAGGACTGGTGACGGTACCTCGGAAGACATAGGAGCAACCGTAAGGGGCGCCTTATCCAAAGCGTCGGACATAGCACAAGGGGCAGCGGGAACCGCCAAACGGGCGGCCGCTGGTGGCGCGTCCACCGTGACCAATCAGGTGAAGGAGATGTTGGACCGTCAGGTCGGCAGCGGCGCCGAGGTGATGGGCCAACTGGCGAGTTCGACCAAACGTGCGGCCGAGGACCTCGACACAAATGCACCGATCGTCGCTGGGGTCGTGCGCACCTTCGCCAATAGGCTTGATGGATACGCAGACGACCTGCGAGACAGATCCGTCGATCAACTGGTTCTTGCAGCGTCCGATTTGGCCAGGCGCAAGCCGGGTTTGGTGTTTGGGCTGGCCGCCGTAGCGGGTTTTTTGACATTCCGCACGCTGAAGAGCGCGCCTCCCGCTTCAGAATCCATCAAGGAAAGGCGGCCGGGAGCGAACTGATCTGATGGCACAGGAACAACTGAAGAATTCGCCTCTCCCTCAAGCACTGTCGGCAGTGTTGGCGGACGCCGCGGACCTCTTTCAAAAAGAGTTGCGCCTGGCGCATGCGGAGCTGTCCGCCAACGTCTCAACGAAGCTCCAAGCAGGTGTGTGGATGTCTGCTGCTGGCGCGCTGGGAGTGGTCGCCGCTCTGCTTCTAATGCAAGCCCTCGTACTTGGAATCTCGAGCTTAGGGATAGCCCTGCACTGGTCGTGTCTCATAGTCGCGACCGCAACGGCGGCTGCCGCTGTTTTCGCCTACTATAGGGGCCGCGCTGATGCGCAAAAAGAACTTCTGCCGACACACTCTATAAGCCAAATAAAGCAGGATATTGCGACAACCAAGGAGCAATTAACATGAGCCGCAATTCACAGGTCCAGGATTTTGGAACGAAAGAATGGCTTCTCAGCTCCGCTAGGAACAATCCCGAAGGCCTTCTGCTCGTCGCAGCAGGGTGCGCGCTGCTAATGCGCAGCCGCGGTTCAAGTGCCGGGCATCGCGAGCAATCCCGTGGAACCAACGGGCGCCAAAATGCTCCGCACGCACGCACCGCCAGCGGCGGGGCGTCAAAAGCGCAGGAACAGGCTAGCGAGACAGCTGAGGCCATGCGCGACAATTTAGCCGGCATTGGGGAGAAGGTGAGTGAAACCGCAAGTCACTACGCATCATCCGCCGCGTCATACGCAGAACAGGCCGGTCGCTCCGTATCCGAGAAGTCAGGGCGCGTGGTGCAGCAAGCCCAATCAACGTTGCAAGACACGATTGGCCGCATGGTGGAAGAACAGCCATTGGCTTTTGTTCTGGCCGGCTTCGCAGCCGGTGCCGCCATAGCTGCTGCTTTGCCGGCCAGCGATGTCGAGAGGCGCACGCTCGGCCCAGCAGGAGAGCGATTGACGGATGCTGCTGAAAAAGCTGGGGAACGCTTGAAGTCCTCGACATCAAAGGCGGGCGAACGGCTCAAAAGCGCCGCCGAGGAACATGGGCTGAATTCGGACGGCCTGAAGGAGGTCGCAAGGGACGTTGCGGGCGCCTTTGGAAGCGC
>NZ_JAMYTB010000043.1:0-14664 GCF_040322275.1 Mesorhizobium sp. M0174
ACTTGGTGATCGCCGCCGTCAGCGACGTCTTGCCATGGTCGACGTGACCAATCGTGCCAATGTTCACATGAGGCTTAGTGCGCTCGAATTTACCTTTTGCCATGTGATCTCTCCATTCCTGCCAGCCCGTGCGGGCCTTGAATTAAGTTACTGGTGCAACTCGTTTCGAGTTACGCGTATTTCTTCTGGACTTCCTGCGCGACCGCGGTCGGGACCGGCTCGTAATGGTCGAACTGCATCGTGTAGGCCGCGCGGCCCTGGCTCATCGAGCGAAGGTTGTCCACGTATTTGAACATGTTGGCGAGCGGCACCATCGCGTTGATGACCACCGCGACACCGCGGGCCTCCTGGCCCTGGATCTGGCCACGACGGCCGTTCAGGTCGCCGATAACGCTGCCGACGTAATCTTCCGGCGTCACCACCTCGACCTTCATGATCGGCTCGAGCAACTGCACGCCAAGCTTGGGCGCTGCTTCACGGAAGCAGGCGCGGCCGGCGATTTCGAAGGCCAGAACCGACGAGTCCACGTCGTGGTAGGCGCCATCGATCAGCGTCGCCTTGACGCCGATCATCGGGAAGCCGGCGAACGGGCCCGAGGTCATGACGCTGTTGATGCCCTTTTCGACACCGGGAATGTATTCCTTCGGCACAGCGCCGCCAACGATCTTGGTTTCGAACTCGAATTCGCTGCTTTCCGGATTCGGCTCGAACAGGATCTTGACGCGGGCGAACTGGCCGGTACCGCCGGTCTGCTTCTTGTGCGTGTAGTCCTGCTCGTGCTTGCGGGTGATCGTCTCGCGGTAGGCCACCTGCGGTGCGCCGACATTGGCCTCGACCTTGAACTCGCGACGCATGCGGTCGACGATGATGTCGAGGTGAAGTTCGCCCATGCCGGAGATGATCGTCTGGCCGCTTTCCTCGTCGGTCTTGACGCGGAAGGACGGATCCTCGGCGGCCAGGCGGTGAAGGGCGAGACCCATCTTTTCCTGGTCGTTCTTGGTCTTCGGCTCGATGGCGATCTGGATAACCGGATCGGGGAATTCCATGCGCTCGAGGATGACCGGATGCAGCGGATCACTGAGCGTGTCGCCGGTGGTGGTGTCCTTGAGACCAGCGAGGGCGACGATGTCGCCGGCAAACGCCTCTTCGACGTCGGCGCGCGAATTCGCATGCATCTGCAACATGCGGCCGATGCGCTCTTTCTTGCCCTTCACGGTGTTGTCGACCGAGATGCCCTTGGTGAGCTTGCCCGAATAGATGCGGGCAAAGGTGAGCGAACCGACGAACGGGTCGTTCATGATCTTGAAGGCGAGCATCGACAGCGGCTCGTTGTCGTCGGCATGACGCTCGATCTCGGCGTCGGTCTTGGCGTCGACGCCCTTGATGGCAGGGACATCGGCCGGCGACGGCAGATATTCGACGACGGCGTCGAGCAGCGGCTGCACGCCCTTATTCTTGAAGGCCGAGCCGCAGAACATCGGATAGAACTTCACCGCGATCGTGCCCTTGCGGATGAGCGCACGGATCTCGTCGTTGCTCGGCATCTTGCCTTCGAGGTAATTCTCGAGCGCCGTTTCGTCCATTTCGACGGCGGCCTCAATCATCTTCTCGCGGTATTCTTCGGCACGAGCCTTGAGGTCGGCAGGGATCTCGACGATGTCCCAGGCAGCGCCCAGCGTCTCGTCGCGCCAGACCAGCGCGTTCATCTCGACGAGGTCGACGACACCCTTGAACTCGGTCTCGGCGCCGATCGGCAGCTGCATGACGACGGCATGCGCACCGAGGCGCGAACCGATCATCTCGACCGAGCGGTAAAAGTCGGCGCCGATCTTGTCCATCTTGTTGCAGAAGATCATGCGCGGCACGCGATACTTGTCGGCCTGGCGCCAGACGGTCTCCGTCTGCGGCTCGACACCGGCATTGGCATCGAGCAGCGCGATGGCGCCGTCGAGCACGCGCAGCGAACGCTCGACCTCGATGGTGAAGTCGACGTGGCCGGGGGTGTCGATGATGTTGAAGCGATACATCTTGCCGTCGCGACCCTTCCAGAAGGTCGTGGTGGCGGCCGACGTGATGGTGATGCCGCGCTCCTGCTCCTGCTCCATCCAATCCATGGTCGCAGCGCCGTCGTGGACTTCGCCGATCTTGTGCGACTTGCCCGTGTAATAGAGGACGCGCTCGGTGGTCGTCGTCTTGCCGGCGTCGATATGCGCCATGATACCGAAATTGCGGTAGTCTTCGATTTTATATTCGCGGGCCATGGGAGGTGCCTCTTCAGTCTCGTTCGCGCTTTACCAGCGGTAGTGCGCGAAAGCGCGGTTGGCTTCTGCCATCTTGTGGGTGTCTTCACGCTTCTTGACGGCGGTGCCGCGGTTGTTGGCCGCGTCCATCAGCTCGCCGGAGAGGCGGTCGACCATGGTGGTCTCGTTGCGGTTGCGGGCGGCAGCGATCAGCCAGCGGATGGCCAATGCCTGCCGGCGCTCGGGGCGCACGTCGACCGGAACCTGGTAGGTGGCGCCGCCGACGCGGCGCGAACGCACTTCCACATGCGGCGCGACATTGTCGAGCGCCTGATGGAAGACGGTGACCGGCTCCTGCTTGGTCTTGGACTGAACCTGGTCGAGCGCGCCGTAGACGATGGTCTCGGCAACCGACTTCTTGCCATCATACATGACGGCATTCATGAACTTGGTGACGATCAGGTCGCCGAACTTCGGGTCCGGATTGATCTCACGCTTTTCTGCACTGTGACGACGGGACATTTTTTCTCTGCCTCAATTCTACGCGGTGGCCTGGATCCCGGATCGTCGCTTGACGCCGTCCGGAACGACCTTGGCTACGCTTCGGTCACTTCGGACGCTTGGCGCCGTATTTCGAACGGCGCTGCTTGCGGTTCTTCACGCCTTGCGTGTCGAGCACGCCGCGGATGATGTGGTAACGGACGCCCGGAAGATCCTTAACGCGGCCGCCGCGGATCATCACCACCGAGTGTTCCTGAAGGTTGTGGCCTTCGCCGGGGATGTAACCGATCACTTCAAAACCATTGGTCAGACGGATCTTGGCCACCTTGCGCAGCGCCGAGTTCGGCTTCTTCGGCGTCGTGGTGTAGACGCGCGTGCAGACGCCCCGCTTCTGCGGGTTCTGCTGCATGGCCGGGACCTTGTTGCGCTTCACCGGCGCAATGCGCGGCTTGCGGATCAGCTGGTTGACGGTAGGCATTAAACCCTCTTGTCTCTCAATTCCGTGTCTTGCCCGGTCAGGGCCGCTCAAAGCGTCATTTCCATACGCAAATTCGGGCCACAAACCGCGCCTCGCGGTCTTGCCCGAACAAATGGCAGAGGAAGCGGAAGCCGCTTCATGCACGCCGGAAATGTCTTTTCGCTCGTAAAACGAACCCTGTTTGAGGCAAACTCCAAAGCGTGTCGCTTCGGAAGCGAGAGCCTCACATCGGTTCTGACTGGGCGGCTTCTACTCGTGTGACCACTGTCCGTCAACCCCGGAGCGGCAAATATTGCGCTGAACCCGAGGTTTGGCAGCCATGCGAAAAACGCATGTAATTTTCTTGCGCCGTTTTTCAAGAGGAAGGCAGAAAGTGACCGGCTTGCGGCTGTTTCCACGCCGTGCTTCGTGCGAAAAGGCGGCATGAACAGCCCAAAACCCCTCGCCCGGAGGTACGAACCCGTGAATGACAATGAGGAGCGCCCGGTCACCATTATTACCGGCCGGGTGTGGAAGCGCAAAGGCGGCAAGCCGGAAGGCGTGCATGTGATGCTGGTCGCCCCGGACGACGATTCGGCGGTGCGCCGCGCTCTCGAATCACTTGCCGCGGAAGGTTACGCCGAGGCCGAGCTCGACCAGATCGGTGACCTGGACGGCGTGCCCGACGAGGAGCCGCATCTGTCCGCCTATCAGGGCGCGCTCGAAGGCGAAGTGTCGATCGTGACCTTCGATGTGCCGATCTGAAGAGATCTGAATCGCGGTCGATCTCACGGCCGGCGACAAAAGCCCGGCGACTTGCCCGACACAAGTTCTCTGCTAAGAAGCGACCTCTGGTAAAACCAAGCACACTCAACCTGCGGAGCTCCCATGTCCTCTAATCCCATCAAGCTCGGCATCGTCGGCGTGGGAAAGATCGTCCGCGACCAGCACCTGCCGGCCTTGGCGAAGGACCAGGATTATCGCCTGGTCGCCGCAGCGAGCCGCCACGGTAAAGTCGAAGACATCCCGAATTTCCCGACGATCGAGGCGATGCTCGACGCGGTGCCGGAGCTCGAGGCGGTGTCGCTGTGCATGCCGCCGCAGTTCCGTTATGACGCCGCACGCACGGCGCTGGTGGCGAAAAAGCATGTCTTCCTGGAAAAGCCGCCCGGCGCCACGGTCAGCGAGGTCGAGGACCTGAAGGCGCTGGCGGCAGCGAACGGCGTCTCGCTGTTCGCCAGTTGGCATTCACGCTATGCGCCGGCTGTCGAGGCCGCTCGCGCTTTCCTCGGTTCAACCAAAATCAGATCGGCCGCCATCATCTGGAAGGAAGATGTCCGCCGCTGGCATCCGAATCAGGAATGGATCTGGGCACCGGGCGGCTTCGGCGTCTTCGATCCCGGCATCAACGCACTGTCGATCGCCACCCACATCCTGCCGCCAATGTTCATCAGTTCGGCAGAGCTCGATTTTCCGGAGAACCGTGCATCCCCGGTCGCGGCCCACGTCACCTTCCGCACCTCGGATGGATTGCCGGTGACGATGGAACTCGACTGGCTTCAGACCGGCCCGCAGAGCTGGGACATCCTGGCCAAGACGGACCGGGGTAAAATGGTGCTTTCCGGCGGCGGCTCGAAGCTCGCTGTCGACGGCCGCGTCGTTCACGAGGAGCCGGAAGCGGAATACCCGATGCTTTACAGGCGCTTTGCCGAGATCGTGCGCGCGGGTACCTCCGACGTCGATCTCGCGCCCCTTCAGCACGTCGCCGACGCCTTCATGCTGGGCAAGCGCAATGTGGTGCAAGCTTTTTTCGATTGATCAGCGGGCGTCGGCCGGATCGCATGTCCGGCCACTCACCGCGCAAATTCAATTGACGATCGCTATAGCAAAGCCGTCATAGCCCTTGGCGCCAACAGTCTGGATCGCGGTGCCTTCCAGACGCTTGTCGCCGCCGATGAACGAGAACGCCGCGCGTGCCCCTTCGACATTTGCGTCACGACCATCTTCATTCACCACCGCGCCGTCACGGATGACGTTGTCGCAGACGATGACGGTCCCCGGCCTCGAAAGACGCATGGCCCACGACAGATAGTGCGGGTTGTTCGGCTTGTCGGCGTCAATGAAGATGAAGTCGAACGGCCCGGCATTCTCGGCGGCTAACGCCGCAAGCGATTGAAGCGCCGGTCCGACCCGCAGTTCTACCCGGTCCGACACCCCTGCGCGTTCAAAGTTCGACCGCGCGACACTGGCGTGGTGCGGGTCAAGCTCGAGCGTCACGACCTTGCCATCCACGGGCAACGCTCGCGCCATCCAGATTGTCGAGTAGCCGCCCAACGTGCCGATTTCGAGTACCTTCTTGGCTCCCTGCATTCGCGCAAGAAGTGACAGCAGCTTGCCTTGTGCCGGCGAAACATCGATCGCCGGCAGGCCGTGGTCATGGTTGGCCGCCAGAACGGCATCGAGGGCGGGATCCGCATCGAAAAGAGCCTCGACAATGTAGTCGTCGACAGAAGCCCAGGTCTTCATGTTCATCGTTTTCTTCTCCGATCCGATTGGAGAACCAAAATGCGAAAAGGGGCCACTTGGGGCCCCTTTTCTATCTTCTCTTTCTTGCGCGCTTACTGCGCGGCGGAAGCCATGTCGGTCAGCATCGGCTCGGCGACCTCGACGCCGGACGCCTTGCGGCGCTCGTCGATGATCAGCTCGTCGCGCGAGGTGGCGATGCGCCGGATCTGGCTCATCGTGCCGCCGGTGCCGGCCGGGATCAGCCGGCCAACGATGACGTTTTCCTTCAGGCCCTGCAGCATGTCGGTCTTGCCGGCAACCGCAGCTTCGGTCAGCACCCTCGTCGTCTCCTGGAAGGAGGCGGCCGAGATGAAGGACGGCGTCTGCAGCGAGGCCTTGGTGATGCCGAGCAACACCGGCTGGCCTTCTGCCGGCTTCTTGCCTTCCTCGACCAGGCGCTCGTTGACCTCTTCCAGTTCGATCACGTCGACGTGGTCGCCCGGAATGTAGGTCGAATCGCCCTGCGTGGTGATCTCGACCTTCTGCAGCATCTGGCGAACGATCACCTCGATGTGCTTGTCGTTGATCGACACGCCCTGCAGTCGGTAGACCTCCTGGATCTCGTTGACGAGGTAGGAGGCAAGCGCCTCCACGCCCTTGATCGCCAGGATGTCATGCGGCGCCGGATTGCCGTCGAGGATATAGTCGCCCTTCTCGATGACGTCGCCGTCCTGGAGATGGAACGGCTTGCCCTTCGGGATCAGGTATTCGACCGGCTCAAGCGTCGAGTCATGCGGCTCGATGATGATGCGGCGCTTGTTCTTGTAGTCGCGGCCGAAGCGGATCGTGCCATCGATCTCGGCGATGATGGCGTGATCCTTCGGACGGCGTGCCTCGAACAGTTCGGCCACACGCGGCAGACCACCGGTGATATCCTTGGTCTTGGCACTTTCCATCGGGATACGCGCCAGCACGTCGCCGGGGCGAACCTGTGCACCCGGCTCGACCGAAAGAATGGCCTCGACCGAGAGCAGGAAGCGGGCGTCACCGCCCTTCGACAGCTTGCCGACCTTGCCCTTGGCATCCTGGACGACGATCGCCGGCTTGAGATCGTTGCCGCGTGGCGTCGAACGCCAGTCGATGACCTCGCGCTTGGTGATGCCGGTCGATTCGTCGGCGGTTTCCTGAACGGAAATGCCATCGACCAGATCCTCGAACGCTACCCTGCCCTCGATTTCGGTGAGGATCGGGCGGGTATAAGGATCCCACTCGGCGATACGCTGGCCGCGTTTCACTTTGTCGCCATCGTCGACGAAGATGCGCGAACCGTAGGTGACGCGGTGCGTGGCGCGTTCCTTGCCGGCTTCGTCGAGGATCAGCACCGCCATGTTGCGGCCCATGACCATCAGCTGGCCGTCGGAGTTGCGCACCACGTTGCGGTTGCGGATCTCGACCTTGCCCTCATAGGAGGCTTCAAGGAACGAGGAATCCACCACCTGCGCCGTGCCGCCCATGTGGAAGGTACGCATGGTGAGCTGAGTGCCCGGCTCGCCGATCGACTGCGCCGCGATGACGCCGACAGCCTCGCCCTGGTTGACGGGAGTGCCGCGGGCCAGATCGCGTCCGTAGCAGACCGCGCAGATGCCGACCCTGACCTCGCAGGTCAGCGCCGAACGGATGCGGACCGACTGCACGCCAGCCTTTTCGATCAGTTCCACGTCACGCTCGTCCATCAGTGTTCCGGCCTTGACCAGAACCTCGCCGGTGACCGGGTGGGTGATGTCGTCGAGCGAGGTGCGGCCGAGAACGCGCTGACCAACCGAAGCGACGACCTGACCGGCATCGACGATCGGCTGCATGGTGAGGCCCTTGTCGGTGCCGCAGTCGAGCGAATTGACGATGCAGTCCTGCGCCACGTCGACGAGACGACGCGTCAGGTAACCCGAGTTCGCCGTCTTCAAGGCGGTGTCGGCCAGACCCTTGCGGGCGCCGTGGGTCGAGTTGAAGTACTCGAGCACGGTGAGGCCTTCCTTGAAGTTCGAGATGATCGGCGTCTCGATGATTTCACCGCTAGGCTTGGCCATCAGGCCGCGCATGCCGGCGAGCTGGCGCATCTGAGTGGGCGAGCCGCGCGCACCGGAGTGCGACATCATATAGATCGAGTTCATCGGCTTCTGACGGCCGTTGTCCTCGAACTCGACCGCCTTGATGCGGGCCATCATTTCGTCGGCGACCTTTTCCGAGCACTTGGCCCAGGCGTCGACGACCTTGTTGTACTTCTCGCCCTGGGTGATCAGGCCGTCATTGTACTGCTGCTCGTACTCCTTGGCCAAAGCCTCGGTGTCGGAGACCAGCTTGATCTTGGCGTCCGGGATCAGCATGTCGTCCTTGCCGAACGAAATGCCGGCACGGCAGGCGTGGCTGAAGCCGAGAGCCATGATGCGATCGCAGAAAATGACCGTCTCCTTCTGACCGCAATGGCGGTAGACGGTGTCGATCATCTTGGAGATGTTCTTCTTGGTCATCTCCTGATTGGCGGTCTCGTACGGCACATTGTGGTTCTTCGGCAGAAGTTCGCCGATGATCATGCGGCCAGGCGTAGTGTCGTAGATCTTCGACACGACCTTGCCGTCGGCGTCGACCGTACGGAAGCGCCCCTTGATCTTGGCATGCAGCGTCACCGCCTTGGTCTCGAGCGCGTGCTGGAGCTCGCCCATGTCGGCAAACACCATGCCCTCGCCCGGCTCATTCTGGTTGACGATCGAGAGATAGTAGAGACCGAGAACCATGTCCTGCGACGGCACGATGATCGGCGCACCGGAAGCCGGGTGCAGGATGTTGTTGGTCGACATCATCAGCACGCGGGCTTCGAGCTGCGCTTCCAGCGACAGCGGCACGTGGACCGCCATCTGGTCGCCGTCGAAGTCGGCGTTGAAGGCCGTGCAGACCAGCGGGTGAAGCTGGATCGCCTTGCCTTCGATCAGGATCGGCTCGAACGCCTGGATGCCGAGGCGGTGCAGCGTCGGCGCGCGGTTCAACAGCACCGGATGCTCGCGGATGACCTCGTCGAGGATATCCCAGACCTCCGGACGCTCCTTCTCGACCAACTTCTTCGCTTGCTTGACGGTCGAGGAGTAACCCTTGGCGTCGAGACGGGCGTAGATGAAGGGCTTGAAAAGTTCGAGCGCCATCTTCTTCGGCAGGCCGCACTGGTGCAGCTTGAGCTCCGGACCGGTGACGATGACCGAGCGGCCGGAATAGTCGACGCGCTTGCCGAGCAGGTTCTGGCGGAACCGGCCCTGCTTGCCCTTCAGCATGTCGGACAGCGACTTCAGCGGACGCTTGTTGGCGCCGGTGATGACGCGGCCGCGACGGCCGTTGTCGAACAGTGCATCGACGGCTTCCTGCAGCATGCGCTTTTCATTGCGCACGATGATGCCGGGCGCGCGCAGCTCGATCAGCCGCTTCAAGCGGTTGTTGCGGTTGATGACGCGGCGATAAAGGTCGTTCAGGTCGGACGTGGCGAAACGGCCGCCGTCCAGCGGGACAAGCGGACGCAGGTCCGGCGGAATCACCGGAACCACCTTCATGATCATCCATTCCGGACGGTTGCCGGATTCCATGAAGTTCTCGACGACCTTGAGCCGCTTCAGGTACTTCTTCTGCTTGAGCTCGGAGGTGGTCGAAGCCAGTTCCGAACGCAGATCGCCGGCGATCTTCTCGAGGTCCATGCCGGCCAGAAGGTCGTGGATCGCCTCGGCGCCGATCATGGCGGTGAACGAGTCCTCGCCATACTCGTCGACGGCCATCATGTACTCTTCCTCGCTGAGCAGCTGGTGCTCCTTCAGCGCGGTGAGGCCGGGTTCGGTGACGATGTAGTTCTCGAAGTAGAGGACCCGCTCAATGTCCTTCAGCGTCATGTCGAGCAGCGTGCCGATGCGCGACGGCAGCGACTTCAGGAACCAGATATGGGCGACCGGTGCCGCCAGTTCGATATGGCCCATGCGCTCGCGGCGGACGCGCGACAGCGTGACTTCGACGCCGCACTTCTCGCAGATGACGCCCTTGTACTTCATGCGCTTGTACTTGCCGCACAGGCACTCATAGTCCTTGATCGGACCAAAAATGCGCGCGCAGAACAGACCGTCACGCTCCGGCTTGAAGGTGCGGTAGTTGATGGTCTCCGGCTTCTTGATCTCGCCGAACGACCAGGACAGAATCTTCTCAGGGCTGGCAAGCGAGATCCTGATGGAATCGAACACCTGCGCGGGCGCCTGGGGATTGAAGAGATTCATGACCTCTTGGTTCATGCCGTTCTCCTTTTCGGGGTCCTCGAAACCCCTTGCATCTAGCGCGGGCCAAACGCCCGCCGACTTGATCGGCCATCGGCCGAAGAATTTGGGTGCGCCCCGGTCGCGAGAGCCCTCTCCCGCGACCGAGCGTCTTGCTTATTCGGCCGCGTCGGGCAGCCGGATCGGGTTGTCGTCGAGTTTGGTGTTCTCCAGCTCGACATTGAGGCCGAGAGACCGCATTTCCTTGACGAGAACGTTGAAGCTCTCGGGGATGCCGGCTTCGAAGGTGTCGTCGCCTCTGACGATCGCCTCGTAGACCTTGGTGCGGCCGGCGACGTCGTCCGACTTCACCGTCAGCATCTCCTGCAGCGTGTAGGCGGCGCCGTATGCTTCGAGCGCCCAGACCTCCATCTCGCCGAAGCGCTGGCCACCGAACTGCGCCTTGCCGCCCAGCGGCTGCTGGGTAACGAGCGAGTACGGCCCGATCGAACGCGCGTGGATCTTGTCGTCCACAAGGTGGTGAAGCTTGAGCATATATATATAGCCCATCGTCACTTTGCGATCGAACGGCTCGCCGGTGCGTCCGTCATAGAGCTGCGACTGACCGCTGGTGTGCAGGCCCGCCTGCTCCAGCATGATGTTAATGTCGGCCTCGTGCGCGCCGTCGAACACCGGTGTCGCGATGGAGACGCCGCGGCGCATCTGCTCGCTGAGGCGAATGATGCTCTCGTCGTCATATTCGCGGATCGGCTCGTTGCGGTCGTTGGCCGGCATGAAGCTCTCGAGCGTCTTGCGCAGCGGCTTGATGTCGCCCGCAGTCTTGTACGCGTCGATCAGATCGCCAATCTTCTTGCCCATTCCGGCGCAAGCCCAGCCCAGATGCGTTTCCAGGATCTGGCCGACATTCATGCGCGACGGCACACCCAGCGGGTTGAGCACGATATCGGCATGCGTGCCGTCCTCGAGGAAAGGCATGTCCTCGACCGGAACGATCCGCGACACGACACCCTTGTTGCCGTGCCGGCCGGCCATCTTGTCGCCGGGCTGCATCTTGCGCTTCACGGCCACGAAGACCTTGACCATCTTCATGACGCCCGGAGGCATTTCGTCGCCGCGCTGCACCTTCTCGACCTTGTCCATGAAGCGCTGCTCGAGCGCCTTCTTGGAATCGTCGTACTGGCCACGCAGGGCTTCCAGCTCGCTCTGGAGCTTTTCGTTCTCCACGGCAAACTGCCACCACTGCGAACGCGGATACTCGTCCAGCGTGTCCTTCGACAGCTTCGAGCCCTTCTTGAAGCCCTTCGGCCCGGCAATCGCTTCCTTGCCGACAAGAACGTCGGAAAGGCGCGAATAGACGTTGCGGTCGAGGATCGCCTGCTCGTCGTCGCGGTCCTTGGCGAGGCGTTCGATCTCCTCGCGCTCGATCGCCATGGCGCGCTCGTCCTTCTCGACGCCGTGGCGGTTGAAGACACGCACTTCGACGACGGTCCCGAAGGTTCCCGGAGGCATGCGCATCGAGGTGTCGCGCACGTCCGAGGCCTTTTCACCGAAGATGGCGCGCAGCAGCTTTTCTTCCGGCGTCATCGGGCTTTCGCCCTTCGGCGTGATCTTGCCGACCAGGATGTCGCCCGGCTGCACTTCCGCACCGATGTAGACGATGCCGGCCTCATCGAGGTTCTTCAGCGCTTCTTCCGAGACGTTCGGGATATCGCGCGTGATCTCCTCCGGCCCGAGCTTGGTGTCGCGGGCCATGACTTCGAACTCCTCGATGTGGATCGAGGTGAAGACGTCGTCGGCGACGATGCGCTCGGACAGAAGGATGGAATCCTCGTAGTTGTAGCCGTTCCACGGCATGAACGCGACCAGCACGTTCCGGCCGAGGGCCAGATCGCCGAGCTCGGTCGACGGGCCGTCGGCAATGATGTCGCCCTTGTTGACCCGGTCGCCCATGCGCACCAGCGGACGCTGGTTGATGCAGGTGTTCTGGTTCGAACGCTGGAACTTCATCAGCCGGTAGATATCGACGCCGGACTTGCCGGGATCGAGATCTTCCGTGGCGCGGATGACGATACGCGTCGCGTCCACCTGGTCGACGATGCCGCCGCGGCGGGCGCCGATGGCGGCGCCCGAGTCACGGGCGACGATCGGCTCCATGCCAGTGCCGACGAACGGCGCTTCGGCGCGCACCAGCGGCACGGCCTGACGCTGCATATTCGAGCCCATCAGCGCACGGTTGGCGTCGTCGTTCTCGAGGAACGGGATCAGGGCCGCGGCCACCGACACCATCTGCTTCGGCGATACGTCCATCAGATCGACGTTTTCGCGCGGCGCCATCATCACTTCGCCGGCGTTGCGGCAAATGACGAATTCGTCGACGAAATGACCATTCTTGTCGAGCTCGGCATTGGCCTGCGCGACGTGGTGCTTGGCCTCTTCCATAGCCGACAGGTAAACGACCTCATTGGTCAGCTTGCCATTGACGATCTTGCGGTACGGGCTCTCGATGAAGCCGTATTTGTTGACCCGCGCGAAGGTCGCCAGCGAGTTGATCAGGCCGATATTCGGGCCTTCCGGCGTCTCGATCGGGCAGATGCGACCGTAATGCGTCGGATGCACGTCGCGCACTTCGAAACCGGCACGCTCGCGGGTCAGACCGCCCGGTCCAAGCGCCGAAAGACGGCGCTTGTGGGTGATCTCCGACAGCGGGTTGGTCTGATCCATGAACTGCGACAGCTGCGAGGAACCGAAGAACTCGCGCACGGCGGCAGCCGCCGGCTTGGCGTTGATCAGGTCCTGCGGCATCACCGTGTCGATCTCGATCGAGGACATGCGTTCCTTGATCGCGCGCTCCATGCGCAGCAGCCCGACGCGGTACTGGTTCTCCATCAGCTCGCCGACCGAGCGCACGCGGCGATTGCCGAGATTGTCGATGTCGTCGATCTCGCCCTTGCCGTCGCGCAGTTCGACCAGCGTCTTGACCACGGCCAGGATGTCCTCTTTGCGCAGCACGCGCACGGTGTCCTCGGCCTTGAGCTCGAGGCGCATGTTCATCTTGACGCGGCCGACGGCCGACAAGTCGTAGCGCTCGCTGTCGAAGAACAGCGAGTTGAACATGGCTTCGGCGGTCTCGAGCGTCGGCGGCTCGCCCGGGCGCATGACACGATAGATGTCGAACAGTGCGTCCTGGCGGCTCTCGTTCTTGTCGACGTTGAGCGTGTTGCGGATATAGGCGCCGACGTTGACATGGTCGATGTCGAGAACCTTGATCTCGTCCTCGCCGGTGCCGAGCAGCACTTTCAGCGTCTTTTCGTCGATCTCGTCGCCGGCTTCGAGGAATATCTCACCGGTCGCATAGTTGACGATATCCTCGGCGAGATAGTTGCCGAGCAGATCCTCGTCGGTCGCCTTGATCGCCTTGAGACCCTTTTCGCCAAGCGCCCTGGCCTGGCGGGCAGTGATCTTCTTGCCGGCCTCGACGACGACCTCGCCGGTGTCGGCGTCAACCAGGTCACCAACGGCCTTGAGGCCGCGGAAACGCTCGACGTTGAACGGGATACGCCAATGGTCGCCGGCGCGCTTGTAGGTGATCTTGTTGTAGAAGGTCGACAGGATCTCTTCGCCGTCCATGCCGAGCGCCATCAGCAGCGACGTGACCGGAATCTTGCGGCGGCGGTCGATACGGGCGTGCACGACGTCCTTGCTATCGAACTCGATGTCGAGCCATGAGCCGCGATAGGGAATAACGCGCGCGGCAAACAGAAGCTTGCCGGACGAGTGCGACTTGCCCTTGTCATGGTCGAAGAAGACGCCCGGCGAACGGTGCATCTGCGAGACGATGACGCGCTCGGTGCCGTTGACGATGAAGGTGCCGTTCAAGGTCATGAGCGGCATGTCGCCCATGTAAACGTCCTGCTCCTTGATGTCCTTGATCGACTTCGCGCCGGTATCCTCGTCGATATCGAACACGATGAGGCGCAGCGTCACCTTGAGCGGCGCCGCGTAGGTCAGGTCGCGCTGACGGCATTCGTCAACGTCGAATTTCGGTCCCTCGAACTCGTACTTCACGAATTCCAGCATCGAGGAGCCGGAAAAATCGGAAATCGGGAAGACCGACTTGAAAACTGCCTGCAGCCCCTCGTCAGGACGCCCGCCCTTGGGCTCCTCCACCATCAGGAACTGGTCATAGGATGCCTTCTGAACCTCGATCAGGTTCGGCATCTCCGCAACTTCCGGGATCTTTCCGAAAAACTTGCGTACGCGTCTGCGGCCATTGAAAGTCTGGGTCTGGGCCATCGTCGCTCCTTAGCTCAATTCTCGGGACGAGCCTCGCCGCGGCTCGCCTTGCATCTCGGGCCACCTTGGCGGCCCTGTCTTGTTGCCCGCCGCCTGTCGGCGGCTTCTTGTCTTTTCACCCACCACCAATTGGCGGTGGGCCAGAAACGGGAGAAAACCCGTTTCCTGAAGGCCGGTTTGCGGCCCTCAGGAAAGAGGTTTTCGCACTCTTCGCGCTATGAGCCTCCCCTAGACGTGATGGGAGTGGCGGGCCGGGCCCCGGCCGGCGCCGGGAAAGAAACCGGAGTTAAATTAAACCAAGGAGCCGGCAGGATAGAACAGGGGCCTGCAAAATTTCTAATTAAGAAAAAAACCACCCCACCCCCCCCTACATTAT
>NZ_JAMYTB010000044.1:0-14568 GCF_040322275.1 Mesorhizobium sp. M0174
CAGCGAATCCAAGCCAAGGGCTGGAAATCGACGTAGACATTGCCGGACGAGTGTTGACGCTGGCGGAGAGATTCCCGCTATACCCCACCTAACCGGTGGGGCAGATGTTCCTCTAACAGTCATCTGTGATTTTTCATCGAATGAGGACCCTGTTTGAGGGGTGATTTTTGTCCAAACGGGGGTCTGACTCACATTTGATGATTTTGCATGGCGGCGTGGTGCTGTGTAAGCGCGTAGGCATCCCCACGTAGCGTGCAGGCGGTTGATCGCTCATTTTCAGCATGAATCATGCGGAGAATCCTCACATGGGAGCATCTATGTCAGTCATCCCCAAAGTATCGGTTCCAGGTTCCAAGCCCGACTGTGTGACACGGCTCGTTTTGCCGAGCCTCATCCACCTCACATACGGTCGCCGTTTTATTTCGGCTGCACCAACATCCCGCTTCCGGCGGGCAGGGCTTAGGTCGACAAACCATTCTATGAGACGAGACGGCATCTCGCCGAAGATTCTCTCGGTCGTCGGCCTGGAACCACCATGGCTCATGAGACCTTGGTGGTATGGCGCCGTCGATGATGACCCCAGAGGCGACATACTTCCAAAGCGCCACCAACAGCTTGCGCGCCAGCGCGACGATGGCCGTCTTCTTCATGCGACCAAAACGGCGGCCGTCATCCCGACAATCAGCTTGCCCAAGCTGCAAGGCCGACATCAAGCTGAACGAATCGCTCGCGGCTCCCCTGATTGCCACTACCCGCCAAGACCGAGCGACGTCTGGCGCAAAACGCCTCCATCGCGGCCCGAGAGGAAGAGCTACAACGCAAGCAAGCAGCCATTGATGCCGCCCAGGCCTACATCCAAAGCCAGGTGGCGAAGAAGATCAGGCTTGAGCGCGGGGCTATCGCTGCCGCGGAGGGTCGCAAGGCCACGCTACTGCTCCCGTCGGCGCGCTGAGGCAGTACACGCATTCTGGCATCGACCCCCGAAGCAGCGGCTTAGCGTGTCAGCGGGAACAGTTCTCTTTCCGACCGAAGGCGCCCGCTGACACGGGTGAAGTCTAGGTATCCGAGTTTTAGATATGCTATTGATAACTCTTTGTGAAGGTTCGCACAACAATGACAATCTTGTAAAGCTGCGGCGCCTTGGGAGTGTCAATCGCGGACAGTGAGTGCCTTAAATGGTTGATACGACTGAGAAAGTAACGCTCCGTCAGCTTCAGATTTTCCTGGCAGCAGTGGAACACAGAAGTTTTTGGCGGGCTGCTGCTCAACTCGAGCTTTCCCCTCCAGCGGTCTCCATGCAGATGGCCAAATTGTCCGAGGCGCTCGGCTCTACTCTCTTCGAGAAGGATGGTCGCTCGATACAACTGACGGCAGCCGCGACGGCGCTTATCCCGTATGCGGAGCGCATGACCGAGGCATTGCATGAGGCCCAGGGTGTGCTCAGCGCCTTGCAAGGGCGATTGAACGGCTTGGTGCGCGTCGCCATGGTTACGACTTCCCGAAACTTTGGTCCCCATTTGCTGCAGGAGTTCCGGCGGCGGCATCCCGATGTCCTCATCGAATCGATCATCGCCAACAGAGAGGGCGTCATCAAGCGGTTGGAGGCCAATCAGATCGACATCGCCCTGATGGGACGGCCACCGCAACGGCTGGAAGTCGAGGCCCTGCCCTTTGCGAAACATCCATACGTGCTGATAGGGCACCCCCTCAATGCGTTGGCAAAGCGAAAATTGATATCGCGGCGCGAGTTGTCACATCAGCCCTTCTTTGTGCGTGAAGAGGGCTCCGGGACCCGAATGGTCCACGAAAACTACTTTCTCAGCGAAAGGCTGCAGTTGCCCAACGCATCGATGATGGACAGTAATGAAAACATAAAACAGGCCGTCATGGCCGATATGGGCATCGCCTTCATATCGGCTCATACGGTGGCACTCGAACTGCAAGCCAAGAAGCTGGCTATACTTGCCGCAGACGGCATGCCGACGATGCGCGAGTGGTTCGTGTTGCACCTGAAGCGCAAGAAACTCAGTCCTGCGGCTCAGAGTTTCAAAGCGTTTGTGCGCGATCAAGGTCCTGCTTTGATGCGACGTCTCTTTGGAATGCTCGAAAAAAAGAAAGCTGGAGGGAGCTAACTTAGCCGCCAGCCTGCCTGCCCAAACCAGATGCTGCGTCGCGCCATTTCCTTGGACCGATCGTGTGGATTGAAGTTCCGCGACTGTCGACTGCAACCGTGACCGGCATATCCTCCACATTCAGCCGGTAGATGGCTTCCATGCCGAGATCGGCATAGGCGACAATCTCAGCTGAGCGGACAGCTTTTGAGACAAGGTAGGCTGCGCCCCCGACAGCGATCAAGTAGGCCGCTTTGTGTCTGGCGATTGCCTCTATGGCTTCAGGACCCCGCTCCGCCTTGCCGATCATTACCTGCAATCCAGTTCCGGACAGAATCTCCTCGACGAAGCGATCAATGCGCGTCGCCGTCGTTGGGCCGGCGGGGCCGATAACCTCATCATCAACCGGATCGACCGGGCCGACATAGTAAATCGCCCGCCCCCTGAGATCCACCGGCAGCGGCTCGCCGGCGCGCAGCGTCTCCACCATCCGCTTGTGGGCGGCATCGCGGCCCGTAAACAGCGCGCCGGATAGAAGCAGCGTTTCACCGGGGCGCCAGCTTTCGATCTCGGTACCCTCAAGGCGATCGAGATTCACACGGCGTACTCCTGCCGCGCTTTGCTCGACCACGATTTCGGGCCAGTCATTGATGCTTGGGACATCAAAGAGCGCCGGTCCGGATCCATCCAGCTCGAAATGAATATGCCGAGTCGCTGCGCAGTTCGGAATAAGAGCGACAGGCAGCGACGCGGCATGGGTCGGAAAACAGCGCAGTTTCACATCTAGGACCGTCGTGACGCCCCCAAGCCCCTGCGCGCCGATACCGAGGGCGTTCACTCGCTCGAAAATCTCCAACCGCACTTCCTCAATCCGCGATGACGGGCCGCGGCGCTTGAGATCGAGCATGTCTAATGGCTCGTTCAAGGATTCCTTGGCCATCGCCATCGCCTTGTCGACACTCCCGCCGACACCGATCCCGAGGATGCCCGGGGGGCACCATCCTGCCCCTAGAGTCTCCACGGTTCGCACGATCCAGTCCGTGATGGAGTCCGCAGGCTCGAGGACTGTGAACTTGGTCTTGTTCTCTGAGCCGCCGCCCTTTGCAGAAACGTCGACCGCCATGCCGGCTCCTGCGACCAGCTCAACGCTCACCATCGCAGGTGTGTTGTCTCCACTATTCAGGCGCCCAAACAGCGGGTCACGGACCATCGAGGCGCGGAGCGGATTGTCATTGGCCCTCCAAGCACGCCGCACCGCCTCGTCTACGAGATCTTGCAGGGACCGATTGGTGAGAATTCGGGCCCCTGTGCCGATCTTGACGAAGACATTGGCCGTACCAGTGTCCTGGCAAATGGGGCGCTTCCCAATCGCGCACATACGCGAATTCACCAGGATCTGCCCGATCGCCTGTTTTGCCGGCGCGCTTTCCTCGCGCTCGTAGGCGGCCGCCAAGTTGCGAACGAAGTCGGGAGGGTGATAGCAGGAGATGAATTGCAGCGCCTCGGCAACGCTGTCGACGAAGTCGGCTTCCCAAATCTCGGTCATCACAGTCTATCCCTCCGGATCGAAGGGGACGTCGAGCAAGGGCGCGTGTTGCTGCGCCCCGTAGACGTCGGTTTCGCCAATGGCTGCGGATGGGCGGCGGCGCTTGATCGTGGCCTTGATGGCATTCGCCGGTTCGAAGGCCACGATATCGAGGACATCTCCCGCCGGAACCCCATAGAGGCGACTGATCAAGCTCCTGTTGATCAGTTGCGTGTCGCGGGCGTGTTCAAATGCACTACGTTCCTTGAAGATGATATCGAGCGTTAGCTCGAAGGGCCCAGCGTTCTTGCTCCTCACGACAAGGGCGGCATCCGCGAGGGTGCCCTTCATGGCAGCGGGCCTTGCAGCTCGGAGATCTCGATAGTGGAAAACAGACTGACGGGATCGTCCATCTCCAGCAAATGATAGAGGCTGAATTCGTAGATCTGTCCGACCTTGAAGTCCGAAGGCGAGTAGGGAAAGGCCAGATTGCCAGCCGTCGAGATGCGGCCGGGATAACCGAAATGCAGCATCGTTGCCCGGGCGAAGCCACAGATCGTGTCGGCAAGACCCTGCGTCTCACCCACCGCCTCAATCACAAGGCAGATTTCATGTGAGGTGATTGTCCTCTGCGGCTCGAGGTCGCCCATAACACCATCCCTGCCATAAACGCGGACCATCAGCTGATAGGCGCTATCCGGGACGTGAGAAAAGTTGTCGGCCACGCGACGGCGAACCCCTTCGATGATCGTACCGACTTGGGCAATGAAGATGGGATCTCGGGCACCAGCGATGGAGACCGTGCGGAACCCGGCTGGCGCGGCACCCTCGAGCTTCACTCTATACGGGCGCGATGGCGAGAAACGGCTGCCGGAGACGCGCACGCGCTGCTCGTCGAGTTGCTCGAAACGCGTTTGTGTTAGGTCTAGCGCGCCGCCAGGACCGGGCAGGTGGTAAGGATCGCTCTTTTCATAAAGCGTGTGCGCTGCAACCGATGCTACGGTGCACCGGCGAGTTGGAGAAAGCGCCTGAACAGTGAAGCTGTTTTCTGACAACGTGCCAAGCATGCAGTCGCTGCCACTGCCCGGTGTCGCGGCGATAGCTGCACATTCGAGAATCTTGCCCATATGCAGCGCTAGCCCGCGGTCGAAGCCGCGCGCGATTGGCACTGCGGCAAAGACAGCTGGATCGTAGCAACGTCCGGCCACGATCACATCCGCGCCGCGCGCAAGGGCATCCAGGAGCGGTTCCTCGCCCATCTGCGCCACGATGTGCGTGCTGGCGTTGATTGTCTCGTGAGTGGCCGTGGGCACTCCTGGAAGCGTATCGACATGACCACGAGTGAGAGCCGCGCAAAGGGCTGCTTTTTCGATGTCGGCCGGAATCGCTGCAAGGCATCCTTGAAGTCGATCCTCCCGCGCGACTTCGCGAACGATATCAAGGGTCCAATTGAGATGGGGACGAGCTCCGCAACCGCCGGCGCTACCGATTAACAACGGGATCTCGCGCCTCCTCGCGGCGCGCAGCATCAAGCGCAAATCGCGCTTCACCGCGGCGCGATCCGTGAAGCAAACTCCTGCTCCCAGATAATATGGGCCCGGATCGCTTGATCCGGCATCGACCGCAATAACATCTGGATCCTGGGCGAGGCCGGCTTCGAAAGACGCTTCCGGAAAGCCGTAGCCAAGAATTGCTGTCGGCGAGAGCACCTTGATTTTGCGCCAGGTGCCCGAACCAGCCCGCTCTGTGCTCGAATTCATGTCATCACACTTACGCTCGCGTTCTTCGCCTGGAGGATTGCCAAGTTGCGCCGCATCTCGTTGGCAACGATGGTCATGCCTTCATCGAAGCCCATGCCTGGTTTGACAAGGACACGCTGCGGCCGCGTCGCCTGCGCGACATGCAGACAGGTCCTTGCAGAGACATCGGTCTCGTTGCAGGTACCGCCTTGATAGGCCTCTACCCCATGTTCCCGGCAATAAAGCACCGCCTCCACCGTGTTATGGATGCTGCCGAGGTCCGGTGTCTTGATCTGAACCATATCGCAGCACTCGGCATCGACGAACTCAACGATGTCCTGGTAGGTGTTGCACCATTCGTCTGCAACGATCTTGACCGAACTCGAACGGGCTCGAAGAGCCTCGCGGATTTCCTTCAGCAGCGCAATTTGACGAGGTTTGCTGCCCGCGTCGACCGGGCCCTCGATATAAAGCTCGAAGGGCGAAACACGCTCGCCCAGCCCCGCGAGATAGGCCGAGATCTTGCCGTGGTCGTTTGCGAAGATCATGCCGATCGTTCCGTAGACATCGACGTGCAGAACAGGTGAATAGCTGGCATCGCTCCGCAATTGCAGGATACGTTGCGTTAGCCAGGTCATGTACTCCTGAAGCTTGCCTCCGTTGCGCCCAAGCTTGCTGGCGACGTTGTTGATCAGGCCGTGGGGCAGCGCGTCGACACCCTTCATGACCATCTTGTCGACGGCGTTGTAACGGTCGTCGCCGCTTTGGCCGAAGAGGGCGAGCGGCTTCAACTCGATAGGAAGGCCGTATTCGTCACACACCACCTCAACTTTGAGCCGTCCCGATGCCTTGGCGGTGGCATCCAGAAGGGCCTGCGACAACCCGTACCGGATGGCGGTATGGATCCGATTGCCATCTTGCTCGAGCCGGTCAAAATAGCGGGCGTTGCCCATGAACTCCGCGACATCCCGTCCGATGAGGAGCGGCCGCAACACTTCTTGCATCCAAGGAATGTAGCCAGCGGCCGTGAAAAGGGGATCGCGCCCGCCGGCACCTGAATACTGCACGGCAGCGCAATCGCCTTCAGCCCAAAGGCCGTTCTGGAGCTTCAGAAGGACGCTGACCGCTTCGCCTGATTGCCTGATTCTATCAAAGCCAGGTGTCTTGGCTTTGCCGACATAGATGAAGCCGTCCTGTTCTGCACCCGCCTTGATTGCCGCCTGATCGTCGAAATAGAACGAGGACAAGGCCGGCGTGAACAATGCTTCCGTGATCTTCATGCGAGTGCTCTTCACTTTGTGTAGCGTGTGTGCCGGCTACGGGCGACCGATCAAATTGCTCGACGAGATGGCGCGGACATCGTCCACTACCATTTGAAATGAGGCCTGGCGGCCTTCGACCGCAGCGCGCTCTGCGATCTTGTCCTTGTGGAACGCGACGACATCTTCCGGGAGCGGAATGTCACCCTTGCTGAAAACCCGGATCGCACCGTTATTGTCGCGGATGGGAGTCATTCGTCCGGCGTTGATGCTGGCCGGCGCGAACGGGATATCCATGACGCCGGCTTCGAACGCCAGGACGGCACCGCGCGCCACATCGCCATTGCCGAGTTCGATGACTTTACGCATCACCGCATGCACTTCTCGCTCGATAATTTCTATTTCCTGCGTGATCTCATCAGTCTCCAGCGGCCTTTGATCCCCAACCATGTTGATCATCTGTGCCGTCGCCTGCAGGCCAGAACGGTTGGCGTCCATGGTCGGCACGCCGGCGGCTTCATGAGGTGACTTCACAATGATCTTAGTCGCCCCGGCGAACTTTGCGGCTGCCGAGCCCAGCGCAATTACCGAATAGGCCTGCGCTTCGCTTTCAGGAAAGCCACCCATCCACTGGTGGAACACCGTAGAGAGCGCGTAATCCTGATAACCAAATTCTTCGAAGTAGTGCTTGGCGAGCCTCCGCAAGGATCGGATGGCGGCGATGTCTTGCGCAAGATTGCCTGCCTGGCCGTATCCTAGCGTGATGCACTTCACCCCCTGTTCCAGCGCCAGCAGTCCCTCGATCAATGCGACCGTGTGGGAGACGAAGGGCGGCACGAGCGTGCCGGTGAGGGGACCGAACGGCTCCCTGTTGATCCTGATGCCTTCCTCTTCGTACAGGCCGACCAGGCGATCGCAGTATTGCCAGTGGCGGATCGACCTCTCCAACGGCACGCTCTTCGAGTACGGGATGTTGTAGGAGATCCCACCGCCCTCGAAGCTGGAGAATCCCGCAGCTAGCGTGATCTCCGCCAGCAACCGGGCATCGGGCGTGCCATGACGGACTTGAACGGGCTTTTCGAGATTGTCGACTAGGCGTTGGCAGCCGGCGACACCGTGATTGACCGGAGGGAATCCGTTCAAGAGGGATGTGCCTGCAGCTCTGGATCGCTCGATGCCCTTCTCCGCCTCGTGATAGCGGTTGTGTCGTGTGTAAGCATCAACCGTGGTCGGGAGGACATCGCAAAAGGGAGAAAGGTCTTGGAGTAGCCGAATATGTTCGAGCAGCAGGGCCACGCCGGCGCGCGGCTGCAACAGGGTCTTGCCGCTGGCTTCCGCTCGCGCCAGGGAGATCGAGAACTTCTTTGAGTCCGCCATTTCCTGATGACGCTGGATGGCCGCGGCGAAATTGACATCGTGGCCCGTTGGCCAAGATCGAAGCACACCACACCGCTCTGATTCATACGTCGATCGATCGAGCTTCTTGTTTTCGATCGTGGTGCCAGCAGGAAGTGTCATGAAGGGAACCGCCGGGGAGGTTTTCGATATCAATGGTTTTCGACCAACGCCTCAAGCCCTGCGCGGACCGCAGCCGCAGGATGGGCGGCGGCGACGTTTGCGAGAAGCGGCAGAAGATATTCCGGATCACGGAGGTACCTCGCTCGAAGCGGCGCCAGAACGCGTTTCCCATATTCGTCGGTACCCAGCGAAGAGAGGCTGTCTCGCGGCCGAAAGTTGGCGGTCGCGGAGAGATATCCGCCGGTTCCGATGATCTGCGGAACCTCTGTAAGGTCACGCCCAACCTGGACGGTGACCAACCCTTCTGCGGTACAGACCTCATGAGCCCGGCCTGAATGACGCGCCACCGAGTGCACCAGGTTCGCGCTGGCAAGCACCCCATCAAACCTCCGCTCCTCAGGGTTACTGGCCAGTGTTTCGGGAGCTCTCGATACCCTGTCGACAAAGCTCGAAAAGGCTGGATCGGCACCGAGGCTTTTTGACGTATCAAGCTTTCGCGCGGCCACCGCTGCCGAGCGGGCAGACACGCGCATGCCGAGGTCGCCCTCCACCGTACGCTTCACTTTGGCTTCAGGCAGTCCACGACGCACCGTGCCTGCCAGATTTTTCTCCTCGTGCACCGAATACACATCGGTAGTAGCACCACCCATGTCGACCATCACGAACTCACCGAATTCCGGAGCGAACTCGGCGATGTAGCGGCAGTATTCGAATAGGGCATAAGGCGTGGGCCAGGGTTCTTTACCTGTAGAAGTGACAATCCGATCGAGGCCCTTGCCCGTCGTTATCCTTTTGAGAAAGAGCTCCCGGATCGCAGTGCGGGCCGGCTCGGGATTGGGGTTTTCCAAGTCCGGCAGTACGTTTTCAACGCAAACCAGGTCGCGGCCATCCAAGATGCGTTCCACCTCGTCGCGGACGGCGCGGTTCCCTGCAAAGACAATGGTCGCCGCCAAGTTAGCTTTGGCAAGCTTTCGCGCATTTTCCACTGGATAGTGCGTGTTGCCGCCATCGGCTCCGCCTGCGAGCAGGATGATGTCCGAGTTGGAATTGCCAAGCGCGGCAATGTCGGCGGTGCTAAGCGCGTAGGCGAAACTATCTGTGATCTTCGCTCCAGCCGAGTATGCCGTCAGCTTAGCCATCTCTGCCGTGAGATCGGGCACGATGCCAATTGCGGCGATAGCCAAGCCGCCCTTAGCCGACGACGAATAGAATATCTGATCGGGCTTTCCATCCGCAGACAACGCGTCATAGACGGCGTTGAAGCCGCGAGAGAGGTCGTCCACCGTTGTCGGACGAGCTGCGCGCTTTACAACCCGCAAGTCGTTCCGACTCGATAGCACAAAGGTTGCACCTTTGGTCCACGTAGAACCGATATCGATCGACAGGAGCCTCATCCGACTTGTCGGAGCTCGGAAACTCCGACCAGCTGCGCCTGCCTCCGACCGCGCGTGATGTCGCCCTTAAGCATCTCTGCAACCGTGGCTAGATCAACGCTGGGCTTGAACACCCTATCGAAGCCCATGGCCTTGAAGAGCTCTTCGATGGCGGAGAAATCACGCTTTCCAATAATAAGGTTGCCACCAACGTAGAGAACGATGTCGCCCAGGCCGCGCTCAACACAACGGTCACGAAATCCCATGCAGTCGATTTCGCCGTGGCCGTAGATCGAGGAGACCAGGATCGCATCGGCACCGGTCTCGATAGCCGCATCTATGAACTCATCCTGGCTAACCATCACACCGAGGTTCACCACATCGACGCCGTGCTGCCCGAGCACGCTCATGATGATCTTGTTGCCGACTGCATGACAGTCCGCTCCAATCACGCCCAGCACCACTTTGAATTCAGGAGCGACCATTCGATTCATCTTCCTATGAGCCCCGCAGATGCATCCCTTTACAACGAGCATCCGTGGAGTCAACAATCATTATCTGATGATAGAAATAGATAAATTAAACTGATCTGTTAGGAACGATGAGCCTTCGGCATTTGGAGAATGAAATGGTCAGTTTGCGGGTCCGGCCTCATCGGAGGTGAGCATCGATCTTTCCTAGTTCAGCTCAAAGATCGGCAGCGTTCGACCCAGCAAGAGAGGCCGTGGTCGAGTTCCAGATCGCAGATGATGGTTCCGTAGCGCTGCTCCTAGCGCCGGGCTCAATCGCGCCGTGTGTTCAGACGAGTCTTCCATCGGTGAGCCTTTGCGATGTAACGCTCGAAGATCAACCCGGCAGCAAGCTAGTGTTCCGCGATTTGCGCTGACATTGCATTGTGAAAAGATCTATCTATGCGGGTTGGACACGTCATTCGCTCCACGCCGGCCGGCTAGGCGGGCGCGCCACATGGCTTAGGGTCCCCGTTCACGCGGCTGCTGGAGAATTGAAAGCTTTGCACAGGCTATCTTATTGTGCAATCGAGGCGAACAACCTGCAAACTCAACGAAGTCGGACGTATTTTGCGGAGCATACCACATGGGGACGAACGAGCTGAGCTGGAACCTTCTGCGCAGTTTTTGCATCATCGCTGAAGAGAGGAGCATCACCGGCGCCGCGAAACGTCTTCGAATGAGTCAGCCATCCGTCAGCCTTGCGCTGCAAAAACTAGAAGATCAACTCGACTGTAAGCTCGTCTTCCGTGACCCTCGCCATTTTGCGCTGACATTGCGCGGCGAACAGATTTACCAGGAATGTTCCGAGATGTCCCGGTGTGTTGACCGAATCGGCACCCTCTCTCTCGACGGGAGCGATGACGAATTCGGAGAGTTAAAGCTCAGCATGGTTACCCGGCTACAGTCCACTCTCGTGGACGAAGCACTTCGGCTCTATCACCAGAGATACCCATCTGTCACATGGCGCATTGACATCAAGACGTCGCTCGAAATCGTGCGACAGATCTCGATGGACAAGGCTGGCATCGGCATCTGTCTTTTGACAAAAAAAATGCCGACGCTGCGATGCCGCCACTTATTTCGAGAGGATTTTGGCATATTTTGTGGTGCCGAACACCCTCTATTCGGAGTTCAGGAGGTAAATGTCCGAAGGCTTCAACAAGAGCCCTTCATCGCCTTCGATTGCGCCACTGATGGGAGCGGATTCGAGCCGATGATCTTTCTACGAGAAGGCCTTGGTCTCGGACGCCGAGTTAGCGGATGGAGCCACGAGCTCGACGAGGTGCGCCGCATGCTGATATCGGGTCTGGGCATAGGCCTATTGCCCGTTCTCACCGCCCACGATGATGTCGCCCAGGGGCGACTGTGGCCGTTGCGGCTGTTCGATGAGCCGCTCGGCGCGGATGTCTACCTCATCTCTTCCAACTTGAGCTCGCTGACCCCTCCGGAACAAAAATTTGCCGACCTGATTGATGAGCTTCTGGGCCTTTATCCCGAGATGACCTGAAGGTGTGGCACCCAGAATCGCATCATCGAGCGCCCATCAACGTCGTATAACCCTCATCGCGGCGGCTAGGTCTTCTTGCGAAAGGCCGGTGGATTTGAAGACGGTCCGCCCGATCTCGTTCAGGCGGCCCGGGTGGCCCCGCGCAAGCTCCGTCAGATCCGCCACAATATCTTCTGCGAAGAATGCGCCCTCGGCGATCGGTTGCGCCAGATCGCCCGCCAGAACAGCCCCTGCGCGCCCGTCGACGAACACTCGCGCGCCAGTGATCGCAGCCGTATCACTTTCGCGCATGTCGGGCTTAAATGCGCCTATGAGATCGAGGTGCGATCCGTCCCGCAGCCAGGCGCCGCGGATCATCGGCGTTGTTGAGGCTGTGACCGAACTTACCACATCCGCTAAGCGACACCCGGACTCTATATCCTCACACGTTTCCGCTGGAAGGCCCCTCATAACGAGCGTAGCCGCCAGGGACCTAGCCTTTTCCACGCTTCGTCCCCAAATCAGCACGCGAGTGTAGGTGCGTACACTCGCGTGGGCGTGGGCCACCGAGAGTGCTAGCTGACCGGTCCCGACAACCAATAACGTTTGGACGTCTTCCCGGGCCAGATAATCCGCTGCCAGCGCCGAGGCCGCCGCGGTGCGCCGCGCGGTGAGCGCATCCCCATCTAGCGCTGCCGTAAATCTACCGTCAGCCCCGTCGAACATCAGCATGCCGGCGCTGATAGTCGCCTTGCCGTGTGTTGCATTGCCAGGAAAAAAGGTAACGACCTTGACCCCAATCGCTCTGCCACTCTCCCAGGCAGGCATAATCAGAAGTGAGGCTTTTTCGCCATCCGGCAGGTCCATCTCAAGCACCTGACGCGCCGGTGCAACCGTTCTGGCGGCGGAGAAATTCGCTCGAAGTTCCTCGATCAGCCCCGGCCAGTCTAGCCGTGCTTCGATCTCTGCGTGGTCGAAAAGCTGCATCAACGATCCGCACGTTGAACGACGGCGTGCAGAAGCATGTTGAGGCCTGCGCGGAAATCTGCTGGTTCGCAAGATTCATTGTTGTTGTGGGTGATCCCACCCTTGCAGGGTGTAAAAATCATGGCGCTGGGGCAATGCGTCGCCATGTGATAGGCGTCATGACCCGCTTGAGAGCGTATATCGCGCCAACTATAGGACTGACGGACTGCCTCAGCACGGATGCTGTTGATAAGTTCCTCGTCAAAAATGTCGCCTCCCCAGCTCCATTCGTCCTCGACCACGGCGATACAGCCGGCCATGGCGGCGCTGGCCTTGGCGGCACGACGCATCTTTTCAGCCATGACCCTGGCGGTTATAGGATCGGGGTGGCGTACATCGGCGACGCATTGGGCCGTGTCAGACAGAATGCCCGGCTTGTTCGGCCAAGCGGCAAGCCGCGATCCAGTGGCCTTGCCGTCGTGGATCGCAAACTCCCAACCAATATCGTCAACTGCAGTCAGAAACCTCGCCCCGGCGATCAGCGCGTTGTGGCGCAGGTCCATCGGGGTTGGGCCGGTGTGGGCGGTTTCGCCTTCGAAGCGAACACGGATGCCGTGGCTCGGGTAAGCGCCGGTGACGATCCCTACCTCCCGCCGCTCCGCATCGAGGATCGGTCCCTGCTCGATGTGCAGCTCGAAATAGGCGTCGATCTCTCCTGCCTGGCAAGGCTTGTCGCCCTTATAGCCAATTCGTTCAAGCACATCGCCGAAACGTTGGCCATCGTCGGCAATCAGGTCGTAGACCCAGTCGCGTTCGTACTGCCCGACAAAACAGCCCGAGGCCACCATCGGCGGAGAAAACCTCGCGCCTTCCTCGTTGGTCCAGTCAACGACGATAATGGGCCTTTTGGTGACATGCCCGAGATCGTTAAGCGCGCGCACAAGCTCGAGCCCGGCAAGCACTCCGGCAATCCCGTCGAAGCGCCCCCCGTTAATCTGAGTGTCGAGATGGCTGCCGATCAGGATCGGTGGCAGTTCGTTGTTGGTACCATTGCGCCTTGCGAAGATTGAGCCGAGTTCATCGATATCGACGCTCAAGCCTGCCTCCCGGCACCAGCCACAAAATAGATCGCGCATCTCGCGATCTGAGTCCGTGAGCGTCAGACGCGACAGGCCTCCCGGACGGCCTTTGCCAATCTTGGCGGAAGCTTCGATTGTTGACCAGAAACGGTCGAGGGACACACGAGCCTCGGAGCAAATTGTCATAGATTATTTCTTTCAAAATAGTGACGTCACTGGCGCCGATCAGGCCAGTGATAACCTCGGCCAACATGATCAGCGGCGGAAGCACCGATGGCACCCACGATTGTGCGGCACCCTCAGTTCTATAAAAAGGACGACGTTTTCCTCCCGTTCCAGACTTCTATCGTTCGGTTGAAAATGCCGGCCGAAGCAGATTTCTTTTCTAGAGATCAGCGGTACGCGTCGCCTTTCCAGCCCAGCAGAGACCCTAGATAAGGGTCATGTGAAGCTCCGTCCGACGGTCGGAAGATGCCTCGCATAACCGACGAAGAAAAATAGGTCAGAACTATCGCAGCAATCGACGGTGCCTATCTGCGAAATGCTGAAATATTCTGTACTCTCAAAAGAGGCCGTGCTTTCCTGAAGCTTCCTTGGACCTTCCTCCAGGCACAAGGCACCAAGACTGTTAACAATAATCAGGGGAACTAGAGGCCATGCGTGTAAGATCAACTATGGGTTACTTCTGCGCTGCACTTGCACTTGCTGTTGCGGCGACACCATCTGCCCGAGCCTCTGTGCTCGATGACGTCAAGCAGCGCGGCGTTCTCAACTGCGCGACCGGCGATGGGATCCCAGGCTTCAGCTATCTTAATCCCAAAACGTCAAAGCTGGAAGGATTGGACGTTGACTTATGCCGTGCTACGGCAGCTGCCGTTCTGGGCGATCCGGACAAAGTCAAGTTTGTAACTGTTACTGGCAAGAGCCGTTTCAACACGGTGACGACGGGGCAGGCAGACGTCGGCTATTTTTCTACCACTATTTATCCTGTTCGAGAATC
>NZ_JAMYTB010000045.1:0-11197 GCF_040322275.1 Mesorhizobium sp. M0174
CGCCAAAGGCTCCGCGCCAGCGCCCGTCGCTTCACCCGCCCAGCAGGGCACAACCCACGCCGGAAACGAACTCAAAACTGGATAGAAACTGGGGGCAACGTCATTCCGAGCTAGAAAAGAAATAAACGCCTTGTTTCTAAGAAACGAAATGTCTTCCTCAGCAAAATTACCACAGGGTGAAACCTCAGGATCGCGCGAACTGGATTTAACTACGATGGGCAGCCGGTGATTTGGCACGAATCGCCAAAGTGCCCTCAGGAGGCCCTCCGACATCGATCGCTTATCCACCAAAGTAATCCATCACCTGCCAAACCTACAACGCGTGGATACCATACCCGTCTGTGGTCCAGAATCAACGCGACATTCGGGTTGCCGCCGGCTGCGCGAAGAGGTGTTTGATGGCGTGACCACGGTGGTCATCGATTATTGGAAGCGCAATCCCGAATTCGATCCCGATGGTATCGCTGCACTGTCTGGCTTGAAATTCCGGATTACAGAAACCGGAAAATGGACTGCAGAAGCGATTACTCTTCCGAGGCGGTAGAGATAAAAATACGCTGGTGCTATCGGACCGACATCAAGCTGCCGGCGCCGCGACCGAAATGAGTGCTCGGCGCGGCTGTGTACCTGTCGCCAGGCAAATCACTATCGGCTATCGGCTTTAGAGGATCCGGTAGACCAGGCATCCTGGTGCGGCCGATCATCTTGACAATTCCAGCGGGACCGCGCCCGTCGACGGCATCCGCCATCTAAATATCCCCCAAAAAAATGACTGGTCATCTACAGGTAGACGCGCAGGGAGATCATGCGGTCGCTGCGCCGGCTGATCTCGGCCGACAACATGACGCAGAAGGAAAACGCCAAGGTCGAGCCAGCGAGGCTGGTCAGGCCGCGGCTGTATTCCCAGGAAGGTGATGGGAACCACTGGGAGGCAAGGTGCACTACTGACCTAGCAAATCTGCAAGACCGGTCGATGATCAACCTTCGACGGTTCGCTGAAGCGCGTTATTCAACCCCGCGCTATCCGTAATGGAGGCGGGGCTTCAGCTCAACGCCAGTGAATTGGATCCCGACCTTCTCGTTTTTGCGCCATCGCACAACAGATCGGTAAGCTACTCCGTCGACGGGAACGTACAGAAGAAACTCGGTCGGAATCTTTGTTTCGGCTGGCAACTTCAATTCTGCTCCGCCTGCATGCTGATTGCGCATGGTGCAGCTGATTTCAGAACTTGTGATGCTGATGATGATGGTCGCACGTTTCAAGACGCGTTGCCGATGATCACGACGAGTTTCGGCACCTTCCGGCAATGCTGGTTCCTCCAAGCGCTCCTGACCGCACTGCCTACCGTTATGGCCCTACGACTTGATTTCCATAGCACGATTGAAAGGTGCGGCGAATAACGGGCTTCTCGAATGTAGGACTTGCACCCGCGCCAGCCGTGACGCCGCTAGAACTGCCCCACCGATGCGCCGGGACCGGCTTTCACACCACCGCAACCGCCGATTGATGCGCCCGCGCCGGCTTTAACGCCGCTGCTGCCACCGATCGGAACGCCTGCGCCGACACCAATGCCTGCGGCATTTCCCGGCATCAAAAGCATGAAATCATTGCATTGCCTGCCAACATGCTGGTGAACGTTTGATTTTAGCCATAACAGTCTCCCTGCTTAAGTTCGCTGGCGCAGCAACATTACTGGATTGCGATGATACAAGTTTCCACTAGTTTACACTCGGTTCGGGAATACTTTTATTATTTTAGTTAAACATTGTCCGATAGAGGTTGATATTCACGTTTTGTTCACAGAACTTCACCCATGAGGATCTTTTGGCTAAATTAGCATTCTGGATTTGTTCCGGAAGTAAGGTGGAGCTCGCGTTTGATCAGGCCGAGGGCGACGCTAGTTCGAGGTCCCTAATTTAGGTTGATGTACAGATTTAGTGTACGTCGGCGACGAGGGAGGCCCAGGGGCCCATGCCAGCATTGCGCGGATTAAATGCGCCGACAGGTTTCAAGTCGAACTACCTTGGAAATATCAGCGCACCGGAGCAGTCGCTGCGGGGAAGAGGTCGGCTTGGCGGTCATGGGCAACTTGTCCCGGGCGGCTAGTTGAACGCCGGCGGCTCGCCAGGCCTGAAACTTTTCAGGGCGGCAGCGATGCCCATCATCACCGACTGGTCGGGGCACTGGAGCACGCGCAGCGTACCCGGTTCGTCGCCGTGAACGCAGCGGATCGGCACAACTTGGTAGTCGTCGCCGAACGGCATGGCGCAGCCATTTGCAAGAAAATCGTATTCCGGAAAACAGCCCTTTAGGAATGCTTCGAACTCGCGCAACACCTCTTCGGACCGAGCTCCTATTGGCGGCAGGATGAGAAAGTTATCAGCCTCGTCCCCTGCCGGGATGCTGGAAACATGCGGCCGAGATCGCTTAAGTATGAAACGACTAGCTCCGGTTTTGGTTCGCGGAAAAGGCAGGCCTCCCACTGCCACAGAGCCGAACCGCGAGCCGCTTCACCGGACACCAACGCAAAAATCCCGCCGACCCGAGCCAGCGGATTGAGGTTGGGGAGGATCGAATGGGATCACGATCGTAGACAGTAAGTTATTCGATGCTGCTATGCCAGAGCAAGGATCCGCGCCGGCCGGCAGCACTAAAAGCTTTGGACGCCGTCCCGCCTACGCGGCCCTTCGGGCAGCCGCCCGGAACGGGTGATCGACGGTGAAGCCGTCGGGCCGAATACCCCGCTCGACTTGGCTCCAGGTCACCGGATGCGCGATCGGGAACCCCGGTCGGGCCCGGGGCGAGAATGCTCCCACCGCAGTGTTGCCGCGCCCGTTACGAAGGTAATCAAGAAAGATGCGGCCTGTTCGGGCTGCCGGAGCGGCGGAGAGTAGATAGCGATCGGGGCGTGCATCAACGAGGCACTGGGCGAGCGACTTGGCCAGTTGCCGGGCGCTGTCGTGGGTCATCTTTGTCTCAAGCGGGGCCATCAAATGAATGCCCTTGCCGCCTGTGACCTTCGGCCAGCTCTCCAGGCCTGCCGCTTCCATGATGTCGCGGAGCGCCAACGCGGTCTCGATTACTTCCGCCCACTCGACACCCTCGCCCGGGTCGAGGTCCAGAACGACGCGATCAGCATGCTCGATATCGTCAATGGTCGCGTTCCAAGGATGCAGCTCTACGGCATCCATCTCGACCAGCCCGCGCAAACCGGCAAGGTCGTCCACCCATACCCGAACGCCTTCGCCCCCCTCGCGCTTCTGGACACGCGACTGATGCACGGCTGCCGGGATCCTCGGCAACGCGCCCTTGTGATAAAAAGTGGTCCCTTGGGTGTGCCGGACCAGCTTCAGCGGTCTCTGACCGAGATGGACCAGCGCTTGTTCGGCAACCCGCTCCCAGTAGCGCATAAGCTCCTCTTTGGAAGGCGAGACTGCGTCGGGCAGCAGCTGAAGGATATTCTCGCGGGGGACACCGTGTTCCCGGACCGTCTGTCGCCGCTTCGATAGAGCGGGCGGCTTCGCAGGTATCGTCATGAGGTCTTCGCGCAAGCCCTTGAATACTGCCTCGCGCAGCACGCCGCGATCAGTGGCGCCGCTGAATTGCACCTCGGCTAGAACGTCTGGCTTAACCCAAGTCGCTTTCGGCTTGTTGACGGGTTCCGACAGGGCCGACTTGTCGATGATCAGTGGATCAAGCCGCTCTCGAAGACGCCGCGCTGCAGTCAAATTGTAACCGCTCTGGGCCTTCCCGGCATAAAGGAGCCGGTCGCCCTCGCGGCGGCCGATGTAGAGCGATGCAATACGGCGCGGATGGGCGCCGAGCTTCTCAACGAAGGCAACAATGGGAAAGGTGTCGCTCTTGAGGCATTTTACTTTGAGCCAGCTCGTCTGGAGACCTGAGCGATAGGGGGCGTCCGCTCGCTTGGATACGATCCCCTCCAAGCCCATCCGGCATGCATGTTGGAACACGTCGTCCCCGCTCAGCTCCAGATGCTCGGCATAGGTCAGCGTCGGTGCGGTGTGCTTCACCAGTTTTTCTAGCGCGGCCTTGCGTTTCGTTAGCGGCTGCTGCCGAAGATCACGACCGTTGAGGTGCAGAAGGTCGAACGCATAGAAGATTAGCTTCGGCGAGTTTGGGTTGCCCAACTCCCGTTCCAAAGCTTGATAGTCCGGCAGCCCCGTCTCGCCGAGGACCACAGCTTCCCCGTCGATGATTGCTGCTTGAACCGGCAGGTTCGCCGCGGCCTGCACAATTCTTTTGTATCGGTGCGACCAGTCGTAGCCGCGGCGCGTGAAGGCTCGTGCTGTGTTGCCCTCGACGATTAGCTGGGTCCGGTAGCCGTCGTATTTGATCTCGTGAAGCCATTCGCTGCCCCCGGGAGCTTTCTCGACCAACGTGGGCGCTTGAAACTCAACAAATGAAAGCCGGTCTGCGGCGTTACTCATGCACTAGGCGACTCCCGGAAACAGCGAGTCAAGCCGCAGGGCGGCCAATCGGTTCCGGAACATTTTAGCAAAATTGAATGTTTAGTGGGAATGACGGCGCTGTCCGACGTGCCCGATCGGCTGGAAATGGAGTGCTAGGCCATGGCTGTAAAGATCGGCGATGAAGTCACGCTCACCGTGACAATCCTGAAGGTGCTGGACAACGGCGTGTCGAGCGTGAGCATACCCTCTTACAGCTTTCCCTTTTCGATCGACACACCCAAGGGAGCAAAGGCTGGCGAAAAGATCGACATCACCGGCTTTGTAACCCGGATCGATGCCGAGGATGGCAAAGTGACGGTCAGGATCGATGGCGGAGGGCCAGTTACTGTAGATATCGAAACAGTATCGCGCGGGCCCGCACCTAGGGTGCGTCAGTCTCGGTAAACATGGGTCAATCGGATCGCGCTCTATATCTGACAGGCAGAGGGTCACCGCCTTTGCCGGCGAGGTCCTCTCCGGGTCCACGCCTTGAGCTGCTCAAGGGCTGCCCTCGCATTGTTGCAGCCATGCCTGACACCGGTTTCAGTCTTCACGAACACCGGCAGGACCCGCCAATGGGTTGCAATGATACACACTACTCAGGAGAGAGATACACGTTGGCCTCCTTGGCAGCCGCCTCGAAGGCTTGACGGACCTCTTGAGGGGAGACTCTGCCCTCGAACGTGTCCACGCAGGATTGGACAGCCTTAGTCCACCTCGGGCCCTTGGTGTCCCACGCCATGAGTTCCTCGGCGGCTCCCTCGACGTGGCTGACTCCATTGCGAATGCCCGGACGGTTCGTCTTCACGTAGACCGGCGGAGAGAACCAGAGGGGACCCATGAGGGGAACTTAGAGCGGCAGGAGCCTACTGACCAACCCAGTGTAGCGCCGGGTCGATAATCGGGAACGTTGCTGACCCTCGCGGGTTTAGAACTCGCAGCGGTCGATTCTTCGTGGATGCACCCGCTGTCGGGTCCGTCGCCTTTCTCACGGGCGGCGGGCCCTCGTGGCTAGAGAGACTGACATTGCAATCCGAATTTAGCTATTTGCCGTTGGGGGGATGTAACGTCCCCTCCTCCTTAGCGGCAGCCAGGAATGCCTTGCGGGCCTCCTCAGATTCCATCTCGTCGAATATCACGGCCATACAAACGCGCACCGCGAGATCCCAGCAAGGGCCACGCTTGCTCCACTTCATCAGCTGCTCGCCGGCTGGCGTTGTTGAAGTTGTGGATGATCCCGGGATGCTCGGTCTTGACGTAGACCGGAGGGTTGAACCAGTGGAGTCCCACTCAGTAGGTAACAGTGACGACGACAGTGTCGGTGTAGACACCGGCCGATGGCGTGGCTTGTGGTGGCACGCGGCCATAAACAGTCAAGGACTGGGGCGCCCCCGTGCCGGTTCCCGTCACCATGCTGCCGGGCGTCGATGCATCACCCCAAGGCTGAGTTCGGGCGATGTCCTTGTAGAGCCCGTAAGTCAGGGTTTCCGCCCCCTTTGACATTTTGCGGGTTGCTGGGGGTGAACCTGTGGTCCCGCCGTTCAAGGAGAGTGTGTAAGACGTCGCAGGCGTGCAGGTAATCGAGACCTGGCCGGTGGCATCGAGGTTCGCCGCGAGAACTCCCGTCGACCCGAAATCGATGTTGCCGGTCGATACGAGGCAATTCGCAGCGACCGTTGCATTTATCGTGAAGGTCGAAGCCGGCGCAAGGGTGGTGCTGTTAGCTGTACTGCAGTTATTGGCGTTGGTGACGCGGTAACGATATTCGACGTACGCGCCGGAAAAGGTCGAGAGATAAGTCCCGGGTGGAACAGTGCCCTGGCCACCAAAGACCGACCCATAGATGGTGGCGGTGCCGGTGGCCGTACCCAAGAGCCCGAGCGTCAGCCGTATAGCCGGCGGGCGCGACGCATAGGCCCACGCATAGGACCCCCAGATGATGCTGCGCGCCGAGTCCGAATAGAGCTGATAGTTGAGGCTGTTGGCTCCGCTCAGCATCTGCCGCGCCGTTGCCGTTGATGCGCCGCCACTGCCGGCTGCAAAATGCGCACAGAGCAGGATTTGCTGGCCAACCAGACCGCCGCTGCAGTCCATGCTTAGAGTTGCGGTCGTGTTTATTTGGCTACTCGACAGCGTATCGACCGAGCCAAAGTTCATGTTCGAGACGCCAAAAGTGCAGCTTAACGCGAAAGCGCGGGACGAGAATAGGGCAGCGCCTAACAGCATGGCAAAACGGAGCATCTTGTTTCCCATTGTCAGCTTGCCCATTCTCACCGGCACGTCACATCCTTGATCGCCACCTGCTGGCCGGGCGTCGGCTGGTAGGCAAATTCGGCCCTGCAGGAACTCCCATCCGAACGGTTCACCACGAGCGCGTTCTTGGCGGCCAGACCGCGGATGTAGGCTTGGCCGTCGTAGCCGATGACGAAGTCTTCCGAGCCACCGTCAATGCGGCCGCTCAGGCCAGCCTCAAGTGGCATCCCGCTGCTGTCTACCAAGGTGACGAGCGCTGCCTCGGGCGCTTCCGAAACGCCGAAGTTCACGACGACACCCGTGCGATCGGCCGGCACGACGACCTCCTTGGTGGCCGGAATGTCCGCATCGACCGGAAGGTTCTTAGGATTGATCGAAACAGTGTTCGGCTCATAGGAATTAAGGCCAGTGATGAGAATACGGCCCCGACTGTTCGTTTTGCCAACCGGCCGATTCTGGAATTGCACATCGACATCAGGCGCACCAACCTCAACGACCGCGAAAGCATCGTCGATACGATTGGTCACGAAGATGCCGCCTCCGGCGACGGCAATCGCGCCATCCATCTGCGCAGTGGCTCTGAACTCCTTATCGTATTGTTGAACATCGGCCTCGAAGCGAGCGAAGGGAGCCCTGTAGCTGACGCCAGCCGAACGGCTGGTCGTTTCTCCTTCAGCCGTCCGCGCCCGCCAACCGATGCTGCCGTCCTCCAGACGCTCGGTTTTGGCTACGTCGGCAGCCACATTGAGCCCGTCTGGACCGCTCTCTACGCCAGTCGAGGCCGTGATGTCGTCTCCGAACGGGATGGAAATCCCGGCAAACACCCCGAAGCTGTCGCGGTCTTCGAGATCGGCAAAAGCCGTGGCGTAGAAGCTGCTTCGTCTGAACAATTGCTGGCTGTAGGAAAGGCCGATAATCTGGCTCTTCTCGCCTTCGGCGCTTTCGAGATGCGTGTAGGAGAAGTTGATGCTAGAAAACTCAAGGGGCGCCGGAACGCTCAAAGTTACCTGATCAATCGATCGCGGGACGTTGCCGCTAAAGATCGGCAAATCGCCAGGCTTAGGAAACGAAGGTTCTGCAGTCACCGAGGCGACATCCTGGTAATCGCCGAACGCACGCTGGATGCGACCATAGATCGACCATCCCTCATAGGTCGTCTCCAGCGATGCGTTTACAATCGCCCCCGTGCGCCCCTCATGTTGGCTGCCGGCGACCGCCACCGAGGCAGCGCCGTAGTGTCCGAGCGGAAAGGCCGCGCCAACGCCGCCGTTGACCAAATCCTCGCCCCCCTCGGCATGCCCCTCGAGTGTCAGCCAGTTGGTGAGACCGTAGCGGGCGCTGGCGACGCCAAACAGGCGCTGGTCATAGTCGGCAGATTCGATGCCGAAATTGCGCCGTGGAAATCCGACTTCCGCCGAGAAATCGAGCAAACCCTGTCCCAACATCGAGGAGGACGTGTAAAACGGCAGCGTAGCGCTGGTCTCGCGACCAAGACTGTCTCGCAAGACAACCTGCGCTTCGCCGGCGCCTGCAAACACGGGCAGATTGGTTATCTGGAACGGCCCAGCGGGAACGTCGCCGCTGAAGGTGCGGACGTTCTGGGTATAGACTTCAAGCGTCGAAGGGACGGCTGCGGTTCCTCCAAACGACGGCAGCGGCAGCGTGACTAGATCGGATCGAAGCCGGAAATTGCGTTGCGCCTGGACGCCGCCGAGGTAGACGGGCCGCGTCCATGGCAGGCCGCCGGAGATGAAATCACCTGCCCGATAGGTCATCAGGCGTTCTGGGTCCGAGTAGCTCCACGTCGTGTTGAGCCGTACAAGCCCTCCGAACTCGCCGTCCGAATAGCCGGCGGTGAATGACTGGCCGAGAGTCCCGAAGGGGCTGAAAACGCGCGCGTCGAAGCCGCCGGAAACGCCTTGGAACAGGTCCAGATCATCTTCGAGCCAGCTGTTGGAGCTCGCAAACAGCGAATAGTTCAGCACACCACCGTAGCTGGACTGCGGTTTCAGGCGATCTTCTTTATCGCTGCCGCGAATGTCCACGACGTGCGCGGATCGACCATCGTTCGTTGTCGTTACGTAAAGGCGCTGGGTTGCTTCGTCGACGCGAAAGGCAACGTCCGGCAGCCGATCCAGCCTGACCAGACCGTCGGCATCGACAGCGCTATCCACAGGTTTCAGGCCAAGTTGGGTGAGTTCGTCCGGCGTTGTAGCCAGGCTGCCGTCCGCAATTTCCGTGAAAGTCCCGATCAGGTCCGTCGAAACGTCGTTGATGAACACTTCAAGGTACAGATCGCGGCGTTCCGTCTGAGGGGAAGCGGAATCCATAATCTGCGGTTCGGATTGTAAATCCTGCGCATTCACCGACAGAGACGAGAGGACGGTGCCTACAATGACGATGACAACCTTACGGTCATTTGATCGCAACTGGGGCATCGAACGGTCCAAGATCGCTTTGCCCTTTGAGCGCAACAGGGCTTGCGGCCAGCGACTTGGCGTTGCCGAGCGGCCATTGCATTGTAGCGCCGCCCAAAACATAGCCGACCAGCCCACTGCGGGCTCCGAGTTTCTTGCTGCCTTGGACCAAATTGAGATTCGATAGTCTCAGGCGGCTTTCACCGTTGTTGCGCGCGGTCAGGACGAGCCTGCCTCCGGCCCGCGATAGGCTGAACGAGACGTCAGAGGGCTTCGCATCGGGATTGCGAAAGAAGACAGGTACGGAATAGCGAAGTACCAGAGCGACCGTTCCGGCCTTTTTCCGCGATGGGTCGGGCAACTCGTCTACCAACAGGCGATAGCTTTCTTCCGTAGCCACAGGCGCCTTGCTGACGCGGACGACGCGAACGACGTAGTCTGCATTAGGCCCGATCTTAGTCGATGGCGGGCTGGCGACGACATCCGAAGTCGGCTCCAGTTGCTCCACGCCGCCGGCCTGCCGCCACCTGAACACGCGAATCTGTACGTTTATCGGGCGCTTGGCGTCATTGTGCAGGTTCAATACCGCCGCGCTGTCGGGCGCGATCAACTCCAGGCTAGTTGGAGCGACCCTCAGTGAAGCAGCCTCAACGAGACCTGCGCTCAGCATGAAGATCGCGGCGGCACTGATACGTGTCAGCAGACGTCGCATACAATTCCCTCGCGCTTGGGAGAGATCAATACTCTATGGTGATCGCAACCGTGTCAGTGTAGTCGCCTGCTGCCGGCGTCAGCTGAGCGGGCACCCGCCCATAGACGGTCAGGTTTTGAACGTTGCCGTTACCGGTTCCGGTGACAGTGTCAGTCCCAACAGTGTTGCCCCAAACGAGGCTGTGCCCGCCGTCGCGATAAATCGTGTAGTTTACCGTGCCAGCGGCAGGCGAGGTCATTTTGCGAACCGCAACAGTTGCGCCGGAGCCAGAGCCCGCGCCTAGGCCGACATTGTAAGTCTGGCCGGAGGTGCACTGCACGCCGATGGTGCTGGTCTGGTCGACGTTTGCATCGAGGACGCCGTGCGAAGCAAAATTCAGGTCGTTGGCTGTCTGCACCTTGCACTCATTGGTGATCGTCAGGCGAACCGTCATGCTGCCGTTCGCCGTCACCGCAAAGGCAGAATTGGTCATCAGGGACGCTGTCGAAAGAAAAGCCAAAACGGCTGCCAGCTTGACGCGCATTGGAGTGCTCCTTTGTCTCCGGGTGCTCGCCCAGCGCGAAAACCGTCAACAAACCCTTTGCATGCCTCTCCTTAATATTCAACTAATCGTGAGGCCAAGACGCCCGAGAGCCTTGTGCATATTTTGCCTGAACGGGACCTCCCAATGTACCGAGAGGTTCAGTCGCTGCCCGATTTGAACTCTAATGATGCGCTCGCCCGGCCTCTACGCCCTTTCTCGTGCCAATTTAGCAAAAAATACGGCTGCCGCTGTGTGGCATCGCTCCTCACTTTTCCTGTGGAGAACTACAGGAGGCGTTCTTAAGGGGGACGAGAGCGAGGGATGGACAGTGCCAACCCACCGGATGTGGACCGATTAGCGAAGCAGCCGTCGCTTTGAACCGTTTCGGTCATCCAGAGCCAGCGACCCTCCACAAGGTCCTCGAAATCCCGCTCTCGAACGACAGTTCCTTTACCAACCTGAAATTGCGGCGCATAAGATCGGACCAAAAGCGGCGTCTCCTGGGCGTCGAGGAAGAAAGCTGAACAAAGGCTTGATTTGCGTAGCGCGGACGATCGAAGCCGTCGTACGCCGCAGCCAACACCGGCGTGCTGTCGTAGAGATGGACAGGCTGCTCAAAAATCTCGTCCATGCCGTTTTTACCCGGACCAGTTTAAGAGTAAATTACAAGAGTCAGCGCTCCCCGCACATCAGCAGCCGCTCAGCACAGTGACCCTCACGCAGAGAAGCCCGCCACCTTGCGAGTGACGGGCCCGGCCGCGAGGCCAGGAGAGTGCCTCAAAGCCTGCACGGCCGATTCGACGCTCCCGTTAACGCAGCACT
>NZ_JAMYTB010000046.1:0-10312 GCF_040322275.1 Mesorhizobium sp. M0174
GCGCCGCCGGTCTCCCGGAGCGCGCTCCGGAAGACCGGCGGCAGCGCTATACTGGGGAAGATTCAAACGGCACTTCTGGGGAGTATTGAGCCGGCATCGACAGGTGGCTATTGGCGAGAAAGCCGAAGTGACGCGGTCCTGCGACCGGCGAAACGGCCGAGCGGGGCAAAAATCCGTCCCCACCTTCACCGCCTGATGCGCGCGATCCGGATCAACTGGCCAAACACCGGGATCCTGATTCGAGCCGATGGCCACTGTCGTGGTCTGCAGGTCGTCGACTGGTGCCACGCCAAGGCCGGCTAGCCACTGACCGCAGCGATCGTCAACAGCGCCGATCTTGCAGGAGGCCAAGCAGCAGGAGTCGCTTTGCCGACAGCGGCGCCTACTTGCGGCTGCTACGAGGCAAAATATTTTAAATATATTGCGCCACATTATAAGCAATCAAATGCGAATGTATTATTATGAATGGTTACGGGGTTGTTTATCATTTGAACGAATTTTCAAATGAATGAACTTAATTTTCATAAATATTTTTTTCTGCAATCGCCTGACTCTGCTATCCTCGCCATCGATAATTGTAGTCCAGCTTGGCGACCAATCCCATCTCATCGCGGAGCGTCGCTGGCTTATTGCGGAGGTTTTGATGCGAGACCGGCAGCAACGAGAATTCCTCGCTGATCCGGCCGTACGGATCAGGTCGCGAGCTGGACAATGATGCTGCTAGATAACGCCCAGCTGAGCGACCTCCAGATAGGCTTACTCGAGCCTTTGCCTGGCGCTCCCACCTATGTTAGCCGCCTAATGATCAGGAGACCTACTAACTCGGCTGCGTCATGGTCGTCAATGATGCGGGTAATAGCGTGGACTCTGGGTACCTTGGTCTGTCCAATAGCCCTGACCCGCATAGCGGTGAGGTACAGCTTGTACTTTCAGCCGCAGGCATTGCGCCCATGAAGACCTTTTCACGCCGATCTGCCTGCACGGAAGTGTCATGAACATCTCGGATCGAGAGACCACATTGAGACAAGCCGCGCTAGATCGCATCAGGGCTTCCCATGCCCTTCAGGGCGCCGCCGCTGGTTTGGCCCACTTTTATAGCGGCTGGGCGAGATCCTATGATGTGGATGTCGGCCGCGAGGAGTATTGTGGGCCGATGGTCGTTGCAGAACGCGCAAACGCCGTGCAGAGACCGTATTTGGCCAAAGACTGTACAGCCACGGAAATCCAAGACGCTGGGTGTGGGACCGGCCTCTTCGGTGGGCAGATGAAGCGCTGCGGGTTTCTGTCGCTCGATGGATTCGACCGCCCAGATGAGATGGCCGAGAAGGATGGGCAAACCCGGATCTATCGGCATGTCAAAGGCCATGTCGACCTCAGCTGGCCGCTCTCCAATTACCCCGGTACGAGTTACGACATTACAGTCTGCTGTGGCGTTTTCACGCTCGGGCATGTCCGACCCGACGGACTACGCGACCTGGCTACGTCACGCGCTCGAACGGTTTCGTTACCACACGCTCGCAAGAGCTATGCCGAGGCCGCATACTTGGAGATGAGGTGCGACGTCTGCAGAATGCCGGCATCTTTGTGGCGGTGCACTGTCTAAACGATGGGAGTTACATCGCGGAGGAGGGTGACCATTGCAGAATTGTCCAAGTCTCTTATGCCGGATCTATAGTTATCTTAAGACAATGATGTCCGGATAGACGTTATTTCAAGCGGAATGGTCAGTGGAGTAGTTGCAAAAATGACAAAATTTCTTGGTGAAGCCAAAGCATTGCTGAGCGTCGTAAAGAGTTCGCCTGAGCCGTCCTATCGGATAATTTTCTTCCCGCATGGGGGTGGTAGCGTCCAGTCGTTCCGTACTTGGTCTGAATATCTCCCCGAAGACATTGAGCTTATTTGCATAGATCTTCCCGGGCGCGGCAAACGGTCAGCGGAGGCGTCCATCCGCAGCATGGACGTACTAGTACCTATGGTCACCGAGGCACTCCGCGACTACAGTGACCGGCCCTTTATTTTCTTCGGTCACAGCGTAGGTGCCCTCGTGGCTTACGAGATCGCCCGCTTCCTGGAGAAGGCCGGTCGGCCATCTCCCTTCCATGTTGTCGTGTCAGCTCACCCGTCGGCGGATGTGCCGGCTGATGAGCCGCCCCTGTATAGTTATGCGGATGACAAGTTAACCGATGTGATCCGGAGCCTAGGTCTGGTACCCAAGGAGGCGCTGGCAAACGACGAACTCCTTCATAATTTCATTTTGCCCCCAATGCGGGCCGACTTCGAACTTGCGGAGACCTATGACCGAAACCTACCGACGCCTCTCGATGTGGCGATCACCGCAATGGGGGGGGCTCAAGACGAAACAATCAATACCAATGATCTAGACAAATGGCGTCAACTCACGACGTCACGGTTCGCCCGGATTATGTTTGAGGGCGACCACTTCTACACCCATTCCATGACGGCAGAAGTGGTGTCTGCTGTCCTGCGTGAAGTTGCGGAAGTGAAAAAACAACTCCCAGCTTCCATTCGAATCGGCGAGGCCCTACCTTATCCTGAACTACCACTGCATGACCAATTCCGCAAACAGGCGAACCTCATTCCAGACGCCCCTGCCGTCGTTTCAAAGAATGGAACCTTGACGTACCGTGAGCTCGACGGCCTGAGCGAGAGTCTATCTAGACACCTCCTCGGACGTGGCCAGGGCCGAGGCTCGTGTGTCGGTATCCTAATGGATACTTCACCTGAATACGCCGTCGCGCTGTTCGGTATTCTAAAGACAGGGGCGGCCTACGTCGTGCTTGACAGAGCTCAGCCCGTTGCGGCGCTAAAGCGGATACTTGAGAAGGCAGGTGTTGAAATCGTTGTCACCAACAAGCGTTTCGCAGCTGGCCTTCCGCCTACCTGGTCGGGTCTTGCGCTGTCGCTCGACGAGGATTGGGAAGCGCGACTCGGCAAGGCCAGTCCGGCCAGTCCTCACGCGGTGGATCTCGATGCGCCGGCCCAGATTGTATTTTCGTCTGGCACGACTGGTGAACCGAAAGGGATCGTCTGCCCCCACCGAAGCGCTGTATGCTCTTACCAGTGGCGCTATCACGCGCTGCCATACGCGCCTGATGAGCGCGAGGCGGTCAATCTCTTCTTGGTCTGGGAGATAATGCGGCCGATCCTCGCCGGTATGCCAGCTTATCTGATACCGGACGACGTTATCTACGATCCGCACCAACTGGTCGAATTCCTTGAGCGGAACCGAATTTCCAGAACAGTGCTAACCCCTTCACTGCTGGATGTGCTTGTCAGCAGCGGCTTCCTTGTCCCCTCCCGGCTTCCGGGTCTCCGACTGATTTACCTATCAGGCGAGGTGGTAACAGCAGCGTTGCTCGCGCGTGTGAAGAATGCGCTGCCGCATGTCAAAATTATCAATCTTTACAGCGTAGCAGAGACCTATGATGTCACACATATTGACTTGAGCGAGATCGAGCCTGCGACAACACCAAAGGTGGTACCGGTCGGTCCACCTCTGCACAATGTCAGTGTCTATGTCCTCGGGGAGCAGCGCGATCCCGTCCCACTGGGCTTCCTGGGCGAGATCTTCATCGGCGGCGATGCATTGGCTCATGGATATCTCAACAGCCCGGAGATGACACGGGAAAGATTCCTTCCCGACCCGTTCCGCGCTGATGGCACGATGTTCCGCACTGGCGATCTTGGCCGCATGCTGCCCGGCGGCCAGTTGGAGATTGTCGGGCGCTGCGCTTTCATGGTGAAGATCCGAGGTTATAGCGTCGTGCCGGGGTCTGTAGAAGCTGCTTTGCTTCGGTACTCCGGGGTCTGCTCCGCCGCCGTATTGCCGGAGCTCGATCCGACCACCGGCCTACCTGATCGACTAATCGCCTATGTAGTCTTGCGGGATGTGCCCAAGGGCTGGGAGGCTGATTTGCGGGCGCATTTGATGTCTGAGCTGCCACACTACGCGATGCCGTCGGAGTTCGTCGCTGTGACAGAATTGCCCATCGCGGCTAATGGGAAACTTGATCGGTCGCGCCTCCGCGACCTCGCGGAAGAGGCTTGCACCCCAGTGACAAGTGCCGACGAGGTCGAATCGGGACTTCGCGCAGCTTGGCGCGACCTTCTTCAGACTGAGGCTGCCGATCCGGGCGATAACTTTTTCGACCGCGGCGGACATTCCCTTCTGGCTGCACGTCTCTGCATACAGCTTCGTAGGAGTCTGAAGGTGGATCTCCGCGTCGTGGAGGTCTTCCTCAATCCGACTTTCGAAAAACTCGCGGCTCTTCTCCACCAGCGCCGCAGCGAGCAGGGACATCCCCAAATCCGGAAGCTTCCCAAAACACCGCCAGTCTCGGCGAGCGGGACGCATATTAAGGGGTTCGACGGGCGACGCGGCACCGGGATGGACATTGCGGTGATTGGTATGGCCGGGCGTTTCCCCGGCGCGGAGACCATCGATGATCTCTGGGAAAACCTCTGCCAAGGGGTGTGCTCGATCGCCCCGCTCTCCGCGCAGGAGCTCAAGGCCCGGGGCATTCCGGACGTTGTCCTGAAGCGCTCCGATTATGTTCGCGTGGGTGCCCACCTGAACGATGTGGACCTTTTCGATCCGGATTTCTGGGGTCTCTCGAGGCGTGAGGCAACGCTAATGGACCCGCAGCATCGCCTTTTTCTCGAATGCTGCTGGAAGGCGCTCGAGTCGGCCGGGTATGCACCCACCCAGCATGAGGGGCGGACGGGGGTGTTTGCAGGTTCGTCCTTCCCTCTCTATCTGCTACACCATTTGAAGGGCGGCGGCCTTATCGATCCCACTAACGCTCCGCTCGCTTTTCTGACGGATCTCGGCAACGACAAGGACTACCTTGCCTCGCGGGTGTCCTATATGCTGAACCTCAACGGCCCAAGCATTGCGGTGCAAACCTCATGCTCAACTGGGCTAGTGGCGATCGCGGTCGCCGCTCAGTCGCTCGCGGCCGGCTATTGCGACATGGCGCTGGCAGGCGGCTCGAGTATCACCTTCCCTCAAGCGGGGTATCAGTATGTCCGGGACTTCATCAATTCTTCGGACGGCGTGTGCCGAGCCTTTGATGCAGATGCCAGTGGCACGGTGCTCGGAGACGGGGTAGGAGTCGTCGTTCTCAAGCGCCTCGAAGATGCGCTTGCGGCAAACGACCCGATCCACGCAGTGGTAAAAGGATGTGCCATTAACAACGATGGCCGTGTCAAATCGTCGTTCTCGGCGCCTAGCGCGCGAGGCCAGGCCGATGTTGTGCGCCAAGCACTTGCCTCCGCGGTACTCGGCACCGAAGAGGTGGAATACATCGAAACTCATGGGACCGGCACCAAGGTCGGCGACCCGATCGAGGTCCGCGCTTTGGCAGAGGCTTTCGCGGGGCAAGAGGGAACGGGCAATGCCTGTGCTCTCGGGTCAATTAAACCGAACATCGGCCATGCCAACTTCGCCGCCGGGGTTGCGAGCTTTATCAAGACAGTTCTCACCCTTCAGCACGGGGTAATCCCCCCGACCATCAACATCAACCGGCTGAACGAAGATCTGGGTCTGAAAGACACACACTTCTTCGTCAATGAGCAGCTCAGACCTTGGCCCCGTCCGCAGGGACGCCTTCGAACTGCAGGAGTCACTGGCCTCGGTGTCGGCGGAACCAACTGCCATGTCGTGCTGCAGGAATGGAACAGCGACAAGGCAAGGGCTTGGCCCGGATCGGTCGCCCGGGGATCTCACGCCCTTTGCCTATCTGCAAAGACCTCCTCGGCGCTAAGCCGGGCCTGCCGGAATCTAGCCGTGTTCCTGCGGCGCAAGCGCGAGATCGATCTCGGTGACGTCGCCCACACGCTACGCGTGGCGAGATGCCAATTCGAATATCGAACAGTCGTTGTGGCGCGCAACTTGGACATGGCCATCGCCAAGTTAGAGGAAGAGGCGGATCGTGCGGCTGATCGGATCCGTTCCTCGCCGTCGATCGGGTTCATGCTGCCGGGCAGCGGAGTGCAGCACCGACGAATGCTCAAGGAACTGTTTGATCAGGTGCCCGACTTCCGCAATGCTTTCCTGACTTGTGCGGCCGCTAGTCGCCCGGTCCTGGGTCGTGACTTGGAGACGGTCATGTTTGGAGAAGACGAAGGATACGCGACCGCTTCCTTCGAAGAAATTAATATCATGATCTTCTCCGCACAATACGCCATGGCGCGTTTGCTGGAACTGTGTGGGGTGCGTCCCGATTATCTGGTTGGACACAGCATGAGCGATTACGTCGTGGCCACCCTAGCGGGAATACTGAAACTTGAAGATGCTATTCGGCTGACAATCGTTCGTAGCCGCGCGATGGCGAGCCTTGCTAGCGACGGCGCTATGCTTGCGGCCAGATGTGACCGCGACGAGGCTGAACGTATTCTCACAGAGGACGTTTGGCGTGACCGAGCTGAAGCTGGTGAGGTCAGCGGCGGTCTCGTGAACTCAAATACCGATGTCGTGTTCACCGGCAAGCGGGAACTTCTGGAAATGCTTCAGGGGAGGCTCGAACAGCTACAGATTCCCAGCCACCTCCTTAATACAGCTGGGGTGCCCAGCCATTCTCCGCTAATGAAACCAGCGACTGATGTCATCGACGCGCGGGTCCGCACCGTCGAAAAGGGGGTGCCGAATGTCGCCATCGCTCTGAATTCAGGATCTCTGCATCGTGCGAAAGTGCCCTTACCGGAGAGCCATTGGAGTAGGCATGCAACTGAGATTGTCCGATTCGATCGCTCTCTCGAGGCCATGACCGCGGCTGGTGTAACTGCGCTCATTGACCTTGGCCCCTCGCGCAATCTGGCGCGTTTCGCACATCGAGCGATCAATCAAGAGGGTCGTAAGACCAGAATCCCAGCGATTGTCCCAGCTGCGCGCGACGAGAAAGATCAAGAAACTGACCGCCATTTCGTTCTGGAATGCCTTGGGACCCTCTGGGCCGTAGGCGTTGCGGTCGATTGGAAGCGGGCCAGTGATCAATTGGAACCGTTCGATAGTCGCCGTCGCGTTCCCCTTCCAACGTACTCATTCGACGGTCACCGATGCTGGCCGGATGATCAGCCTGCGGGCTCGACCCTTCCGTGGCAGCCCGGGGAGCAAGAGCGGCACAGAGGGGAAGTGTTCACGACGCCCAACGAAAAGCCAGAAGAAGAGAAAACATCTCAGCCGGAAGAAGTCGAAACTGGAAAGGACAACATGTCGATCAACGGTGATCCGAGGAGAATTTTCCTTGAGGAAATCAAGACTATTATCGGCACCAAAGAAATCGGTTGGGACGATAATTTTTTCGATGTTGGTGGAGACAGCCTTCTCGCCGCAGAGCTCCAAGCTCATTTGGAGAAAAGCGACGTCTGGAGGTCGCCGCAATTGGACGAGATAATTGAGGCGGCGACGTTCGGAGATCTATACGATCGAATATGCAGCGTAACAACCGACCGTCGCAATAATCACACCTCTTGCTAGGAGCTGGCGCTGCGTGTGGTCCATGAACTCGCTCGAAAACGAATGCGCCTACAATATTGAAATTGCAGCTCAGGTTGGACCGTATAGGGACTATGCCAAAAATTATCGACGTTGAGCTAACCCGCCTTCATATCGCCAAGGCAGCGGGTAAGGCGATAGCGGCGAAGGGTATCTCCGCAGTTACGATGATCGATATTGCCAACGCGGCTGGAGTAACGACGGGAATGATTACGCATTACTTCGAAAAAAAGACGGACATAATCGCAGCTGCATTGCGTATCCCTCTTCTTAACATGGAACGCCAGATCGCATATCTTTTAGAACAAGGAGTAACAGATCTTGCCACCCTTCTTGACGTGGCGATACCGACGTCGAAGTCTCAGGTAGAGGATAGTATAATTTGGGTGAATTTCTGGGGGGTTATTGCCGCTGATTCTGGATTTTATAAACTTAATGTCGCGCTGCATTGCGAGGGAAAGAGAATTTACGACCGAGTCATCCGGGCGGCTTGGCCGGAGAGTGAAGAGTGGCCAACGGGTGTCTTTGGGACTGCACTGCGGTCGATTGTTACATTTGTATTTGGGCTGAGCGCAGGCGGCGTGACAAATCGTTCCGTCTGGTCAAGTTCCGTTTTACGCTCACAATTAAAGATACATTTGCGCATGGTTCGCCATTGGGCACAACAACAACCACAATGATTTGTGATGATCAGAATAGAGCTCTGGAAATATAAAATGTGGCCTTCTCCCAGATTCGGGGGCACGAGATAAGGTAGTTCAACGCCTTGGAGCATGGAAATGCAGAGAAAGGAAGTTCAACCGCGAGTTCAAGCATGAGGAGTGAGGTTGGTGAAGGTCGAGGTGTCCTGTTGCGCAGGGCGAGCCATGATCATGGATCTCCATGATAACGTGGTGCGCAAATGGATGCGCGAGACGAGCGTCGATCCGCAGCATGCTTTTTTCGGTCATGGAAGATGAAGGCGGAGCAACAGGACCGGCTGCGCAAGGTCGCAAACTTGAAGGGTAAGCATTCGGCCAAGGCCGCGGTGGCTATGATTTAGGGCGACGGTTTTCTGCGGTAGGTTTGGGCGGTGTGTCGCCCGCAGCGGTGCGCTCGTCGACGATCTGCCGAAGGTTGTCGATGCCCTTTTCGGTGAAGACGACGATTGGTTCGCTTAATTCGGATGCGGGATAGTCGTCGTAGGCGCTCAAGCAACCGTCTTCCGAGAACATCTCGATCGAGCAATCGCGCAAAAAGTCGTCATCCTCTTCGAGCATCTCGGCCACATAATTGAGGGTGTAAAGAGCGGAGTTGCGATATCCCGTCTTACGGCCTCAATGATCCGGTTTGCAAGTGAGCTCAATAATGGAGCGCCCAGATCAGGCAGCTTTAGCTGCTGCGATCGTCAAGGGCTCCAATTCCAGGGAAGCAAGTCCTCGAGCCGTGTGATCGACGTGCCGGCAAGCCAGGCTTGCGGGTCGACGTTGGCTTGGCGGTGTTGATCAGCGACGCCATGAAGGCGGCCCGATCAACGCCGCGATCGGAGCCTGCAAACAACCAAGCTTTCCTGCCGAGAGCGAAGACTGATTCATTATGCACCCCCTCTTCAAATGGCGGAAAACAGCAATTCCTGATTGTCGTGTTGATGCGACGCGGAGTATTGCCCGCCAAATCGCCTTTGATCCGTTCATCTTCAAGGTCGCTGGCGCGGATTTGGTAGGGCGCACCGCGCATGACCTGTTCGGCGGGCAATATGCCGTCCCTGATGAAACGCCGGATCTTGACGTGCGACACACGGAGCCTAGCGGCCGCGTCCGACATGGTGAGCCATTCGCCATTCTTGTCGGAAGATCGATAGGCGCTGATCTTGTGCACTGTGCGTAGCGATTGGACGCGCCGAGCAGTCCAGGTCTTTCCCTGACCGGTCTGCATGCCCATGCGGTTGAGCGTGGCCGCGATTTCGATCCGACCACCGCGTTGCCATGGATCGCATGATCGCCAGGGCTTCTTCAGGTGTACGCTGGCCGTGCTCGCCGGATTTGGGCTTGCTAATCCGCACCTGCGAGTGCTGGCCTCCACGCCAGTGAATGGTCAGGATCACGTCGCGCGCAGTCATCGACGTCCGCCACGATATCCTTGATGAGCGCGCGCAGGAGCTGCTGGCGACAGCGCATGTCGACGCCCGGCGCGTTCCAGGCGGCTTCAAGATCCTTGGCGAGACCCGTGGGGTCCGGAACCGCATCGACAGGCGGTTCAGCACATAGTCGATTGGCTCGGCAACCGGAGAACTGCGCGAGAGTTTGGCCCGCTCGGTTCGCAGCCAGGCCTCAAGTTCGGTGGCGAGAAGACGGCTTTTCTGCCGGCGTCGTTGCAGCCGTTCCGTCGGCGGCAGGACCGTTGATGTCGCGCTCAACGTCGAACAGCGCATCGATGCGTTTGACGGCCTCGAGCGCGATCGGGTGAGATCGGCACGGCGTTCTTGTCGCGTTTGGCATTGGCCGCGTGTCGGCAAGCACGAAGAATTTGCGGCGCGCATGCGCCCAACACAGCGCCTGGTGAGCGGACCGGGTCGCGGTCTGCCTTGAACAGCGGGTTATAGCCGCCATAGGGGTCGGCCTCAGAATGCCGCTGACGTCTTCAGATGACGCTCGGGATGTTCCTGCCGCCGATCGCGCGAGGCATATGTCGGCCGAATTGAGAAACTGACCCCCCGCATTGCCTCAAGCAAAATGTTACCAATAGTGTCGCTGTTCCGAATGGGATGGTCAGGTGTTGTCATCCCGATTCGGAGGATGGATGGCAAGGCGGATCAGC
>NZ_JAMYTB010000047.1:0-8166 GCF_040322275.1 Mesorhizobium sp. M0174
AGCCCCTGCGCGCCCGTCGACGAACACTCGCGCGCCAGTGATCGCAGCCGTATCACTTTCGCGCATGTCGGGCTTAAATGCGCCTATGAGATCGAGGTGCGATGCCTCCCGCAGCCACGCGCCCGCCGCATCGGCCGGATATCCCGCTGCGGCGGCCGCATGACGCGAACGCTGCTTTACGAAGCCACGCAGACACTGGTGACGCGCGTGACGAAATGGTCGTGGCTGAGGGCGTGGGCGATGATTGTTGCCAGGCGGCGCGGCCGACAGAAGGCCATTGTCGCATTGGCTCGCCGGCTGGCGGTGATCATGCATCGCATGTGGCGCGACGGCACAGAGTTTCGTTGGACGCGACAAGACATCATGCCGAAGGCCGCCTTATCGTGCGCCCGACCATTGCAGCCTGCCGGCGCGAGCAGGGGCCCGTCAAGGGCAAGTCGCGGCGCGCTGACCTTCGGCCCCCTTGACCGGCCCTACTGCGCGCGCCGGCCGTGCCGAAACCAGGTCGGGAGGGTCGAACAATGAGATGAAACATGATCGCAGAGCGAGCGTGACAAGGATCACCCCATAAGGTTCCACCAGCCGGTGGAAAGAGCGTCCTTCGCGGGACGATGGATGAGGTGAGTTCGCGAGGGTTGCAGTACCGGTCGCATCACAACGATCAGGACGCGTTCGAGATTGTTCCGCCTCATTCTTCTGATCCCCATCAAGGCGACGGCCGAGCGCCGATCCCGCAGTGAAGCAAGACCCCGCGAAAAACCTCAAATCCCGGTGAAGCCGAAAGCTTGAGAAGCGCTTGACTTCAACACGCCGAATAGAGAAGCAAACCCCGGACGCGCAGTGTAAGGCGAGCCACCTCACCGGCAGAAGCGGACATACGATCTTACCCTTTGTAGGGAGCCGGACAAACCTGTGAGCCTACCTGTCGGACGCGACAGTCAACCTCTTGATCACAGGTCGTTTTTGGTTGGCATACTTGTTGCTGGCGGAGGATTACATCATTCGCACATTAACGGAGCCGCCTATGTCCACGCAAACGATTTCATTCGAAAGCTATTCGCTGGCGACCGTAGAAGGCACGAGTAATCCCAACCTTGTGGCGGTGTATGACCTTCAACTGGCAGTGAGGACGGCCATATGACGGCCTTAGGGGTTCATTCAGAAGTTGGCCGGCTACGCGAAGTCCTTGTTCATCGACCAGACCTTAGCCTCCGCCGGCTTACACCGAAGAACTGCAAGGGCTTCCTCTTCGAGGATGTGATTTGGGTCGAGCGTGCGCAACAGGAGCACGATGCCTTCGTGGAAAAATTTCGTGAGCGCGGTGTCGTCGTTCGTTCTTTGGGCGAACTGCTGTCGGAAACTATGGCGTTACCCGACGCCCGCGGCTGGCTCCTAAATCGACGCGTCTGTCCTTCAGTCGTCGGCCTGGATTTCGCCAATGAGTTGCGGAGCTGGCTTGACGAGATGCCGCCAAGTCAACTCGCGGCCTTGCTCATTGGCGGGATCGCGCGTGAGGATCTTGAGTTTGAGCCGCGCGGACTAACTGGGCGAACACTAAAGCCCGAGGATTTCGTTCTACCTCCTTTACCGAACCAGCTTTTTATGCGTGACAGTTCATGCTGGATCTATGCCGGGGTCTCAATCAATCCCCTGTACTGGCGCGCTAGACGGCCTGAGGCAGAGAACGTTGAGGCGGTCTATCGCTTCCATCCTCGATTTCGCGACGCCAGCTTCACACGCCTGTTGCCTGATCGAACCAACGGTGCGCTCAGTCTTGAGGGGGGGGATGTGATGCCAATTGGTGACGGTGTTGTTCTAATCGGTATGGGTGAGAGGACCACGCCGCAGGCCGTCGAGGCATTGGCGCGCGCCTTGTTTAAGGTCGACGAAATCACTCGCGTTATTGCGGCTCTGATGCCCCGGCATCGTAGCTTCATGCATCTCGACACCATCTTCACCTTCTGCGACCGCGACCTAGTGACGATTTACCCACCCGTAGTCGAGGGGCTGCGAACGTTCACTCTCCGCCCGGGCAATTCTGAGGATATGGTCGATGTCACTGAAGAGGATGAACCCTTCTTGTCTGTGGTGGCCGAGGCCCTAGGACTTAAGGCTCTCCGCATAGTGCCTACCGGCGGCGATCACTATGAGGCGGAGCGAGAGCAATGGGCTGACGCAAATAACGTAATTGCGGTCGAGCCAGGCGTTGTCGTTACCTACGACCGCAACGTCAATACGAATTCATTGCTGAGTCGCGCCGGCGTTGAAGTGATAGCGGTCGAGGGCGCAGAACTCAGTCGTGGACGAGGTGGCGGCCGTTGCATGACTTGCCCGCTAGCACGCGATCCCAGCTAGCTAGAGGGGCTTACTCGCAAAGACGATCCACTTCCCAAGTCACCAACCGCACGGTGGAAGGTGAACTTTTGATATATTGGCCAAGCGGGCCCCGGAAAAAATTGTTGCTCGCACCTGTTCTACCCCGGATGGCAGCCAATAAAGTTAGGAAAAGTTGAAAACTCTGACGATAAAGAGAACCTCATCGGACACTGCTTATTCCGCGTTTAAATCAAAAGCAGAGCGTGTCGCGATATCGAATCACGAGTGGAACTAGCGTGTAATATCCTGAGCTCGCCCGCATTCCGGCGATTTGTGTCCATTCCGAGAATGCGATGCTTCTCCAACAACCTGCAAAATGGGGTAAAAGATGTCGTCCATCCCGCAGCGCGCGGATGCTGTGCTAGAAGTCAATCTGGCGGCAGTCCAGGCAAATTTCCAGACTGTGTCGGCCATGGTCGGACCACATGTAAAGGTGGCTGCAGTCGTTAAAAATGACGCCTACGGGCTTGGTATTATTGACGTCACAAGGACGTTGGCGGCCGCCGGATGCGATCTATTTTTCGTTGGAGATCTCCACGAAGCGATGCTCATAAGAAGTTCCATGAGAGGCGCGACGGTTGCGGTTCTCTGTGATCAATTTACGACGTTGAGGAAATACTATAGATCCAGCCGGATTACACCTGTAGTGAACAATTCCAGTGAACTGGACGCTATTAGCGCTGCAGGCGAGGCGCAAACATATTTTCTCAATGTGGAAACCGGCTTCTCTCGCTTCGGGCTTACTTTTGACGACGTACGCAGAAATTATCTTTCCGGCACTTTTAAGCGGCACCCTCCCTCAGTCGTCCTCAGTCACCTCGCTTGTAGCGATCGCGTTGCCGACGCAATGAATGTGTTGCAGAGTAATCGCTTTCGGGCGATCTCCAATCTGCTTAAACCTGCCCGTTGCAGTCTAGCCGCATCCGCCGGTGTTTGGCTCGGGAAGAATTTTCATTTCGATATCGTCCGGGTGGGTTCAGCGCTTTTTGGTCTCAACAACGCCGGCATTCAACCGAACCCTCTTCTGCCCGTCGTAAAACTTCAGGCAAATATACTCGATGTGCGCAATGTGCCCAAGGGTGAGGCGGTCGGTTATGGCGCGACATTTCGTACGGTTCGAGACAGCCGCATAGCTATCTTGGGCATCGGTTACAAGCATGGCCTTCCATGGGCCTGCGGAAACAAGATATCCGTCCGGTTTGCTGGATATTCGGCTCCTCTAGTCGGAAGAACGTCGATGGAATCCACCGCGATTGATATAACGGACGTTCCTGAGGCAGTTTGTCTTCCGACCGTCTCGGTGGAATTGCTGGGTGAGAGTTTCACCGTGAATGATCTTGCAGCGGCCGCTGACGCTTATGCCCCGGAAGTGCTGATGCGCGTCGCCGCCGGTTGCGCAAGACGATACTTGAATGTGCCCTCTGCACTGGGATCCTCAAGAGTTAGGACTGATTAATGGCAAGTCCGGGTTCGAAAGCGATCGGCTCGGTAACCATGCATTGCAGCTGGGTCTGGCACCGTTTCCGCTCTGTGAGGCGGGAATCATCCATCTCAACAGGTTGTCCTCGGCCAGTTCAAGTCGGCTGACGGGGACCCGCCGCACCGGCTGTGGCCGGTAGCGACGTTGATGCCCTGCGTACGGCGACCATGAGCCAGCGCGTGAACTGGGTGCTCGATGCCGATTGGTTTTGAGCCGATACTGCCGCGTTGTCTATGCCATTATAGCGGTGGAGCCATCGTGGCAGTTTGGCCTTGGCAAGGTATGCAACGGCGACCGCGACGACGGCGACAGCGCTCTCCTCGCGCTCATTGGGCATGACCTGGCGAAGGCGACACGGTGGCGGTTGACTGCGCCCTTACGTCGGCCGGTGATGCGATGTCCCACAGAGCCGATCCGGCCGAGCTTCTTAATGCGACTTAGATGTGCTAGGTGCGTCTTCCGGTATCCATCCGGTGGCGGACGCGGACGGATCTATTTGTCGCGATGGATGGCGATGAGGTTTTGAAGGCTTTCGATGCCGAATTCGGAGAAGGCAATGACACCGTCTTCGTGGTCTGCCTCCTAGACCCAGATCAGACCGTCCTCGGGTTCGATGGCGATTTCGGCAAACCAGTCTCATCTTCACCGAGTTCCCGGGCGACAACTGCGATGGTTCGCACGGAATGGATTTTGTTGATGAGCCTTGTCAGGCCGCGATTGCGGCGGGCTTGCGCCAGTTCCACGGCAGCAACTCGTCGAGGCGGTCAGCGGGGCGCTCTGTACGCGTGCAAGCACATCGGTAAGCCAGGCTTTGCGGGTCGACATCATTGAGCTTTGCGGTTTATGCCAAGTATGCCGCTCAAGGCCATGGCCTGAGAACAGCGGTTACTACAAAGGCGCGTTACTCTCATCGGGAATCGGCTGCGTAGTGTGACGCCGACGTGGCTATGCATCCTTTACCTTGCAAGCAATGGACTGCGGGCGTGCACATGTAAGCATGCGGTTGAGGGTGCCGCAGCCGATCGCGCCTCCCGTCTCCTAAGCGTGAAACATTGGAGTCCGCATACTCGGTCCGATAACTGATGTGTATCGCCCGATTGCGGTCTCGACCCGCGCCCTTGCCACAGCCGGTGGAACCTTGCCATTTCATTCTCGGCTCTGCTGATTGCGGCGAAATGCCGGTCCCTTTGGCCAAGCTCTATCGTCGGTTGGTTTTACCGCGTTTGGCGTGAGGCGGAATGACGGTAGCCGCTGTGATCGATGACCGCGGCGTAGCGGGCGTTATGATGGTACGGTTGGCAGTAAGCCGTCCCATCGGACCAATCTGGTCGAGCAGGGGGCGCACGAGAGACATCGCCAGTTTGCTGATCCGTCATGGGCATCGGCAATGATCTGTCCGCTATCGGCATCAGGACGAGATGCAGCTTTCGCTAACCACGGCGGGATCTGGCGCCAGCTTCCCTCCCGCCCCCGGCCTGGGCCGTGACCTTGAAGACCCATGCTGTCCACCAGAACATCCAACCGCTCGGCAGGTGGAACCTGATTTTCCGGCCACTTTCCGGCAGATGCGCGTCTTGGTGCTTGCCATCCGAACAGGGCATCCGATGTCACCACAACGTCAGCTGCCAAGCAGACGAAGTCCCCTCATCTTCTCAATAGATACGCGCCGCGACCAAGGTGAGAGCCTCTGCCGGAACATCTCGTGTGATCGGCGAGCGTCACCTCCACGAGGTTCTCGACCAGCGCAGGCTGAAGTGGTGCAATGCTCGGGGCATGTCTTGTCGCGCACCAAATTGTTTATGACGCCGTTCCTGCCGCCGCCACACGCACGATCTTCGACTGGCTAACTACCACGATCCAGCCGGCCCCAGAGCACCAACAGAGTGAAACGCGCTCGCCAGAGGCAGATGACGCAACGCTCCTTCGAGCATAACTATAAAGGCCATATATTTTCACAAGGTCTTCACAATACGATCACAAAAATTTACCATCGCTTGATTTCAAGATCAGACCGAATTTGCTACACATACTATGGAGTTGGTGCAAGGAAGAAGCGTGTTTTATATAACTCGCGATTTGTTGCCGATCAGTTTGCTAACGTGGTTTGAGGAATTGGTGCCGCGACAGGCGAAAAGCGCCTGGCTGGTCAAAGTTTTTCCGCAATAACGCTGATAGCCTTTATTCTGTAGGAGCTTATGCAACATGAGAATAATGTCGTTTAAACCAGGCCATGACGGCGTAATTGCAGGACTGGATGCGTCAGCAGCCGAGCTCATCTATTCATACGAGGCTGAGAAGGATAGCTTTCCCAGATATTCGACCATCACTCCCTCAGCGGTCCTCGACGCCGCTGGCCGCTTGCACGACATTCCCGATGTGATTGCCGTGAGTGGCTGGTCGATCACCGAAATCCCGGGCCACAGGCCCGTTGCGGCAGGCTACTTTGGCCTTGGCAACGGATCGGAGATTGTCGGCAAGACATCTATCTTCGGCAGGAATGTGCATTTCTATTCCTCAACGCACGAACGCTCCCATCTCTGGGGATCCTACGGCATGTCACCGTTCCCCCTGGGAATGCCCTGTTATGCCCTGATTTGGGAAGGGGACATCGGCGATTTCTATGAGGTCGATGAGCGACTGCAGGTAGCTCATTTGGGAAGAGTAATAACGGCTCCGGGTAGCAAGTATGCTCTTCTCTACGCGTTGGCCGATCCGAAATTCACCTTTCCCAAAGGACACTTGCGCTTCGAAGACGCCGGCAAGGTAATGGCGCTTTGCGCCTATGGGCAGGCCGGATCGCCTGACCGGGACGAGCAGGCGCTGATTAATTACCTACTTCCAAGCGATCTGTACCCGCTGTCCAAGGAGACTCTGCGGAATTCGCCCTACTACAACATTGGCGTAACCGATCAGAAGTTCACTAACCTTGCTAGGCAAGTTTCTGACGCCATTTTTGACTCGTTCCACACTTTCGCGAAGAGGCATCTGACAAAGGGGTACCCGCTGCTGATTTCCGGCGGATGTGGATTGAACTGCGAGTGGAATCGCCGTTGGCTCGAAACAGAGCTTTTTTCAGATGTTTTCATTCCGCCATGCACAAACGATACGGGCTCGGCGATCGGGACCGCAGTGGACGCCATGCGGCATTTCACCGGCAATGCAAAGATCAAATGGGACGTGTATTCAGGCCAACCGTTCGTGTTGGACGAAATTGACCACACCGGACTCGAGATTTATCCACTCGACCGCGAACAAGTGGCCTCGGCATTGCTCGATGACAAGGTGATCGGCTGGGTGCAGGGGAATTGCGAGATCGGGCCGCGGGCGCTCGGCAATCGGTCAATTCTCGCGGCGCCTTTTTCAAAAGCAACTCATGAGCGTTTGAACCGAATTAAGAACCGGGAGGCTTTCCGCCCGATCGCACCGGTTTGCCTGGAGCAAGATGTCGCGCTCCACTTCGACTTGGCACGCCCGTCGCCCTACATGCTTCTTTTTCAGAACGTTATCGATAGCCGGTTAAAGGCCGTCACGCATGTTGACGGCACAGCGCGGGCCCAGACAGTTTCATTGGATCAAAACCCGTCCCTGTTTCAGCTGCTTACCTCGTTCAAGGGAAAAAGCGGGGTCGGCGTTCTCTGCAACACGTCGCTGAACTTCAGTGGTACCGGCTTCATAAACCGCGCGAGCGACTTGCTGACCTATGCCCGAGCCGCAGGTCTCGACGGATTTGTTATCAACGATTCTTTGTACCTTTTCCAGGAGTCTCGCTCGGCATCGATATGAACTGTCTACTATCGACTCTGCGATGTTCGAAGGTGGCAGCTTTAGCGGCCCCTATGGTCCCTCAACGGCCCTGTCGGCGGCGTCAAAGGCGGGAAGAAAGTATTAACAAAGCGAACGCAATTCAGAATGGAAACCGCGGAGTCGGCTATGTCCGGCGAAGATGCTGCGGCGCGCGTTTACATGGGCAATAATTTATCGATAAGCAGAGCTTCACTTGAGAAAGTGGACGTTTAGGGCGAGTGCCACGATGTGATAATGTCACGTTCTACCAAAGTAATACCATTCAACGGTTCACTACTGAACTTAGGCTTACGCTTCCAGAAAGACTCGCAGAGCGCGCCGGGCACGAAAGCGCTCAACAAGAGTAGAACCCACTGGTCGCCTTTTCCCGCACCATCAGTGTTCGAGCCAGCATTAGCGTGGACCTTACAAGGCCCAAGGGAGACTTCGGCATGAAAGCAAAGAGACGGTTTTTCGAGGAGCCCCTAATTCAGGCAGACCCCGAACTAGCACGTTTAATCTCAGCA
>NZ_JAMYTB010000048.1:0-7949 GCF_040322275.1 Mesorhizobium sp. M0174
GAGCTGAGAAGCCATTCTTTCGTTCCAAAATCCTGGACCTGTGAATTGCGGCTCATGTTAATTGCTCCTTGGTTGTCGCAATATCCTGCTTTATTTGGCTTATGGAGTGTGTCGGCAGAAGTTCTTTTTGCGCATCAGCGCGGCCCCGATAGTAGGCGAAAGCAGCGGCGAGGGCTGTTGCGGCCGCGACGATCAGACACGACCAGTGCAGGGCCATCCCTAAGCTGGCTATTCCAAGTACGAGGGCTTGCACTAGAAGCAGAGCGGCGACCACTCCCAGCACGCCAGCAGCAGACATCCACACACCTGCTTGGAGCTTCGTTGAGACGTTGGCGGACAGCTCCGCATGCGCCAGGCGCAACTCTTTTTGAAAGAGGTCCGCGACGTCCGCCAACACTGCCGACAGTGCTTGAGGGAGAGGCGAATTCTTCAGTTGTTCCTGTGCCATCAGATCAGTTCGCTCCCTGCCGCCTTCCCTTGATGGACTCTGGTGCGGGAGGCGCGCTCTTCAGTGTGCGGAACGTCAAAAAGCCCGCTACGGCGGCCAGCCCAAACACCAAACCCGGCTTGCGCCTCGCCAAATCGGACGCTGCAAGAACCAGCTGATCGACGGACCTGTCTCGCAGGTCGTCTGCGTATCCATCAAGCCTATTCGCGAAGGTGCGCACGACCCCAGCGACTATCGGTGCGTTTGCGTCGAGGTCCTCGGCCGCACGCTTGGTCGAACTCGCCAGTTGGCCCATCACCTCGGCGCCGCTGCCGACCTGACGGTCCAACATCTCCTTCACCTGATTGGTCACGGTGGACGCGCCACCAACGGCCGCCCGTTTGGCGGTTTCCGCCGCCCCTTGCGCTATGTCGGACGCTTTGGATAACGTGCCGCTTACGGTCGCTCCTATGTCTTCCGAGGTACCGTCACCAGCTCTTACCGCAGTCGGGGGACGCCGTTCAGAATTCCGGTTGTTCATGGTTTCCTCCATTCGAGGAGCAAACGGAGGTAAGGCCCGTTGGTTCCCAATGAGTGACTATCTGGGTGTCAAGTTGCGTTTGCGAACTCGTGGCGCGCATCGCGTGCTTTTGCATTGGGAATGACGGGTAGCTTGCGGGCGGGCGCAATGCGAATAATCATCTTTCCCTTTCCTGCCTGAAGGCGCCGGGTGGGGATCATATCTGGCGACGGTGAGCGCGATGAGGAAGAGGCTGGAGCGCGTACCTTTACGGCCGCCGCGCACCGGTCTTCGACCGCTGCGCCTGCCGCTGTCATTGGCGATCGGCGCCAAGCCCACGAGTTTGCGATGGCCTTATTGGAAAGGTGTCAATCTCGGACAACTCGGCGTCAGGAGTACGCGGGGCCCTTGACCGAACGGAAGACCTGATCGAGACAGGCCCACAGCGGATCGTCGTCGATTAGCGAGGCGATCTCGCCCTTCAAGTCGGCGGCTCTGACGTTTGAGCAGAAGAATGACCTCGTCGAGGCTGGCGAGGTTTCGGCATCGGCGACGGTGCTTGTGCGTTGCTTCTGGATGGTGAGATCGCCAGTCATTGGGCAAGCCGGCGACCAGCGACTTGAGCCGGTGCTGGGCCACGCTCGGCTGCAGCCGCTTGACGATGGCGTGCAAAGTGATCTGCGCGCTAAGTGTTGCGCTCGCTCGAACGCGACTGCTGGTCGGCCGCATCGGCCGATTCGCCCAGCGTGTCGGCGACCGTGGCACCTCGCGCACCCATCGGCTGCTGCGCACCTGTGGTGGTGTCCTTCGCTGTCTGATGCTCCATCTCGGAATTCAGCTCCGCACCTACAACCAGGATAATCGCGGAGATCCAGGTCCACATCATCAAGCCGATGACTGCCCCAAGGGCTCCATACGTCGCGTTGTAGTTGGCGAAGTTTTCAAGATAATAGGAGAATCCTATCGAAACTGCGACCCAGACCACAGCCGCGAGGAAGGCGCCCCATGTCGCCCATTGCCACTTTGCCCTTTCCCGGCTGGGTCCGTAGCGGTAGATCAGCGTGATCCCGACGCCGACCATGATCAGCATCATCGGCCACCGAAGGATCCGCACAAGGGCTTCGGTCCAGCCGCCGAGGTTCAGCAGCACAAGCATGGCTGGCACAATCCCCACCGAAACGATAAAGCCGATACCAATGAGGATGGCGCCAAGTGTGAAGCCCAACGCCAGGAGATTCAGGTGGATAAAACCGCGCTTTTCACTCTCCTCGTAGGCGATGTTCATGGCTTCGAATAGCGTCTTTATGCCGTTACTGGCGCTCCACAGTGCGACGGCAAGGCCGAAGATGAAGCCGAAGCTGAGCGCGCCAGCCTTCTGAGCTGCCAAGGAAGCAAGCTGAGATCTGATAATATCCAGACCTCCCGAAGGCAGTACGCCGCCAAGGAACGCAATGTGCTGAGCAATGGTCTGAGGATCGGCGACGAAACCATAGATGGACACGAACGCGGCAAGCGCTGGAAACAGGGCAAGAAGCAGATAGAATGCGGCCCCGGCCGCGATCAGCATAACACGGTCCTCGGTTACCTCAGCAAAGACCCGCCACAGCACGTCCTTCCAGCCGCGGCCGGGAATCTCTGACGGCCATTCGGCATTGCGTCCGCGGCTCTCCCGTTCGGCCCGCCGCTCAAGTTGCACTTGATCTTCGTAAGCGTCCTCGGTTGTTTTCTTCGACATGGCCGCCGGTCCGGAGCATCTTCTTCGCGGGGCAAACGTATAATAGCGCCAAAGGATGCAGGTGCAGACCTGCGCTTACAAATAAACATCCGCCGCCTGCAGCAACACCTGCGCCATCCCCACTTGGCCCTTCGGCTCCCATGCCCATCGGCTGAGCGTGCATGTTGTCGGGACGACGCAGCCTGATCTAAATCCTCATTGCGCTGGATCACTTTAACGACACCCACGTTACCAGCCATGATCTCACTCGCGCCTGAACATCAGTTCGTCAACGCCGGAAGTATTCGGCTTCATGTCGTTCAGGCCGGGCCTGCCGAGGGTAAGCCGGTCATGCTCCTGCACGGCTTCCCGGACTTCTGGATCGGCTGGAGACGGCAGATCGGTACGCTCGCTTCCGCCGGATATCGGGTCATCGTTCCCGACCAGAGGGGCTACAACACCAGTGACAAGCCAGAGGGCATCCGCGAGTACACCCTCCCCAAGCTCCTCGGCGATGTCGTCGCCCTGGCCGACGCGCTCGGCATCGGAAGCTTTCACCTCGCCGGCCATGACTGGGGCGGCATCGTCGCTTGGGCCGCAGGGGCAAAGTTGCCTCATCGCCTGGACAAGCTCGTCATCCTGAATGCGCCCCATCCCGAGGTGCTGTTTACCCATGTCCTGCGATCTCCGACGCAGTTTCTGCGGAGCAGCTACGCGGTTTTCTTCCAGAGCCCCTTGCTGCCCGAAGCCGTCTTGGGTGCGCGCCGCTCGGCCTTGCTCGCACGAGCACTCAGGACATCCAGCCGGGAAGGCGCCTTCGAAGAAGAGGAGATTGCAGAATATCGGCAGGCTTGGGAGCGGCCGGGGGCGCTGACCAGCATGCTCAACTGGTATCGCGCCTTGCGCTTTCGCCCGAGCCTGAAGGAGCGGATCACGACGCCCACTCTTGTTATGTGGGGGATGCAGGACCAGGCTCTGGAATCCGGGCTGGCCAAGCGCAGTCTCGCCCTTTGCGACGATGGCCGCCTGCAGACTTTCGAGGAGGGGACGCATTGGGTTCAACGCGCAGAGAGCAACGCGGTGAATGCGGCGCTTCTGGCGTTCCTGGAGGGCTGAGGAACTCAAAAATGGATAGAAACTGGGGGCAGCGTCAGATGGAGCCGGAGGAGGCCTGCAGGGCATTCCTGGCTGCTGCAAAAGAGGAGGGGACATTACAACTAGCTAAGTTGGATTGCGGTATAAGGTTCTATTATCTCCGACCAACACCGCGCTTTGCGGAGTAGATCGACAATGAGATCGACATCGTCCCTCGCCCTGACATCCCCAAGCGTGACTTCGTCGGTAATGAAAAGAGCGGTCGTGCATCCGCCCACAAATATCAGACGCTCCCGAAAGTCGCTTCCCAGCGCCTCGGCTACTATCTGTAGCATGTGGAGCAGCTGGCCTCTGATGGTAGTCATTTCTTCAGAAGCCTTTCAGAAAGCCGCTCACCGGCAAGGCCCACCTCCCGCTGGTTTCCGAGCCGGATCGCATCGACAAGCGCAAGATATTCGTCCAGCCCTCTCATCTTTCGGAACAGCTTCAGGCACGCTCTTGAACAAGGGCTCGATCGATTGCCCCATATCCGGCCTTCCGCAAACGGCCAGATGTGGATGTACTCACCGCCGCTTATCAGCAGTCCTTTAGCATTGGCGCGGCAAAGGCCGTCGGCATGCCGCGCGTGATGCCGCCCGCCTTGCGGGGAACACAAATTTCAGTCCGTGGACGATAAAATTGTGTAGATTGCGGCGATGGAAGCGTCAATCTCGTTTTGCTGATCCCGAGTAGCGATTCCAGGCCGCGAACTGAGTACGGGGCCTCGCCCGAGAAGCTCCAATGAAGCTCCCCGGAGCCAACTTGCCCCTCCTGCTCCTGCAAGCTCACGAGCTTCAGAAGCACCACGATATCCTGACTTCTCATCCCATTCATGCGGTGTGTCCTCTGTCCTAGGACTAAGGACATAAGACCATATCAAGGTGTATGACCCCAGTGCAGAGCGAACTCAGAAAACATCAAGTTCTGGCAATGCCTTGCGCCGTCTCACTCGGCCTCAGCAAACTCGAAAGCCAACTCTCCGCCAGCGAACTGGCCGGGACGAACCGTCCTGATTTCGCTGCCGACCTCCATGACGAGCCGCAGTATTCTTGACCCATGTGCATGGGGCTTCGACATTCTGGATCCCCCTATACGGCCACAGGTCCGAGCCGCAAATGCAGGTCGCCGAGAGCTGGATGATGGGTCAGTCGAATGAAGAACCTTCGGGTCGGCGACTTCATCGCAGCGGATATCGCCAGGAGACGCTTTCCGCCTGAAGTGTCAATGCCGCTCGAATTTTCCCCAAAAGTGCCGAAGTAAAATTCCCCAGTTTCGCCGCTCAGACTGTCGCGGAGGGGTGTCCATTTTTCGGTGGCCGGCCGCGCGGCCGCGATGGTGGATTTAATGTCGGCGGCGTGATGGAGGCTTTTGATCGCAAGTGTTCGGGCATGAGCTCGGCGTGCTGGCGGAGCCGATAACTCGATCCTTCGATCTGGACGACGACCGCATGGTGAAGCAGGCGATCGAGAAGTGCGGTTGCGACGACAGGGTCGCCGAAGACCTCGCCCCATTCGGCGAAGCCGCGATTTGAGGTGAGAATCATTGCGCCCTTCTCGTAGCGGGCGTTGACGAGTTGGAAGAACAGATTGCCGCCACCGTGGACGACGGGCAAGTAGCCGATCTCATCGACAACGAGCAGAGCAGGCCGGCAGAAGAAGCGGATGCGTTCCTGCAGGCGGCCTTCGCGTTCGGCCCTTGCCAGCGCGGCGATGAGTTCGGCGAGCGTGCAGAAATAGACGCTCTTTCCAGCCTTCACAGCCTCGACGGCAAGCGCAATGGCCAGATGGCTCTTGCCTGTGCCGGGCGGGCCGAGGAAGTGGACGACCTCGCAGCGAGCGACGAAGCCGAGTTGGGCCAGCGTGAAGATTCGATCGCGGTCGAGCGAGGGCTGGAAAGAGAAGTCGAAGCCGGCGAGCGTCTTGATCGTGGCCAGGCGCCCCATGCGCAGTGCCGTCTTGATCCGGCTGTTCTCGCGCAGGGTCAACTCTTCCGAGAGGAGGATGTCCATGGCTTCGAGGGCGGCGATCTCGCCTTTCTCGAGCCGGCGCACGACATGATCGAGCGCTTCGAGCGCCCGCGGCATCTTCAGGCCGACGAGGTCGTGGCGGATCCGGTCGATGGTGGATGGCGTGGTGTCGAGCGCGTTCGTCATGGACGTTGCTCGTTCGCCATCACCCGGGCGACGGCGTCGTAGAAGGTCAACGGGCGCTGAGCGACCCTGTCGCCCGAGCCATGAAGAATGACCTCGTCGTTCCTCAGTCTTTGTCGGCGCTTGTGGACGTGGATGTTGCGATGACCCGGCTCGACATGATGCTGGTGCCGGCCTTCGAGAATAGGATGGGTGGCAATCAGTGCGCCGTCCTCGAAGATGCGCAACTCTTCGGCCAGCGTGTGTACCTCGACGACACGGCGCCTGGTGGCGTCGGGCACGCTGTAGAAATTGCCGCCGACGCTGACCATGCCCTCCCGGCTGATACGTCGCTCGAGCTTTAGGACCGATCGGAACGGAGCCAAAGGCAGCGGCCGCAGCGCTGCGCGCTCCTCGGCGAAAGCTTCGTTGACGACACGCCTTGTGGTGGCGTGAACCCTCGGGTTTGCGACCGTGTCCAGCCAGTGACGCAACTGGGCGTTCAGGTCTTCGAGATTGCGAAAGGACCGGGCCAGGAAGAAGTCCTCGCGAATGTAGCGGAACGGCCGCTCGACCTTGCCTTTCGTTTTGGCGCGGTAAGGCCGACACGCCTTGGGATGGAAACCATAGTGGCGGGCAAGATCGACGAGGGCACGGTTGTAGACGATGCCGCCGGTATCGCCTTCGCCGATCACAGCTGTCTTCATACGGTCGTAAAGCACTTCGCGAGGAGCGCCGCCCAGCGCCTCGAAAGCCCCAGCATGGCAGCGCAAGACAGTCGGCAGATCCTGGTGGACGACGAAGCGTGCCCAGATAAGGCGACTGAAGCCAAGCACCATGGAGAATAGCCAGACGATTCTCGGCGTGGTCGGCTCATCGGCAAAGACGACATTGAACTGAGCGAAGTCGACCTGCGCTTGCTCGCCGGGCGGGGTCTCGAAGCGAACCTCGTATCCACGCTCCGCCGCGGCAGGACGGACGTCGCGCAGGAAGTCGGTAACGGCCGTGTAGCCGCCGCCATAGCCGAGGTCCTTCAGTTCGCGGAAAAGCCGGCTGCCGGTGAGCCCGGGATATCGCGTGACCCGTTCGCGAAGATAGGCTGTGAAGGGATCGATCACCGCCTGACGCGGCCTGCGCGGTCCGTAGGCCGGAGCCTCGAGCCCGCGCGCAATGTATTTGCGCACCGTCTTGCGGTCGATCCCGCTCTCCCTGGCGATCGCCGACACCGACAGGCCCTGCCGATGCAAATCCAGTATCATCATCATCTCCCCGATCTTGATCACCGAAATCCCTCTCCCGACCATCAGGAGAAGCATCAACGATCACGCGCCGCCGGTCTTCCGGAGCGCGCTCCGGAAGACCGGCGACAGCGCTAAACTGGGGAAGATTCAAACGGCACTTCTGGGGAGTATTGAGCCGGCATCGACACTGAAGCCCTCGGCAAGCGTAGAGAGCTCGCGCTTTTGTTCAAAAATCTCGCGGCGCTTCGCACGGACGCTCGGCTGTCTTCGCGTCCGGGACAGCCAGGACCCACTTATCCGACGGTGAATTTCTGCGCTGGCCAAACAGTGCGGCTGCACCTTATCAAAAATCGCGATCAGGATTGCGCGGAGAACTGGGCTTGATGAGCAGATGATTCTTCCGTGGTCTCTTCGACCGCGAGTGTCTCGGCTCGACGGCATCGGTCTTGGCATCGCGATCCCTCACGCTCTGCTGGGCACGATCTCTTCGCCAGTCGTGTCTTTGACACGCTTGGTCCAGCCCGTTGACTTCGACGGGCCCTACGACGACCAGTCGATCTCATTTAGACTGTGCAGCCAGGGCCTTCTCACGTCCAGGCTAATAGCCCGTTTTGAGGCGTTTCGGCTGCCGCGGGAGAAGGCAGTATTTCGGCTTCAAGTGGGGCGGCTCTTCAGTGTTAGCGAGGCCGGCATGACCTCACATCAGATCTTCAACCATCCGCGCAATTTTCCCCAGACCTGCGGTGGTCCCTCTTGTTCTAAGGAGTCCCTGTTCAGCCGCGGCC
>NZ_JAMYTB010000049.1:0-6654 GCF_040322275.1 Mesorhizobium sp. M0174
AGAAAATCCAGACCATCGACCTCAATGCAAGCCAACGATAGGATGGCAAACTGTTCGCGATGTCCTCGCACAGCTGTTCGCGATGTCCCCGGTCCAAACACCCACTTGAGGGGGAGATGGCCGGCAGGCGAGAGGGGGCGCTGTCCCGCCGACCTGCCGATCGGCACCATTGCGCATCCAGGTCAAACCCCCAACCGGGTTCCAGATCAATGAGAAAGCCCTGCTGTCGGCTCAGCTTTATGAGGTAATGCTGGTTGATGGGGCGTTGATCGCAAATTGCGCGGTGAAAGCCCGGATATAAGCCGGCCGTGCTTCCCCGCGCGCTACATAGGCAGCCAAGTTTTGATATTCGTCCAAAATGCCGGACATTCTTAGTCGCAGCAGCACTGACACCATCAATAAATCGCCCGCGCTGAACGTATCATCGAGCCAGTCGGCGACGCCTAAGTGGGCCGAGAGTTTGTCCAGCCGAGCCCGAACACGGTCCTTTACCAACGGCAAGCGCTCCTCGCTCCAAGGCTTGTCACGTTCGAATATTCTTGCCGTCGTTAATTCGAGGATCGGCGGCTCGACGGTGTTAAGTGCGGCAAACATCCACGTGATCGCACGCGCGCGGGCACTGCGATCCTTCGGCAGCAATCCCGTATGCTGCGCAGCAAGATGAAAGACGATCGAGCCGGTTTCGAACAGCGAGAGAGAACCTTCCTCATAGGTGGGGATCTGGCCGAAGGGATGGATGGCCAGATGGCCAGGCGCCTTCATTTCTGCGAAGGAAACAAGACGAACCTCATACGGCTGCCCCACTTCTTCGAGCGCCCAGCGAACGCGCGTATCGCGCGCCAGTCCCTTGCCGCCATCGGGCGATCGTTCAAAAGCTGTGATAGTGATTGTCATCGCGTCCGTTTCCTTGCTCGCGGTCCAGGAAGGTCTGGGCGAATTCTTCGGCTTCCCATCGTGAGACGAATGAGCCTCCCCGAAATCGACATCTGTCTTGACCTATTTCATTTGTCTTGACCTATTTCATTGCTGGCGCCCTCGAGGGGTGATTGGCAGCTTCTGTGTCGCTTCTCACTTGCCGTCGCCCTCCATCTCCATCATGTATCGACAAACAAGAGCGACGGGATATGCGTTTGACCATCCCCAACATGATCACGATCATGCGCTTCGTGCTGGTGCCGGCCGTGGTGCTGGCCATGCTGCAGGAACGCTGGGACTGGGCGTTTGCCGGCTTCCTCATTGCCGGCATTTCCGACGGCGTCGACGGCTTCATCGCCCGCCATTTCAATCAGTTTTCCAGGCTCGGCGCCTATCTCGATCCCATGGCCGACAAGCTGCTGCTGGTCTCGGTTTTCGTGGTCCTGGGCTTCAGTGGCGAACTGCCGCTGTGGCTGGTCGTTACCATGGTGTCGCGCGACGCACTGATCGTCTGCGCCGTGCTTCTATCCACCGTCATGGCGCATCCGGTTGAGATGAAGCCGCTCCTGGTGTCGAAGGCCAACACCGCGATTCAGATCGTACTGGCGGCAGTGGTGCTGGGTGAACTGGCCTTCGACATCCGTCTCGATCCGCTGAGGCCGGCCCTCATATTGCTGTCCGGGGTCTTGACCGTGGCTTCGGCCGCGGCCTATCTCGTGGCTTGGCTGAGGCATATGAGCGGCTATGGCGAAGGCTCCACACCCGGCACCTGAACGCGGGGCACCTGAACATCGGGCACCTGACGAACGGTCCATCGACGCCGAGGCCGAAGCCGCGGCAGCGGAGGCTGCGGCATCGGCGTCGTTTCGCCGGCAGATCCGCTTCTGGCTGGTCAGCGCCATCATCCTCGCCGTCTTCCTTTACGTCTTCAGCGGCATCCTTCTGCCCTTCGTTGCCGGCATGGTGCTCGCCTATTTCCTCGACCCTGTCGCCGACCGGCTGGAGCGTCTCGGCCTGTCCAGGCTGATGGCGACGGTGGTCATCCTCGTCGCCTTTATCGTCGTCCTGGTGCTGGCCGTCGTCATCCTGGTTCCGGTGCTCGCCTCGCAGATGGCTGATTTCGCCAGCAAGCTGCCGGACTATCTGACCCGGTTGCAGAGCCTGATCACCAGCTTCGACCCGAAATGGCTGGAAGAGAAATTCGGCGTCGACGCCAATGGCCTGCGTGAAGGCTTGAACTCGCTGCTGACCTCCGGCTTCGGCCTCCTGACCACCGTCTTCACCTCGATCTGGAGCTCCGGCGTTGCGCTGGTCTCGGTCGTCAGCCTGTTCGTGGTGACGCCGGTCGTCGCCTTCTACATGCTGCTCGACTGGGACCGCATGGTGGCAATCGTCGACAGCTGGGTGCCACGCGACTATGTCAAGACCGTCAGGGCGATCGCCAGGGATATCAACACGGCAACCGCCGGCTTCGTGCGCGGACAGGGCACGCTGTGCCTGGTGCTGGGCGCCATGTATGCCACCGGCCTGACGTTGACGGGCCTGAATTTCGGCATCCTCATCGGCCTGTTTGCCGGGCTGATCTCGTTCATCCCCTATGTCGGCTCGCTGACCGGCCTGGTGCTGGCCGTCGGCGTCGCCTTCGTCCAGTTCTGGCCGGACTGGACCATGATTGCGGCGGTGGCCGGCGTGTTCTTCGTCGGCCAGTTCATCGAGGGCAATATCCTGCAGCCGCGGTTGGTCGGCAAAAGCGTCGGTCTGCATCCGGTGTGGCTGATGTTCGCGCTGTTTGCCTTCGGCGCGCTGTTCGGCTTCGTCGGCCTGCTGATCGCCGTTCCGGCTTCCGCCGCCGTTGCCGTTCTGGTGCGCTTCGCCATTGCGCGCTATCTCGAATCGCCGCTCTACAAGGGCCACGCCGACGAGCCGGTGCCGCCGCTGCAGGTGCGCCGCCGCGGGGGCGCGCGCGGTTGAGCCAGATGCCGGACAAGATCGATCCGCCGCGCCAATTGCCGCTCGATCTAGGCCACGGCACCGGCTATTCGCGCGACGAGCTTGTCGTTTCCAGCACCAACAGCCAGGCGGCGGCGCTTGTCGACCGCTGGCCGGACTGGCCGTCGCCGGTTGTCGTGTTGGCCGGGCCGGCCGGCTCCGGAAAAACCCATCTGGCCTCGATCTGGCGGACCCGCGCCGACGCGGTGAAAGTGGAGGCCGGCCGCATCGGCGACTGCATCGAAAATCTCGGCGCGCATCCGGCCCTGATCGACGATGTCGATGCCGGCCCGGTCGACGAGCACGGTCTGTTCCACCTGATCAATGCGGTGCGCGGCGCCGGCTCGACCTTACTGTTGACGGCGCGCCGCTTTCCCTCTGCCTGGGGCGTCCGGCTGCCCGACCTGGCATCGCGGCTGAAGGCGGCGGCTACCGTCGAGATCCACGAGCCCGACGACCTCTTGCTGGCCGGCGTCATCACAAAGCTGTTCGCCGATCGACAGGTCGAGGTCGAGCCGCATGTCGTGCAATATCTGGTGCGCCGCATCGAACGCTCGCTGGCCACCGCAATGCGGGTGGTCGAACGGCTCGACCGCACCGCGCTCGAGCGCAAGACGCCGATCACCCGCGCCCTGGCAGCCGAGACCGTCAGCGCCATGGATGAAGGGCAGGGCGAGTTCGAGATTTAGAGGATTCCAGTTCAGCCGCCGTCCCATTTTGGGAAAAAAGGCTGGCATCTGTCTTGCAAGAAAGAGCTTGCCGGCTAATCCCGGTCCTGATTGCGTATCAAATCAGGTAGTAGGCTCGCCGGGATGGAGTGGTTGGGGTTCTCGCCCGGCGAGCTTGCCGTCAGATGCATCTGGTAGCGCCATTGCGGCGGCAGGTCTCAACTTTCACCTCCTGCAATCGCGGCTCGTTCCACGCCAAAGCGCCGGCGATAATCGCCGGGCACCAGGCCGGTTATCCTGGCGAATACCTTGCGGAAGGAGCCGGGATCGTCATAGCCGACCTCCCAGGCGATCTGGTCGATCGATCGCATCGTGGTTTCCAGCATCTCGCGCGCCTTGCCGACCCGCAGGTGCTGACAATATTCGGTCGGCCTGAGGCCAGTGGCGTTGCGGAAGCGTCGCAGAAAGGTCCGCTCCTCCAGCCCCGCACGCTCGGCCATGGCGCCAAGCGTCACGTCGCGCGCGCCGTTCGCCTGCAGCCAGTGCTGCACCTTGAGGATCGCTTCGTCGTCATGGGTCAATCGCGGCGCAAACGGGCTGTAAAAACGTTGCTCGCGGCCCGGTGGATCGACAAGCATGAAACGCGCCGTGTCCATCATGACGGCTGACCCGAGCACCCTGTCCACCAGCTTCAGGCCGAGATCGGTCCAGGCCATGTAGCCGCCGGCGGTAATGATATCGCCATCGTCGATGACCAGCCTGTCGGCGTCGAGCAGGATGTCTGGGAAGCGTAGCGCCAGCGCGTCGCGATAAGCCCAGTGCGTCGTCGCGGCGCGACCGGACAACAGGCCGGTCTCGGCAAGCACGAAGGCGCCGGCGCAGACCGAACCGAGCGTCGCGCCTGCCGCATGACGATCCCTGAGCCAGCCGGCATAGGGCGCGGCTGCTTCCCGAGCGATCGGATCTCCCAAGGTCGGCGGGAGGATAACCATGGCTGGTTCATTGCCGGCGCCGGGGTCGCTGTCGAAGCTGCGGACTACGGTGTGGCCCGCGTCCTCCAATTGCCAATGACTGACGCGAAGCCTCAACGCGTCCGGCAACCGCTCGACAGCCAGCCGGTTTGCCAGCATGAAAAGATCGGTCAGGCCGAGCACGGCTGCTTCCTGCACGCCGGGATACAAGACGAGGCCGATTTCGATCAGATCACGCGCAGCCGTCATTTGTCAGTTTTGCCACGTTGAATGTCCGTTTTGCCAATGCTCACCCTGACCGCACTGTTATAATTTTTCCAGCTGAGGGGGCTAAAAGCTTCCCTGTTACCCCCAACTTTTCCATCAAGGAGTAGGACGATGAGCACATTCACCACCCATGACGGCACCGAGATTTTCTACAAGGATTGGGGCAAGGGCCAGCCGATCGTGTTCCATCACGGCTGGCCGCTGAGCTCAGACGACTGGGACAACCAGATGCTGTTCTTCCTCGAAAAGGGCTACCGCGTCATCGCACATGACCGCCGCGGCCACGGCCGCTCGTCGCAGACCGCGACCGGCAATGAGATGGACACCTACGCCGCCGATGTTGCGGCGCTGGCGGCGCATCTCGATCTCAGGGATGCGATCCACATCGGCCACTCGACCGGTGGCGGCGAGGTGGCGCGTTACGTCGCGCTTTATGGCGGCGGCGGCCGTGTTGCCAAGGCGGTGCTGATCGGCGCCGTGCCGCCGATTATGGTCAAGACCGACAGCAACCCCGGTGGCTTGCCGATCGAAGTCTTCGACGGCTTTCGCGCGGCTCTGGCCGCTAACCGTGCCCAGTTCTACAGGGATGTGCCGGCCGGCCCGTTTTATGGCTTCAACCGCGAGGGCGCCAAGGTCTCGCAAGGCGCCGTCGACAATTGGTGGCGCCAGGGCATGATGGGTGGGGCCAAGGCCCATTACGACTGCATCAAGGCCTTTTCCGAGACCGACTTCACCGACGATCTAAGGAAGCTCGACGTGCCCGTCCTGATCATGCACGGCGACGACGACCAGATCGTGCCGATCGCCGATTCCGCGCTGCTTGCGATCAAGCTGGTGAAGCATGGCACGCTCAAGGTCTACAAGGGCCTGCCGCACGGCATGTGCACCACCCATCCGGAGATCATCAATCCGGATCTGCTGGCCTTCATCCAGGGCTGACGGCTTGGGTATCGGACGGGCAGCGCAGGCTCGTGCTGTCCGTCCGTCGCTTACGCATCACCGGCGACGGCGGATCACGCTCGAGCGTGATCCGCTTGCGCTGCCGACGAGGTTCGCTTGATGAATGGTCGGAGTGGAGAGATTCGAACTCCCGACCCTCTGGTCCCAAACCAGATGCGCTACCAGGCTGCGCTACACTCCGAACGGTCTGTTGCCTAGTGATTTCAGCCCACCAAAGCAAGCGTAAAAAGCCATCGGCCTTGCTGCCGGCGGCATTGCGCAGTAATGACGGGCTAGTGCATGGCCAGAGAACAGTAATCTGGTGTCGCGGTCGTGCGCTTGCAACCAGCAATGAGGTGGTCATGTCAGCCCGCATTTTCAGCCCAGCCAAAACCGCGATGCAGTCCGGCAAGGCCAAGACCGGCCATTGGGTGCTGGAATTCGATCCGGAGCAGCGCAAGAAGATCGATCCGCTGATGGGCTACACCACGTCCGGCGACATGCGAAGCCAGATCAGACTGACCTTCGACACAAGAGAAGAGGCGGTCGCCTATGCCGAGAAGGAAGGCCTGGCTTTCCGCGTCGAGGAGCCGAAGGAAATCAAGCGCCGCCAGATTTCCTATGCGGAGAATTTCCGCTATGACCGCAGGACGCCCTGGACGCATTGATCCCATACCGGCCCTGCCGGCACAATCCGCCGGTCATGCGGCCGGCCAGTGGTCCCGTAGCTCAGCTGGATAGAGCACCGGCCTTCTAAGCCGATGGTCACAGGTTCGAATCCTGTCGGGATCGCCAATATCTTCAGGGTACGACCCGGAGACATGGGTAACAGAATGTACCTAAGACATGGGTGACAACCTCGTGCCGAACGGGTTGTCGATGGTCTGCAAGGTTCTCTGTTCCAG
>NZ_JAMYTB010000050.1:0-6229 GCF_040322275.1 Mesorhizobium sp. M0174
AGGGCTTCGGTGATCGCCGGACCCATGGCGGTGCGCAGCATGGCGCGGCGGCGATGGTCGGCTTCCGGATGAGAACTCATCCTTCCCCTCCCCTGCGATCGTCCGTGCCAAGTGACCGTTTCCCGGAAGCGATTTGGCGGCCGACTTGTTCGACGAATTTCTCGAAGCGCTCCTGGGCAATCGCTTGCGTCGCCTTGTCCGGCACCGGCGTGTGAGCATGAAGCGTGATCGAAAAGCGGATGAAGAGCGCCAGGCTCTCCAGGATCATCTCGACATCGCGCCTGACATGTCCGAGGTCGCGGGAAAGACGGTCGAGCCTCTTGCCGTAGCGGTGGTCGAGTTCATTCTCCCCACGCCGCTCGATAAAGGCCTCGACCGCGTGCGCCACAAGGGCCGATTTGGTGGTCGATGGATTGCGGCTGAGGTTCTCCAGCTTCTCGCTCAACTCGGGTTCAAGCAAAAACTGGTGACGAATGCGGTGGGGCTTCATGCTGCTCGTTCCCTCTGACCGGCGCTGATGCACCGGCGATTGGGAACGAGCATCGTCGAGATCCTCGAAATAGCTTACGGCCGTTATCTACGCTGAGATGCGCCCGCGTATGGCGCGCCGTTCAGAAGCCGGGCACGATGTCCTTGTCGTCGCCCATTCCCTCGTTGAGGCGTACGCACGTGCGGCGGTGGAAATCCGATCCATGACGCGCTTGTCGGCGAGCGTCTCGCAGTCATCGTCTGCGGGCGTGAACAGATCGCCCTGATCAGGCTCCTGGACGACGAGGGTCCGTTCTTCGCGCAGGCCCGGATGGCGCTGCTGCTGGACACCTCCGTCTTCGATTGCCGCGCCGGCACTGTCGTCATCGCCAGCAAAACGCCGATCCACGCCGCGCACCTGTCTGCTCCAATCGTCCGGGCGCGACGTGGGCCGATCCGCGTAGGCACCGTCGCGCAGCACCGGCGAAGGCAGCACTCGCTCCGTGAAATTCGGATCCTGGTAATAACGCAACTTCTTGGCGCGAATCGGCGGCAATCCCGAAACCAGGATTAGTTCGTCAGCCTGCGGCAACTGCATCACCTCACCCGGCGTCAGCAGGGGGCGAGCGGTCTCTTGGCGGCTTACCATGACGTGGGACAACCAGGGCGCCAACCGATGGCCGGCATAGTTGCGCATCGATCTGAGTTCCGTCGCAGTACCGAGCGCGTCCGAGATGCGTTTGGCCGTGCGCTCGTCATTTGAGGAAAAGGCAATCCGCACATGGCAATTGTCGAGAATGGCGTTGTTCTCGCCATAGGCCTTGGAGATTTGGTCCAACGATTGCGCGATGAGATAGGCGCGGATGCCGTAACCCGCCATGAAGGCCAGGGCGGTCTCGAAGAAATCGAGCCGTCCCAGCGCCGGAAATTCATCCAGCATCATCAGGAGCTGATGCTTGCGGGTCTTCTTTGGATCGCCCTCCAGGCGCTCGGTCAGCCGCCGGCCGATTTGATTGAGCACCAATCGCACCAGGGGCTTAGTGCGCGAGATATCCGACGGCGGCACGACCAGATACAGCGACATCGGTCGCTCGGCATCCACAAGGTCGGCAATGCGCCAGTCGCAGGCCGACGTTGCCGCGGCAACCGTTGGATCTCGATAGAGCCCGAGAAACGACATGGCGGTCGAGAGAACGCCTGAGCGCTCGTTCTCTGACTTGTTCAGCACCTCACGAGCCGCCGAGGCCACGACCGGATGGACCTGGGGCTTGTCCACCGTGCCGAGGTGGTTGGTGGTCATCATCCGCTGCAGTGTCGCAGCGAATGAGCGTTGCGGGTCCGACAGGAAGGTGGCGACACGGGCGAGTGTCTTTTCCTCTTCGGCGTAGAGCACGTGCAAGATGGCGCCAACTAGGAGTGAATGACTGGTCTTCTCCCAATGGTTCCGCCGCTCCAGCGCGCCTTCCGGATCGACGAGAATGTCTGCGATGTTCTGAACGTCCCGGACCTCATCCGGACCTTTGCGCACTTCCAGCAGCGGGTTGTAGTGCGCCGATCTCGGATCGGTAGGATTGAACAAAAGGCAGTACGAGAACTTCGACCTCCAGCCAGAGGTCAGCTGCCAGTTCTCGCCTTTGATGTCGTGAATAACGGCCGAGCCGGTCCAGGAAAGAAGGGTTGGAACAACGAGTCCGACGCCCTTGCCCGAACGTGTCGGCGCAAAGGCCATGACGTGTTCCGGTCCGTCATGGCGCAGATAGCGATAATTCAGTCCGCCAAGGAAAACGCCGGCCGGCTGAAACAGCCCCGCCTTCTCGATCTCCAGCTTCATGGCCCATCGTGAGGACCCATAGGTGGTGACCAACCCCCGCTGCCGTGCGCGCCAGAGGGACCCAGCTATCGCGGCGGCACAGCCCAGGAACCCGCTGGCTCCGGCAAGTATGCCAGCCTTGTCGAAGACTTCAGGCGCATAGGCGTCAAATTGGAACCACCATTCGAACAGTTTCCACGGCTGGTAGATCGGCCAGCCGACTGTCACAAACCAGGGCGCGCCGAGTGGCGGCTGATAGGAGAGCATGTAGGCGCACCATTGGGTTGCAGTCCACACGCCAAGAATGACAATTGCGAATACGACAGCGATCTGCCCAATCAGCAACTTCGTGGGTGTCAATGGCTTGCTCCGCTCTTCTGGGCAGACGGACCAAACATCGCGCCGAGCGATGAGAATTCGAACGGCCTCTACGTGCGACCAGGTGCGATGACAAGGTTGATAGGCATTGTTCACCTGCGAAAGCGAAAATCCGCCGCAGCAACCTGTCGGCGGTGCCAGGTACGCGGTTGGTCGCAGAAATGTTGGCTTCTGTGCAGGCACATTAGATGTGCTGACAGACAAACCTCAGACAAGTCCGGAAGATATGCCCGCCTATCATTGGAGCCGACGCGTTTGTGCGGGTAGCGAGGAAGATTCTGGCCGGCGATGGATGGCGGATCCACACTGCCTTTTTACGCGCTTCGAAGCACGAAGCGTGAACCATTTGTGCCTCGATCTTGGTTCGGTCTCGGCTTGCAGGAGGTCGATTGACGAACGCCAGCCTGGTCGTACGCGGAGTTCGTGAGAAAGCTTAACGTCAGCGACATCGACATCGAAAATGCGATCACCGAGCGAAAGGTGAAATGTCGCGCCGCTGACGCTTCAAAGCCAAGCCCGCGCGCCTCACCGATAAGAGCTTTAGCTATCGCGTTGGCGGCATCGTCGCGGTGCCTTCGGGACGTCGAATAGGCCCACCCGCGGCGCTCGCACTCGATCTCGGCGCGGGTTTTCCCTTGTCTCATCGCCCTGTCAGCGCGTTGCAAATGAGCGAAACCAAGCTGTCGCGCGCTCGCTTGTGAAGCGCGCCTTTCGGCTGCCATGCAAAAAATCATCAACGCTCATCCAATCAACCGGGTTTGTGTCGGCGTCTGGCTGGCTGAATTCCACATACAGATGCAGTTCGTCCGGCACGAAGACGACCCTCCACGATCCTTTGATATCGTTGGCAAGGTTGTAGGCGATGGCGGTCATGGCGATCCACTCCTTCGCCTGGAGCGTGCCTATCTCACGGGAAAATTCCATCGCCAGAAGTTGGTATTGACGCTCCCGCTTTCTCAGAAATCCAACGTCCACGTGATGCCGAAAGGTGCAGCTAGCTTTTTGTGCATCTCGATTGGGAACACTGGACCGCCGCGAAAGTTCGGTGCACGCAGCGAATCCTCCACCTCCAGGTATTGCTGCAGATCGGTATCCCGATCGGCCCGCGCTCCCGCAAGGCGCGGGCCTCGGCCTGTGGTGCTCATGCCATCTACTTCGATCCGCAAGATGGAATATGATCTGGATAGAAGGACCCTCTCGGTGTGGTTCGTCGCCAGCCGTAAACGGTACGAGTTTGAGGGGGTACCGCCGGAAACCTTTGCCGCGTTCCGGGCCGCGTTCGCCAAGGGCCGCTATTTCAACGACCATATCCGCAACAATTTCCGCTACCGTCTGGTTGCGAGCGATAGCGACCCGGGATGACCTGACCTGCCGGCGGCTCAATCGTCCTGTCGCTCCAACCGGCGGTTGGTGGACGCGTTGCCGCCGTTGCGCTTAGGGTTGGTTAGGTCCGCGCTCACTTGGCAAGCCCAACCCCCCGCATCCCCCCGCCTGGTGCAAAGCGTTTGATCGGTCCCGCCGTTCTGGCAGTGCGGCGGGACTTCCAGGTGGAACATCGGCGCGCGGGGAAGGCGCGGTGCACGCAGCACCCTTTTCTCATCCAACGTACGTCGGTGGCGCGCTGAAGGGTCTCAACGTCGGTCTGGCGCCAGAGCTCAACCAGCTGGACTATTGCTCGACCGGAAGCGGCTCGTGCTGCGGCTCAGCGTGGTGGAACACCTGTCCAAGATCGCGCGCGTCGAACGTTTGGCCGCAGACTGGGCAGTAGACAAAATGCTTCGACTCGTTCTCTACCGGCCCGTCATGCGGCCTGCCCTCATAGCCTGTCGCGATGTTGTCGGTTCTAGTCCGGGGCATCTGCAAGTGCCTTTCGTCGTTTTGGCGGCCGATACTTCTCCACCAACCGGGCCCTCTCACGGTCGACCGTGACCAATGGCCCGAGGTCGATCGTCACAGTGTCCTCGTCGATGCGCGTGACCTCGCCTTTCAGGTCGATTTGCTGGCCTCGGTTCACCTTGGCGTGTCGATGATGGAATGTGGGAAGTCGTAACCTGGGATAGAGACGCTTACGCGGTCCTCTGTTATCCGCCTTCGAACCGTGGCAGTAATCGCCACCTGGTCACCAATGCCTATTCCCCGAGCCATGCCATGGATTCTGGTGCGGGCAGTGTCCTCTTCAAGAGGCTTCTAATATACGCCCGCCATCGTAAGGCTGACCTACGACCAGAGTTACAAAAGTTGAACTTCATCGGGGAACACTCCTTCTGTCTGCCTGTTCAATTTGCCAGGCGCATCCCGCGCATTCAGACAGGAGAAAGATGATGAAACGCATCCTTTTGGCTTCGGCCGTGCTGGCGGTGTCGGCCGGGCTTTCCTTTGCCCAGACGACCAGCGGAACTTCGAGCGGAAGCTCGACCAGCGGAACCTCGACCACCACAACCATGCCCAGTACGACCGATCAGGGCACCGGCACGACGAGCAGCGGCACCAACATGTCCGGCGATCAGGGCACCGACACGACGACCACCAGCGGCACCACGAATCCGAACTCGGCCAGGGACTGCGCGCCCGGCCAGCAGACTGGCAGCGCTCAGCAGGCGGCGCCTGGTCAGCAGGACACGGCAGCCAACACCGCCGCGCCGGGCCAGGTGAAAAAGACCGACGAAGGTTGCTGATTGGCACATCGGCTCAGGTTGGAATCACCAGCGTGTGGCTGGCTGATCTCCCCCGACCACCGCCTGAACTCAACTCGGCTGGCGAGCAAGTTCCCGCCAGCTCAACGTTCTGATGCTGAAAATACTGGACCAGATCTATGCGTTCTCACCGTGGCGCCAGCGAAGCGACGACACCGGGGCGGGACAGGCGAGGCCGCTACAGCTCCAGGCTTGTCTTCCCGGTGCGCACGGCGTCGACGACTTCGCTCATCGAGTCGAGGACGAGCTGGCCGACGATCCGCATGCGGATCAGCAACTCAGGGTCGATCGAGGGACGGCCGATCGGGCAGGCCGCACCCTAATACCCAAGCGGAAAGGCCACGCCCACGCCTGGACACGGCCAGTGTATAGCGGCGGGCTGCTTGCCAAATGAGCTCTAGTGATGTCGAGCGCCCGCTGCGCCGATATGAGCGTGGAGGCCACGAACAGGCGTATCAAAGGTCTGGCCTGATCGCGCCGGTGAGTGATGCGGATAAAGGCCTGGTGGCCAGGCATCAGCGGCTCGGCCGCCGCCACGATCTCGGCCTGCCGCCACTTGTAGAAGGGCGCCAGATATTGGCGGATGGCCTTGAGCGTAGCGTCATGCTGGAGCGCCAACGGATCGGGATCGATGCCGCCAAAAGGCGACAAGACCAAGTACCCAGGACGGAAGCGATGGGGAAGCGCGACAAGATCGTGAAGTTGGATGCCGAGGGCATGACCAGAACAGCGATAGCCAAAGGAACTGGGGGTCAGTGAGCGGAGCGTTTATCGGGCGCTTCAGGGGACCGGTGAGCGCCGATAGGTGACCACTAGGACTACGAGGCGAATTAGGCCCCACCAGACTATGAAACGCTCCTCTCCCAAGCTGACCCGCGCT
>NZ_JAMYTB010000051.1:0-5087 GCF_040322275.1 Mesorhizobium sp. M0174
CCGAAAACTGGCCGACTTTTGATTGGAATGGTGGCCGGCTTCAAATCGGAATGGTGGCCGGTCTTTGATCGGAATGGCGGCCGGCTTCACGTCGGAATCCGCATTTTGCGACACTATCCTCCCCCTTCTTCAACGTACCATTCTGGGAGGAATGCATGGCTCCCCATGAGCAACATGCCGTTGAAATCGTGAGGACGAAAGAGTGGTCGGTTCGCGTGACGGTCAACGGCGCTACGATCACGGTCCCTTTCACAGCTGAGAGCTACGCGCGCTCGTTTGCAGATGGTCAGGCGTTCCGCCTGGGCGTTCAGGTGGAGCTCAGGAAGCCGGCGTAGTCGCGCCGTTTTGTCGGTAACGTGTGGCTCCGACCAGCCCACTACATCCTACCGCGCGAGGTCAGATGAAAGACCCAGGCGGCGGCGGCCTGGCGGCCGCAATGGGCCCCCAACTCGCAACCTGCATCGTGGCCCCGAACCGCTGAAGAAAGTCGCGGAGCCGGCCTTTTGATTACAGTGGCTTCGACTGCGGCCACAGCTGCGTGCTGTTTCGTCGCGTTCGTCAGGTACTCAGGAGTACGCTGGGACGAGCCTCGTTTCGCGTAATGGCAACGCCATAGCGAAACGCAGGCCGCCGGGATTGTAATGCATTTCGATTTTCGCATTGCATTGCACCGTAACGACCCTTTCCAGCAATGTCGTTCCAAAGCCTCGTCGACTCGGCGGCTGCACTATGGGACCATTCCGCTCCTGCCAATGGAGATGCAGGATCTGCTCACCTGCGGAATCCGCTATCCACCATTGCACATCAAGGCGGCCTTCCGGGCGCGACAAGGCGCCGAATTTTGCTGAGTTGGAGGCAAGTTCATGAAACGCCATGCCCACAGGTATCGCAAGGTCGGCGACGAGGGCCACATTGGGACCACGTAGTGATATTCGCGGCTCGCCATAGATCTCGTAGTGGCTCAGTTCCGTCTCAAGCAATCTCTGTAATGAGGCCGTCTGCCAATAGTCGTCTGTAAGCATTGAGTGCGTGTCGGCAAGGGACACGATTCTTGCGGAGAAATCACGCACGAAGCTGTCGACGCTATCGCTGGACCGGGCCGTCGCTCCCATCATCGCTCGCACATTGGCCAGGGTGTTTTTGACCCGGTGATGAAGCTCGAGGATCAACAGCTTTTGACGGTCAGCGACCTCCTGTTTTTGTTCGAGGTGGGACTTGACCTCGAGCTGGCGTGCACGCGCACGCAACGCCGACCTCACCGAATTGGCCAGACTTGAGGCCAGGAAAGGCCTTTCGAGAACGATGAGATACCGATCTAGAAACGCAAGACGCTTGTCGAATTCTGTTCCCCGCATGACCAGAAGAACCACTGGAAAATCGGACCACGCAGGTTGGTTGCGCAGCCAGGCGGCGAATTGGCTCCGGTCGGAATTGATGAGCGCCTCTTCGGCGACGACAAGGCAGTGTGCGCTGTCGAGAAGCTCCAAAACCTCTTCCAGATTGGCACAGATGCGTGTTCCGATCCCGTGTTTTGCTAAGATCGAGGCCGCTAGCTGAGCGTCTCGACCAACCGGGGCGAGCACGAGTACGACGGGTTCTTTCGGCGTCATGGCTTCTTGTCAGCGAGCAGGTCGCTTTGTTTGCCCTCAAAAAAGGGCACGCCTGTAAGTATTCCCCTGAATTGGTCGAGCGGCTCGCCGACAGCTATGCCCTGGCTGCTGACCATGAATTCACGGATCGTGTCCTCGTGAGGACCAACCCGCCTCTTCACCACCGAAATCGCTCGCCGGATGCGACCGCCACTTTCGAAAAACCTCAGCAACATCACTGCATCAGACAGATAGGTCATGTCGATTGGGGCCGCCGTCTGGCCGATCAGCCCGTGATTGGCGAGCAGCAGGATCGTCACGATGCCCTTCTGGTTGAGGTAGGTGAGAATTTCATGCATCTGCAGCACAAGATGCTGCTCTTGGGACATCGAATTCAGATATCCCGTGAGGCTGTCGATCACTACGATCCGGGCATCAAACCGCTCGACTGCGAACTGGATCTTTGATGACAATTCGCCGGGTGAAAGATCCGCCGGGTCGATTTGTTCGAGCAGGAGCATTGCGTCTTGCAGGAAGGGCTTGAGATCCATACCGAGACCAGCTGCACGTCCCAGGAAAATGCGGTCAGTTTCATCGAACAGCAGAACCAGGGCGCGCTCACCGCGCCCGAGCGCTGCATGACAGTAGGAGCAGGCTATGGTCGACTTCCCCACACCCGAAGGGCCGATCAAGAGCGTGCTTGTGCCCCGATCGAGGCCGCCGCCGAGCAGAGCGTCCACGCCGTTTCCGCTTAAGGCCGGCGACCCGTGCTCGGCTTCAGGGTGCTCGGCGGCGACCAGTCGCGGAAAGACCGTGATCCCGCCCGGTCGGATAACGAAGTCGTGGTAACCGCCACGTATTTGCACCCCACGCATCTTGATCACCCGTAAGCGCCGCCGCTCGCCACCGTATATCGGAGTCAATTGCTCCATGCGGATGACGCCATGGCTGATCGAATGCAGGTTGAGGTCATCCTGCTCGGCCGTGAGGTCGTCGAGTAACAAGACCGTCGCATGGTTGAGCAGAAAGAAGCTTTTCAGCGCCAGGACCTGCCTACGGTAGCGTAGTGAGCCCTGCGAGAGCAGCCGGATTTCGGAAAGCGAATCGAATACGACGCGCTGTGGCTTAATACGGTCGATCTCAGCCAAGGCCGCCTGCACGGTCTCTCCGAGTTCCAGGTCAGAAGAATGCACGAGTGTCTGCAACTGGGAGGGATCAAGGCTGAGTTCTGGAGGAACGAGTTCCAGAATTTCTATCCCGTCCAGAGTCCAGCCGTGCCTGCTTGCCACGGATATGAGTTCGCGCTTGCTTTCAGATAGCGTAATATAGAGGCAGTTTTCGCCTTGCGAGGCCCCCTTGATAAGGAACTGAAGCCCGAGCGTGGTCTTGCCCGAACCAGGCCTTCCCTCAACGAGGTGTGACCGAAATTTGGCATAACCCCCGCGCAAAACATAGTCGAGGCCTTCTACCCCGGTCGCTAATGGTGAGGCGTCATCTTCGTTCACGTTGACGTTGCCCCTCATGTACGTTGCTGAACAGCGTAACGATTGTCAGTTTTGATGGTTCCAGAGGGCCGCACTACGCTGGATAAGGACAAGAGCCTCCCCTACAAACTGCTCACGACGCCGTTCGTGTCGGTGAGAACAATTCTGCCGGGCGCGCAAGGCGGCGCAGGCGCTGCCAGCGATTGCTGGCGAGCGCGGGCTCCATATTCTGGCGGCGATCAATCTCGATGCGATCGCCGACGACGGTGACGGCAACAAGGGTTGCGTCATCGCGCTTGGAACGGTCGGCAAGCTGCTTCCGACGGCCCACGTCGGCGTTCCCGCGCATAGCGGTTTCTCCTGAATGGGCTGAACGCCGCGACTGTTGCCGCTGCCATAGCGGCCCGTGTGGAATGGGTCTCTGAGCTTACCGATAATGCCCAATTCCTTCTGGGCACACCGCCGAGCTTGCTCAATATGCGCGACGGCAAGTCCCGCTATGACGTAACGACGCCGGCTACGGCGTTCGCCGGCTTTAACGTTCTGAGCTATCGACGGAGCCCGGACGAGGTGCTTGATTGCATTGACCGGCTTTGCGCCGATGCTGCTTTTGCCTGCCTGGCGGAACTGAAGCAGCGCCGGCATTGCCAGCACGGCAGCGCAGCGATCGATCTCGTCGAAACAATTCCGCTGCATCGTTACAAGGCACTGCTGGACCGTCTCGATGCGGTAACAACATCAAGGCTTGGCACCGTCGGCGCGTCTCTTGGCGCGGGCGATCTCCCGCTGCCCCGAGCAATGCCTGCTGGTTACCGAAGAGGCATGGCGATTGAGCCGCTTGCCGGGACCGGCAATCGTCACCCGCTTCGGCTCGACACCCTATCTGCCAACGAACCTTTCCGACAGGCCGGCAGCGGCGAGGTTGCGCGAGATTGCCTTGCACATCGCAGCCGGCGCAACCGCACGCTACGATCTCGGCGATCGGCTGTGCGGATTGTTTCGCCGGCATCTCGAGATGAGCTTCTTTGGCGAGGCCACCGCATCCAGTCTCGACGTCGTCGCCCGCAACATGCCGATGTGGCGCGACGGCATTCGCTGGCCGAAATAAGGCGGGCTGGCCAACATTCTTACCATCAATATCGGCCCGTGGGGACGAGACTACCACACCCCGCTCGAGCGGCTTCACATCGGCTATGCTTTCGATGTCTTGCAGCAAGTCGTGAGTGATGTTTGTGCGGCGCTTCTTGCAAGGCAGGCGTAGCGCGCGGAAGCAGCAACTCGATACCTCGCCAGGAGCAAATCTGGAAGCCGAGGTTGCATGCCAGATCAGTCCTGAGGCATGCCGTCGCCGTGAAGAGAGTCTCAAGAACAGCTTCGCCAGCGCACCTCGAAAACCGGCTACCGCTATGACGAAGTGTTGGGAGGCTCGTCCGACTCCGCCAAACGATCGCGAATGGCTTGCTCCGTTTTGCTTGCCGTCTTTTTCACGACTTTTTCGACGCGGTCGACCAACGTCTCGGCGTCGCCGCTGGAACCCTGTCGGTCAGCCTCTTCCTTTACAGTCTCATATGCCTCGGCGGCGACCTGCTTGGCTTGCTCCACGCCTTCTTCAAAGACTTCCTCGGCACTGTCACGAAGCTTGTCGCGGTATGGGCCGAGTTGCGCGTCCTCAGCGGCGGTGTGAGGCAGCATCACGCCAATGGCGGTGCCCACGGCAAGGCCTACCGCGGCCATTGCCAGAGGTTCGCGCTGGAACAGGTCCTGAGCCGACTGCCGCACCCGCCCCGTCCTATCGGTGGCGGCCGAGCCGACCTGCCCGGCTGTGCTTCTCAATCTTTCTTTGGCGCCGCTCGCAACGTCTGCCACAGCCTCAGCCGCACCGCCTGCCACGGACGCAACCGAGCGGGCGGTATCGGAGAGCATGGAGCCGGCGGAACCTTCGCCCTCGGCACCGTACTCATCGCCGCGTGAGTCCTGCCAGGCCCCGCCCAAGCCCCTCTGGTCAGAGAAGTTT
>NZ_JAMYTB010000052.1:0-4887 GCF_040322275.1 Mesorhizobium sp. M0174
CGTCACCCATTATGACTCGGAGTGATCGGCGCCGGCGCGCCGACGAACGAGAGACTAACCATCAAGGCGATTTCGGGAAAGGTGCCTTGGCGCACCGCTTACTCATCAGAATTGTCGCGCCACACTTGAGCGCCGCGGTACAGGCTCCAATCTGGTCGGCCAGTGTGGAAAGGTTGAGGTCGATGCCCTCGCCGGCATAGTGCTCGCTCTGCCGGTTCAGCGGCTGGTGCGGGCGAACTTCTCGAACCGGATCATCGTCAAGAGGTTCGGCCTGGCAAAGCCGCGCGGCGTCACATGCCGGCGGATGCGAGATCTTCTCGCATTCGCGGCAAGAGAACTTTTCGCGCACGGTCTGGATCACCTCCAGCGTCTCGGTAACGTCCTCGCCAAGCTTGGCCAGCTTGCCCGAAGGCAACACGGGCAGTTCGCCGGCGCGGCTATGACCACCCGCTCACGCGGCAGATGTTCGGGGAAGGCTTGCACGATGGTCGCTTGCGCTCGGACGCCCTGACCGTCGAGGAGCGTGCCGCCAGTTCCGCCGCCAATTCGTCCTGGCTGGCGTCGGCTTCCAGCTCCTCAAGCTGCAACTCCATCTGTTCGAGAAGCCGCGCCTTGCGCTCCGAGCGGCTGCCATGGATTCGCGCTTCAGCTTCTCGATCTCCAGCCTGGCCGGGCAATCAGCGCATCCAAGTGCGAGTTCACGGCTTGCGCGCGGGCGGCGTAGGCGAGATCATCGAGAATCGGGAGATGGAATGGAACTTGTCGAGCTTGGCCAGAGCGCTCTCGAGCGCTAGGTCTCGGCGTTCCGTCTGAAGCTTCTGGACGAGGTCGGTTGTTCTGGTGAAGAGCACCCGGCAGCCATTCTCGATGAGCGCAAGGCCGATGGCTGAAGAACAGAAGCAGGTTCGCCCCTTCTCCAGCCAGCTGTCGCCGGAATACATGGGTCTCGACACCAACGCATTCAGCGCGCCCCTGTATACGACGTGTGCCGCTGCCGTCCACTTCGGACCTTGGCCTCATGCACGCGCTCAAATCGAATGAGGATCGCGGCTATCTGCGCCGGTTGGCCATGTAACGGACGTGTAATTGTGGAGAGGCAGAGGATCGGATCGGTCACCCCATTCTGGGCTGGCTCCCAGCACCCTCCGCGGCATCGCCGTATTCGTGAAATGCGCTTGATGTCAGTGTTTGAGCACGCGCGATAGGAACGTCCGGGTGCGCTCACTAGTCGGTTTGTCGAAGATCTGCGCGGGCGGCCCCACCTCGACGATCGCACCATTATCCATATAGATAACGCGGTCGGCAACTTCGCGGGCGAAGGCCATCTCATGCGTGACAATCATCATTGTCATGCCATCAGTGCGGAGTTCGCGCATGACGTCCAGCACCTCGCCGACCAATTCCGGATCGAGCGCCGATGTGGGTTCGTCGAACAACATAACGTGCGGTTCCATCGCCAGCGAACGGGCAATGGCGACGCGCTGCTGCTGTCCGCCCGACAACTTGCCGGGATATTTTTGCGCCTGGTCTCGCAGACCAACACGTTCGAGCAGACGCATTGCGATAGCCTGCGCCTCCTCGCGCGACTTGCCGCGAACCCGCATCGGGGCAAGGGCGATGTTCTCCATCACCGTCTTATGCGGAAATAGGTTGAACTGCTGGAACACCATTCCTACGCCGCGTCTGATTTGATGGAGCGCCTTCTCGCCACCGCCCAATTCCAGGTCCTTGATCGTTGGCATGGAAAATCCGTCAACCACCAAGGAACCGCTCTCATGCGTCTCCAGCCCATTGACGCAGCGAATCAGTGTGGACTTGCCCGAGCCGCTGGCGCCGATCAGCACCAGCACCTCACCGGTCGCAACCGACAAGGTCACGTCGCGCAATGCCTGGAACGAACCATAAAACTTGTTGACCTCGTCAAAGGCCACCATCGCTGGCCCGGATTCATCGGATCGCACTATCATCAACGCGTACTCCTATTCATATGGGCCTCCATCCGGCGCGATCCAAAAGTAATCGCCGAGCCGATAACGAAATAGACGGTAAACATGAACACGTAGACTTCATTTGTCTGACCGCTGGCATTTGGATCTGCTAATATCAATTGTCCAGCGCGAAGGAAGTCCATCAGTCCGATGATAAAGACGAGCGTCGCGCCATTGAAAACGTCGAGCACGTTACCGACCAGCGCCGGCTGTACCACTCGGAGGGCCTGCGGCAGAACTATTTCAGTCGAAATCGTCCAATCCGACATACCCAGCGAGCGAGCCGCCTCCCGCTGTCCGTGCGGCACGGCTTGGAACCCGCTGCGCACATACTCGGCCACATAAGCGGCATTGAAGATAGTGTATCCGACCATGCCGCGCGCGAGCGAGGACATCGAAACTTCGGGCATGAACAGCGGCACGGTGATCCAAATCCAGTAGACGACGAGAATCAGTGGCACCGACCGCATCACCTCGATATACCCAGTGCAGCAGGCCCTCAGACTGGGATTTTTGCTCGAGCGGCCGAACGCAAGCAGAATTCCGAGCGGCAGAGACGCCGTTGAAACGACGACCGTGAGCATGACGCTGAGCAGAAGCCCGCCCCAGCGATCAAGCCCGGGCGGAGCTAGGACAAATACGGCTGCCCCGCAGGCAGTCAGCCATATAGCTACACCAAATCGACGCGACCAAGGCAGTTGCACGGCGCCGACCGCAGTGCACAGAATGGCGAGGGCCAACCAGGCACGCCATGTTTGCTCCACCGGGTACAACCCGAACAGCAGCAACCGAAGGCTCTCGTATATCCGTGCCCAGTGTGCCTCCCAGATGACCCAATGCAGCAAGACCACTGAAAGCCAGCCAAGCGCCGCGGCGATGAGTATCGAAAGAATAGAATCGATAGGGTTCGCAAAAAGGTTGCGGCGGAGCCAGCTATGCAATGTCGTGACCATCACGCTCTCTCCAGGGCGAACCGTCTATTTACAACGTTCGTCAACGCGCTGATTACCCAACTGAGAAGCAGGTAAACCCCCATGACGATAAGGACGGTCTCGAAATCGCGGCCAGTCTGGTTGGCCACAGTGCCGCTCACGCTAAACAAGTCGGGAAAGCCGATCGCAATACCGATCGACGTATCCTTTGTGAGGCTGATATAGCGGTTGGTTAGAGAAGGTATGATAATTCTGAATACTTGTGGGAGCACGATGTCTCTGATCGTATCGCGCCGCGACAAACCCAGTGCCGCGGCCGCTTCCCACTGCCCTTTAGGCAACCCTTCGATTGCACCGCGAACGATCTCTGAGATGTACCCGGCGCTGTTTACCATGATGGCAATTAGGATGGCAGACATCTCTGGCGTAAAGTGCAATCCGCCGGTCGCGCCGAAACGTCCAAGCACCGGCAAATCAAGATCAATACGCAAACCTGTTGTGTAACTCGCACCAGCAAAACATAGTCCGGCGCCCAATAAAGCGATACGCCACCGCGTAGGGAAGCGGCGCAGGCACGCCGCCGCCAGGAAAGCGATTGCGACGGCGACCAATAGAGATGACGCGGGCTCCGAGCCCTCTGCTAGGTGCGGTAACGGCAAAAAGACCCCGGATTGTTCTGCAACAAACCATCTACGGACGGTTGTTGTGCTCGCGGCCGAAGGCAACTGCAGCAACACCGCAAAATACCAGAACATCAGCTGGATCAGTATGGGCGTGTTCCGGATGAATTCGCCAATCGCGAAGGCCAGATTCCGAACTAGCCAATTGGTCGACAAACGAAAAACGCCCAAGGCAACTCCAATCATTGTCGAGAATGCGATGGCCAGAAGGGCCACTTTGACCGTGTTGAAGAGGCCCGCTTCCAGCATCGCCAGATTGGATGATGCGGCGTCCACAGTATCGAAAATTGGCGCCCACCCGCTCCAAATGGGCGCCAACCCCTCGCTTATGCTGAATCGGGAAGGTGCAGACAAATAAGCAAAACTGAAGTCGACGCCACGGCTTGCTAGGTTTTGTTGGATCGCCAACCCCCCCAGTATTACAAACCCAAGAACGGCCGCTACTATGGCACCATGAGTCAGCTTGTATCGCACCCAAGCAACGTATCGCTTAGCCGATGGCGTTGCGCGCGAGGATCGCCACGGTCTTGTTTTTGCTACTATCATGCCCCGGTCCGATGCATTGCCACGTGGTTGATCGACGCCGAACTCCGCCTACTCCCAAGGAGGCGAGTACAGGAGTCCGCCGTTAACCCATGAGGCATTGGGGGTGCCGGTTCGGTCGATATAATAAGGCGTCTTCGGGCCCAGGTTGCGGTCGTAGATCTCGCCGTAGTTGCCGACGGCTTTGATCATATCGGCCGCAAAGCTATTGGATACGTTGAAGTCCGTGCCGAAACCGCTCTCCGCGCCGAGAAACTTTCGGATGACCGGATCGGGTGATTTTTTCATCTCCTCCACGTTGGCAGCCGTGATACCCCACTCCTCCGCCTGAAACAGCCCGAAGACAGTCCATCTCAACAGGTTGCGCCATTTCGAGTCATTCGCAGCGACGAAGCCGGCAAATGGCGATTTGCCGGTTCCTTCGCGGAGGATTTTGTAGTCTTCGGGTTTGGGGGAGCTGCCGCGCCAACCGGCCAGGGCAGTTTTGTCCGTTGCCATCGCGTTGCACCGGCCGCTGCCCAAAGCCGCAAACACCTTGTCGTCGGAATCGAACGTCAAAACCTTGATGTTCGTTATGTTCTGAGACTTGAATAGGTTCGCAAGGGCAACCTCTGTAGCGGTTCCCTGTGTCGTGCAAATCGTTCCACCGGCAAGATCCTTAACCGTCTCAACGCCGGATGACGTCTTTACCATAAACCCGCCGGCATCGTAAAAGTAGAGCGGCAGAAAATCGACCGCGATCGC
>NZ_JAMYTB010000053.1:0-4474 GCF_040322275.1 Mesorhizobium sp. M0174
CGAATAGGGCTTGGGCATGGCAAATCACCTCCTTAAGGAAGTGAATCACAAACCCGACGTTAGCGGAATCCTTCGCGATTCAACCTGAATGTCCGACGCTCTAATGGCCTCGATTACCACGCCATAGCAAAAACATCGGCACCACTCAAACGAATGGCAATTATCTGTCGGAATGCGTTTAGGGTCCATTCACGGAGACCCACGCTTCGGTCGCGGGGGACACAGTAACTTCCCCTTTAAAGGCGTCGAGATTGCCACGAGCACCGAAAAGTCAGTTCCTTAGACCTAAAGATCGAGCGATCTGCCAGCGGGTTGTCGATCAGATAGTCGCCGACGCGAAATCGTACAGCACCTTGATAGACAGCCAGATTCTCGCCTCGACCACGCTGTCTCTCTTTAGATCCGGGGTCGTCAATGAAGCGAATTTGCTGGCACATGTTCGCGCGCGCCGCCATGACTTCATGAAGCAGGCCGGCACTGCTTCGCCGGAAACCGGACCTTAGGTTCATCGCCCGCCCTCCGCCTTGCCGTAGGGGCTCGGGTTGGTGTCGGGCGTATAAATCAGTCCAACGCGCTTGCCGCCGCACTTGGCGCATTTCAGCTTCGGAATGAGATCGTCCGCCATCGCTGCATCCGGGCCGAGCTTGGCCCTCAGCTTCTCAAGCGGCTGGTTTTGGTGACACCGCGGATTGTGGCAGAACGCAGTGAGCCGTGTCTTCGAGTCGATCAGAGTTTGCGGGGTCCAGCCTTTTGCCACGCCCCTGTCCCCGGAACCGTTCGGTAGTCCAGCGGATCTTCCCGTCGACCTTCACCGGCTTATGGATCACCAGGCGCTTGGGAAGGTGCTCCGGATGTACTTCGAGCAGGGTGATCTTCACCGTCAGCTTGCAGCGGCTGCAGTCGAACTTCAGTTTCAGCGGGTCGACGCCGCCGCCATATACCATCATCAGGTCAGCCGAACGGCAGTAGCGGACATTGCCGCAACTGCATTCCGCCTTCACAAGCATGTTGTGCCGGGTTGCCTTGCCCAGCGTGTCGATCGGATCGTGCGCCATCCCTCTAGAAAAGGAACATATTCCTGTTCCTTCAAGAGGCTCTTGACTCTGATGTTCTCATTTCGTTCACTGCCAGCAGATTAGAGACACCCCCATGAAGCCGATTACTGCGACCGAGTCCGAGCAGCCCGAGATATATGCCACGGTAAGGCGCGAGCGGGCCGCCATTCACCGGGCCGTCAGCAAGATGGCAAAGCAAATGCGTGGCCTGTCCGACGTCAGCCAGAAACAGGCTATCGCGGAGCTGACGGCCACTTGGATATTGGCGATCTATCCTGGAGACCTCGATCTGGCGTTGTCGCTTTCGGATGCGATGCGCCACCAGACCGACATTTACCTGAGAGAGAGCAAGCAAGCCGCCGCTCGCCATTGATGGTACAGCGTAGCCGTGGCCCTTCCCCTGCTAGAATAGACCGCGAGTGGCCTTACCAGGTTGCGCTGCCCGATGATCTATGCACGGGACACAGCTTCTCGCTGATCCGCGATTTCTGCGAAGAGCGAGGGCTGGTCCCAATAACAAGGCAGGTGCAGGCGATATGGCCGGATCAGACATATGAGAACTGGCAGCTGTACTGCTTCGCCGACCAGGCGTCTGCACAGGCGTTCCTTGACCACTTCGGAGGCATCATGTTCGATCCTAAGCGTGATCGGGAAAACGGCAAGGCACGCGGTGTCTGGGGCCGGACTGGCGAATACAAGAGAACTCTCGATCTCGGGCCGCTGAGCGTTCCCCAGGCCCTGCGTAACTGAGGCGACGACATGTGTAACCTCTACAACATCACCACCAGCCAGGAGGCGATCCGCCAATGGACCGGAGCCTTGCGCGATCTCCTGGGCAACCTTGAGCCGTCGATCGACATCTATCCCAACCAGTTCGGCCCGGTCGTCCGCAATGCTCAGGACGGGACGCGCGAGCTTGCCAAGCTGCGTTGGGGAATGCCGACGCCCTTGGAGCGCGTCAAAGGCAATGCCGATTCCGGCACGACCAATATCCGCAACCCTCAATACGGCCACTGGCAGCAGTATGTCGGTATCGAGCACCGCTGCGTGGTGCCGGTGACGAGCTTTGCCGAGCCCAGCCCTACCCCAGGCGATAAGGACCCGGAGACAGGCGGCATACAGCGGAACTTCTGGTTCGCCCTCAGCGAGGACCGGCCGCTGTTCTTCTTCGCGGGCCTGTGGACACGCTGGCAAGGGGTCCGCAAGGTCAAGGAAGGCCCCGGCGATCATGAGCTTTATGCCTTCATGACCACAAAGCCAAACGCGTTAATCGAGCCGATCCACGAGAAGGCGATGCCGGTGATCCTGACCACGCGAGAGGAAGCCGAGACCTGGCTGACCGCGCCATGGTCGGAAGCGAAATGGCTGCAGCGGTCGGCGCCTGACGACGCTCTCGTGATCGTGGAGAAGCCGGCCACACAGATCAAAGTTCCGCTGCCGGCACCTGCACAAGGGTCGCTGCTTTGAAAGCATCCCCATGAGCGACGAGCTGATCCGCCTTCCCGGTGCAATAGAGCCCGTCACACGTCTGGGCGTTCAGCATCATAGGTGCGAGCATCCCGATTGCGGCAAGGATGCCGGATGGGGATTCGCGAAGCCGAGGCAGCCATCGCATTGGTTCTGTTTTGAACACCGCGCCGACGGCGAAGCATATCTCTGAGGAGCAATTCGAAATGATCAGCCCGCCAAGACAAAATGGCGAGTATGCCGACCGCGAGATCGATTGCCAGGAGGCTATGGAGCCGGGCTTTCAGGCGATCGTCGATTGCATGCTAGAGGCCGGCTGGACGCGCGGGGAGATCATGCGGTCGCTTCGGTGGCTGATCGCGGCCGACAACATGACGCAGAAGGAAAACGCCAAAGTCGAGGCGCAGCTCGCCATCGCGTGCGCGATGATGCGCCTTGACGATCGCCACCGCAGCGCCAGTATCCTGACGATGGACGAGAATTATATCTACGGCGAAAGAACCGGCCTGCAGCTCGTACGCATGGCTATCGAGATGACCTGCCCGGCTGGCGTGCTGCCGAGCGAGGAAGCCGTGAACTGCCTCTACGGCCCGTTGCCGGCGCACGAGGGCGAGGCGTTGGCAAAGGCGATTATCGAGACGGTCGAGCGACTGACCCGGTCTATTGACGCTTTGCCGTCGCCATCCGGGCCAGCGCTCCCAAGATCAGATTAGTCGTAGACTTTGACAATCTTGCGTGTGCCGGGATCGACAAGGACGGTTCTGCCGTCGACCACAACGTAACGGTATTTGACGTTCGGGACCTCGTGAAGCTCGACGGTGTCTGGGAGGGGCGAGCCGATATTAAGCTCCACTCCAGGGATTTTCACCGATGCGAGCGGCTGCTTCTTCACGTATTCCTTGATGACGGTTTCCTGCTGCGGTTCGATGATCACGTCCTGAGCAGCAGCGGCACCAATGCCGGCCAGCAGCAAAAATCCCGCGGCTGCGGTGGAAAGATGCATTCTCATAGCTGTCTCCTTGTTGGAATTTGCCGGGACGCAATCTTCATCGCGCCAAGCTCACCACAACGTGAGCCAACCAACGAACGTTCCTCGGCCGGCCTTAGGTCCTTAGACCGCCGGACCTAAGTCTGAAGCTCTAGACGTAATGGTCTGAACAAGGTGTCGCGCGGAACCGCGACATTCCTTGTCCCGTTCTTGCGAACTCATGGAGGAGAAACGGCCCATGGAAGATAGTGTCCACCAAGCCCGCTGGTTGCTTGCACCGGTGTTCGCGGTCTCCATTACATTTTTGGTGATAGGAATGGTCGCCAGCTGAAAAACGACACTCCAGCCCAAAGTCAGTATCTGCGCATAAAAAGTCCCTTCATGCGCTGATAGGGTCCGCCGGCCTTGCTGGATTTGGCAGGCGGACCCTTAGTTCCCCGGATGCTTCGGATCGTCGCCAAAGCCCAGCAGCGAGGCATGGCGTATATATTTGTGCTCGCCACGAAGGTGCTTGATCCGCAGCTTCACGCTAGGCTCAACCCACTGCGTTGCCGGTCGCTTCTTGACACCCTCCGACGGCGCGCCGGCATGTTCCTGGACCCGTTTCCACAGCCGTTCCTTCCTGTCGCGCCCCAAGCTGATGAAGGCTGAACCGACATATTTTCCGGTACCGGGCTTCGCCAGCAAGGCGAATGCCGCCTTGCCCGGCTCGCGCTCGACGCCCATCATGCGCTCGATCGCTTGGTTGCGCTCCTTTGCCAAGCGATGCGCGGCCCGTAAACGCAAAAAAGCCCGCCGCACCTTTCGGCGCGGCGGGCGATGATTGCTGACCTCACGATGATAGAGTGCAGCGACCTTGATGCAGAGAAGCCCGCCACCTTGCGAGTGACGGGCCCGGCCGCGAGGCCAGGAGAGTGCCTCAAAGCCTGCACGGCCGATTCGACGCTCCCGTTAACGCAGCACT
>NZ_JAMYTB010000054.1:0-3966 GCF_040322275.1 Mesorhizobium sp. M0174
CGGGGGGGTGGCCGCCCCCCTTAAATGTTTTTTCCCCACTTTCGCCCCTCCCCCCCCCCCCTCCCGGTTTGGGGAGGGGCGCCCGCCCCCCCGCCGCCCCCCGGTACTCAACGCTTACTTCAGTTCAACCTTGGCGCCGGCTGCTTCCAGCTGGGCCTTGAACTTGTCCGCGTCGGCCTTGGAAACGCCTTCCTTGACCGGCTTCGGAGCCGCCTCGACCAGGTCCTTGGCTTCCTTGAGGCCAAGACCGGTGATGGCGCGAACTTCCTTGATGACGTTGATCTTCTGAGCGCCTGCCTCGGTGAGGACGACGTCGAATTCCGTCTTTTCCTCGACAGGAGCAGCAGCGGCCGCAGCGCCGCCGGCAGCGGCAACCGCCACCGGAGCAGCGGCGGAAACGCCCCACTTTTCTTCAAGAAGCTTCGACAGCTCGGCCGCCTCGAGGACGGTCAGCTTCGAAAGGTCGTCTACGATCTTTGCCAGATCAGCCATTGCAATGTTCCTTCATAAGGTTCGAACGTGTGTTTGTGATAGCGAGGAACGGCCTCATGCCGCCTCGTCCTTCCGGGCGTAAGCGCCGATGACGCGCGCGACCGAGGCCGCAGGCGCATTGACGATCTGGGCGATCCGGGTTGCCGGCGTGGCGATCATGCCAACCAGCCTGGCGCGCAGCTCATCGAGCGACGGGAGTGTGGCGAGTGCCTTCACACCGTCGGCGTTGAGCGAGGTGGTGCCCATTGCGCCACCGAGAATGACGAGCTTGTCATTTCCCTTGGCGAAATCGGACGCGACCTTCGGCGCCGCAATCGGATCCTCCGAATAGGCGATCAGCGTCTGTCCCTTGAACAGCTCGATGATCGATGCGGAGTCCGTGCCCTGAAGAGCGATTTTGGCGAGACGGTTCTTCGCGACTTTGACGGTGCCACCGGCGGCGCGCATTTTCGACCGAAGGTCGTTCATTTGCGCGACGGTGATACCGGCGTAGTGGGCCACGACGACTGAACCAGCGCTTGAAAACGCATCATTCAGCCCCGTGACGAGTTCGCGTTTTTCCGCTCTGTCCACTGCCTATCTCCAGTTGACCCCTGCCCTCTACGAAGGACAGGCGTCGGGTTGCCTTTTGCCGGCCGGGCCATCCAGTAACGGATCTCCCGAACGACGCTCGAGGATCCTGCCCCCTTTCGCCACACCTGCCGGCTAGCCGGACGGTGCGCAGACAAAAGGCAAACACGGTTCGAACCTTTCATTGGAGCTTTCGCCCCTTTGTCCGGTCTTCACCCGTCTCATGCAGGCCCACATGAATTAAGGCCCACATCACCTAAGGCTTGGGGCCGCCTGCAATCTCGGACAGGATGTCCGGAAGCCTTTCGACTTCCGGTACCGGGCCACCGACAGGTCGGAGGCCCGGAATTCTTTCACGGATCAGCGTTTTAGCGGCCGATCCAATTGTTCGTATCAGGACGCTGCGAGCGTCGAGACATCGAGCTTGAGGCCCGGGCCCATCGTCGAGGTGACCGACACCTTCTTGACGTAGTTGCCCTTGGCCCCAGCCGGCTTTGCCCTGGTCACCGCGTCTGCGAAGGCGCGGACGTTTTCTTCCAGCGCCTTGACGTCGAACGACACCTTGCCGACGCCGGCATGAACGATGCCGGCCTTCTCGACGCGGAACTCGACGGCGCCGCCCTTCGATGCCTTGACAGCGGCGGCAACGTCAGTGGTGACGGTGCCGACCTTCGGGTTCGGCATCATGCCGCGCGGACCGAGCACTTTGCCGAGACGGCCGACCAGCGGCATCATGTCCGGCGTGGCGATGCAACGGTCAAAGTCGATCGTGCCCTTCTGGACGATGTCGACCAGGTCCTCGGCTCCGACGATGTCGGCGCCGGCGGCCTTGGCCTCTTCGGCCTTGTCGCCGCGCGCGAACACGGCGACGCGAACGCTGCGGCCGGTGCCGTTCGGCAGATTGACCACGCCGCGGACCATCTGGTCGGCATGGCGGGGATCGACGCCGAGGTTCATCGCGACCTCGACGGTCTCATCAAACTTCACCGAGGAGCGATCCTTGAGCAGCTTCAGCGCCTCACCCAAAGCGTAAGCCTTGTTGGGATCGATGCCTTCGCGGGTCTTCGATACACGCTTTGCAATCTTTGCCATGATCTCAGCCCACCACTTCCAGACCCATCGAGCGGGCGGAGCCCTCGACCATGCGCATGGCCGCCTCGACGTCGTTTGCGTTCAGATCCTTCATCTTCTGCTCGGCGATGGCGCGCACCTTGTCGCGGCCGATCGTACCGGCCTTGAGCTTGCCCGGCTCCTTGGAACCCGACTTCAGGTTGGCGGCCTTCTTCAGGAAATAGCTCACCGGCGGCGTCTTCATGACAAAGGTGAACGACTTGTCCTGGTAGTAGGTGATGACGACCGGAACCGGCGAACCCTTTTCCATTTCCTGGGTCTGCGCGTTGAACGCCTTGCAGAACTCCATGATGTTGATGCCACGCTGACCAAGCGCCGGGCCGATCGGGGGCGACGGCGTGGCCGATCCCGCGGAAACCTGGAGCTTGAGCTGGCCTGCAATCTTCTTAGCCATCTCTCTTCCTGCCTTTTCTCATGCCGGTCTTGCCGGCGGTTGCAGTCTGGTGGTGCGGTCCGCGCGGCCGGCTAAAGCCGCATTCGCCTCCCACCCGTTTTTGGCCGCGCGATCTCCGCGCCGCCTTCCCTGCCGCCGAAACCGGTGCAGGGATTTCGGATCAGCCCTTCTCGACCTGTCCGAATTCCAGATCGACCGGCACGGCGCGCCCGAAGATCGATACTTCCACCTTGAGCCGCGCCCGCTCTTCGTCCACTTCCTGGACGAAACCGTTGAACGACGCGAATGGTCCATCCGAAACGCGGATCGCTTCGCCGATCTCGAACGTCACCGACGGCTTCGGCCGCTCGACGCCTTCCTGAACCTGGTTCAGGATACGCTGGGCTTCGGCTTCGGTGATCGGCACCGGCTTGGAGTCGCCCAGGAAACCGGTGACCTTCGGCGTGTTCTTGACGAGCGAGAACACGGCATCGGTCAGATTGGCTTTCAGCAGCACATAGCCCGGAAAGAACTTGCGCTCGGCATCGACCTTGCGGCCGCGGCGGATCTCGACGACCTTCTCGGTCGGCACCACGATCTGCTCGATGTCGGCGGACAGGCCCTTCTGCTTGGCCTTGTTCTCGATGTCCTCGGCGACCTTCTTTTCAAAGTTCGAGTAGGCGTGGACGATGTACCACCGCGCGGTCATTTCAAGACTTCTCCGTAATCGCCGGACTTACTGTCCGAGGCCGAGGATTTTTTCGACCGCAAAGCCCATGGCCACGTCTGCGGTAAAGAAAAAGATCATCGCGATGACCGCGAACACAAGGACCATCACCGTCGAGATCATCGTTTCGCGCCGCGACGGCCAAGTGACCTTGGCGGTCTCCGCGCGAACCTGCTGGAGAAAGGTGAAAGGATTTGTGGTTTTCGAAGCCATATGCCGCTCTGTCTGCAAGACCCGTTGGCCGGGTCTCCTGGATGATCCCGCTGGCCGGGACGTGCCGCTTGAGCGTGCGTTCGCGCCGAATCAGCGCAATCATTTCGCCCATGCAAATCAGACGCGTAAAGCCGGCTTCCCAGCTCCACGCGTCGCGTGTCTGTTTCGTCTACATAAAACCGATTCTTGATCCACGCAAGTGGCAAGTGTCCGCTTTATGCCCAAACGCCGCCTCGGAACCATCCAGTCGTTCCGTCCCGGCTATGCGGCCCTTATGCCGCAACTTATGCTATATGGCAAGTCACAAGCCGGTTTTCAAAGGCCGCACTGCAAAAGAATCGTTTTAGGTATCCATTCTGAGCGGCCCGAGACATAGGTGACGATTTGTACCGGACACATAGGTAACACTTTTCGGTTTTTGCCGGGAGGTGTTGATGCCGTGGAGAGAGTGTTCGGTGAT
>NZ_JAMYTB010000055.1:0-3504 GCF_040322275.1 Mesorhizobium sp. M0174
CCGAGATGGTGATGCCGGGCGACAACATCACCGTCGATGTCGAGCTGATCGTGCCGATCGCCATGGAAGAGAAGCTGCGCTTCGCCATCCGTGAAGGCGGCCGTACCGTCGGTGCCGGCATCGTCGTCACCATCAAAGAGTAATCGTCGGCGCTGCCGGTTGAGATCGGATGCGAAAGGGCGGTCTTCGGGCCGCCCTTTTGATTCTGATATTCCGGCAATGGATTAACCGCATTGCCTTAAATCCTGTTGCAAGCGCCTCTGCCATAACTAGTATAGGTTGCATCGAGGGGGCTGCCCAAATGGTTCCATGGCGCCGTTTGCATAGTCAGGCATGGTGGTCGCTAGGGCTGATCTGCCTGGTGTCGTTGCTTGCCATGGGCCACGCTGCCTTCGCAGTGGATGCAAAGAAATCCACGCCGGAAAAATCCACGCCGGATTTCGGCCCGACGATGCGGTTCGTCGTCGTCCGCAGCAGCGCGCCGGGCTGCGAGCCGACCTGTCCGGAATGGATATCGGCGGAAGGCTCGATTGAAGCCGGCACGCCGGCCCTTTTCAAGCGCACGCTTAAGGCGCTTGGCGCCCGAAAGCTGCCGATCGTCGTCGATTCCCCTGGCGGCAATGTCGAAGCGGCGCTGACACTTGGTCGCCTGATCCGCAAGAACAAGCTCGATATCGCCGTCGGCAAAACCCGCTTCGCCGGCTGCCTGCCAGATATGAAGAACTGCAAGGAAAACGACGGCAAGGGCGCCCGTTATTTCGGCGATGCCTATGGCAACGGCGCCATCTGCAATTCCGCCTGCCCGTTGATGTTTTCCGGTGGCATCCGGCGCGTGGTCGGGGAGTGGGCCTTTCTCGGCGTCCATCAGATCACCACGACCTATGTCCGGACGAAATTGCTGTACCGCACCACCTACCGCATGGTGAAAGGCAAGAGGAAGATACTCAGTACCAGGGTCGTCAGCCGGAAGAACGCGGGCAGCTACAAGACCTACGAAATGAACAAACCGCTGGAGCGGAAGCTGGCGGCCTATCTGAAGGAGATGGGCGTCGGCCTGGGCGTGCTTGAGACCATGAAAAGCACGCCGGCCAGCGGCATCCAGCAACTGATTCCCCACGATATGCTGCAAATGAATCTCGTCACCAGTCTGGATGCCGTCGACCTGCTGACCGCGCCAACCCTGTGCAAATCCGATCCGTTGCCGGCGAGTTGCAGGGAAGTGCCGGCGCCGGCGAATATCGCGAAGCCGGCCGGGCAAGTGGTGGCGAGCGCCGAGCCTGCACCTCTGGGGCTCGAAACCCCGCCGGCGAAGGAGGTCGCTGACATGCGCTTCGTCCTGGTCCGCGGCAGCAACCCGCTATGCAATCCCAATTGCCCGGAATGGATCTCGGCCGAAGGCACGATTACCGCTGACACGGCCGAAAAATTGCGCCAACTGCTTGATAGCGTCGGCGACCGGCGCCTGCCCATCGTCATCAACTCGCGGGGTGGTGACGTGCTCGGTGCTTTGGCGGCCGGAAGGCTGATCCGCGAACGCAAGCTCGACGTCGCCGTGGCGCGGACGGATTTCATTGGCTGCGAGCCGCGGCAGGCCGACTGCACGGCCGAAGACGGCGTCTACAACGGGCTCACGGTCGATGCCGGCGGCGGTTGCGGCTCGGCCTGTCCGATCATGCTCGCCGGCGGTGTCAAATGCCTGGTCGGCCCGCGTGCACAGTTGAGCGTGCATTCGGTACGGCAGGAGCAAAAGGTCAAGGCCTATCTTGAGGACATGACTGTTGGACCCGGCATGTTTTCGGCGATGCAATCGGCGCAATACTCGCGCTACCGGCACCTTGAACCAGAGATGATGCTGAAAGTCGGGCTGACGACCGGGCCTGGGTCCGCGGACGAATTGACCGGGCCTGGCATCTGCAGATCGGAGCCAAGGCCGGAGAACTGCCGCGAGATCTCGGGCGCCAAGGCTCAGGCCACCACGCCGGTCAAGTCGTAAGACCGGTCAAATCGTAAGACAGGCATGATAGCCGCGGCCGACTGGCCATCGAGGCAGGTTGAGCGGCGCTCGATATTTCCGCTATCGTCCAGCGAAGACCAGCATAGGGGGATAGCAAATGAGCCAGGATGCCCCGACATTGTTCGAATGGGCCGGTGGCACCGAAGCGCTGAACCGCCTGACCCAAACCTTCTACGACAACGTCTCTCGGGATCCCATCGTCGGGCCGGTGTTCAAGCACATGTCGCCGGACCATCCCGCTCACGTCGCGGCCTTCATCGGCGAAGTTTTCGGTGGACCGAAAACCTACAGCGAAAAGCATGGCGGCCATCGCGAGATGGTGATGCACCATCTCGGCAAGCATCTGACCGAGGAGCAGCGCCGGCGCTGGATCAATCTTCTCGCCGACGCCGCCGACGAGATCGGGCTGCCTGACGATCCCGAATTCCGCTCGGCTTTCATGGCCTATGTCGAATGGGGATCGCGGCTGGCCAGGATGAATTCCAACAAGGGCCCGACCTGCGATCCCGAGACGGAACCAATGCCGGCCTGGGGTTGGGGGGTGCCGGGCGGGCCTTACAAGCCGCCTTCGGGAACCTGACCGCGCGCGAATCGGTCGAAAGCCTGCCGGCCAGGAAAACGGGTGGCTATGGAGGTCTCGGTCCTCCAGGCTAACGGTTTAAAGTCGCCGTCGAATGGCGCGGCCACATTGAAAACCGGAGGCTTTGCGATGAGATCGGAAGGCAAGAAAAATTCAAACAGCGTCTTTGACAGCGACCGCGGAATCCGAAATCCGTTTGGCGTCATGGACGTCCCCACTCCCGACGACGAGGAGGTGTCGGCGTTCGCCGCCGGCGTGAAACTGGAGGGAACTCCAAGCGATGAAAATGCCGAGGCCTGGGGCACCGAAAGCGACCACGACCGCAACGACACCATCGAAGGCAGCTGGTCCAGCCGTTGGAACGGCGGTGCCGATCCCACGATCCCGGGCGATACCGAGGATAAATGGAAGTCTGGCCGGGGCGAGGTGAAGACGGCGGGAGAGAGGGTTTACCTGCTGTTCGATTGGCATAATGGCGTGCGCAAGGGGCTCATCGATGCCCAGCGCCAGGGTGCGAAAGGGCTGGTGGGAAAATACATCAATCTGACCGACCCGAAAATCGTGCGTCCATGGGTCGGCTTGATCGTCAGCAATCAACGGATCGACGGGAAATGGCCGGGAGGACGCCTGGACTTTCGAAGATGAAGGCCGGGTAGCGCACGTCGCTCTTTACAGAGCGCGCGGAAGCTTTTAGGAAGCGCCTGCTGCGCCGACATGCGCATACGGGCATAGCTCAGTTGGTAGAGCGGCGGTCTCCAAAACCGCAGGTCGTAGGTTCGAGCCCTGCTGCCCGTGCCATTCTTCGAAGGTACGACCCGGAGACATGGGTAACAGAATGTACCTAAGACATGGGTGACAACCTCGTGCCGAACGGGTTGTCGATGGTCTGCAAGGTTCTCTGTTCCAGGTC
>NZ_JAMYTB010000056.1:0-3410 GCF_040322275.1 Mesorhizobium sp. M0174
GCTTCGGCATCGACGCCGCAGAGCTTGCAGGTCTCAATGATGCTGAGCACGACCGCTGACCGCTCGGCCGCGGCGAAGCTGCCCGAGAAAAGCCAATTGCGCCGCGGCCATCATCTGTACCTGACTGCGGATTCCGACGTGAAGCCGGCCGCCATTCCGATCAAAGACCGGCCACCATTCCGATTTGAAGCCGGCCACCGTTCCAATCAAAAGCCGGCCAGTTTTCGGCACTGAAGATTACCTCCTGGGTCAGCAACTTTGGCATCAATCACCTCGCCATGAACGGGGACATTTTGATGCCGGCAAAGAGAAGGCTGACCATGAGACAATTGAGACAAATGCTGCGGCTTGCCGGAAGCGGGACGAGCTCCCGCGAGATTGCGGTCATATTGGGGATAGCGCGCAGTACGGTGCAGGATAATTTGCAGCGTGCAGCCGCGGTTGGATTGAGCTGGCCCTTGCCGGGCGAGCTGACCGACGATGCGCTTGAGCACAAGCTCTTCAGTCGCAACGGCGTCAAACAGGGCACGCGACGACGCACGGAACCGAACTGGCCCGATCTTGCGGTCGAGCTCAAGAAGCCCGGCGTCACCTTGCTCATCCTGTGGGAGGAGTATCGTGGGTCGCATCCCGACGGTTACGGCTATAGTCGCTTTTGTGAACTTCTAAGGGGATTTAAGCAGCGACTGTCACCGACGATGCGCCAGGAGCATGCGGCCGGCGACAAGGTCTTCGTGGATTATTCCGGCAAAAAGATTCCGATTGTCGATCGCAAGACCGGTGAGATCCGCGAGGCGGAGATCTTCGTGGCGGTGCTGGGTGCGTCCAGCTACACCTTTGCCGAGGCCACCTGGACGCAAACGCTCCCCGACTGGATTGGCTCGCATGTCCGGATGTTTCGTTTTTTTCATGGCGTTCCCAGACTCGTCATTCCCGACAATCTGAAGTCTGGCGTCAGTCGAGCCAGTTTCTACGATCCCGAGATCAACCGCAGCTACGGCATGATGGCTTCCCACTATGGCGTCGGCGTTCTTCCGGCACGGCCAAGAAAGCCCCGGGATAAATCGAAAGTGGAGAATGGAGTGCGTTTCGCCCAGTCCTGCATTTTGGGGCGTCTGCGCAATCAGACCTTCTTCTCGCTTGCTGAAGCCAATGCCGCCATTGCCCAGGCGCTCGATCGCATCAACGACCACGTCATGCGCCGGCTGGGCGTCAGTCGCCGGCAGCTCTTCGAGACCGTCGAGCGCCCGGCTTTGGCCAGTCTTCCACTGGAGGATTACGAGTTTGCCGAATGGCGTTTGGCCCGCGTCTCGACGGATTATCATGTCGAGTTCAAGACCTTCTTTTATTCCGTGCCCCACAGCCTCATTCGTCAGCAGGTCGATCTGAGAGCAACGGCGCGCACCATCGAGATCTTCCACCGCGGCAAGCGCGTCGCGGTGCATCAGCGCCGCTATGGAGGTCCTCGCCATGGAACCGATCCGGATCACATGCCCAGTTCCCACCGGCGCTATGCCGAATGGACGCCGGAGCGCTTTCGCCGCTGGGCCACGTCGATCGGGCCGCAAACCGAAGGTCTGGTCATCGCAATTCTCGCCAGCCGTCCGCATCCCGAGCAGGGCTTTCGAACATGTCTGGGCATCCTACGCCTGTTTCGGGACATCGATCGCAATCGGGCCGAAACCGTGTCAGCCCGCGCTGTCGAGATCGGTGGCCTGAACTGCAAGAGCATTGCTTCGCTCATCGCCAACCACAAAGCCGCACGCGATTCCACCGAACCAACCGCCATCGTCGATCACGCCAATCTGCGTGGCCCTGATTACTTTCATTGAGGAGATCCACCCATGCTGATCAATCCCACCATCGACATGCTGCGAGAGCTCGGCCTTTACGGCATGGCAACCGCTTTCCAGGAACTCGACGCACAGTCCGAAGTGCGCGGCCTCGAGCATGGCGAATGGCTTGCCATGCTGCTCGAACGCGAGGCGACCATGCGCCGCCAGAAGCGTTTCGAGGCTCGCGCCAGGGCTGCCAAGCTTCGCCATGACGCGCAGATCGAGAATGCCGACTTCCGCGCCGCACGCGGCCTCCACCGCAATATGTTCATGGCGCTTGCCGGCTGCGACTGGATCAGAAAGCATCACGGCTTCTTGTCACCGGGCCAGCCGGCGTCGGCAAAAGCTGGCTTGCCTGCGCTCTTGGCCACCAGGCCTGCCGCGAAGACTTCTCAGTCGCCTACCACCGGGTTCCCCGGCTGTTCGCCGCCCTCGCGCTTGCAAGAGGCGACGGGCGATACGGCAGGATCCTCAAATCTCTTGCCAGGACCGACCTGCTGATCCTCGATGACTGGGGACCTGAAAAACTCAATGACGACCAACGCCGCGATCTCCTGGAGATCATTGAGGATCGCTACGAACGACGCTCAACCATCGTCACAAGTCAGGTGCCCGTGGATCGCTGGTGGGAAATTATTGCAAACCCAACTTTGGCCGACGCCATCCTGGATCGCCGTTCACAACGCCTATCGCATCGATCTCACCGGTGAAAGCATGCGAAAACAGCGCCCGCCGATCGTCCCCGAAAACACCGAAGCTTGACCTGAAACAAAACCCAACCCAAACATCAACGAGACCCAGGATCAGACCGAAAACTGGCCGCCTTCAAATCGGAATGGTGGCCGGTCTTTGATCGGAATGGTGGCCGGCTTCATCGGAATACGCATACCTGACGGTAGAAGGGCAGATAATAACCCCACTTGGCCATCATGATATGGGCAAGCGCGGCATAGCTGAGCTTGCCGCGTGCAATGGCCTTGGCTGGTGCCGGCGCCTGGATGATTTTATCGCAGGTCCGGCAGCTGTACTTGGGTCGAACGGTCTCCATCACCTGCCAGGCTTGGGCGACCAGATCGAGCATCTCCTGACTATCTTGGCCCATGGCGCGCATGTCGCCGCCGCAGCCCGGGCAGCATGCGCAAGAGGGCTCGCGAACGATCCGCTTGCGCGGCAGGTTCGGATTGAGCTTGCGCACCGGCAACACCCGGACCTTGTCGGTGTCAGCGACGATAGGCAGTTCGAGATCGGGCGCGCTGGCGGCGAAATCGGTCTCGAGAGCTTCGAGTTCAAGCCGCATCTGGTCCAGCTTCTCGGAGGAGCGGCCGAAGGCTTTGCGGTTGAAGCGATCGATCCGCAGCTGCAGGCGCTGGATGCGAAGTGCGGCCTCGGCGCGCTCTCTTCGCAACTGCTCATCCCGTTCGGCGATGGTGGTGTCACGGGCACAAACGGCCGCCTCCAGAGTGGCGATCCGGGCGAGGAAATCAGCGATTGAGGGAGCTTGTTCCGACACCCAAATTACATACCCGAAAGACCTCGTCTACGGAAGCAAAATCGACACAAAATCAATGAGAACGG
>NZ_JAMYTB010000057.1:0-3325 GCF_040322275.1 Mesorhizobium sp. M0174
TGGCAGGCCATTGGCGATATCTGCAATCTCTTCTCTCCAACAGAATGCAGAAACTACTTCACTGCCGCAGGCTATGGACTCACATGAAAGTCCGCCGCTCTAGCCGTATTGGGGACGGTAATTTTGGGACCAGTACGCGCACGGTCGCGAGGGGAGTTAGTTCAAAGCCCCTATAGAGGACAATCGCCGAATGACAATTGCAACGCTGAGGCCGGACGGCTGGCCGCAGGCGACGACCGTCGGCTACGTGAACGAAGGCCTTACGCTCTATTTCCTCTGCGGCCTGGATAGCCAGAAGGCGGAGAATCTGGCGCGAGACGATCGCGTGCCCTCTATCGCCGTTTCGCCTTCAACGTGCTGATTTCCAACGTCGACGATCACCTGCGCAATCACGGCTTCCTTTGGCTGGGAAGGGCATGATGGTCGCTATCGCCTGCCTACGATCTCAATCCGGTCCCGACGGATCTAGAGCCGCGGGCTCTGACGACCAACATCGATTCGTGTTCGCTGGGTCTTCTGGAGAGCGCCGCCGGGTTCTTCGCGCTGACGCTCCCGCAGGCGCGAACGGTCGCCGTGGTGACGTCGACCAGGCGCGATTTTGCCAAGGCCGCGGGGGCGCGACCGGCGGAGATCAACGGGATGGCGATCGCTTTCGAGCACGATGATCTCAAAAGGGCTCTGGCGCCGCGCGTCCCGGCCTTCGACTTGCTGCAGCCATGTTCCTGGCGAGCCCGACCAGGCGCAGGACAGCCCGCTTTGGATTCGACTCGAGCCAAACGCCCCTGATCGGGCTGACGATCGCTGGTGACGGTCGATATCAGCAAGGTCAGGCTGGTTGAGAAGTACAGGGCGCCAAAGCGCAGAAAGCCGCTGCGCGACATGGCTTAGGTCGTCCGAGGGCGGGAAGCTTGCGCGGACCTCCCATTGGTGATTTGCTTCACGTCACTTGGGAGGGGCAAATGCTGAAGGTTATTGGAATAGCGGCGCTGGCTGGGATCTGTGCCACTCCCGCCTCTGCTACGTGCTTCCAAATGAGGAGCGACGTCAACGGGGCCATTGATTATCTGCTTTGCCTCCACAATGAGCACGTGGATCTTTTGAATCAGCATGCGGACGACCTGAACGGACAAGGCGCATCAATAAGCACTCTTTCGAAAGCGGCACTCTTGGCGGATGACAACGGCCGAGAAGCAGCGAACCGCATACAGAGCTTAGAGAGAGGTCCGCGAGCTTCGCGACGAGATCGATTCGCTCAAAACTGAGCGCCAATAATGCGACGCGCGGCTGCCTCGTACTTGTTCTCGCAACGGTGAGTGCGGCTTCGGCGGACAGCCCCGCGAGGAAAGCTCGACAGATTGCTCTTCAGAATTCGTGGTCAGCATGCATGGCGATCTCCGTTGATGGGGTCGCCGCACCGAATTCACTGTCCCCGGTCTGTCGGCCGGATGCAAGTCGCTTCCACCATGCCGCCTTCACGATGCAGCATGGCGGCGACAATGACGTCGAAAACGTTCCCGACCTCCTCTTCGATCTCGTGTGCCTTGATGCCGCTCTCCTCAGCCGCTTTCAGGGCCTGGTCGGCAAGATTCCTAATACCGAACGGATCGCTTGACCTTGCGTTAGGCAGATGCTCTGCCATCCATTTGTCGAAGAAGTTGATGCCACGTGTGCTCATCCAGCCATAAGCTGGCGAATGGGATTAAGTTCCTTCTTCCCGAAAATCCTGCAGCGAGGCGTGCTTCCAACGATGCAGGCCCGGTGAGCAATTGCGAGTCGGATTGAGCCGATCGGACCTTAGTCGGCGGTTGCCGATCAGACTTTAGTCGGCGGTTCGAGGAACAAGTCACCCTCTCGATGATTGGTACGATAATACCGTCGGAAAGGAATTTCAAAGTGGGAGATGACAAGCCCAGCCGCGAGCGACTCAAGGAGGCTCAGGCGAAGGGCCTCGCGGAGGAGACCGGTATAACGGAGGCGCAGGCAAGCGATCTGATTGAAATGATTGGGACCGATCGCGCATCATTGCTGCGCGAGGCACGGATCCTGAAGAAGCGCCAAACGCCGCCGGCAAAGTCGTGACACAAGGATGGCCCCCACCCTCCGGGAGAGGACGGGGGCCGATCGGAGGACACCGATCTCAGCATCGGTCTCGTAGCAATGCTGCAGATGCCTAATCCGCGTCTCAAGGTTGCGTTCCATAAGAGGTCTGTCTGGTGCAGCGTGCCTACTTGGCCTTCTTGCCTTTTCGGTTCAGCTTCGGCTTCGATGCCAGCGCAGCAGCAGGAGCGGTTTCGGCCGTAAGTCGTTGCTCCCGTAGCCGAGCCGTCTTTGCATCTCGCGCGATGCGCTCAATGTCGGTGAAAGCCCGTGCAGCATCCGACGTGCGCTCCTGTCTGTCGGATTTTTCTTTATCAGATAAGTATCGCCTCTCCCGCATTATTGTCCTCGATCTGACGGTACGGGCTTTTGTCGCCGACCGAACCATTGTCGCCGACCGTGTTCCCCCAGACAACAGAAAAAGCCCGCGCCTCTGGCGGAGAACGCGGGCCCGATCGGGCTTTTGGCCCGTCTGCAGCGGGCGCTGAGGGGGCGCACTCGCTGATCACAGACAATCATCAGAAATCACTAAAGTTCCACCCTGACTAATACTTCGGAAACGACTGCAGCAGCATTGAGACAAGATCTTTGCCGGTGCTCGTGAAACAGAGGGCGCGATTGGTCTGGGCATTTGTCGGAAAGTCCCAACCCCAGCTTCTCCGGTGCCTGCCCTGAGTGTCTTCGCCCCGCTCCGTAAGGTTGGTCCACGTGATGTTGTTGGTGTTGCGCTTGCAGGCGCCGCCAATCAGAAGACCATCGTCGACGGTATCTGCAACCGCATCTTGAGAAGCTGGCGCCGTGCGGTGATCAGCGTGCGGATCAGCATGCTGTCGAAACCCTTGACCCGAACTTCTCGGTAGAAACCAACCTCGGCCAGATGTGCCAGGCCATTCGCATCATTCGCATCGGTCTTGTTCGCGGCCATATCCAGCGCGGCCGATGTGGCCTCTGTTCCTGTTAGGCGTGATTCTTCTCCCATGCCACCCTCCGCCGCGGCAGCGCTCAACACGAGCAAGCGAATGTAACAACAATGGGCTGAGAGGGCCGCCCAGGATTTCAGCCGAAAGGGTTACCGGGCTCTCCGGTCGATCGAAGCTGCGGGCTGGTTAATGGGCGCAGTCGCGCTGACCTTGCCCCTCTGATCTAATCCGGTTTGAAGTTCGTTCTGGCCCATCGAGAGGACCAGGACATGAAACGTAGCCGCTTCTCTGAAGAGCAGATCATCGGA
>NZ_JAMYTB010000058.1:0-2930 GCF_040322275.1 Mesorhizobium sp. M0174
GATCAACTGGCCGAACATTCGAATCCTGCTCCGCGGCGATAGCCATTATTGCAACCCGCAGGTCATCGACTGGTGCCGCGCCAACGACGTCGACTTCATCTTTGGCCTCGCGCCCACCACGACCCTGCGCAAGCATGTCGCGGATCTGGAGGCCAGCACGACGGCGCGCTTCGAAGCGTCGGCCAAGACAGGCAGGGTCCGCAGGTTCAAGGAGTTCGTTGACGGCGCCCGCGGCGCGGCCGGGCCGGCAGCACTCAGGCGACTATAACGGGCGCAGAGCCGACCCTGCGGCTTCCAGACATTGTCGTGTACAGCTTCAGACCCTCAAGCCGAGCCCGCAGGGCCTCGCTTACCTTTTACGGGGCGGCGGTACGTCTAAGCCGCTTCAACAGTTAAGAATTTCGCAAAGACGATACCCCCGGATCGTCGAGCTTCCGCTGCCACTTCCCGCATTCGCCGAGGCGGTCAATGACCCGCCCTTCACAATAGTTATCCGGCAAGCATCTGGATGCGAGAGATAATGTTGCCGGAGGCATCTCTCATGGCTTCTACACCTGCCTGAACGCCAGAACCGCGTTCGTGCCGCCAAAGGCGAAGGAGTTGCTCAGTGCCACGCGCACCTTGCGCTCGCGTGCCACATTGGGCGTGACGTCGAGATCGCAATCGGGGTCCAGCTCACGATAATTGGCAGTCGGCGGCACGACGCTCTCGCGGATAGCCATCACGCAGGCGATCAACTCGAGCGCGCCGGACGCGCCGAGGCAATGCGCGTGCATGGACTTGGTAGAAGAAATGGACATTGAGAAGGCGTGCTGACCGAAGACGCGCTTGATCGCCGCCGTCTCGATCTGGTCGTTGGCCTTGGTGCCGGTGCCGTGCGCGTTGAGATAGTCGACATCCTCGGCGTCCAGCCTGGCATCGGCAAGGCAGGCCCGCATTGCTGCCTCCGGCCCCTCGACAGTCGGCGCGACGATGTCGGACGCATCGGCGGAAAGGCCGGCACCGGCAATTTCGCCAAGGATGGTGGCGCCCCGAGCCAGGGCATGCTCGTAGCTTTCCAGCACCGCCATGCCGGCGCCTTCACCAAGCGACAGGCCCTGGCGATCGGCCGAGAATGGCCGGCAAGTATCGGGCGAAAGCACGCGGATCGCTTCCCATGCCTTCAGCACACCCCATATGAGCGGCGCTTCGCTGCCGCCGGCAAGCATCACGTCGGCCCGGCCGAGCCTGATCTGGTCCACCGCGCAGGCAATCGCATGGTTTGCCGAGGAACAGGCGGACGTGACGCCGAAGACCGGCCCGCGCAGGCCGAGACTCATGCTGACCTGGCCGGCAGCGGCACCCGGCATCGCCTTGGGTACAGTCAAGAGAGCGGCACGCTTACCGCCCAGAAGGATGGCGCGGTAGGTTTGCTCGATCGCATCCCACCCGCAGCCGCCAACGCCCACCGTCGCACCGAAGCGATACCTATTTCCCTCTTTGGAGGAAAGTCCGGCCTGACGCATGGCTTCGCGCGCCGCAAGCACAGCGAGCAGGCTGAAGCGGTCCATGGAGATGAGTTGCTTGCCGTCGATGTCATGCTCCGGCAGCGCCTTGATCTCGGCACCGATCCTGACCCTCAATTCGTGGAGCTCGGAGTTGACGATTGGGCCGATGGCGGAGCGGCCTTCTCGCATCTCTGTCCAAATGGCGGCGGCGTTGGTCCCAAGCCCGCAAATACCGCCAATCCCAGTAATCACGACGCGCCTGTCCATTCACACCCCCTTAGCGAGCAAGCTGCGCACGGCTTCCACCATGTCCCCAACATTCTGGAGATCCGACCATGCCTCGGCCGTATTCATCTCGATCTGGATGCCGTAGGCCTGCTCCAGGTCCCAGAGAACGTCCGCCAATCCCAGTGAATCGATACCGAGCGAAGTCAGTCCCGTGGCAGCCGTTATCTCGCCGCCTGTGGCAGGCGCTATGCCGCCCTCCGACGCGGCGCGCTTCTTGATAATGGCGATTATTTCGTTGGCGAGTTGATCTGCCATCTTGTTCCTTTCCAGCTTGCGTTTTCGGCGTCGTTCAAAACCCGAGTCGCGTCGCGTTGCCAAAATTGCCCCTCATAGAGCCTGTGCGACCGACCAAGCCCAATGCCCATAGGAACCGGACGAGTTCCGGCTTCTGCGGCGTCAGCCCGATGACGAAGAAAAGTCGCCGGCCTCCCGCTTTTGCGCCAGCACATCAAGAATCTGCGTGTAAATGGATAGGAACCGTCGTCAAACGTCAGCTAAACGCTGCGACGGTGGGTGCTGTCAGCGTATTCACTCGGCACCTCATATGTAATCGAGATGTTTCATAGCTCCGGACCAGTTGCGATCAACTATTGTACCGGTCCGCCATTCGTCGGAGAGTTCGACATGATCGGAGCGCTGCTTCTCATTCCCAGTACAATCTCCACCGCACGCGACAGATTTCCTCTTTCGGGCTCTTCTCAAGGGACTCGCCACGCGATAGAGGCAGTGATCGGCGCACGTGAGGTCCTGCCAAGTCCATGCGACATTCCGGAAAATTGGTAAAATCGTTTGTTTCAATCAAATGCATCCACGCTATGGATAGCTAAGACATGCGTTTCAAAGGGCTCGATCTGAATCTTCTCGTCGTTCTCGACGCGCTGCTGAGCGAGCGCGGCCTCACGGCGGCGGCACGCCGCATCAACCTAACCAAATTCATGGGGGTTGGTGGATGTGGCGCAAGCCGTTGAAATGACGTAGGATTTGGTTGCCTAAGCCGATCCGAACCATTTCCCGGAGACCACACCCACCATGAACGATCTTGCGCTGCCGCTGAGCGGTTTGTCATCAGTCGGCGGCAAGTCCGTCGTCGCCCGTTTCGACGGCGGCATGCTGTCGTCCAACAGCGGCGTTCTGGCCTTGGCCGAGGTGGAAAAG
>NZ_JAMYTB010000059.1:0-2818 GCF_040322275.1 Mesorhizobium sp. M0174
CCTTATTATATCGACCGAACCGGCACCCCCAATGCCTCATGGGTTAACGGCGGACTCCTGTACTCGCCTCCTTGGGAGTAGGCGGAGTTCGGCGTCGATCAACTTATCAGCCGGTAGGCTTAGCAAGTGGTGACCCTACCCAAAACATTGATCGACGCCGAAGTGGGTTCGACCTGGCGCAGTACTTGATCCGAGGAAACTTGAATGCCTGACCTCCGCCATAAAATCCGCGAATGCGTTGAGCAGACCCCCTTTGTGGATACTCACGAGCATTTGATCGAAGAGCGGCAGCGCGTCGAGGGAGTCGTACACCCGAGATTTTTCCAGTCGAACGATTGGTCTTATCTCTTCCAAGACTATGCTGCGGAGGACCTTGTTGTCTGCGGTATGCCACAGAAAGACTTTCAAAGCTTCTTAAACCCCAACCTCAGGAGTGAAGAAAAATATCTCCTAGTGGCTCCGTACTGGAAGCGGATAAAGAATACGGGTTACGGACTGGCGATTCGTCACACTTTTCGTGGTCTTTACGGCGAAATCGATCTTACAAGCGATACGTTTCCGCAGATTGCGGAAAAGTACCACGAGTTCGTTAGGCCTGGCTTTTACACGGATATTCTAAGGCGTTCGAATATAGAATTTTGCCACGTAAACGCGTTGCAAAGTTCGTTCATAGAGAGTGCTACACCTAATATCCTCGCGCAAGACCTCAGCATTCTAAGTCTTTGTCGGTGCAGTGCCGCGGATTTCGTGCGGATCGAGGAAGAAACGGGTTCACGCCCGAGCTCGCTCGACGAATGGCTTTCGATTATCGATGACTATTTCCGAAGGTACGGTTCCAAGGCCGTGGCGGTGAAGTGCCAGATTGCGTACACTCGTGCCTTGGATTTCGCTCCAGTGACTAAAAGTCTTGCCGCTCGCCTTTTCCCGAACCAAGCGGATCTTACTGGGGCTCGCCATTCGCTTGGCGCAGATGATCTGAAAGCGGTTCAAGATTTTCTCTTTCGGTATTGCATAGGCAAGGCTGAAGAGTATGGCTTGCCGGTGAAGTTACACACCGGATATTTGGCTTCAGTCGGCGTCATGCAAGTTGACCGCGTCCGACGCAATGCATCTGACCTATGTCGCTTGTTGCAGGACTATCCGGACGTAAACTTCGTGTTGATGCATATAGGGTACCCGTATGAACATGAGTTTATTGCGCTTGCGAAGCAATACACAAATGCTTACATCGATATGTGCTGGGCATGGATGCTAAATCCTGTCGCGAGTACCCGCTTTTTGACCGACTTTTTGGTCGCAGTACCATCGAACAAGATCTTTACGTTTGGTGGGGACCTTGTAGCCGCGGAACCCATTTACGGGCATGCTATTTTGGCACGGCGCGGTATCGTCGAGGCTGTGCACCAACTCGTGGCGAGCGGGTGGCTCGCTGCCGAGGATATGCCGACGCTGATCGAACAGATCATGCGAGGGAATGCGCACCAATTCTTCCCGAACAACCCCTGTGGTGTAGATCCGTGAACTGCAGGCGTTAGTGGGTCGCGATAAGCTGGACGCTTTGGGGCATCGAGCCTTCATATAGCTGACAGATGAGGATCGCCTTATTTTTATCTCTCGTGACTTTGAGCGTCGTGGAGCTATCGGTTATCTGGCGGCGGTCATCTATTTGAGGCGGATCGTGGAACTCGCCCCCTGCGAGGCGCTGATCGCAGCGGCACCGGTGCCGTCTCGTGCGCGGGAAGGCGACAATATCGGCATCTCGACTTACAGGGCGGCAAGGCGGATTTTTCGGCGGGTTTTTCGAGGTTTATGGTATCCCCACCCAGTTGGCCGCCTGCTGAGGCAGGCTGAGGGCTGCAAGGTCCTGGTGCAAGCACTAGGAGTAGCCCTGTGACGAAGCATCAGATTGAAGACACGTCGGTCGAGCGGCGCTGGCGCTGGTCTCGGGACGAGAAGGAGCGGCTGGTCGCCGCGGCGTTTAAGCCGGGTCAGTGTTTCCGAGATCGCGCGATCGGCTGGCCTTCATGTGAGCCAGATTTTCCGGTGGCGCAAGGAACTCTGCCAGATTTCGCGCCGTCCGTGCCGCATCTTGTTCCCGTGGAGGTCGTCGAGGCGACGCAATCACCGATATCCCGATCGCGCAAGAAGAGCAGCACTGTGACTATCGAGCTTGGCGGCGCCCGCCGCCTGCGGGTCGAGAGTGATCTCGATAGTGAGGCGCTCTGGAGCGGCGATGATCTCGATCCCGAGCGGTGTGAAGGTGTGGCTCGCCACACTGGCTATACGGATATGCGCAAGGACTTCCCGGCCTGTCGCTGACGGTGCAATTGAAGCTCGATCCGCACAGCGGTCATTTGTTCTGTGTCCCCCGGCGGCAGGGAGGGCTGATGAAGGTCTGGCAAGACGGCCAGGGTCCTTGCGCGGCCGCTTCATCTGGCCCTCGGCGGCCGACGGCACGGTGGTGATGCCCGCTCAGCTTGGCTTCTGCTCGAAGGCATCGGCTGGCGAATGCCTGGCGTCCAAGCTCGGCGGGATGAGCAAAACCATCTTCGGATGAATGTCGAGAGCTACAGGCACCGCGAGGCCATGGAGCGAAAGCGTGGCCCGGGACGCCCCGCGTCCTATGCCACACCCGCCAACAGCCTCGCTGATTGACGCGCCGCGACAATCAAACCGACAAACCCTCTTGCCTCATCAGAGTAAGCGGTGCGCCAGGGCACCTTGCAAGAGGCCGATGAACATGGAGTTTTCGCGCCATGACATTGGAACATGCAACGGGCGATATGGTCGCCGAGTTAAGCGGCGCCGCGGCGGCCGA
>NZ_JAMYTB010000060.1:0-2624 GCF_040322275.1 Mesorhizobium sp. M0174
TGCGGATTCCGACGTGAAGCCGGCCGCCATTCCGATCAAAGACCGGCCACCATTCCGATTTGAAGCCGGCCACCATTCCAATCAAAAGTCGGCCAGTTTTCGGCACTGAACATTACCTCCTGGGTCAGCAACTTTGGCATCAAATGCCCCGCGATGAACGGGGAGATTTTGATGCCGGCAAAGAGAAGGCTGACCATGAGACAGTTACGACAAATGCTGCGGCTTGCCGGAAGCGGGACCAGCTCCCGCGAGATTGCCGTCGTCTTGGGAATAGCGCGCAGCACGGTGCAGGATAATCTGCAGCGCGCAGCGGCGGTTGGATTGAGCTGGCCCTTGCCGGGCGAACTGACCGACGATGCGCTCGAGAACAAACTCTTCACTCGCAACGGCGTCAAACAGGGCACGAGAAGACGCACAGAACCAAACTGGGCCGATCTTGCCGTCGAGCTCAAGAAGCCCGGTGTCACCTTGCTCATCCTCTGGGAGGAGTATCGTGGGTCGCATCCCGAAGGATACGGCTACAGTCGCTTCTGCGAACTCTTTCGCAGTTTCGAGCAGCGGCTTTCGCCGACGATGCGCCAGGAGCATGCGGCCGGCGACAAGGTCTTCGTCGACTATTCCGGCAAGAAGATCCCGATTGTTGATCGCAAGACCGGTGAGATCCGCGAGGCAGAGATCTTCGTGGCAGTGCTCGGCGCATCCAGCTTCACCTATGCTGAAGCAACATGGACACAAACACTTCCCGACTGGATCGGCTCGCATGTTCGGATGTTTCGTTTCTTCGGAGGCGTTCCCCGGTTGGTCGTTCCCGACAATTTGAAGTCTGGCGTCAGCCGCGCCAGTTTCTACGATCCCGAGATCAACCGCAGCTACGGCATGATGGCATCCCACTATGGTGTCGGTGTCCTGCCGGCACGGCCGCGACGGCCGAAGGACAAATCCAAAGTCGAGAACGGCGTCCGCTTCGCCCAATCATGCATTCTGGGGCGGATGCGCAATCAGACCTTCTTCTCGCTGGCCGAGGCCAATGCCGCCATTCGCCAGGCACTCGATCGCATCAATGATCACGTCATGCGCCGGCTGGGCGTCAGTCGCCGGCAGCTGTTCGAGAGTGTCGAGCGCCCGGCTTTGGCCAGTCTTCCACTGGAGGATTACGAGTTTGCCGAATGGCGTTTGGCCCGCGTCTCGACGGATTACCACGTCGAGTTCAAGACCTTCTTTTATTCCGTGCCGCACAGCCTCATTCGCCAGCAGGTCGATCTGAGAGCAACGGCACGCACCATCGAGATCTTCCACCGCGGCAAGCGCGTCGCGGTGCATCAGCGCCGCTATGGCGGTCCTCGCCATGGAACCGATCCGGATCACATGCCCAGCTCCCACCGGCGCTATGCCGAGTGGACGCCAGATCGCTTCCGTCGCTGGGCCGCATCCGTCGGCCCCGAGACGGAAGGCTTGATTGTCGCAATCCTCGCCAGCCGCCCACATCCTGAACAAGGCTTTCGAACATGCCTGGGTGTCCTGCGCCTGTTTCGCGATGTCACACGCGATCGCGCCGAAGCTGTGTCAGCCCGCGCTGTCGAGATCGGTGGCCTGAACTGCAAGAGCATTGCCTCGCTTATCGCCAATCACAAGGCCGCAAGGCATTCCACCGAACCGACCGCCATCGTCGATCACGCCAATCTGCGTGGCCCTGATTACTTTCATTGAGGAGACACACCAATGCTTATCCATCCCACCATCGACATGCTGCGCGAACTCGGCCTTCATGGCATGGCCACCGCCTTCCAGGAGCTCGACGCACAATCCGAAGCACGCGGCCTCGAGCATGGCGAATGGCTTGCCATGCTGCTTGAGCGCGAGGCTACCATGCGCCGCCAGAAGCGTTTCGAAGCCCGCGCCAGGGCTGCAAAGCTGCGCCATGACGCACAGATCGAGAATGCCGACTTCCGTGCCGCACGCGGTCTTGACCGCAATCTGTTCATGGCGCTCGCCGGCTGCGACTGGATCAGAAAGCATCACAGTCTTCTCATCACCGGGCCGGCGGGCGTGGGCAAGAGCTGGCTGGCCTGCGCTCTCGGCCACAAGGCCTGCCGCGAAGACTTCTCCGTCGCCTATCACCGCGTTCCCAGGCTGTTTGCAACTCTTGCCCTTGCCAGAGGCGACGGACGTTATGGCCGGATCCTCAAGCAACTTGCCAAAACCGACCTTCTCATTCTCGATGACTGGGGACCGGAAAAACTCAATGATGACCAGCGGCGTGATGTGCTTGAGATCATTGAAGACCGCTACGAACGCCGATCGACAATCGTCACCAGTCAGCTGCCTCTGGATCGCTGGTACGAGATCATTGCAAACCCAACTCTGGCCGATGCCATCCTGGACCGCCTCGTTCACAACGCCTATCGCATCGATCTCACCGGTGAAAGCATGCGAAAACAGCGCTCGCCAAGAGCGTCTGAAACAGCTCAAGCTTGACCTGAAACGAAACCCAATCCAAACATCAACGAGACCCAGGATCAGTCCGAAAAATGGCCGGCTTCAAATCGGAACACCGGCCGGATTGAAATCGGAATGACCGGCCGGCTTCAAATCGGAATCGATGGCCGGCTTCGTCGGAATACGCA
>NZ_JAMYTB010000061.1:0-1678 GCF_040322275.1 Mesorhizobium sp. M0174
CGCATTGCCTCAAGCAAAATGTTACCAATAGTGTCGCTGTTCCGAATGGGATGGTCAGGTGTTGTCATCCCGATTCGGAGGATGGATGGCAAGGCGGATCAGCATGGCGACACGGTCGGAATTGGTGGAAGCAATTGTCGAGCGGTATCGATCGGGGAGCCGAAGCGATAAGCGCCTCATCCTCGATGAGTTCGTCGCGGTGACCGGTTATCATCGCAAGCATGCGATCCGAGTGCTCCGTCAACGCGCGTCGAAGATACCTGGCAACAAGAGGCACAGCCTTCGCTATGGCGGCGATGTTCGCGAAGCGCTCGTGGTGTTGTGGGAGGCATCGGAGCGGCTGTGTTCCAAACGGCTGCGGCCGTTGATACCTGTCTTGCTGCCAGCGCTTGAACGGCATGGCCGGCTGGAGCTCGATGCCGCGCTCCGCGGCAAGCTGCTGACAATGAGCCCGGCGACGATAGATCGGCTTTTGGCGGAGGTACGTGTTGTGGCTCGCGGCGGCCAGCGCCGGCGAGCAGGAATGAGTTCGGCGGTTCGCCGATCGGTGCCGGTGCGCACCTTCGGGGACTGGAATGATCCGCCGCCCGGTTACGTCGAGGTCGATTTCGTGGCGCATTCCGGCACATCTTCGTCCGGCAGCTTTGTGCAGACGATGGTGTTGACCGATATTGCCACGGGGTGGACTGAATGCGTTCCGGTCCGCACGCGCGACAGCGGCAATGTGATTGTGGCGATCAAGCAGGCCCGCTCGTTCTTTCCCTTCCCCCTGCTCGGCGTAGATTTCGACAACGACAGCGCCTTCATGAACGAGTTCGTCGTCTCCTGGTGCCGCAGTGAGGAACTGGAAGTGACGCGCTCGCGCGCCTATCGAAAGAATGACCAGGCGCATGTGGAGCAGAAGAATGGCGCCATCGTGCGTCGCCTGGTGGGGTATGGTCGGTTTGTCGGCGCGGAGGCGACGGCCGCGCTTGGTAAACTTTATGCTGTCGTGCGGCTTTACGGCAATCTGTTCCAACCGTCATTCAAGCTTCAGGAGAAGACGCGGATCGGCGCTCGTGTGATCAAGCGCTATCATCCGCCAGTTCCGCCTGCGGCCCGTGTCCTTGCACATCCGGGTGTGGCCGAGGCCGACAAGCAGCGGCTCCAGGCGATGATGGAAACCGCCGATCCCGTGCTGCTGTTTGCTGGCATCCGCGCCGCGCAGGAGGAGCTTGGGCGGCGGGTCGATCGTCGTGGCCTGAATACGAAGATTGAGGAGCCGGCCGTTATCGATCTCCAGCGCTTCGCCGCGAATCTGAAGACGGCCTGGAAGAGTGGCGAGACCCGACCAACGCATCGGCGGCCGTATCGGCGGACCAAACCCTATCCGAAGAGACCCAGCATGTACGAGCCGTTCGAGGCGCAGATCAAGGGATGGCTCGAGGAAGAGCTGGCGCTCTCGGCAGCAAGTGTGTTGCAACGCCTGACAAAGATCGACCCCTCGCGCTTCAAGGAAAATAACCTGAGAATGGTGCAACGGCTTGTGAAGGTCTGGCGCATGGAAATGGCTGGGCTGATCATCCTCGATGGCGGTTGGATGAAGAGCTGGCCGCTATCTCCCTCCGCCGCGACGGATGGAGAAAGGGCCCATGTCGGCCCTATCGCGTTCGGTAACATTCCTCGGTGAGGCAATAGG
>NZ_JAMYTB010000062.1:0-1477 GCF_040322275.1 Mesorhizobium sp. M0174
GCGCTCGTGGCATCTTCAGGCCGACGAGATCGTGGCGGATCCGGTCGATTGTGGATGGCGTGGTATCGAGCGCATTCGTCATGGACGCTGCTCCTTCGCCATCACCCGGGCGACGGCATCGTAGAAGGCCAACGGGCGCTGAGCGACCCTGTCGCCTGAGCCATGAAGGATGACCTCGTCGTTCCTCAGTCTTTGTCGGCGCTTGTGGACGTGGATGTTGCGATGCCCGGGCTCGACATGACGCTGGTGCCGACCTTCTAGAATGGGATGGATGGCAATCAGTGCGCCGTCCTCGAAGATGCGTACCTCTTCGGCCAGAGTGTGCACCTCGACGACACGGCGCCTGGTGGCGTCGGGCACGCTATAGAAATTGCCGCCAACGCTAACCATGCCCTCCCGGCTGATGCGTCGCTCGAGCTTCAGGACCGATCGGAACGGAGCCAACGGCAGCGGCCGGAGCGCTGCCCGCTCCTCGGCAAAAGCTTCGTTGACGACACGCCGTGTGGTTGCGTGAACTCTCGGGTTTGCGACCGTGTCCAGCCAGTGACGCAACTGCGCATTCAAGTCTTCGAGGTTGCGAAAGGACCGGGCCAGGAAGAAGTCCTCGCGAATGTAGCGGAACGGTCGCTCGACCTTGCCTTTTGTTTTGGCGCGGTAAGGCCGGCAGGCCTTGGGATGGAAACCATAGTGGCGGGCAAGATCGACGAGGGCACGGTTGTAGACGATGCCGCCGGTATCGCCTTCGCCGATCACAGCCGTCTTCATACGGTCGTAAAGCACTTCGCGAGGAGCGCCGCCCAGCGCCTCGAAAGCCCCAGCATGGCAGCGCAAGACAGTCGGCAGATCCTGGTGGACGACGAAGCGTGCCCAGAGGCGACTGAAGCCAAGCACTATGGAGAATAGCCAGACGATTCTCGGCGTGGTCGGCTCATCGGCAAAGACGACATTGAACTGGGCGAAGTCGACCTGCGCCTGCTCGCCGGGCGGGGTCTCGAAGCGAACCTCGTATCCACGCTCCGCCGCGGCAGGACGGACGTCGCGCAGGAAGTCGGTGACGGCCGGTAGCCGCCATAGCCGAGATCCTTCAGTTCGCGGAAAAGCCGGCTGCCGGTGAGCCCGGGATATCGCGTGACGCGTTCGCGAAGATAGGCCGTGAAGGGATCGATCACCGCCTGACGCGGCTTGCGCGGTCCGTAAGCCGGAGCCTCGAGCCCGCGCTCAATGTATTTGCGCACCGTCTTGCGGTCGATCCCGCTCTCCCTGGCGATCGCCGACACCGACAGGCCCTGCCGATGCAAATCCAGTATCATCATCTCCCCGATCTTGATCACCGAAATCCCTCTCCCGACCATCAGGAGAAGCATCAACGATTACGCGCCGCCGGTCTCCCGGAGCGCGCTCCGGAAGACCGGCGGCAGCGCTATACTGGGGAAGATTCAAACGGCACTTCTGGGGAGTATTGAGCCGGCATCGACAG
>NZ_JAMYTB010000063.1:0-1317 GCF_040322275.1 Mesorhizobium sp. M0174
CCTTACAAGGCCCAAGGGAGACTTCGGCATGAAAGCAAAGAGACGGTTTTTCGAGGAGCCCCTAATTCAGGCAGACCCCGAACTAGCACGTTTAATCTCAGCAGACGAGTCGAGGCAGCGAAGCCAAGTAGAATTGATCGCCCCGAAGAACTACATGAGTAACGCGGCCCGCGAAGCGATGGCATCGATGGTGGTATTCACCACCGTTGAGGGCTATCCAGGGAGACGGTATCACGCTGGTGTCGAAAACGTCGATGCCATTGAACGCCTCGCCATAGAGAGAGCCAAAGCGATGTTCGGTGCAGGACACGCAAATGTGCAGCCCCATTCTGGTAGCCAAGCTAACCAGGCAGTGTACTTTGCTTTACTCACGCCCGGAGACACAGTGTTGAGTATGGATCTTTCCTCAGGGGGGCACTTGAGCCACGGGTTCAAGTCCAACTTGTCCGGTCGCTGGTTCAAAACGATATCATACGGGACAACACCAGAGGGGTTCATCGACTACGATACGATGGAACAGCTCGCTCGCGAGCATCGTCCCAAGCTCATTATTGTAGGCGGCTCATCCTATCCTCGTGCTATCGATTTTCCTAGGGTATCAAAAATCGCTGCGGAGGTTGGCGCAGTCACACTCGCCGATGTATCCCACTTTTCCGGATTGATTGCTGCAAAAGAGTATCCGAGCCCATTTCCTTACATGGACCTGGTAACCACAACGACGAACAAAAATCTACGCGGGCCGAGGGGAGGCCTGATAATGTCTCGCGACGCGGCTTTAGGTAAAAAAATCGATTCAGCGGTATTCCCCGGCATTCAAGGCGGGCCGCTGCCCGACGTTATTGCCGCCAAGGCCGTCTGTTTCGGTGAGGCCCTTAAGCCCGAGTTTACCGAATACGCTAGACGGGTACTGAGCTGCGCGCGAACTCTGGCGAGCGGCTTGAGCGCACGTGGGTTCAAAATCGTCACAGGGGGGACAGATACGCCATTCACGATGGTTGACCTCAGAACGCGTGGGCTGACAGGCGATGCCGCGCAGAAGGCATTGGAAGCTCATGGCGTGACAACGAACCGCAATCTCGTGCCGCAAGACAGCCAATCACCGAATGTCACCTCGGGGCTCCGGATGGGAACGTCCGCAATTGCAGCTCGTGGAATGGCAGATCCGGAAGCATCTGCACTAGCAGAGATCATTGCCAACGTTTTAGATCGACTTGCAGCGAATCCAAGCCAAGGGCTGGAAATCGACGTAGACATTGCCGGACGAGTGTTGACGCTGGCGGAGAGATTCCCGCTATACCCCACCTAACCGGTGGGGCA
>NZ_JAMYTB010000064.1:0-1269 GCF_040322275.1 Mesorhizobium sp. M0174
CGGACACATAGGTAACACTTTTCGGTTTTTGCCGGGAGGTGTTGATGCCGTGGAGAGAGTGTTCGGTGATGGAGGAACGTCTTCGCTTTGTGGCTCGCCTGCTCGACGGAGAAGGCATGAGCGCGGTGTGCCGGGAGTTCGGGATCTCGCGCAAGACCGGCTACAAGATATTCAACCGCTACAGGCAAGAGGGGTTGGAGGCGCTTTGCGACCGCTCGCGGCGGCCGGTACGCTATGCCAACCAACTGCCCGAGCAGATCGAGCGGCTGATCGTCGGGAGCAAGCGCGACAAGCCGCACTGGGGCGCCAGGAAGATCAGGGAGCTGCTGATCAGGAAGCTCGCCGGCGATGTGCGCATCCCGGCCAAGAGCACGGTGCATGCCGTGCTCGACCGCCACGGCCTTGTGAGCCAGGCCCGCAAGAGGAACCGGGCGAACAAGGCCATGGGCACGCCGCTGTCGCAGGCCGCCGTCCCCAACGATCTGTGGTGCGCTGACTTCAAGGGCGAGTTCAAGCTCGGCAACGGTCGCTACTGTTACCCCCTGACGGTGACCGACCAGGCCTCGCGCTACCTGCTTCTCGCCGAAGCGCTTGAAGCGACACGGGAAGCGCCGGTCATCGAGGCCTTCGTCCGGCTGTTCAGGGAACGCGGCCTGCCGCTCGCCATTCGAAGCGACAACGGGGTCCCCTTCGCCAGCCCCAACGGCCTCTACAATCTGTCGAAGCTGTCGGTCTGGTGGTTGAGGCTCGGCATTGCCATCGAGCGCATCAAGCCCGGCAACCCGCAACAGAACGGCCGCCACGAGCGCATGCACCGCACCTTGAAGCAGGAGACCACGCGGCCCCCGGGCATGAATGCCCTGCAACAGCAGGCCAGATTTGACGCTTTCATCAGCGAATTCAACGAGGAAAGGCCGCATGAGGCGTTGGCCATGAAGCTACCGACGGAACTCTACACGCCCTCTTCACGGCCGTATTCCGGCCTGCCGGAGCTGACCTATCCCCTCCATGACAAGGACATCCTGGTCACCGCCTGCGGCCGCATCTGCATGATGAGGAAGAAGATCAACGTCTCGACCGTGCTCGCCGGTCAGAGGCTCGGAATAAAGGAGGTCGACGACGGCATTTGGCTCGTAAGCTTCATGCACTATGATCTGGGATATATCGACCTGGAACAGAGAACCTTGCAGACCATCGACAACCCGTTCGGCACGAGGTTGTCACCCATGTCTTAGGTACATTCTGTTACCCATGTCTCCGGGTCGTACC
>NZ_JAMYTB010000065.1:0-1214 GCF_040322275.1 Mesorhizobium sp. M0174
TGTGCGAGGACATCGCGAACAGTTTGCCATCCTATCGTTGGCTTGCATTGAGGTCGATGGTCTGGATTTTCTGGTGGCGGAAGTAGGCATCGAAGACGCCATCGGTTTCGGTTGGGCGGAAGGCGACGGCTTTGCCGGCAAAAGCCTTGCAGATCTTGACGGCATGCCCGAACAACGAGGTTGTGCCCTTCTGCTGGATTTTGCGGACCTGGTCGCCGGGCGCGTATTCGAACGGCTGGACGGCATCGGCGAAGTCGCGCGTCGAGGCACGATAGCGCTCGAGCGGCACAGCGTCGGCAATGGCCTGGTGCGGCCGCTCGGTGTTGTAGATGTGGCGCCATGCGTCGAAAGCGCACTGTGCCGCCTGCAGGCTGTCGAAGGGCGGGCCCTGCAGCGCCTCGGCCTTGAGCGTACGGTGGAACCGCTCCTCCTTGCCCAGCGTCTGTGGATGGCAGGGTCTGGAATGGCTGACCGACATGCCGTTCTCGATCAGCCAGACGCCGAGCATGGTGAAGTTGTTGCGGCCGCCGTCGCCCCAGGGCGGGCCGTTGTCGGTGGCGATGCGCCACGGCAGGCCATAGCGCCGGAAGGCCGTAATCAGGCGGGTTTTGACAGTTTCGGTGGTCTGGTCGGGGCAAGCTTCCAGCACCAGCGAGAACCGCGAATGATCGTCGAGCACGGTCAGCGGATGCAGCCGCCCGGCGCGCAACGGCACATGGCCCTTGAAGTCCATCTGCCACAGGTCGTTGGGCGCGGCGTGCTCGAAGCGGATGAACGCTTTGGCGCCGCCGCCCAGTGCGCCCAGTTCGACGCCGTTGCGGCGCAGGATGCCGGTCACCGTCGAGGCAGCCGGATGGCCAAACCCCTGGCGCGCCAGAACCCGGGCGATCTTGCGCCCGCCCCAGGCCGGATGCGTTGTGCGCACCGAAAGCGCTGCCGCCTCGATCGCGGGCGTGCTGCGCGTCGGGCTCGACTGCGGCCGGCGCGACCCCTCCAAAAGCCCGGCCGCGCCAAACGCCTGCCATCGCGCCAGCAACTTGTAAGCGCATGTTCGACCAATCCCAAAGCGTCGGCACAAGGCGCTCACATTCGCCCCCTCGGCCGTAGCCAGCCGCACAAACTCCAGCTTCTGTTTCATCGCGCTCGTGTCCTCGAATGGCATCCCGAACCCCCCAGCGCAAAGCGCGCCAAACTGTTCGCGATGTCCTCGCACA
>NZ_JAMYTB010000066.1:0-1129 GCF_040322275.1 Mesorhizobium sp. M0174
AATGGGGCGAGAAATTCGGCATGACGCATTTCGTCAATCCGAAGGAGATCGACGGCGACATCGTGGCCCATCTCGTCAATATGACCAAGCGCGGCGCCGACCAGATCGGCGGCGCCGACTACACCTTCGACTGCACCGGCAATACCAAGGTCATGCGGCAGGCGCTCGAAGCGTCGCATCGCGGCTGGGGCAAGTCGGTCATCATCGGCGTTGCCGGCGCCGGCCAGGAGATCTCGACGCGGCCGTTCCAGCTGGTCACCGGCCGCACCTGGATGGGCACCGCCTTCGGCGGCGCGCGCGGCCGCACCGACGTGCCGAAGATCGTCGACTGGTACATGGCCGGCAAGATCGAGATCGATCCGATGATCACCCACACGCTGAAGCTCGAGGACATCAACAAGGGCTTCGACCTGATGCATGAAGGCAAGTCGATCAGGAGCGTGGTGGTTTACTGAGGAGGAGAAAGCCGCCGGCTAACCAGCCAACGGCCGACAATGCACATGTTCAACACGGGAGGAGACAAAAATGCCGGAGAAACTGCATCCTAAAATCGACAATGGATTGCCACGGGAAAAGCCCGATTTTGCCGGCGGCACGCTGGTCTGCGCCTGCACCAGCAACCCGGTCAAGGTGAAGGTCAAGGGCCAGATCGCGCACAATCATGCCTGCGGCTGCACCAAATGCTGGAAGCCGGAAGGCGCGCTGTTCTCGGTCGTGGCGGTTGCCGGTACAAACGACGTGACGGTGACCGAAAACGGCGACAAGCTGAAGGTGGTCGATCCGGGCGCGCTGATCCTGCGCCATGCCTGCACCGGCTGCGGCGTCCACATGCACGGCCCGGTCGAGCGCGACCACGCTTTCAAGGGGCTGTCCTTCATCCATCCGGAGCGCTTCCAGGAGGATGGCTGGTCGCCTCCGGGCTTCACCGCCTTTGTCTCGTCGATCATTGAATCCGGTGTCGATCCCAGCCGCATGGACGGCATAAGGTCACAGCTGAAGTCGATCGGGCTCGAACCTTATGATTGCCTCAATCCTGGCCTGATGGACTATATCGCCACCTGGACGGCCAAAAGATCCGGCGCGTTGCCGGCCTAGTAGCCGCTCGACCATCATCGATCGAGCCGGGCGA
>NZ_JAMYTB010000067.1:0-1100 GCF_040322275.1 Mesorhizobium sp. M0174
GCGCTCGTGTCCTCGAATGGCATCCCGAACCCCCCAGCGCAAAGCGCGCCAAACTGTTCGCGATGTCCTCGCACACCTGTTCGCGATGTCCCCGGTCCAAACACCCCCTTGAGGGGGAGATGCCCGGCAGGGCAGAGGGGGGCGCGAAGGATCGCCGACGTTCGAGTGACTATGTAGTGCCTTCGCCGGTCAGCGCATCCAGGCGGGCGCGCAATGCCGCGACCTCCTCCTCGAGGGCCTGTACGCGCGTCTCCAGATCCGAGGCCGGCGAGGACGATTGCAAGGGCGCTGCTGCAGTCGACAGCTGCACCGGCCCGCTGAGCAGATGGACATAGCGATCCTCGCGCTGGCCTGGGCCGCGATCGATCTGCTGCACCAGTGGCGGCCTTCGGCCGATCAGCAGATCGAGATTGCCGCGAAGCTCGTCGATCGACGGCAACCGCGCCAGGCGCTCGCTTCGCGCCAGCAATTCATAGGCCGTCTGCGGGCCGCGCAGCAACAACAGGCCGAGCAGCGCGATCTGCGCCGAGGTCAGGGAAAAGCGCTGTGCCACGACATGCTCATAGCGCTCGACGCGCGACGCGAACACCTGCCTGACGAGGCCCTTCTGCTCGAGCTGGCCAAGCGCCCTTCTGACTTCGCCAACCTCGACCGACATTACCGGCTCGCGCGCCGTTTTCTGGTTGGCCGCCGCATGTGCTGCATTGAGCGTCAGCGGATAGACGTCCGGCGTCAGTTCCTTCTTCTCGATCAGGCAGCCGAGGACGCGCGCTTCGATGGGAGAGAGGATGGGAAGGTCGGAGTCGGTCATTGGATCGGCTATCCTTCTGAGGCCGGAGGGACAGCACCCCCCTCTGTCCTGCCGGACATCTCCCCCGCAAGGGGGGAGATCGGCAGCTTCAACGGTGTGCGTCCATTCTTGCAATGGTGGAGATTAGCGAAAGCCAAGATGACGGCCAATCTCCCCCCTGTTTGGACCGGGGACATCGCGAACAGCTGTGCGAGGACATCGCGAACAGTTTGGCGCGCTTTGCGCTGGGGGGTTCGGGATGCCATTCGAGGACACGAGCGCGATGAAACAGAAGCTGGAGTTTGTGCGG
>NZ_JAMYTB010000068.1:0-986 GCF_040322275.1 Mesorhizobium sp. M0174
TAGAACTGCGGACGGTAGTTGGTGAAGAACGGCGTATGGCGGCCGCCCTCGTCCTTGGTCAGGATGTAGGCTTCGGCAACGAACTTCTTGTGCGGCTTGACGGTGCCGGGCTTGGCCAGGACCTGGCCGCGCTCGACGCCTTCACGGTCGACACCGCGCAACAGCGCGCCGATGTTGTCGCCCGCCTGACCCTGGTCGAGCAGCTTGCGGAACATCTCGACGCCCGTGCAGGTCGTCTTGGTGGTCGGACGGATGCCGACGATCTCCAGCTCCTCGCCGACCTTGACGACGCCGCGCTCGACGCGGCCGGTCACCACCGTGCCACGGCCCGAGATCGAGAACACGTCCTCGATCGGCATCAGGAACGGCTTGTCGAGCGGACGAACCGGCGTCGGTATATAGGCATCGACCGCAGCCATCAGTTCGCGGATGGCGTCCTCGCCGATCTTCTTGTCGCTGTCTTCAAGTGCGGCAAGCGCCGAACCCTTGACGATCGGAATGTCGTCGCCGGGGAACTCGTTCTTGGTCAGAAGCTCACGCACCTCGAGCTCGACCAGCTCGAGCAGCTCGGCGTCGTCGACCTGGTCGACCTTGTTCAAGAACACCACGATCGAGGGCACGCCGACCTGGCGGGCGAGCAGGATGTGCTCGCGGGTCTGCGGCATCGGGCCGTCGGCGGCCGACACCACCAGGATCGCGCCGTCCATCTGCGCGGCACCGGTGATCATGTTCTTCACATAGTCGGCGTGGCCGGGGCAATCGACATGGGCATAGTGGCGGTTGGCGGTCTCGTATTCGACATGCGCCGTCGAAATGGTGATGCCGCGCGCCTTCTCTTCGGGCGCCGCATCGATCTGGTCATAGCGCTTGTATTCGCCAAAATACTTGGTGATCGCCGCCGTCAGCGACGTCTTGCCATGGTCGACGTGACCAATCGTGCCAATGTTCACATGAGGCTTAGTGCGCTCGAATTTACCTTTTGCCAT
>NZ_JAMYTB010000069.1:0-957 GCF_040322275.1 Mesorhizobium sp. M0174
GCAGAGAAGCCCGCCACCTTGCGAGTGACGGGCCCGGCCGCGAGGCCAGGAGAGTGCCTCAAAGCCTGCACGGCCGATTCGACGCTCCCGTTAACGCAGCACTCTCCTCAGCGGCGCGCGATCAGCAGGCAAAGCTGACGCAGATCGCTGTCATACGTCCCTTCGCTGCTGAGCACGTCGACACAGCGCTTTTTCATGCGCGTCAGTTGGCTGCTGGACATCTGGGCGACCACGGTCGGCAGGCCGGGAGTGCTGGGCGTCCCTGGTGTTCCAGGTGTCCCTGGCGTTCCGGGAGTGCCGGGAACGGTACCGCCACCAACGCCGACACCGGCGCCCACGCCAACACCACCCGTGCCCCCACATTGACGCCTACGCCCGCTGTAGCGCCGCCCGCGCCACCGACATTCGCACCGGCGCCAGCAGCGACACCACTCGTGCCGCCTAGGTTAGCACCCGCGCCAGCAGTGACGCCGCTAGTGCCACCTATGTTTGCGCCAGCACCGGCGGTGACGCCACTCCTGCCGCCAATGTTCGCGCCGGCTCCGGCGATAATGCCCCGACTGCCGCCTATATTAGCGCCTACACCGGCATTGACTCCACTGCGACCACCAATCGAGGCGCCGGCCCCCGCGTTGATGCCGCCACTGCCGCCGATTGAAGCGCCGAGACCAGCCTTGATGCCGCCGGTCCCACCAATTGCTACGCCTGCACCGACGCCAACGCCGGCTGCGCTGGAGGGGAAAGATAAAGATAAAACCAGTGCACCACTGGCCAAAGCCGTGGCGAAACTCTTAAGGACATTTGCCATGACACTCTCCTTTATCTATTGCGTCTCACCAGCAGAAACGATGACTGCTACTGCACTGACAACGCACTCAGAGAGATTTTTGACTTACTTGATCCCAGGTATGTTGCGATCGTGGCTTACGAGGAGCAAATTATTCTGAATCAATTTGA
>NZ_JAMYTB010000070.1:0-945 GCF_040322275.1 Mesorhizobium sp. M0174
GGCACCAGCCAAGGCCATTGCACGCGGCAAGCTCAGCTATGCCGCGCTTGCCCATATCATGATGGCCAAGTGGGGTTATTATCTGCCCTTCTACCGTCAGGTACAGATGATGGCCGCCAAGGGCGTCGATATCGAGCGATCGACGCTTGCGCGCAGCGCCGGCTACGCCGCCGCCTTGCTCGATCCGATCTACAACCGCATCCGTGAGATCGGCCGTACCCGAACCAAGATCCACACCGACGACACGCGGCTTCCGATCCTGGCGCCCGGCAACGGCAGGACACACAAGGGCGCGCTCTGGGTTTACGTTGCCGACGATCGCAACTCGGGTTCGCAGGAGCCACCGATCGCCTGGTATCGCGCCACCATGGGCCGCGCCGGCGAGAGCGTTATGAGCGAGCTCGCCGGATTTACCCGGACGCTCCAGGCTGACGGTTTCAGCGGCTACAACCAGCTCTACAAGGGTGGCGCCATTCGAGAAGCTGCCTGCCTGGCCCATCTGCGTCGCAAGATATTCGACGTTCACGACAGCCAGCCGACCGAGCTCAGCACGACGGCGATGGCCGGTATCCAGGCGATCTACTGGATGGAGGAAGAGATACGGGGGCTGCCGCCCGCCGAGCGATTGGCCGCACGACGAAGGCGGACCCGACCACTGGTCCGCGCGCTGCGACGACAGCTCATGCGCCAGGGCAAGGGTTTGTCGCGCCATGCCGATATCGCGAAGGCCTTCGCCTATGGCACCAGGCGATGGCGCGCGTTCAATCGCTTCCTCTATGATGGCCAGCTCGAGCCCGACAACCTCATCGCGGAGCGCGCCATTCGCGGATTTACGGTCGGCAGGCGCAATTGGCTTTTCTCGGGCAGCTTCGCCGCGGCCGAGCGGTCAGCGGTCGTGCTCAGCATCATTGAGACCTGCAAGCTCTGCGGCGTCGATGCCGAAGC
>NZ_JAMYTB010000071.1:0-828 GCF_040322275.1 Mesorhizobium sp. M0174
GAGCCTGGTGCCCAAGCCGAGCGGAGGCCGCCGCCATTCCAAGCTCGACCCGCATCGTGCGTTCCTGATTGGTTGTGTGGCCGAGAAGGACGACATCACCATGCCGGAGCTTGCCGCCGAGCTGGTTACTGCTACAGGCGTCCAAGTGGCTCCCGCCTCGATCTCACGTTGGCTCATCAGGAACGGCTACCGCTTCAAAAAAAACGCTGCTGGCCAGCGAGCAAGATCGACCCGACATCAGCAAGGCGCGCCAGCAGTGGCGGGCCAAACGCCAGCCGCGGATGCGGCTTGAGCCACATCGGCTGGTGTTTATCGACGAGACCGGAACCACTACGAAGATGACGCGCCTGCGCGGTCGCTGCCTGAAGGGCCAACGGCTACGCTCAAAGGCACCGTTCGGACATTGGAAGACGCAGACCTTCATCGCCGGGCTGCGCTGCCATGGGCTCACCGCCCCTTTCGTCGTCGACACGCCGATGAACCGTCGCATCTTCGACACCTACGTCGAAACGCAGCTCGCTCCGACGCTGGCAAAGGGCGATGTGGTCATCCTCGACAATCTCGCTGCCCACAAGAGTCCGGCCGCCGAGGCAGCCATCCGGGCCAGAGGCGCATGGCTGCTCTTCCTGCCGCCCTACAGCCCCGATCTCAACCCGATCGAAATGGCCTTCGCCAAGCTCAAGGCGCATCTGCGCGCAAAGGCCATCAGAACCATCGACGCCCTGTGGCAGGCCATTGGCGATATCTGCAATCTCTTCTCTCCAACAGAATGCAGAAACTACTTCACTGCCGCAGGCTATGGACTCACATGAAAGTCCGCCGCTCTAG
>NZ_JAMYTB010000072.1:0-794 GCF_040322275.1 Mesorhizobium sp. M0174
TGAAGGCGATCGCGCAGGAGCGTCGCCGGTTCGGCTACCGGCGTCTTCTCGTGATGCTGAGGCGGGAGGGCCTGGTCGTGAACCACAAGAAGCTGTTCCGGCTCTATCGGGAGGAGAAGCTCGCCGTTCGCCGCCGTGGCGGCCGCAAACGGGCGATCGGGACCAGGGCGCCGATGCTGGTGCCGCTGAGGCCCGACGAGCGCTGGTCGCTCGACTTCGTATCGGACCAGCTCACCGACGGGCGCCGCTTCCGCATCATGGCCGTCGTCGACGACTGCACGAGAGAGTGCCTGGCACTCATCGTTGATACGTCTCTCTCGGGCATGCGGGTTGCCCGCGAATTGGACCGGCTCATCACCGAGCGCGGCCGGCCGAGGATGATCGTCAGCGACAATGGCAGCGAGTTCACCTCGAACGCCATCCTCGCCTGGGCGGATCAGAACCGCGTCGAATGGCATTACATTGCGCCCGGCAAGCCGATGCAGAATGGCTTCATCGAGAGCTTCAACGGCCGACTGCGCGATGAACTGCTCAACGAGACGCTGTTTACCTCGCTGGCTCAGGCGCGCGTCGCCATCGCCCTGTGGCGCGCCGACTACAACACCGCGCGGCCGCACTCCCAAATCGCCTGGCAGACACCGGCCGAGTTCGCCAGCACCTTCAATCCGCGACGGTCGCTCGCGCTGCGCTGCGCCAAAGGCTCCGCGCCAGCGCCCGTCGCTTCACCCGCCCAGCAGGGCACAACCCACGCCGGAAACGAACTCAAAACTGGATAGAAACTGGGGGCAACGTCA
>NZ_JAMYTB010000073.1:0-794 GCF_040322275.1 Mesorhizobium sp. M0174
GGGGGCCCCCCCTTTGGGGCTCAGCCCCGCCCCCCCCCCCACCACCCCCGGGGGCCGCCCCCCCCCCGCGCGGGCCGCCCGCGGCCGCCCCCCGGGCCAGTAGCAATTACTTGGAAGTGGGTGCGTCAGGCCTGTTTGTCGGGCCGAACCAGATCCGTGTGGCTGACGCCGAGGGCCAATGCCAGTTCATAGATCGTGATGATCGTCGGATTTCTTCGGCCCTTCTCCAAGCCGCTGATGTACTGCTGGCTGAACCCGGAAATCTCGGCAAGCTGCTCCTGGGTCAGACGCTTCCTTAGCCTGATCCTCTGCACATTACGTCCGACCAACCTGCGCATATCCATGCACGACAGCCAGCGGATTAGGCAGCTTGAGTTTATCAACTATAATATGTAATCCACATCGAGCATCTAAATCGCTGGCGGAGGGGCTTCAGTAAGCGGTGCGCCAAGGCACCTTTCCCGAAATCGCCTTGATGGTTAGTCTCTCGTTCGTCGGCGCGCCGGCGCCGATCACTCCGAGTCATAATGGGTGACGTAGTGGAGTTCGCGCAGAGCGGGGATGACGAGGGCGATGTCTTTGTACGCCTCGTGCTCGATGAAGTGCGCGGTCTCGGGTCCTGGCCTGGGCTTGCCGAGGACGGGCCTCCCCTTTTTGTCGACGCAGTAGATCAGGATCGGCAGCAGCAGGTCGTGATGGGGGTTGTTGAGGTCGAGTAGCCGTTTCCATTTTTTGATGTTGAGATTCATGGCCGCGTAGAACCCCTGGCACCACGGCCGGGCGTCGATGCCGCC
>NZ_JAMYTB010000074.1:0-638 GCF_040322275.1 Mesorhizobium sp. M0174
GGCGCAATTGGCTTTTCTCGGGCAGCTTCGCCGCGGCCGAGCGGTCAGCGGTCGTGCTCAGCATCATTGAGACCTGCAAGCTCTGCGGCGTCGATGCCGAAGCCTACATGGCCGATGTCACCGAGCGCATCCAGAACGACTGGCCAGCCTCGCGCTGGGACGAACTGATGCCGTGGAATTGGGTGCGCCGCCAAGCGATGCAGCTCTCCTTGGCGGCATGAGCGCGATCGATGACATGGCGCTGTCGGACGAGGCGCTCGAGGCCTGGATGGCCGTCAAGATCAACCGTCGCCCGCTGGTGCGGACCATGTCGGCGCTGGATGGCTTCGTAACGGCAGCGGTCACCGGGCCGCGGTTCCCGGACCCGCAAGACTGGATGTGCCCGCTCATGGGGTTGCCGCGCGACGTCTTGGCCAAAGGCTCTGCAACAGATCGGGCCGTGTTTGCCAGCGTCGCCAGGATCCACAACCGGATCAACGAGACGCTCTTCGACAGACCGCAGGATTATGCGCCCCGATTCGCCACCAAGCCCAGGGGCGGCATCGACGCCCGGCCGTGGTGCCAGGGGTTCTACGCGGCCATGAATCTCAACATCAAAAAATGGAAACGGCTACTCGACCTCAACAACCCCCATCACG
>NZ_JAMYTB010000075.1:0-598 GCF_040322275.1 Mesorhizobium sp. M0174
GCTTCCGCGCCCCTGACTTCGCCCACGATGATGCGGTCGGGTCTGAGCCGCAGGGTCGAGCGCACGAGATCGGCGAGCGTGACCGACCCCCGCCTCGTCCTCAAGGCAACGCAATCCTTCGCCGCGCATTGCAGTTCGCGCGTGTCCTCGATCAGGATCACCCGCTCGTCGCAATCGGCGGCTTGTGCCAGCAGCGCATTGGCAAGTGTTGTCTTGCCCGACGACGTGCCGCCGGCGACCAGGATGTTGCGCCGCTCGCGGACCGCCTTCTTCAGCGCATCGGCCTGCAGCGGCAGCATGACCCGGTCGGCGACATAGTCGGCCAACGTGTAGAGTTTCGCCGCAGGCTTTCGGATGGCGAAGCATGGCCCCAGCACGACAGGCGGCAGCAGACCCTCGAAGCGCTCGCCCGATGGCAATTCGGCGCTGACAATCGGATTGTCCGCATGCGCCTCGGCGCGCACGTGGGAGGCGACCAGGCGGATGATGCGTTCGGCCTCAGAAGGATGCATGTGCACGCCGGTGTCGACCCGGCCTTCACCCAACCGGTCGAGCCGCAGCGCACCGTCGGGATTGACCATCACCTCAATGACGGTCG
>NZ_JAMYTB010000076.1:0-548 GCF_040322275.1 Mesorhizobium sp. M0174
TGCTGAGATTAAACGTGCTAGTTCGGGGTCTGCCTGAATTAGGGGCTCCTCGAAAAACCGTCTCTTTGCTTTCATGCCGAAGTCTCCCTTGGGCCTTGTAAGGACGCCCCAGCGCGGACTCACAATCCGTTCGCTGTGATGAGGCGTCTAGTGAGCTCTAATCTGTTCTGAAAGTCCGTGCGGTAAGCCTGCAAATTCTTAGTAGTCTACGGCTCGCATTCGAGGCTTGGGTCACCTCATAGGAAACTCCGCACACGGCCGACTTTTTATCAATGTGTAGCCGCGCCTGCAGCGCCGTTGCTTCGATGAGAACTTGGCGCAGATCAATTGCCGCTCATTATTGCTTCCTAACTCGGTCAGTTCGTTCTTTTCATTGGCGCCTTCGATGCCGTTGGATGGGTCGCCATACCGTCCCTAGCCCTATCTCATGCTAACCGACGAAGACAAATAGGTCAGAACTATCGCAGCAATCGACGGTGCCTATCTGCGAAATGCTGAAATATTCTGTACTCTCAAAAGAGGCCGTGCTTTCCTGAAGCTTCCTTGGA